>NZ_LJYH01000021.1:0-792736 GCF_001440005.1 Mycobacteroides sp. H001
GGTGCCATGCGACTGGCTCGAAGAGCCACCCGAACGTGGCGCGGCGGCGGGCGCGGCCTTCCAGGTGAGCAGGTCCTCGTCACCGGAGGTGTAGGTCACCGTCTCGGGGGCGGCACCGGTCACGTCGAAGTAGATCTTGCCGCTGGTCTTCTCGCCCTGCGACAGGGTTCCCGGGTTCACGCCCTGCTCGCTGGGTACGCCGTACAGCACGCGATAGGTCTCGCCGTCGCTGGCCTTCGCGTTGAAGTTGGCGACGATGGGGATGACGCTGCCCTGGATGGCCTCGTCGGTGGCGGTGGCCTCCCATAGGGTGCCCTTGGGCTGGTACGACAGCTGGTCGGTGCTGACCTTCAGGTCGCTGACGGTCCACGCCTGCACGACGTCGCCGTTGGTCAGGCGACCTTGCTGGCCGAGCGTGGTGTCGGCGCCGGCGGTCGGCATCAGGGCAAGTCCGGCGGCCGCCGCGACGGCCCCCAAGGCGGCAGTGATGGGCACATTGATCTTCACGATGGTGGTCTCCTTGACGTCCGAAATGCTCCCCCCAGCGGGGACGGTCTGTCGTAAAACTAACAGGTCTGGGTGCACCATCGTCGCCCGAAGTACACGATTGCCATACGGTTAAGAACATGACGGTTGATTCCACCGGTCACGAGGGGGCCGCGCCGGAGCCAGACGACTGGCCACCCGACGCACGCATATTCACCATCCGTGCTGTGGCGGATGATGCCGTGCCGAGCTTGGCCGCCGAACTGCCCATTAGCGCAACAGAACTCGGCACGCTGGACGGAGATGCCGATCATCCCGTGCAATTCTGCAGTGTGCTGCTGGAACCGCCGGTCAAGCACAGGTTTGAAACGGCCGACGCCGCCCGGTATGAACGTGAGTATTGCGACCGGGACGATGACGGCGAATTCTTCATGGTTCACGTTGCGCTGCTCGGCCCCCGGCGCCCCGGAGTTTCACTCGCACCCGGCGCCCGCGATGCCCTCGTCGACGTCGCTTACGTCGTGGATTTGTCGTTAGAAGAAGACGGCGTGCTCAACCCTGCCAAGGTCGACTGGGCGGGAGGGGCGATCGTCGACGTCGAGGGCAGTGTTCCCGCCGAGCAGGCAACCCCCGCTGATCTACCGACGGTCTCCGAGCAGACGCCCGCGCCTGTCCCGGCCGCAAGTACGCCAGAGCCTGGGAGCCCGGGAAGTTCGGAGTGGATCCGCGAGCAGCTCGATGTCCGTATTGCCGTGTTGAGCCGGCTCGCTGGTGAAGTCGCGATCTCCGAAGTACCCGTGCCGACGGAGCTGGCCAAGGGGGAGCGCCAGTCCAACACCGCGCCGCAGTATGTGCTGGATGGAGCGCAGTTCTGGTACCACACGCGTGATCCGAAAAAGGGATTCGTATGGAAGACCACGAACAACCCGAATGAACTGATTTATTGGTGCATCGACGATGTCGCCAGGGGGCTGGCATGGCGGTGGACGCAACAAACGGCCACCTACAAGACGATGCCCCCGGCGATGGCCCAACGCACGCTATGGGCGCCGTACTGGCAGCTGCTGATGAATGCGCTCGACACCAAATGGGGCGCCATTACGGGTCGCAACATCCGCGACCTGCTGTGAGCGATCACCACCGGTAGTCGAGAAACTTCCCGTCGAGAGTCAGGACCACACGATCGCCGTCGGGATCGGCGCGGCGCGCGATGTCGACCTTGAAGTTGATGGCGCTCATGATGCCGTCGCCGAACTCCTCGTGGATGGCTTCCTTGATCGCCGGGCCGTAGACGCTCAGCGCCTCATACAGTCGGTAGATCGTCGGGTCAGACGGTGCACCACCGTCCAGCGTGCCGCGGTACGGCTGGGCCCGTAACGCGGCGGTGACCTGAGGCCCCAGCTCGAGAAGTTCCGCCACCTTGGCGGCCTTCGCTTCGGGCACCGGGTGCTGGCCGAGAAGCGCGGCAATGGTCCAAATCAGTGGTGAGTCAATCGCTTCCGCGATGTGCTGCCACGTCAGCTTCTTCTCGAGGCGGCGAGCGGTGATCAGTTCGGCGGCTTCGTCCTTGGTCATGACCTCAGACAAACAGACACCCGCCGCACACGCAAACTAGCGCTGCCACATGCCTTTCTGGGTGTCGCGCTCGTAGTAGTTCATCGAGTTTTCTCCGCTTGCGGTCCAGAGCATGGCCAGGGTGACGAGCGTGATGGCGATGAGCACCATTGAGTCGTTCCACATGATGACCTCCTTGGTATATCGATCGGTCTACTACTCATTGCAGCACCTACACCGATCGGTGTACAGGGAGGTGTGGCGGACGCCACATAACGGTTTTGCGGCTAGTCGGTGTCCAGGGCTCCAGCGGTCAGTGCGGCCGCGTTGATCCTGGTCAGCACCGCATGCAGGTGTTCCAGTTCGGAGAGGTCGACGCCCAGGCGTTCTACGACTGCTGCCGGCACCTTGAGCGCCTTCCGGCGCAGTGCGGCGCCCTGCTTGGTCAGGGTGACGTGTGTGGTGCGTTCGTCAGCAGCGCTGCGTGGGCGGGTGATCAGGCCCAGCGTCTCGAGCCGTTTGAGCATGGGGGAGATGGTCGCCGAATCCGTTTGCAGTAGGGCGGCTATCTGCTTGACGGACAACGCTTCCGGCGCATCATCGCCGCTGCTCTTGGCGTGATCCCAGAGCGCCAGCATCACGAGATACTGCGGATGTGTGATCCCCAGGGGGGCGAGTATCGGCCGGTAGATGGCCAGCACCGCGCGATTGGTGACGGCCAGTGCGAAACACACCTGCCGCTCCAGGGCCAGCGGGTCGGCCTCGGGTGAGACTGCGGTCATTCTCACTATCCTAACCATTAGTTAGTGCACTAATTATTAGTCTACAATCTAGTTATGGCCGCCGATCGCCCGAACTTCTTTCAGTACATCGCCTACTGCTACGGACGGCGCCTACCTGACTCGATGAAGGACTGGGTCGCCAATGATTTGGCGGGCAAGGGCGCGGTGCGTCGGCACATTTTCCGGTGTGCGATTCCACCGCTTTTCATCCTCGCGCCGTTCTGGCTGCTGCCGGCGTCGCTGTACGTCCACATGGAGATGACGGTGCCCATCTACGTTTGGGTGCTCATCATGGCGCATGCCCTCAACAAGGTCTGGCGCCGTCACCGGCTGGTGCAGCATGAACTGGATCCGGGCTTGGTCGATGTGCTCAAGCGTCAAAAGGACGCGTGGATTCACGAGGACTACGCGCGGCGGTTCGGGCCGCGCTCGGGAGACGGCCACTCCAGTAGTGGCCCCATCTAGCGCGCGGTCTGTCGCGCTAGACGGTCGGTTCAGCGATGCTGGGGATCAGTCCCAGTGCTTCCAGTGGCCCTTGCCGCGCCAGCCATTGTTGCCGTGCCAGCCGCGGTCCCAGTTGCCATCCGCGCAGACGGTAACTCGGGGATAGGTATCCACGGAGCCGCAAATGTCTGGATCTGCCTTTGCCGGGGTTGCAGAGGCGATACCTCCAACGAACAAACCACTAGCAACGACTCCAATTGCCAAGGCTGAGGGCAGGATTCGTTTCACGGTTCACAGCCTACTCCCAGGAGAAACTAGTTCGCAAGGGTAAGGAAAACCAGTACCGCGTTCAGCAGTGTGATGAGCGCGGCGATGATCCAGCCCAGCATGGTCGTCACGCGATGATTCACGTCGGTGCCCATCAGCCCGTGATCGCTGGTCAGGCGGACGAGCGGTATGAGAGCGAAGGGGATGCCGAAGGACAGCACCACTTGCGACACCACCAGTGCCCGAGTGGGGTCTATCCCCACGGCCAGGATCGCCAGCGCCGGGAGCAGCGTGACGAGCCGTCTCGCCACGATCGGTACCGAGCGGCGGAGCAGTCCCTGCATGATCATGGCGCCGGCGTAGGCGCCGACCGAGGACGATGCGAGCCCCGATGCCAGCAGGCCGATTGCGAATAGCAGGGCCACGGTGGGCCCGAGGCTGTCGCGAACGGCGGCGTGTGCGCCCTCGATCGTGTCGACGCCGTCGCGGCCCTTCAGGTTGGTGGCCGCTACCAGCAGCATTGCCATGTTCACCGCGCCGGCGAAGAGCATCGCCAGGCTCACGTCCCAACGGGTGATGCGCAGTAGCCTGCGTCGCGGCTCGCCCTCTTCAGGACGTCCGTGTCTGTCGCGGGCCAGCCCGGAATGCAGATATACGGCGTGTGGCATGACCGTGGCACCCAGCATGGCTGTCGCCAGCATCAGGCTCTCGGCGCCCTGGAATCGGGGGATCAGCCCCGCGGCGGCCTCGCCCAGCGGCGGCGGTTCCACGACGACGCTGGCGAGGAATCCGATAGCGATGATGGCCAGCAGCGCCGAGATCACATATTCGAACGAGCGTTGTCCGCGTTGGTCCTGCACGGCAAGCAGCACCATCGAGACGATTCCGGTGATAACACCACCGAGCAGTAGTGGCAGGTCGAACAGCAGGTTCAGCGCGATGGCACCGCCCACGACCTCTGCCAAATCCGTTGCCATGGCGACTAATTCGGCCTGCATCCAAAACGCTAGCCGGGTGGGTCGTGACATGCGATTGCCGACGGCCTCGGGCAGCGATTGCCCGGTGACGAGACCCAGCTTCGCTGAGAGGTACTGCACCAGCCCGGCCATCACATTGGCGGTGACGATCACCCACACCAGCAGGAAGCCGTACTTGGCGCCCGCGCTGACATTCGAGGCGACGTTTCCGGGATCGACATAGGCAATGGCTGCGACGAAAGCGGGCCCGAGTAGGTAAAACCCGTGCATTGGTCGCGTCTGCTTCGGCCGCTCCAGCACCCACGCCTCCTATTTCAAGTACCCGAATAGAAAAGTTAGAGTACCCGAAACCTTGTGCTGCGGCGAGGCCACCTCAGGGTGGCGTTCGCCTAGTTGGTGCTGGCCTTCTCGGCCTGACGCTTTTTGACGCTAGCCTCGAGCTTGGCGAGTAGATCCGAGACATCGGTGGCATCGAGTTCGGTGGGGGCCTCATCTTTGGTGAACGCCTCGCCACCTTCGAGCTTGGCCTCCACCATCTCCAGCAGCTGCGACTGGTACGTGTCGTTGTATCGGCTCGGATCGAAATCGTCGGCCATTGACTCCACCACTTGTCCCGCCATCGACAGTTCGGCCGGTTTGATCTTCACTTCCTGGTCCAGCACCGGGAAGTCGGGTTCGCGGATCTCGTCAGGCCAGAGCAGCGTGTGGATGATCATCACCTGACGCGTACCGAAGTCCTTGACCCGCAAGGCCGCGAGGCGTGTCTTGTTGCGCAGCGCGAAATGCACGATCGCCACCCGGTCCGTCTGCGCGAGTGTCTGTGCCAGCAGCACATACGATTTCGAAGACTTGCTGTCGGGCTCGAGGTAATAGCTCTTGTCGTATAGCAGTGGGTCGAGTTCGGCGGCGGGAATGAACTCCAGCACCTCGATCTCGCGGCTGGACTCGGCGGGCAGCGTCGCCAGATCCTCATCGGTGATCACGACGGTGCGGCCGTCCTCGGCCTCGTAGGCCTTGTTGATATCCCGGAACTCGACGATCTCGCCGCATTCTTCGCAGGTGCGTTTGTAGCGGATCCGGCCATTGTCCTTGTTGTGGACCTGATGGAACTTGAGGTCGTGGTCCTCGGTCGCGCTGTATACCTTGACAGGGACGTTCACCAGCCCGAAGGCGAGGGAGCCCTTCCAGATGGAACGCATATCCCCAGTATGGCCCACCGGAGCCGCGCAGTCCGCGACATCCGGTGCGGGATCAACCGCGTTCGTGCGCCTCACCAATGCGGACAAGGTGCTGTATCCGCCAAGCGGAACCACTCCGGCCACCACCAAGGCGGACGTTTTCGGCTACTACACCGCCATCGCCCCGTTCATGCTGCCGCACCTCGCGGGGCGACCGGTCACCCGTAAGCGGTGGCCTAACGGCGTTGAGCAGCCGTCTTTCTTCGAGAAGGACCTCGCGTCGTCGGCCCCCGATTGGCTTCCCCGGCGGCGTATCGAGCACAAATCCCGCTACGTCACCTACCCGTTGATCGACACTTCGGTGGCGCTGGCCTGGATAGCCCAGCAGGCGGCACTGGAAGTACATGTGCCGCAGTGGCGGTTTGTCGGCGAAAATCCTGGACCGGCAACACGATTGGTATTCGATCTGGATCCGGGCGAAGGGGTGGACCTACCGCAGCTGGCACAGGTCGCCCGCGCGGTGCGCGATGTGCTCGGCGATATCGGTCTGACCACCTTTCCCTTGACCAGTGGGAGCAAGGGGCTGCATCTGTATGTGCCGCTGGCGCAGCCGGTCAGCTCATCCGGTGCGGTGACCGTCGCGAGAAGGGTCGCGATGCAGCTGGAGCAGTCGATGCCGGATCTGGTCACCGTGACGATGACCCGGGAACTGCGTGCGGGCAAGGTTTTCGTGGATTGGAGTCAGAACAGCGGTTCCAAGACAACGGTTGCCCCTTACTCGCTGCGTGGTCGCGAGGCGCCGACCGTAGCCGCACCCCGGACGTGGGACGAATTGGACGACCCTGAACTGCGCCAGTTGCGGTTTGATGAAGTACTGGCGCGCGCCGAGCGTGACGGTGATCTGCTGACAGGGCTCGATGATGTGGCGATTGTCGAAGACAGGCTGTCTACGTACCGCAGCATGCGCGATCCGGCGCGCACTCCCGAACCGGTACCCGCCGTCGAACCGCAAGCAGGTCACGATAGTTCGTTTGTAATCCAGGAACATCACGCCACCGCGCTGCATTACGACTTTCGGTTGGAGCGCGACGGTGTGCTGGTCTCGTGGGCGGTCCCCAAGAATCTGCCCATGGAGCCGTCCGTCAATCATCTTGCGGTGCATACCGAGGATCACCCGCTCGAATACGGAACCTTTGAGGGGACGATTCCGAGGGGGGAGTACGGCGCCGGCGAGGTCACCATCTGGGACTCGGGAACCTATGACACCGAGAAGTTCATCGATCCGCGCGACGGTTCCGGCGCCGACGGCGGGTCAAAGGGAGAAGTCATTGTCACTCTGCACGGCAAGCGAATCTCGGGGCGGTATGCGCTGATTCAGACCGATGGCAAGCAGTGGCTGGCGCACCGCATGAAGGATCAGCGATCACCTGGCGCAATGCCAGTGGGCCTCGCGCCGATGCTGCCGACCACCGGTTCTGTGGCGGGATTGACCGCCGATGAGTGGGCATTCGAAGGCAAATGGGACGGTTATCGTCTACTCCTCGAATGCGACCACGGTCGGTTGCGGGCCGTGGCACGCAGCGGGCGCGACGTCACCGAGGAGTTCCCGGCCTTGCAGCAGCTCTCCCGGGAATTGGCCGAGCACCGTGTGGTTCTCGATGGTGAGGTGGTGGTGCTGGATTCCAAGGGGCTGCCGAGCTTCTCGCTGCTACAGAATCGAACACCGAGCGCCGACGTCCGATTTTGGGCATTCGATCTGCTGTATCTAGATGGAAAATCCCTGTTGCGCAACAAGTATCGTGACCGGCGCCGCCTGCTCGACGTACTGGGGGCCGGCACCGAGATGATGACCGTTCCCGAACAACTGGGCGGCGACGGAGAAGCGGCGCTGGCTCATTCGCACGAGCGGGGCTGGGAGGGCGTCGTCGCCAAACGGCTGGATTCGGCGTATACGCCGGGGCGCACCCAGTCCTGGATCAAGGCGAAGAACTGGAGCAGCCAAGAGGTCGTGATCGGTGGTTGGCGTAAGGGGCAGGGCGGACGCAGCAGCGGGATCGGTGCTCTGCTGATGGGGATACCGGCGCCCGACGGGCTCCGTTATGCCGGACGGGTGGGCACCGGATTCACAGAGAAGGAGCTGGCGTCACTCAAGGAGCAGCTAGAGCCGTTGCACTGCGACGAATCACCCTTCAGTGCACCGCTTTCCGCGGTCGAGGCCAAAGATGTGCAGTTCGTCGAACCGGTACTGGTCGCCGAGGTTCGCTACGGGGATCGCACGCCCGGCGGAATTCTCAAGCACTCCAGCTGGCGTGGTCTGCGCACCGATAAGTCAGTTGGCGACGTCGAGCTCGATCTCGGGTAGCGGGTACGGCGGTGCGCCGACACCCGCGACCGAAAAGTGGCCCCACGGGGTCTGCTCGGTGATGCGCCCTTGCGCGCTGGTCTCGCCCACGGCGATGGTTACCTGGGTTCCGCCCTTGAGCTCACCGCCCTCGGGTTTGGCGTAAATCGTTCCCTGCCAGTGGAACTTGCCATCCAGGGGGTTGAAGAAGCCAATCAGCCGCACCCGCGACTCGACGGTGAACTCGCCCGCGGTGATAACCGCCGGGCCGTCATACAGATCGTCGTCATCCATCATGCGACGAACTTCGCTTTACGCCACATCCAGCGCGACGTTCCGCCCATCAGGCCGATGCCGGTGAGGAAGTTGTACAGCGGTGCGAAACCGAGCTGTTGGGTCTGGCGGAAGTTCTCGTTGCGGTACGCGATCCGCTGGGTTTGATATCCGGGCAACCCGACATTGCGGTACATCTTCGGATTCGTGAACAGGTACATGAAGATGGGGCCACCGAAGCCGTTGACCTGCCGGACGATGAAACGCGCATACCGCGGCAGTTTGTCAACACGCTGGCGCAGGCCGTCGCGAGCGAACTGGATGTGCCGAGCTTCCTCGGTGACGTGAATTCGCATGAGCCGCGCGACCATTGGCTGCAGCTCGGGATCATCCATCATCTCGCGCTGGATGGCGTCGAAGATCTCCTCGCCAATCAGCGCGGCAACCCACAGCATTGGGCCCTTGAGGACCAGGGGTAGGGCGTTGGCCAGCCACCGCTGGTAGAGCGGTAGCCGGTAGGGCTCGACGCCGGCTTGCGATATCGCCTTACCGAACATCGTCATGTGGCGGGTCTCGTCACCGATCTCGGTGAGCGAATAGAAGGTCTCGCTGCTGTTCGGTCTGGCGTGCATGAGAGCGCGCAGCAGGCTCTGGTTGAGGATGTTCTCGAACCAAATGCCGACCGAGAGCACGTTGGCCATCTCGTGCTTGGACAGCTCGATCTGTTCAGCGCGTGACATCTTGTTCCAGATGTCGGTGCCGTACAGAGAGATTGCCTTCGGGGGCAGGAAGTACTTGTCCGGATCCAACGGCGCATCCCAGTCCAGATCCACCATTGGCTGGTAGGAACGGCGCACCGAGCCCTTGAGTAGCCGGTCGGAGTATTCCTCCCGATTCGGGGTGCGAGCGGGGCCGTTATTGAGGGTAGACGTCACCGTTGACAGTCCTTTCCGTTAGGATGTCAAACGTAAACGTTGCAGGTTGGGGCGTCAAGTGAGACGCGAAGTGCCACGTAATTTTTGTGGCGAACGAAAGTAGGCACCGATGAAAGTGAGCCGGTCAAGCCATCGCGGCCGTACCCGCGATCACGGCGAGATTCGCCGCCGCATCCTCGATGCCGCCGAAGAATGCTTGCTGGAGCACGGCTATGAGGCGCGCCTGCATGCGTTGATCGCCAAGAAGGCCGGTCTGTCGAGGCCCACCGTCTACAAACACGTGGGTGATCAGGCCGCGATCATCGAGGCACTGTTCCATCGGGAGTTTCTCCGGTTCGGCGAAATACTGGAGCCGGTCTTCGCGACGGCGAAGACCCCTCGCACCGGATTCATCGACGCCATCGTGCGCATCGTCCAGCACGGACGCCATCACCCGTTGCTGCAGAAGGGTCTCAAGGAGAACCCCGAGCAGGTGCTGCCGTATCTGACCGTCAAGGCGCGTCCGTTCATCGATCAGACGACCGTGCTGCTGGCCCCGTACTTCCGCAAGTTGCTCACCGACGAGCAGCTGGCCGCCATCGACGTCAAGGCCGCCGCCGAGTGGAGCTTCCGGATCGCTGCCTCGCTACTGGTTACTCCTGGCGTCGTGGAGACTCAGACCGACGAGCAGCTGGGTGATTTCATCGGCAACCTGCTCACCGTATCGGCGATCACTGAGGGGATCTCGGCGGTGTTGACTCCCAATTCGGCTGCTTCCTAAGTCGCGATGCGACGGATCCGCGTCATCGGGATCGGTGCCGGCCATCCCGAGTACCTGACCGTGCAGGCCATCGCGGCGCTCAACGAGGTCGATGTCTTCTTCGTCGCAGACAAGGGCGATACCAAGGGCGACCTGGTCGAGTTGCGCCGCCATATCTGCGAGCGGTACATCACCGAACCCGACTATCGCTTCGTCGAACTGCCCGACCCGGTGCGTGGCAGGGGCGAGTATCAGGGTGCGGTGAAGCAGTGGCACGCAGAACGGGCCGCGTTGTGGGGCAAAGCAATTGCCTCCGAGTTGCCGGAGGGTGGCGTCGGCGCCTTCCTGGCCTGGGGTGATCCGTCCCTCTACGACAGCACACTGCGCATCCTCGACGCGATCCTGGCCGAGGATCCTCATACGTTCGATTACGACGTGCTGCCGGGTATCACCGCAGTCTCCGCGCTCACCGCGCGGCACCGGATCGTGCTGAACGGTATCGGGGAACCGGTGCTCATCACGACGGGGCGCCGGTTGCTGGACGAGTGGCCTCGCACCGGAACCGTTGTGGTGATGCTCGACGGTGATTGCGCATTCCGGCAGGTGGACCCGTCAACGCAGATCTGGTGGGGTGCCTATCTGGGCACAGAGCACGAGCTGCTGGTATCGGGGGCCATCGGCGAGGTGGGCGAGCGGATCGCCGAGATACGCGCCTCGGCCCGGGCCGAACACGGCTGGATCATGGACACCTATCTACTGCGGAGTGTCGGCGAGTAGAGGCAGACTGGGCCCATGCCCGAACTACCCGAAGTCGAGGCGCTCGCTGACCACCTGCGTCGCCACGCCACCGGGGCCACCATCGGCCGCATCGACGTCTCGGCATTCTCGGTGCTCAAGACCTTCGATCCGCCGGTCACGTCTCTGCATGGCCACACGGTGACGGGTGCGACGCGCTGGGGTAAATACCTGGGCCTTCAGGTTGGCAGTCACTATCTGATCACTCATTTGTCGCGAGCGGGTTGGCTGCGCTGGTCGGACAAGCTGGCCGCCGCGCCGCTCAAACCGGGCAAGGGACCTATCGCGCTGCGGGTTCATCTCGGAACACCGGGCGAGGCACCGGGATTCGATCTCACCGAAGCCGGCACCCAAAAGCGATTGGCTGTCTGGGTCGTGGCAGACCCGGCTGCTGTGCCGCAGATCGCCGCACTGGGGCCCGACGCGCTCTCGCTGACCGCCACCGGGCTGGCCGACATCCTGTCCGGCACCACCGCACGTCTGAAGAACGTGATCACCGACCAGCGGGTGATCGCCGGGATCGGCAACGCCTACAGCGACGAGATCCTGCATGTGGCCAAGCTGTCCCCTTTCGCCAGTGGAAAGACGCTCACCGAGGGCCAACTCACGGCGCTGTATGAGGCCATGCAGTCGGTTCTCACCGATGCTGTGCAGCGCAGCGTGGGGCAGCAGGCGGCAACTCTCAAGGGGGAGAAGCGATCCGGACTGCGGGTGCATGCCCGCACGGGGATGCCCTGCCCGGTGTGCGGTGACGTGGTGCGGGAGGTGTCTTTCGCCGATAAATCCTTCCAGTACTGCCCGACATGCCAGACCGGCGGCAAGGTGCTGGCCGACCGTCGGCTCTCGCGGCTCCTCAAATAAAGTGGCAACGTGACGCGACAGAAGATCCTCATCACCGGGGCAAGCTCCGGCCTGGGCGCCGAGATGGCCCGTCAGTTCGCCGCGAAGGGACGTGACCTGGCACTGTGCGCCCGGCGCACCGAGGCACTCGAAGAACTCAAGGCGGAGCTGTTGGCCGCTAACCCGGGCATCAAGGTCGCCGTGCGTTCCCTGGATGTCACCGACCATGACTCGGTGCCGGTGGTCTTCGGCGAGCTGCGCGACGAGCTCGGCGGTCTGGATCGCGTGGTTGTGAACGCCGGAATCGCCAAGGGCTGGCACCTGGGCGGCGGCAAGTCGTGGGCCAACATCCAAACCATCGAAACCAATCTCATTGGTGCGCTGGTGCAGATCGAGGCGTCGCTCGCACTGTTCAAAGAGCAGGGGCGCGGGCACCTGGTGCTTATTTCGTCGGTGACCGCTGCCAAGGGGCTACCGGGTACGAAGGCCGCGTATGCGGCCAGCAAGGCGGGGCTCTCCTCGCTGGGCGAGTCGCTGCGCGCCGAATATGCCAGTGGCCCAATCAAGGTCAGCACCATCGAGCCGGGCTACATCCAGACCGACCTGAGCGCCAAATCGCCCACCACGCCGATGATGGTGGACACCAAGACCGGTGTGACTGCCATGGTGGATGCCATCGAGAGGGAGCCCGGCCGCGCCGCGGTGCCCCGCTGGCCGTGGGCCCCGGTGACCTTGATCATGCGCCTGATTCCGCCGCGCTTGGCCGGGCGCCTGGCGTAATCGGCCATGGGTTTCCCACATGGGACTTTGTGCCCACGTGGGATGCTGAACCTATGGCCGATCAAGAGAAACCGAACGCCTCCGTCACGGTGGACTACGCCGCCGAGCTCGATGAACTCGCGAGCCTGCGCGGCGGGATCAGTCGCACCAAAGAGGGCAAGGATGCCTGGAAACAGGGCTACCCCTACGACGAGAAGCTCAGTCGCAAGGAGTACGAGAAGACCAAACGCAAGCTGCAGATTGAGCTGCTCAAGCTGCAACTGTGGGTCAAGGAGCGCGGCGAGAAGATCTGCATCATCTTCGAAGGCCGGGACGCCGCCGGTAAGGGCGGATCGATCAAGAGGTTTACCGAGCACCTCAATCCCCGTGGCGCGCGCGTCGTGGCACTCGAGAAGCCGACCTCGGTAGAACAGACACAGTGGTATTTCCAGCGCTACACCGCGCACCTGCCCAGCGGTGGGGAGATCGTGCTGATGGACCGTTCCTGGTACAACCGGGCTGGTGTCGAGCGGGTGATGGGCTACTGCACTCCCGCGCAGGTCGCCGAATTCCTGCGTGAGGCACCAGAATACGAACGCATGCTGGTGAACTCGGGGACGCACCTGGTCAAGTTGTGGTTCTCGGTGAGCCGCAAAGAACAGCTGGCCCGCTTCGAAGCGCGACGTACCGATCCCGTGCGCCACTGGAAACTCTCGCCAACTGACCTTGCGTCTCTGGACAAGTGGGACGCCTACACCGAGGCCAAGGAGGCGATGTTCTTCTACACCGACACCGACAGCGCGCCCTGGACGGTGGTCAAGAGCAACGACAAGAAGCGTGCCCGGCTGGAGGCGATGCGCCACGTGCTCTCGCAGTTCGACTATGACAACAAGGACACCGAGATCGTGGGAGCGCCGGACCCCCTGATCGTCGGGCCCGCGTCGGCCATCTTCGAAGAAGGGGAGAAGGCCGGCTCGCGCTAGCGGGTCAATGTATCGATAGCACTGAATATTCAGCCCTGCAAGGGTTTTCGCTTAACATCTCGTTCCAGATTTGGTCACGTCCATATGGTCCGCTCAGTGGGATGAAACATTGCCTAACTCGGATCAGGCATCGCTAATGTGAGCGCACTCACATGACCTATGGATGGGGATTCTCAATGCGTGAATCGAAAACGCGGGCAATGTCGCGTGTCCTGACGACGGTGATCGCCGCCCTCGTCTTCTCGATCGTCACAGCGGTCGTGGCCTGGGCGGCCGATCCGATGACCATTACCTTTGTGCGACACGGCGAGTCCGAAGGCAATGCGTCGGGGAAGATCGACACCTCGGTCCCTGGGCCCCACCTCACGGCGACGGGCCAACAGCAGGCCAAGGATGTCGCCGACAAGCTCGGCGGTGGCTTCGACGGCATTTACGCGTCGGACATGATCCGCACCCAGGAGACGGCCAAGCCCATGGAGGACAAGCTGGGGCAGAAGGCCACCGTGCTGGGTGGTCTGCGCGAGATCGGTGCGGGCATCTTCGAAGGGCAATCGGAGAAGGAAGGCATCGGCCGCATCGGATACATCGCCGCGCCCCTGCTGTGGACGTTGGGCGCCCGTTTCGTGCCCGTGCCCGGAGGTGAGGACGGCAACGCGTTTGATGCTCGTGTCGATGACTCGGTGAAGACGATCTATGAGAACGGCGACCGCAATGCCGTGGTCTACTCGCACGGGGCCACCATCATGTTCTGGGTCATGATGAACGTGGACAATCCGGATCCCACCCTGCTGCTCTCCGACCCGCTCAGTAACACTTCGGTGGTGAAGGTGGAGGGCACACCGGAGGGCGGCTGGACGCTCAAGGAGTGGAATGGCAAGCCCGTCAACCAGAACCCGTCATTGCCGACCAAGCTGTTTGTAGATTTCCGCAACTTCTTCGTACAGCCGCAAACCACGGCGTATCGCATTCAGCAGGCGATCGCGACCGGCGACATCTCCAAGGTGGCCGATGAGGTCGCCAAGGGAGTGGTAGACGTCATCAAGTCCACGGTGCACTTCCCGGTGGCGGTGGCGCGCGACGTCGTCAACGAGGTGCGCGGCGCATTGCCGAAGGTGCTGGACCAATCCGTCAAGCCGGAGTCCATAATTGCCGAAAGTAAGGTGACGGAGAGCAAGTCGACTGCTGCGCGCGAATCCAACGCCAACGCCGAGCCCCACGAGTCGAAGCTCTCCGACGCGAAGGTCATCGAGGCGAAGACGACTGCCACGGTGGCCGAGGTGGCAACGGAGAAGCCGGCCGGATCGGCCAAGTCGGCCACCAAGACCGATGAATCGGCTGCGCCGGAAGTAAAGTCGCCCGAAGTAAAGGCGCCAGAGGCGAATGTGCCGGAAGTAAAGAGTCCTGCCGTTCAGGCTCCGGCGGACAAACGGCTGGCGAAGGTCATTGCGCTGCCCAGCAAGCCGGTCAAGGCGAACGGTGCAACGGATTTGAGCGGCGGCAACAAGTCCGAGCCTGGCAAAACCCCGCGCGGCGTGCCGAGCGTCAAGGAACATCTTTCGGCCGCGCTTCAGAAGGCCTCTGACGCGGTTCAGAAGATCACGGGTACGCCGTCCAAACCCGAACCCGCAGCGAGCACCGGTAATAAGAGTGAACCGGCAGGCGGGGAGTCGAAGGCGGCCAAACCGGCGACCTCCGGCCCGTCGAAGAGCGGCGGGACCGAGGGATCGGGAGCTGGCGGCTCATCCCACAAGGACGCTGCCTAACGAGCTGTCCTCGGCTCCATCGGTCACCGATGGAGCCGGGGATGCGCCCTGCCCGCGATGAGCGGAAGGTCAAGGTATGACTTGAGTCCCGGCTCGGCCCTGCATACGTACGGCACGGAGTTGACGCAGTGCGCGGCAGTCGCGACCACGCCCTCGTTGGCGACGAGCCCGGCCTCGACGCTGTGGGGATGAAAGCCGGTGATAGTGCACGATGAGGAGGGAGTGCCATGCACTTCGACCTCGTAGCGCGGGCCCGTCGGGCCGAAGGACCAGGTGGGTTCCAGGTGATCTTCGCCCATCAGCCAGTTCACGGCGATTCGTGCGACCGCCTCGTCCCCTACGAATGCCTCCCACGAGAATTGCTGACCGGCAACGCATCCGGGTTTGATGATGCCGATCGGAGAATCGATGTCTGCGGTGGCGACGGCGACCTTGAGGCTAGGCCGGATCTCCACCTCTGCGAAACCCATGCCATCGAGGATCATTCGCAGGGACTGTTTGAACCCGCCGCCCAACAGTTTGGGCATGGGGCCGCTGATAGCTTCTTCGGGAGTACCGCCGAACTTCATGATGTGCCGGATGACGTCGGGAGCGCCATAGGTGCGGATGTCTGAGTACTCCTCAGCACGCACGTAAGTTACGGCCGATGTCATGGACGAGAAGATCAGCGGATAAAGATCGGTGATGCCGCCGGGGTCAATTCCCGTGCCGTGCAGCGTTACTCCGGCCTGGCGCGCGGTGGCATCCAGGTCGACGCCCGAACTGTCTGGGTAGAACCAACCGACCGGGGTAACCACATTCTTTCCTGAGGCGAGCAATGCCGAAACCTCGGACGGATTGGGAAGCAGCGGGCTGTAGATCACGCAGTCGGCGTCCAGGGCGAGGATGTCTTCCAGACTGTTGGTCGTTGTGACACCGAGGGGCGCCTGCCCGATGAGCTCTCCGATATCGACGCCAGTCTTTTGCGGGGAGTGCACCCAGCACCCCACCAGCTGTAGCTCCGGATGGGCCTGCACCGCGCGGATTGCGGCCTTGCCCACTTCGCCCGTCGCCCACTGGACCACTCGATAGACCATGTCATTGCCTCCTCGCAACCGGTAGCCTCAGACCTGCATAACACCAAACAAGTGCTTGGTCCAGATCTTGAGAGGTGGGAATCTCGGTGATTAGACACGGATTTCGGTTTGGCACGAATCTGATCTCCCATGGCGATCCTGTTCAGATCCGCGAGCAGGTGCGTCAGGCCGAGGATTGCGGGGTGGACGTTGTCGTGGTTCCCGATCACCTTGGTGTGGGTGCGCCCTTCCCGGTGATGCTTGCCGCCGCGAGCGCCTCGACGAGCATCCGGGTCGGAAGCTTCGTACTGACTACTGGTTTCTATTCGCCGCGTCTACTTGCGCGCGACATTGCCACGATTGACCGGCTCACCGGCGGCCGCGTCGAGATCGGATTGGGAGCCGGTTATGTCGAGCAGGAGTACGAGGCGGCGGGAGTGCCGTTCCTGAGTCCCGCCGGACGCGTGCAGCAGCTTGCCGATGCTCTCGGTGCGCTGCGGGGGTTGCTTTCGAGCCCGCAGCACTGGCCGCGGCCAGTCCAGGCTCCCGTACCGATCATGATCGCGGGCAAGGGGGACAAGATCCTGAAACTCGCGGCGCAGCACGCCGATATCGTTGCGATCTCCGATGCGAAGACGAACGCCGATCTCGCCGAACGTGCCGCGTACGTGCTGGACGCGGCCGGTCAACGCACTGACACGCCGGAACTGAACTTGGGGATATTCGATGTCGCGATTGACCGCGCACCGGATCTGGGGCTGATGCGTGTCTACCGGCCGCATGATTCCGATGAACAGCTACTCGCCTCTCCTACGCTGTTGCACGGGTCCAAAGGGGCGCTCATCGAGCGGATCATCGCGCTTCGCGAAGAACTGGGCATTTCCTATCTGACGTACATGGGAGTAGATCCACGCGGGCTCAAGGATTTTCACGCGCTGATTGCCGCCCTCAGATAGTGACTTTCGCATCTAGTTCTGGTCGCCGCGGTCGGCGATCATGCAGTCATGACGCCCGACTCGCAACCCGTGACCCTGCTGGAAAAGTACGAAAGCTGGACGCTGCTGTCCAGCGCCAAGCTAGGAAGATTGGTCGTGGTGATCGATGGAAGACCCGAGATCTTCCCCATCAATTTTGTGACCCAACGGGGCACCGTGCTGTTCCGGACAGCCGAGGGCACCAAGCTTTTCGGTGCCGTCGTGAGCGATGAGGTGCTGTTCGAGGCGGACGATCACAACGACATCGGTGGCTGGAGTGTCGTGGTGCGTGGTGCGGCACAAGTACTGAACTCGTCGGCCGACATCGACGAGGCCGACCAGGGTGGCCTCTACCCGTGGATACCCACCGTGAAGCTGCATTACGTGCGCATCATCCCGGCGCAGATCACCGGCCGCCGCTTTGTTTTCGGACACGAGCCGGACGGCGGCCACGTTCCGGGCTAATGCCCGACGTGCGCCTCGGCGCGCATGCGCTCGGACATGTGCGGGTAATGCAGCTCGAATGCCGGTCGTTCCGAACGGATTCGGGGTAGCTTGGTGAAGTTGTGCCGCGGCGGCGGGCAGCTGGTGGCCCACTCCAGGGAGTTGCCGAAGCCCCACGGGTCGTCGACCGTGACAACCTCGCCGTACCGGTAGCTCTTGAACACATTCCACACGAACGGAAGCATCGACGAACCGAGAATGAACGCGCCGATCGTCGACACGACGTTCAGCCCCGTGAAGCCATCGCTGGGCAGGTAGTCGGCATACCGGCGCGGCATACCCTCATTGCCCAGCCAGTGCTGCACCAGGAACGTGGCATGAAAGCCTATGAACGTCAGCCAGAAATGGAACTTGCCGAGGCGCTCGTCGAGTAGACGTCCGGTCATCTTCGGGAACCAGAAGTACACGCCCGCGAAGCTGGCGAACACGATGGTGCCGAACAACGTGTAGTGGAAGTGCGCCACCACGAAGTACGAGTCGGTGACGTGGAAATCGATGGGGGGAGCGGCCAGCAGTACGCCGGTCAAACCACCGAAGAGGAAGGTGACCAGGAAACCGATCGAGAACAGCATGGGCGTTTCGAAGGTCAACTGGCCCTTCCACATGGTGCCGATCCAGTTGAAGAACTTGATGCCGGTCGGGACGGCGATCAGGAACGTCATGAAGGAGAAGAACGGCAGCAGCACGGCGCCGGTGGCATACATGTGGTGCGCCCACACCGCGATGGACAAGGCCCCAATGCCCAGGGTTGCAAAGACCAGCGTGGTGTAACCGAAGATTGGCTTGCGGCTGAACACCGGGAAGATCTCCGACACCACACCGAAGAACGGCAGGGCCAACACATATACCTCGGGGTGTCCGAAGAACCAGAACAGGTGCTGCCACAGCAGGACACCGCCGTTGGCGGGATCGAAGATGTGCGCACCGAGGTGCCGGTCGGCCGCGAGCCCGATGGCGGCCGCTGCCAGCAGCGGGAATACCAGCAGCACAAGCACACTGACGACCAGGATGTTCCAGGTGAAGATCGGCATCCGGAACATCACCATGCCGGGGGCGCGCATGCACACGATGGTGGTGATCATGTTGACCGCACCGAGGATGGTGCCCAGGCCACCGACGGCGACACCCAGGATCCACAGGTCGGCACCGGCACCCGGCGAGTGGATGGCATCGGAGAGCGGGGTGTAGGCGGTCCAGCCGAAGTCGGCGGCGCCGCCGGGGGTAATGAAGCCGGCCATCGCGATGAGAGCACCGAACAAGAAGAGCCAGAACGATAATGCGTTCAGTCGGGGAAAGGCCACGTCGGGGGCGCCGATCTGTAATGGCAGCACCACGTTGGCGAAGCCGAACACGATGGGCGTTGCGTAGAACAGCAGCATGGCGGTGCCGTGCATGGTGAAGAGCTGGTTGTATTGCTCGTTGGACAGGAATGCGAGCCCCGGCGTGGTGAGTTCGGCGCGGATCAGCAGCGCCATCAGACCGCCCACCATGAAGAAGGCGAAACACGTGACGAGGTACATGATTCCGATCAGCTTGTGATCGGTGGTGGTAACAAGTCTGTAGATAAGAGAGCCTTTGGGCCCTAGTCGAGGGGGAAAGGGGCGACTTGCCGTCAGTTCGAGAGATGATGTAGCCACAGGAAACCTCCATACAAGACAGTCCGATTCGCCTGTGTACGTGAGGCATTTCCTGTGGACATCATGCCATAGTCGCTACACGTCGCGCGCCCGCTGCAGATCGGCTATCGAGGACCAGTCCAGGTCGGCCTGCCCGTTGGCCAGCGCCTCATCGAGAACCGTTCGCAGTACCTCGCCGAAGGGCAGTCGCAAGCCGGTATCTGCCGCGACGTCGAGAGCCAGCCCGACATCCTTGCGTCCCAGAGTGGTTGTGAAACCAGCGGGTTGGTAGGTGGAGGTGGCGATGAGCTTGCCGTAGCTGCTGTATGCGGGACCCTGGAATAGGGTGCTGGTCAGCAAGTCGATCAGCAGTTCGGAGTCCACGCCGGATCGTTCGGCCATGCTGACGGCCTCGCTCAGCGACTGAATGGCCGATGCGATCAGGAAGTTTCCGATGATCTTGACGACATTGGCCTGTCGAGGCACAGCGCCCAATCGCCAGGTGCGCGCCCCGATGACGTCGAGGAATGGTTGTGCTCTGTCGATTTGGTCGTAGGCGCCCGCCGACAACACCTGCAGTTGCCCGGCCTGTGCCACAGGGACCCGGCCGAATACCGGCGCGGCAACGTACCCCACGCCGTGCTCGGCATGCAGTGCCGTGGCCCGGTCGGCCAGCTGCGTGCTGACGGTCGCAAGGTTGACATGCAAAGCTCCCGATGCTGCTCCGAGAATCTCTGGTGTCAAAAGGGTTTCGGTTACGGCGTGGTCGTCGGCCAGCACGGAGAACACCACTGCGGAGCCGAAGGCCTGTGCGGGGGAGCGGAGTGGGCGAGCGCCCGCAGCCGACAGTTCGTCGACGGGGCCGGGAGACCTGTTCCACACGGAGACTTCATGTCCGGCCTGAAGAAGATTGTGTGCCATGGCCTTTCCCATGGCTCCGAGTCCGACGACGGCAATTGTGCTCACGGGTGCGCTCCGTTTTCAGTAGGCCAGTTGGTGAAGATCTCGGTGTAGTCGTGGCTCATCAGTTCGATGACGGTCCCCCATGGATCGGTGAGGTAGGACATGGTCCATGGTCGGGCGGCCACGACGGCGCGTGGCGGGGTGATGACCCGTCCACCGGCCGCGGCAACGGCGTGTGTCTGTTTCTCCACGTCGGGAACCGTGAGGCATAGATGCCAGGTGCCGCGCCGGGTGTATTCGACGGGTACGTCAGGCCGTGGATCCGTGACGGGATCGATGAATTCAAAGAGTTCGATCCCCACCCCGTTTCTTGTCTGTAGACCGGCCATGCGCGCCTGGCCGAATCGACTGTCCAGCCCGGGTGGGAGCTCGCCGGCCGGTCCGGGTTCGAGTGTGTGTGGACCCATGATGCATTCGAATCCGAACACATCGCGATACCAGTCGATTCCCGCGGCGATATCGGGAACGGTAATCCCGACGTGATTGACGGACATCTCTCCTCCAATGAACCGGTTTAGACGGTTCTACCGTAGGGCATCGTCGATACCTTGTCGAACCGGTTAGTGTGGTTCACATGGCAGAGGATCCTCGCGTGGTGTTTCGGCTGGACAACGCGGTGCTGGCCTTCCGTTTCACCGCGACGGTTTTCGACCGCGCCGGGGCGGCAAGCGAGCGGCTCACCAACCCGGGGCGGCTGGGGCTGTGGTTGCAGGCCAACGGATTGAGTTTCTCGGGCGAGTCGTTGACGGAGGAGGAACTGGCGGCCGCGACGGAGCTTCGCGAGACCATCCACCGTGCGGGTGTGCAGGTCGCTGGCCGCGGCAGGATCGCACCGGCAGCGGCCCGGACGTTGAACGCCTTCTCCCGAAAAGGCAAGGCGTACCGGCTGTTCGAGAACGGCGAGGCAATCTGGCAGGGCGAGTGTGCCGCGGACGCATTGTCGATCATTGCCGCCGATGCCATTGAGACACTGGGTGGGCCCGATCGCGATCGGGTGAAGTCATGCGCGGATGGGCAGTGCCATGGCCTCTACCTCGACACCAGCCGTGCCAACAACCGGCGCTGGTGCAACATGAACACCTGCGGGAACCGCGCCAAAAAGGCTGCCATGACCCGCCGCGGTTAGTGGGCGTGCATGACACCCCAGGTCGGCAGAGGATCGGGGAAGCTATGCCACGTCTCGGGGCCGCCGGCGAGCTCATCATCGGTGAGTACCGCTGATTCCAGGAGATGCTGCACACGCGGCCGGTCCAGCCGCACGCCGATGAAGACAATCTCCTGCCCCGGTGCGACCTCGGTGTTGCGCCAGAACTGAGCGGGTTCGATCGTCAGGTTCGGTCCCGCCTGCGACCAGATCGCCGCGATGTCGGGGCGGCTGGCGATCCAGCAGAATCCCTTGCTGCGCAACAATCCTTGCAGCGCTTCCAGCGCCGCGTTGAGGCGTTGGGGATGAAACGGCCGGTCCGAGCGGAAGGTCATGCTGCTGATGCCGTATTCCTCGGTTTCGGGCGTGTGCCCGTCGGCGATTTCCTCGTCCCAGCCCGGTGCCTGGGCGGCCAGCTCGGGGTCGAACAATCCCGTCTGTAGTACGAGATCGAGGTCGACGGAGCCGCCGGTGGAGCGCACGATCGTTGCGGTGGGATTGAGGCGGCGCAACAGTGTCTCCACCATTCCGAGGGTCCGTTCGTTCACCAGGTCCACCTTGTTGAGGATCAGAACGTCGGCGAACTCCACCTGATCGGTGAGCAGGTCGGCGATGGACCGGGCGTCCCCGTCGGCGGCGGCCATATCGCGGTCGGCCAGGGCCTCGCCGCGGGCCAGCTCGGGCAGGAAGGTGGAAGCATCGACGACCGTCACCATGGTGTCGAGCTTGGCCACCTGCCCGAGGCTCGTTCCGTCCTCGAATTCCCAGGTGAACGAGGCAGCCACCGGCATGGGTTCGGAGATGCCGGTCGATTCGATGACGAGTTGGTCGAATCGGTTCTGTCGGGCCAGGTTTCCGACGGCTTCGATCAGATCCTCACGCAGGGTGCAGCAGATGCAGCCGTTGGTGAGTTCGACGAGCCGCTCCTCGGTGCGGTCCAGGTGTCCGGTGCCCGCAACGAGGGCGGCGTCGATGTTCACCTCGCTCATATCGTTGACGATCACCGCGACGCGGCGTCCCTCGGTGTTGGCAAGGATGTGGTTGAGCAGGGTGGTTTTTCCGGCTCCGAGAAATCCGGAGAGCACGGTTACGGGTAAGAGCTGGGCTGTGATCACATGATAATGATAACCATTACCATTAAGAAGTCGACGCCAGGATGCCCTTCAACGTCTCGCGCCCCTCGGAATCCAGCGGCAGTAGCGGGCGTCTCGGATTGCCGACGGCGCGCCCCTGCAGTTCCAATCCGGCTTTGACGGTTGTCGGCAAACCGCCGGCGACGATGAACTGCAGCAGCGGCTTGAGTCCCTTGTAGATCGATGCGGCGTCATCATGGCGCCCGGCGCGTACCGCCTCGTAGAGATCCAGACACGGCTGCGGCGCCAAACACGGTGCAGCGGTGCACCATCCGGAAGCGCCCGCGTTGAGAGCGTCGAGCACCAGTGGGTTGCTGCCGTTGTAGAAGGGCAGCTGTCCGTCGCTGAGGCGTTGAATACCGAGCATTCGATTGAGGTCGCCCGTCGACTCCTTGACCATGGTGAAATTGTCGATGTCGCGGAACATCGAGACCAAGAGCTCGGGCCTCATGTCCACGCCGCTGGTGGCGGGGTTGTTGTAGGCCATCACCGGAATATCGATGGCCGCGGCCACGGAGGCGTAGTGCTGTGCGATCTCGCGGTCGCTGAGCTTCCAGTACGAGACCGGTAGCACCATCACCGCATCGGCACCGGCCTGCTGGGCATGCCGGGCCCGCCGAATGGTGTTGGCGGTAGTCAGATCCGAGGCGCCGACGATGACGGGCGCCCTCTTGTTGACGGCGGCGACGGTGGTGTCGACCACGGCGTCGAATTCGCGCTCCTCGAGATAGGCGGATTCGCCGGTGCTGCCCAATGGCGCGATGGCGTGGACCCCGTCCTCGACGAGCCGGGACACCAGTTCGGCGAGCCGATCGGTGTCCACGGTGTCATCGGGGAAGAAGGGGGTGACGGGGTAGGCGATGATTCCGTGAAACTGTGGCGTGGATGTCATGCGGTCTTCCTCAGGGTTGCAGGGTGATTGGCGAGCGCGGTGCGGGCGTAGTAGGCGAAGTTGGCAATGCTGCGCCGGGGGGTGAGCGTCCAGTCGTGCGCCTCGCGGGCCAGCCGGTCGGGTAGCGGGGCAATGGTTCCCGCTGCCATGGCGGCGAGCTGCAGCTTTGCGCCCCTCTCGATCAGCACTGCCAGCGAGCAGGATTCTTCGACGGAGGCACCGGCCACGACATGGCCGTGGTGGGCGAGCAGTATCGCCTTCTTGTCTCCCAATGCGGCCGAGATGATCTCGCCCTCTTCGTTGCCGACGGGCACGCCCGGCCAGTCGGGCAGGAAGGCGCAGTCGTCATACAGTGGGGCGATATCCATCTGCGACACCACCAGCGGTGTCTCCAACATGGACAGCGCCGCGACATGGAACGGGTGAGTGTGCACGATGCACTGCACGTCGGGGCGGGCCCGGTAGATCCAGCTATGGAAACGGTTGGCGGGGTTGGCCATTCCGGATCCTTCGAGAACGTTGAGATCCTCGTCGACCAGTAGCAGGTTCTCCTCGGTGATTTCGTCGAATCCAAGTCCGAGCCGCTGGGTGTAGAAGGTGCCGGGTTCTTCGGCGCGCGCGGTGATCTGTCCGGCGAGGCCGGAATCATGCCCGCGATCGAACAGTGCGCGGCAGGTGAGTGCGACCTTCTGTCGTGTGGTCCATTCCGAGTCGGAGAAATGCGTCTCCATGCTGCGCTCGGCGCGATTCATCAGAGCCGACTTGGTGTCCTGAAGTGTGTTGGCCATTTTCCGTGCTCCTTTCTGGTCTCGGGCTGTTCGACCACCACCATATGACACAAAGTGTCATATGGTCAACAGTGTTGTATCTGGATTGTCATCGGTGGCGAATAGGAACCTTCGTGTCACACTGGCCCCATGACATCGCTGGTTCGTGCGCTGCGCCGGGAACGCGGCCTGACCTTGGAAGAGCTGGGCAACCGCACCGGTCTGACCAAGAGCTACCTATCGAAGGTCGAGCGAGAGCACAGCACGCCATCGGTATCCGTTGCGATACGCATCGCTCAGGCGCTTGAGGTCGACGTCAGCCGGCTGTTCACCAATGACGCCCATGAGTCCCGCGTGGTGGTGGATCGCGGCGCCGATGAATGGGATGACAGCAAGTTCCATGCGCTGAGCACCGAGATGCTCGGCAAGATCATGACGCCGTTCCTGGCCAGTCCGTCCACGGAGTTCGCCGAACACAGGTCCTCCCACGAGGGCCAGGAGTTCGTGTTCGTGCACCGCGGGTCGATCGAGTTGCAGTGTGAGGACGTCAGTTATGTCCTCGACGAAGGGGACAGCGCCTACCTCGACGCCACCCGGACCCACCGGATTCGCCGCATATCCAAGACGCAGGCGCTGGTGGTCATCGTCGCCGCAACCTAGCGCGCCGATTTCCCTGTGTAGTTCGGCGTTTGCAAGAAGCTTCCATGGAAGATACATTCATGGAAGCATTTTGTTGAAGAACTCTTGAGGAGGCGAAATGAAGGCATGGGTGATCACCAGGGAGGGTGGCCCGGAGGTGCTGGCATTGCGTGACGTCGATCTACCCGATCTCCAGCCGGGGGAAGTTGCGATCAAGGTCAAGGCATTCGGGATCAACGCGGCTGAGCGGTACCGCAGGTTGGGAAAGATGGGTCCCGTGGAGGGCGTGGTTGTGCCCGGGATCGAGGCTGTTGGAGAGGTTGTTGCCGACCCATCAGGAAGGCTTGCCACGGGTACCGCGGTGGCGACCATCATGGGAGGGCTCCAATTCGATCGCTTTGGGAGCTACGCCGAACAGGTGAACGTGCTGGCGAGCAACGTCTTTGAGATCCCTCCGAACAGTCTGGGGTGGGCGCAGCTGGCTGCGCTCCCGCAGTCCTACATCACCGCGTGGGGTGCAGTTGAGAAGTCCCTGTGGATCAGCGCGGGGGCTACCCTGCTGGTCCGGGGGGCGGCCTCTGCGCTTGGCCTATCGGCAACTTCCCTGGCGGCCAAGGTGATCGGTGCAAATGTTATCGGGATTGTGAGAAGCGATAAGGATCTCGATGCAGTCAAGCGCGCCGGAGCGGCGCAGGTGTTGATCGATTCGTCAGACCTGACCGACAAGATTCGGGAACTGGCCCCTGCGGGGGTAGAGGGTGTTCTGGACATCGTTGGTGGTCATGAATCGGCGCGACTCTCCCGCGTGGTGCGGCCCTTCGGCAAGGTGACTGTCGTTGGCCTGCTTGCCGGGCCGCCGGTCTTCGAGAACTTCAGTCTCACCGATGACCTGGCCCCCGCCGTGTCGATCGGATTTTTTCCGAGTCAGCTGGTCGGTTCTCCCGCGTTGCCCATCACCGAAGCCCCGTTGAACTTGGTTATTGATGCGGTCGCTAGTGGGACGATCCCGTCGCAGTTGGCGGCGACATACGGATTCGAGGATGTGCCACGAGTGCATGAGTCGCTCGACGGTCCTCGCGCACCAGGGAAGATTGTGGTCACATTGTGATCGTGAGTGAGGGACTTCGCAGACTCCGATTGCTCGTCGAATCGGAGACGCGCTTGTGGCGAGCCGTGGAACTGCGACTCGCCCACGCAGGCCTGCCGAAACTAGGCTCAGTCGAAGTTCTCTCATTTATCAATTCGCGCAATCAGACTCGTGTCAATGACATTGCGGAAGGTCTTGTGGTCACCACGGGGGGTGCCACCAAAATTGTGGACCGGCTTGAGGCAAGTCAATTGGTCTGCCGACTCCCCAACCCGGACGACCGCCGCTCGTCGCTGCTGGAGCTAACCGACGAGGGCCTCAAGGTACTCGGCGAAGCGGCTGAGGTGGTGGATGTTGCTATCGGCAGCTTTTGGCCCTCGGTGCGAGGCTTTGACCCCGCACTGACCGATCTGCGGGATGCGCTGAGCGCTGAGCGCTGAGCGCTGATTTTCAGCGCGTGCGGCCCCGCGCCTCGCGGTAGTAGCGCACCAGCGCGTCGGTAGAGCTGTCGGTCTGCTGGGCCGGGGATGCGTCGTCGGTGATGACCGGCAGCAGGGCGATGGCCTGCTTCTTGCCCAGCTCCACACCCCACTGGTCAAAGGAGTCGATACCCCAGACCGTCCCCGCGGTGAACACCTCGTGCTCGTAGAGCGCGATCAGCTGTCCTACGGTCGAGGGGGTCAGCTTGCTGGCGAGAATGGTTGTGCTGGGCCGGTTTCCGGGCATCACCTTGTGAGGTACGACATGAGCCGCGGTGCCTTCGGCGGCGATCTCCTCGGCGGTCTTGCCAAAGGCCAGCACCTGCGTCTGCGCGAAGAAGTTGCTCATCAGCAGGTCGTGCATGCTGCCCGTGCCGTCGGCGGTGGGCAGATCGTCGGTGGGCTCGCTGAAGCCGATGAAGTCGGCCGGAATCAACCGGGTGCCCTGGTGCAGCAGTTGGTAGAAGGCATGCTGACCGTTGGTTCCGGGCTCGCCCCAATAGATGTCGCCGGTATCGACGGTCACGGGCGCGCCATCGGCCTTCACCGACTTGCCATTGGATTCCATGGTCAGTTGCTGCAGGTAGGCCGCGAAGCGTGCCAGGTCGTTCGAGTAGGGAAGCACTCCACGCGACTGTGCGCCAAAGAAATTCGAGTACCACAGACCGATGAGACCCAGCAGTGCCGGCGCATTCTCCGTCAGGGGTGCGGTGCGGAAATGCTCGTCAACGGTATGGAACCCGGCAAGGAATTCTCCGAATGCCTCACGCCCGATCACCGCCATGACGGACAGGCCGATCGCCGAGTCCACCGAGTAGCGACCGCCGACCCAATCCCAGAAGCCGAACATGTTCGCGGTGTCGATTCCGAACTCCGACACCAGCTTCGCATTGGTGGAGACGGCCACGAAGTGCTTGGAGACGGCGTCCTCGCCGAGTGCGTCCACGAGCCAGCGCCGTGCCGCCGTCGCGTTGGTGAGCGTCTCCAGCGTCGAGAACGTCTTCGAAGCAACGATGAACAGCGTTGTCGCCGGGTCCAGGCCGGCGAGTGTGGCCACCAGGTCCGCGGGGTCGACATTGGAGACGAAGTGCGCCGAGATCCCGGCGTCGGCATAGTGTCGCAGCGCCTGGTAGACCATCACGGGCCCCAGGTCCGAACCGCCGATCCCGATGTTGACGACGGCGGTGATGCGCTGCCCGGTAGCCCCGGCCCACTCGCCACTGCGCACCCGGTCGGTGAAGTCGCCCATGGCATCGAGCACCTGATGTACATCGGCGACAACGTCCTGCCCGTCGACCACCAGCTGTGCGTCGCGCGGCAGGCGCAGCGCGGTGTGCAGGACCGCGCGGTCTTCGGAAGTGTTGATATGCGCACCGGCGAACATCGCATCGCGGCGCCCCTCGAGATCGGCCGCTTTGGCCAAATCGACTAACAGTGCAAGGGTTTCGCGAGTCAGGCGGTGCTTGCTGTAATCGATGTACAGGTCACCGACCGTCACGGTCAGGTCGCTTCCCCGGGTCGGGTCGTCGGCGAAGAACTCTCGAAGGTGGGTGGAGGCGATCTGCTTGTGATGAGTTTCCAGTGCCTGCCACGCCGCTGCGAGTGTCATGCGACCGAGCCTAGTAGTGGGGCTCGGACGGCGCAGTGCTGCCTACTGGTTGGCGCAGGTCACCCATCGACTGCTGATCCGGGCGAACCCGGCGATACCGGTCTTGGTCTCGGTCTTCCCGCCAGCCGAAGCGGTAATGGTCACCCGAGAGGAGGCGGTATCGCCGTTCACGACCGTCTTTTCCACCTTGTCCACGTTGATCTTCAGATCATCGGGCTGGCCTTGGAGGTCCTCGTCGGTGATCTTCACGCAGGAAAGGGCGTTGAGCACGTCGAGATCCTTGGCGCCCAGCGCGGCGTAGAACGCCTTGAGGACGTTCGTCAGCTCACGCTCCTCCTCCTTGGTGCCCTCGCGCGGCACCGACGACGTGGTGGGGCCCGGTACCGAGATGCTGGTGGTGGCCGTCCCCGTGCTCGTCGTCGCGGTGGCTGTGGTCGTCGTGGCAGAGCTTGAGGCTGCGCCGCTGGTAGAAATGCTGGGGGAACTGGTGGTGACGCTGCTCGTGCGGGTCCGCGACTTCGTCGTGGTCGTCGTCGTGCTAGTGCTGGGTGCCGCAGGGTTCACCAGAGGGACACCGAGCTTGACGGTCGGCCGAGACTGGGGCGTGTCCTCGATGGTCCGGTTGTTCTCGACCCAGAGGCCCGCCGCAACCGCAGTCACCGCGGCGAGGCAGACCGCCAGTACCCCGATGACAATCTTGGTGGCATGCCTGGCGACGAACCGGCGCGTGGGCGTTCGCTCGGCGGCCACGGCCGCCTCCAGCTCATAGTCCACAGGCTCACGGTCGGCATCCCCGGTCGTGCCGTCCTCTGGGATGGGCTTGTCCGCGGCGACGTCGTCCGCGGCATCAGGCTTGTCCGCACCCTTGTCTTGGTCGCTCAACGGATCCCTCCCTCATCGCCGATCCCCGCCGGGATGCGCCGGATCAGTGTCCCAATCTGCCGCGACCCAGACGCAGCAGCAGCATGGCCAGAGTATGGCCTTCCTGGCCCAGTTCGCTGAAGCGCTCGAGAACCTTCATCTCGCGGCTGTGCACAAGGCGCGGGCCACCCGATGCCATCCGGGCCTTGCCGATTTCGCGGGAGACCTCGGTGCGGCGCTTGATCGCGGCGAGGATCTCCGCGTCGAGCCGGTCGATCTCCTTGCGCAGCTCATCGATGTCCGGCACGGACTCGGCAGCGTTGTTGGCGGCGTTCTCGGTCATTTGAGTAGTCATTCTGTCTCACACTTTCTCTTGGAGCGGTTCGATCCGCAATGCCGCCCCGGAATCCGGCCTCACAAGAGAGGAGCCCCGTAGTCCGGTAGCGGACTGCGGGGCTCGTGAATCGGCTAGACCACGGGCACCGGAGTCCGGTACCCGTAAAAAAATCGCTCGTGGTGGTCAAGCACATCACAGAGTGTAGCTGACATGCGGCGAACGCCGATGCGAGGAGCATCAGGCCAAGATTGTCCCTCGTCAGCGGTAAGTTAGATCGGTCATGGCTACACCTGATTCTCTTCGCTCCAGCGGTTCATCGGCCCTTCCCGAGCCCGCGCTCTTCGACATGCCCAGCGACTCGAGCTCGCACAGCGACGCCTTGCTCGACGGCCTGAACCCGCAGCAGCGGGCCGCCGTCGCACACCAGGGGTCGCCGCTGCTGATCGTCGCCGGCGCCGGGTCCGGGAAGACCGCGGTGTTGACCCGTCGCATCGCTTACCTCCTGGCCGAGCGCGACGTGAGCCCAGGTCAGATCCTGGCCATCACCTTCACCAACAAGGCCGCCGCCGAGATGCGTGAGCGCGTGGCGAACCTCGTGGGCCGGCGTGCCAACTCCATGTGGGTCTCGACCTTCCACTCCAGCTGCGTGCGCATCCTGCGGAACCAGGCTTCTCTGCTGCCCGGACTGAACTCCAACTTCTCGATCTACGACTCCGATGACTCCCGGCGACTGCTGCAGATGATCGGGCGCGATATGAGCCTGGACATCAAGCGCTACTCACCACGCCTGCTGGCCACCGCCATCTCCAACCTGAAGAACGAGCTCATCTCGCCGGAGCAGGCGGTGGCCAACCTCAGCATCGACGACGATGCCGGTGAGCTGCGCCGAATCGTCGCCGACGTGTACGGCGAATATCAGCGGCGCCTGCGTGCGGCCAATGCTCTGGACTTCGACGACCTCATCGGTGAAACCGTGGCCGTGCTGCAGCAGTTCCCGCAGATCGCGCAGTTCTACCGCCGCAAGTTCCGGCACATCCTGGTTGACGAGTACCAGGACACCAACCATGCCCAGTACGTGTTGGTCCGCGAATTAGTGGGTGCTCACGTGGACCGCACGGTTGATCCGGACAGCCCGGAACCGGCGGAGCTGTGCGTGGTGGGCGACGCCGACCAGTCCATCTACGCGTTCCGCGGTGCCACGATTCGCAACATCGAGGAATTCGAGCGCGACTACCCCAACGCGAAAACCATTCTGCTGGAACAGAACTATCGATCCACGCAGAACATATTGAGTGCTGCCAACGCTGTTATCGCCAAGAACACCAACCGTAGAGAGAAGCGGTTGTGGACTGATTCCGGTGAGGGCGAGCTGATCGTGGGCTACGTCGCGGACAACGAACACGACGAGGCGTCGTTCATCGCCCGGGAGATCGACGGACTTTTCGATCGCAGCGACGCCAACTACGGCGACGTCGCGGTGTTCTATCGCACCAACAACAACTCCCGGTCGCTTGAAGAGATTTTCATTCGAACCGGCATTCCGTACAAAGTCGTTGGGGGAGTGCGGTTCTACGAGCGTAAGGAAATCCGCGACATCGTCGCGTACCTACGAGTGCTGACCAATCCGGGTGATGCGGTGAGCCTGCGGAGAATCCTCAACACCCCGCGCCGGGGTATCGGTGACCGGGCCGAGGCGTGCGTGGCCGTGCACGCCGAAACCGCGGGCATCGGTTTCGGAGAAGCGCTCGCAGACGCCGCGGCAGGCAAGGTCGCGATGCTGAACTCTCGCTCCGAGAAGGCAATTGCCGCCTTCATGGATATGCTCGACGAGATTCGCGCCACGTTGCGCACTGACCCTGGGGCATTGCCCGATATCGGTGATGTGGTTGACGCCGTGCTCAACCACACCGGATATCGATATGAGCTGGAGAACAGCAGCGACCCGCAAGAGTTGGCACGACTCGACAACCTCAACGAATTGGTCAGTGTTGCACACGAATTCAGTGCTGATGCGGCCAACGCCCAGGCGGCCGGTGAGGATCTGCCGGTCGACGACGAGGATGTCGGCGCGCCCCCGGGAAGCCTGGAAGCGTTCCTGGAACGGGTGTCGCTGGTGGCCGATGCCGACGAACTGCCCGAATCCACCGCCGGCGTGGTCACGATGATGACCCTGCACACGGCCAAGGGGCTGGAATTCCCGGTGGTCTTCGTGACCGGCTGGGAAGACGGCATGTTCCCGCATATGCGTGCCCTGGGTGATCCTGTAGAGCTGGCCGAGGAACGTCGGCTCGCCTACGTCGGGATCACGCGCGCCCGCCAGCGTCTGTACCTGAGCCGGGCCAAGGTGCGTTCATCCTGGGGGCAGCCCATGATGAACCCGGAATCGCGCTTCCTGCAAGAGATTCCGCAAGACCTGATCGATTGGCGGCGCACCGACCCGCTGCCTGGCCGTATCGCGACGGGCTCCGGAAGCTACGGCGGCGGTGGCTACGGGTCCAGCGGATCGCGCGGAGGATTTGGCGGTGGCGGCGGTTCGTTGGGCGCTCCCTCCAAGAAGCGCACCAAGCCGCTGCTGGTGCTGGAGCCCGGTGATCGCGTGAGCCATGACAAGTACGGGCTGGGCAAGGTCATGGAGGTCACCGGTGTCGGCGAGAGTGCCACATCGCTTATCGACTTCGGCAGTGACGGACGTGTGAAGCTGATGCACAACTTCGCGCCCGTCCAGAAGCTCTAGAACAAAAACACCGGGCGTGAGCCTCGATGCTCACACCCGGTGTTGAAAGCCGTGTATCAGTCGCCGAAGCGGCTGAAGGTGATGCCCTTGTTGGCCAGCCAGCCCTGCGGGTCGATGCGCTGCGAACCACCCAGCAGCACTTCGAAATGCAGGTGCGGGCCGGTGGAGTTACCGCGGTTACCGATGGTGGCGATGCGATCGCCCGCCATCACGCGCTGACCCACCGATACTTCCCACGTGTTGATGTGGCCGTACAGGGTCACGGTGCCGTCCGAGTGGCGGATCTTGACCCAGGCGCCGTAACCGGCGGTCGGGCCCGTCGCGATGACGACGCCGTCGGCTGCGGCCACGATCGGCGTGCCGATGCTGTTGGCGATATCGATGCCGCCGTGCAGCGCACCCCAGCGGTATCCGAAGCCGGAGGTGAAGGTTCCGTTGGTCGGCATCACGAAGCGCGGAGCCAGCAGACGCTTCTCGCGGTCCGCCCGCTCGGAAGCGAAGGCGGTGGCCTTCGCCAGCTGCTCGTCGGTGACCGAGGCGTCGGTGGCCAGCGGAGCGGAGATCAACTGCGGTCCGTGGGCGGCCATCACCGCTGCGGAGCTACCCAGCGCGAGGCTGTGATGATCAGCGGCTGTCGCGGCATCGTGCTCGCTGAGCGCGGTGTATCCGGCGGCGGCAGCGGCGCCAGCGGCCATGGCCGCCAGGGCGATGCGTGTCTTGCCTACCTGGCCGATCTCGCGGCGGCGGTGCACGCCTCCGCTGCTGATCCGGGGCAGCTTGTCGGTGGGGGTATCACGGGGGTCTCTGGTGCGTGCGGCAGAGGCGGCGAACCAGTCCGCGGTGGCCTCGATGGAGGCGCGAATCCGATCGGACTCGTCGGTGTCCTCTTCCCAGTCCTGCTCGATCTGATCGAGAGCGGTCTGTTGCTCGGCCTCGGCGCCCTCTTCTGGGGCGTCCTCGTAGACGTCGTAGTCCTCGAGCTCTGGGCGCTCTAGCGCGTCACTCAGGCCGAACTCGTCGATCGGCACGATGTTGGTGATCTCGTTCTCGGTCGGTGCCGTGCTCCGACCACCACGCGTGCGTGTCGTTCGATGCTGTGTCAAAACCCTGCCAGTCTTCCGTTCGGCGTCACGACCTAGCGTGACCAAAACGTGATCTAACCCAAGAGAAGGTAACGGTTGGGCAAGGGGAGTCGCAACTCAATGCGTGGAAACGCATATAAATGTGACTTGTGTCACGAAGTCGCTGATAGGGCTCCCGAGCCCGGGCATCGTTGCCGAATCTCGCCGGGGCTACCTCACCACAGATCACGGCCGTATGGCGACCCCTCGTGACCGAACTGAAACCGGTTACAGATGCGTTCGAGTCCTGCCAACGGGTGGCCAGCGGGTGAATTCTGCGGGTGACCAGGTGGTGAATTCGGCCACTTACTCAGAAGTAGTGAGGGGCCTCGCTGTGGCCTTGGCTACAGTCCCTAGTGCAATAGTGCCGACCCGACGTTCGACGAGGAAGATGGGCTAGCTAGATGGATTTATTCGAGTACCAGGCCAAGGAGCTGTTCGCTAAGCACAACGTGCCGACGACGCCGGGCCGGGTTACCACCACCGCAGAGGATGCCAAGGCGATCGCCGAGGAAATCGGCAAGCCAGTGATGATCAAGGCACAGGTCAAGGTCGGTGGACGTGGCAAGGCCGGTGGCGTGAAGTACGCCGCCACTCCCGATGACGCTTTCACTCACGCAGAGAACATCCTGGGCCTGGACATCAAGGGCCACATCGTCAAGAAGATCCTCGTCGCCGAGGCCAGCGATATCGCCGAGGAGTACTACATCTCCTTCTTGCTGGATCGCGCTAACCGCACCTACCTGGCTATGTGCTCGGTCGAGGGTGGCGTGGAAATCGAAGTGACCGCCGAGGAGAACCCCGACGCGCTGGCCAAGGTGCCGGTCGACGCGGTCAAGGGCGTTGACTTGGCTCTGGCGCGCGAGATCGCCGAGAAGGGCAAGCTGCCCGCCGAGGTGCTGGACTCCGCCGCGGTGACCATTCAGAAGCTCTGGGAGGTGTTCGTCGGTGAGGACGCCACCCTGGTGGAGGTCAACCCGCTGGTGCGCACCCCCGACAACCAGATCCTGGCGCTGGACGGCAAGGTGACCCTGGACGGCAACGCCGACTTCCGTCAGCCCGGCCACGCCGAGTTCGAAGACAAGGACGCCACCGATCCGCTGGAGCTCAAGGCCAAGGAGCACGACCTCAACTACGTCAAGCTTGACGGCCAGGTCGGCATCATCGGTAACGGCGCGGGTCTGGTCATGTCCACCCTGGACGTGGTGGCCTACGCCGGTGAGAACCACAACGGCGTGAAGCCCGCCAACTTCCTGGACATCGGCGGTGGCGCCTCGGCCGAGGTGATGGCCGCCGGTCTCGACGTCATCCTGGGCGACTCGCAGGTCAAGAGCGTCTTCGTCAACGTGTTCGGTGGCATCACCGCATGCGATGCGGTTGCCAACGGCATCGTCGGAGCCCTCAAGACCCTCGGCGACACGGCCAGCAAGCCGCTGGTGGTCCGTCTCGACGGCAACAAGGTCGAAGAAGGACGGGCGATCCTGGCCGAGTTCAACCATCCGCTGGTTATCCAGGCCGAGACCATGGACGCCGGTGCCGACAAGGCCGCCGAGCTGGCGAGCAAGTAAGGGAGCTTGAATCAATGTCCATTTTCCTGAACAAAGAATCCAAGGTCATCGTCCAGGGCATCACCGGCGGCGAGGGCACCAAGCACACCGCGCTGATGCTCAAGGCCGGTACTCAGGTCGTGGGTGGCGTCAACGCCCGCAAGGCCGGAACCACCGTGTCGCACAAGGACGCCGACGGCAACGATGTCGAGCTGCCGGTGTTCGGCAGTGTGGCCGAAGCCATCAAGGAGACCGGCGCCGACGTGTCGATCGCCTTCGTGCCGCCCGCGTTCTCCAAGGACGCGATCATTGAGGCCATCGACGCCGAGATCCCGCTGCTGGTTGTCATCACCGAGGGAATCCCGGTGCAGGACAGTGCATATGCGTGGGCCTACAACGTCGAGAAGGGCAACAAGACCCGCATCATCGGGCCCAACTGCCCCGGCATCATCACCCCCGGCGAGGCCCTGGTGGGTATCACCCCCAACAACATCACCGGCACCGGTCCGGTCGGTCTGGTGTCCAAGTCCGGCACCCTGACCTACCAGATGATGTACGAGCTGCGCGATTTCGGTTTCTCGACCGCCATCGGCATCGGCGGCGACCCGGTTATCGGCACCACCCACATCGACGCCATCGAGGCGTTCGAGAAGGACCCGGAGACCAAGATCATCGTCATGATCGGTGAGATCGGTGGCGACGCCGAGGAGCGCGCGGCCGACTACATCAAGGCCAACGTGTCCAAGCCGGTCGTCGGCTACGTCGCGGGCTTCACTGCCCCCGAGGGCAAGACCATGGGTCACGCCGGCGCCATCGTGTCCGGCAGCTCGGGTACCGCCCAGGCCAAGAAGGAGGCCCTTGAGGCCGCCGGTGTGAAGGTCGGCAAGACGCCGTCCGAGACCGCCAAGCTGGCTCGCGAGATCCTGCAGAGCCTGTAGCGGCTTCTTACGCGAGGGCCCCGACCGGATTTCCGGTTGGGGCCCTTGTCGTTTCGCCGAGCGCATACCTGGTGCAGCTGATTCGGGCCTGGGCGCCGCGTACGGTATGCGCTCGCGCTCGGCCTGTCCTTGGTGAAATTTGGTCCGCGGCAGGGTAATTCGCCCCTCTGAAGACACTGAATCTCCTGGCAGGCGATATTCGGTTTCATTCAATGAGATTGTGTGACTTACGCATGAACAATCAGATGACGCTGCCTGTGAACCGCTGATCAGCGGCTATCTTCTCGATTCGTGGACCTCTCGTTCGACACATCCGGACTGGTGCCGAGTGAGGATGGTTGGTACGACCCGGCGACGGGCGATCAGTTCTGGGTCTCCCACTCGCGCGGCGCTTACCTGTCGGTGCCACTGGACGATCTGAACGCCGTGCGCCGCGCGCTTGTCGAGGCGGTGCTCAAACGCCGTGCGGGCGTGATCGAAGCGTACATCGTCGGCGTCGATACGCTGCCCGGCCTGCTATATGTGGTGAAGGTTCCGAAAACCGATGCCCCGCAGGGGCTCACCTTCATGGCCTCGATAGTTGTTCCGCGCGCCCATTCGTATGCGATGGTCTGCGGGGCATTCGCGGAGGGGCCGGTGACCGGGGTGCGCGAGGCGGCCGTGCTCGAGGAGCTGTTGGCGGCTGGTGGTCCGTCGTCGAAAATGTGGCCGCCGCATCCCTACGCACCCGATCTGGAGCCGGGCATTCCGTACAACATCGCCGACGAAATACGTTGGGACATAAGGTTCCCTGACCATCCGCTGTCGCGCCTGCGGCGATGGGTGGCAAGGGTGACGCCAACCATCGGCGTGGAGCAGAAGTTCGCCGCGCTGCCGCCGTTCTCGGTGCCTTAGGCGAATGCGGCCAGTTTCCCGGACAACCGCTCGATGTACGCCCGCACCTCTTCCTCGGAGCGGTCGGGCATCCCGAAGATCGCCTCGGTGACACCCAGCTCGCGCCAGGCGGCGAGTTGTTCGGGGTCCGGCTTGCCTGCCAGTACGTAGATCAGCGGGTCGCCTTCACGGCCTGCCGCCACCCATTCCGCCTTGAGTGCCACAATCTTGCCGGTGATGTCCTCGTCGCGCGGGGTGGACATCCAGCCGTCGGCGTTCTTGGCGATCCACTTGAAGTTCTTCTCGGTGCCGCCCGCGCCCACGATCACCGGCACATGCTTCTGCACGGTCTTGGGCCAGGCCCAGCTGGGGCCGAAATTCACGAATTCGCCTGAGTAGCTGGCTTCTTCGTTTTCCCACAGCTTGCGCATTGCCTCGATGTACTCGCGCAGCATGGTGCGGCGCCGCCCTGCGGGAACGTTGTGGTCGGCCAGCTCGTCGGTGTTCCAGCCGTATCCGACACCGACGGTGACCCGGCCACCGCTCATGTGGTCAAGGGTGGCAATCGATTTGGCAAGGGTGATGGGATCGTGCTCGACGGGGATCGCGACCGCGGTCGCGAGCCGGATCTTCGTCGTGACCGCACACGCGGCGCCGAGGGACACCCAGGGGTCCAGGGTGCGCATGTAGCGGTCGTCGGGCAGTTCCGCGCCGCCGGTGCCGGGGTGGGCGGCCTCGCGCTTAACGGGGATGTGTGTGTGCTCGGGCACGTAGAAGGTGCTGAACCCGCCGTCCTCGGCGGCCTTGGCGGCGATGTCCGGCGAGATGCCGCGGTCACTGGTGAACAGAACGAGGCCGTAGTCCATCCACCAATTAGAACGTGTTCCAGTTTTGTTGTCGAGGGTGGGGCCCAAATGGCGCGGGGAACGGATCACGGTGAGTAAGACGGATGACCGTCCGCGGGGTTCGCTGTTTGCATAACTCCGTGACGACCGAACGGATATCTGACCACGTCAAATTCGCGTACTGGGTCCCCAATGTCAGCGGTGGCCTGGTCACCAGCACCATCGAGCAGCGCACGGACTGGGGTTACGACTACAACGTCACCCTGGCGCGCACGGCCGAGAACAACGGCTTCGAGTACGCGCTCACTCAGGTGCGTTACGAGGCCAGCTATGGCGCCGAGTACCAGCACGAGTCCACCAGCTTCTCTCTTGCTCTGCTGCTGGCCACCGAGCGCCTCAAGGTGATCGCCGCCGTCCACCCCGGGCTCTGGCAGCCGGGCGTGCTCGCCAAGCTGGGCGCAACCGCCGACCACCTTTCCGGCGGTCGCTTCGCCGTCAACGTGGTATCCGGATGGTTCAAGGACGAGTTCACTCACCTGGGTGAACCGTGGCTGGAGCACGACGAGAGGTACCGCCGAAGTGGCGAGTTCCTCCAGGTGCTGCGCAAGATCTGGACCGAGGACGACGTCGACTTCCGGGGCGATTTCTATCGGATCCACGACTTCACGCTGAAGCCGAAGCCACTTCACACGCCCGAGCTGTTCCAGGGAGGCAACTCCACGGCCGCGCGGCGCAACGGTGGCCTGTACTCCGACTGGTACTTCTCCAACGGCAAGGACTTCGCGGGTATCACCGATCAGATAGTGGAGGTCCGCGACCACGCCCGCACCGTCGGACGCGAAGTCAGCGTCGGGCTCAACGGTTTCATCATCGCCAGAGACACCGAGGCCGAAGCGCGCGAGGTCCTGCGGGAAATCGTCGCGAAGGCCAATCGCCCCGCCGTCGAGGGCTTCCGCGCGGCCGTACAGCAGGCAGGCTCGGCCACCGGCGACAAGAAGGGCATGTGGGCGGATTCCTCGTTCGAGGATCTGGTGCAGTACAACGACGGATTCCGGACCCAGCTCATCGGCACCCCGGAACAGATCGCTGAGCGGATCGTCGCGTACCGCAGGCGGGGTGTGGACCTGATCCTGGGCGGCTTCCTGCACTTCCAGGAGGAGATCGAATACTTCGGCGCCAAGGTGCTGCCACTGGTCCGCGAGATCGAGGCAGCCGATGCTCAGGAAACCCACAGCGAATATCGCGTACCGGTTTTGAGCTAACGGATGTGCCTCGGCCGTGTCTGGCCTTGTCTCGGCTTGTCCTTGCCCCGGCCGGGGCAAAGGTGCAGTAGCGTGGAGGCGATCCACCCCGAGACCACGACCGAAACCGTGATGTAGGAGATGTAATGACGTATTCGACCGGTGGGCCCGGATACCAGCCCGCGCAGCCGTCCAATCCGTACGGCACCCCGTCCTTTGTGGCCGAGCCCAACACGGGCGCGCTAGGGGTTTACCTGCCCGGTGGTGTCCTGGTGCTGAGCCTGATCGGCTTCATTGCCGGCTTCGGGCCGTTCTACACCGGGAAGGCCAGCTCGGGGACGTCGGGAAGCTTCGGCGGATTCGACCTCCTGGCTCTGTCGCCGGTCTTCGGCTTCGCTCAGTTCGCGCTGTTGCTCGCCGGTCTGACCGCGGGAGTCTCGCTCCTCTCCGGCAAGGACGACAAGCAGGCGCCCGTCGCCATCCTGTCGATCGTGGGTTTCCTCTTTGTCCTTGGCGGTCTGTTCGGCAACCCGTTCGCGGCCGCCTTCGGTGAGGTCGGTATCGGATGGGGCCTGATCACGCTCGCCGTGGTGTCCGGCCTGCAGGCCGCGGCCGCCGTCTATGCCCTGCTCAGCGAGGTCGGCGTGGTGAAGGCCAAGACTGCCTCGCCCGCGACCAATCCGTTCGGTAGCCAGTACCAGCCGCAGCAGAGCCAGTACTACACCCCGGCGCAGCAGCAGCCCCAGCAGCAACTGCCCAAGCAGGGGCAGGGCTACGGTCAGGCCGGTGCTCAGGGGTACGGCCAGCAGCAGGGCTTCGGCCAGCAGCCCGCCCCGAGCTACGGCCAGGCCGGTGCTCAGGGGTACGGCCAGCAGCAGCCCGCGCCTGCCGCTCCGCCGTCGTACGGTGGCTACGGTCAGCAGCAGCCGCAGTCAGCGCCGCCGACCCCGCCGCAGGGCTTTAGCAGCTCCGGCTTCACTCCGCCGTCAGCGCAGCCGAGCCAGCAGGCCGGATCCTCCCAGCCGACTCAGCAGTACCCGACCTTCGGTGGTGCCAGTGGTCAGGCTCCCGGAGGCGAGCAGGGCGGCGCGGGCGCTAGCAGTGGTTCGTCCTCTGCCAGCGGTGACGATCTGTTCGGCACCTCGCGTCCTTCCAACTAAGACTGTGTTTACTGCCGTGATCGGCGCGTGAATCAAACCTCGCGCGCCAATCCCGCACAGGCTCGCGCACTGCTGACGGTTGCCTTTGGCCCGTCAGCAGTTGCGTTGGTAGTCATTGCGGCAATCGTCTTGGTGCAGTTGGTAATTGCCAATAGCGACATGACCGGGACGTTCGGTGCGGTGGCCAGCATGTGGCTGGGCACTCACCTGGTACCCATCTCGATCGGTGGGCGAGTCATCGAGGTGCTGCCGCTGTTGCCGACGGCGGCGATGGTTTGGGGCGTTGCGCGAACGGTCGCCTCGACGATCGCGCCCACCGCTTCCTGGTATGTGATCCGGTGGGTGATCGCCTCGGCGCTGGCCGGTCCGCTCTTGATGACGGCGATATCGCTGGCGATCATTCATGACGCATCGACGGTGCTGACGCAGCTGCAATCACCGAATGCCTTGCGCGCATTCGGTTCTGTCCTCGGAGTCCATGCCGCCGGTGCGATTGCCGGCGTATTGCTGCGGGTCGGCAGACGGCTCGCGGCGCTCCTACAGCTGCCGTCATGGCCCATGGACGCGGTCCGCGGCGCCGTCGCCGGGGTACTCGCACTCTTCGGACTGTCCGCGGCCGTGACGGCGGGGTCTTTGGTGGTCCACTGGGCGACGATGGACCAGCTTTACTCGGTCACCAACGATTTTGTGGGTCAGCTGAGCCTGACGCTGTTGGCGATCCTCTACGCGCCCAACGTCATTCTGGGTGCCTGCGCACTGGCGGTCGGATCAAGCGCGAACGTGGGTACCGCGGCCTTTAGCGCGTTCGCCGTTTTCGGTGGACAGCTGCCAGCGGTGCCGATCCTGGCAGCGGTCCCCACGCCACCTCTTGGTCCCGCGTGGGTGGCCCTGATGATCATCGGTGCGGTGTCCGGGGTGGCCGTCGGTCAGCAATGCGCGCGCCGGCCCGTTCCGTGGCCGACGGCGATCCACAAGGTGGTCGCGGCGGCACTGCTCGCGGCATCATTCCTGGCGATCGTCGGAAAGCTCGCCGGCGGGCAGCTGGGGAACTTCGGACGCCTGGGGATCGATCAGGGCACGTTCGGCCCTGGGGTGTTCTTCTGGTTCCTGGTCATCGGCCTGTTGACGGTGTTCATGCTGGGCGGAGCCACCCGTCTTCCGGCTAAGGCACGGCCAGAGCCAGAGCCAGAGCCCGAACCCGAGCCAGAAGCAGAACCGGAAACGGAGCTAGAGCCGGAACCGGTGCCTGAGCCGGAACCCGAATCCGAGCCGGAAGTGGGGGGCGAACCGGACCCGGAGGCCCAGACCCAACCTCAGGCCGAGAGTGACTCCAGCGACCCTCCGGAACAGGCCAAGTGACCAGTCCGGCTACGCTCAGCGGCGTGTCGGTGTCGGATTCTCCTCGTGCGGGTGGCTCTTCGGAGCCCACGTCGCCCGTTGAGATCGCCCCATCTGCCCCGGCACGCGTCGTGGTCCTGGCCTCCGGCACCGGAAGCCTGCTGCGCTCCCTGCTTGACGCGGCTACGGATGACTTCCCGGCCCGGATCGTCGCCGTAGGCACCGACCGGCAATGCGCGGCCGTCGATATCGCCACCGGCGCGCAGCTGCCCAGCTACACCGTGCGGCTCTCCGACTACGACTCCCGTGAAGAATGGGATGCTGCCATCACCGACGCCACGGCCGCTCACTGGCCCGATCTGGTGGTCTCGGCCGGATTCATGAAGATACTTGGGCCACGGTTTCTTTCACAGTTCTTGGGGCGGGTCATCAACACCCATCCCGCGCTGTTGCCGTCGTTCCCCGGTGCGCATGCCGTCCCCGATGCTCTGGCGCATGGGGTCAAGGTGACCGGTTGTACGGTGCATCTGGTCGATGACGGGATGGACACCGGGCCGATCCTTGCCCAGCAGGCGGTCGCCGTGCACGGGGATGACGACGAGGCCAGTTTGCATGAACGTATCAAGGTAGTGGAACGCGCGCTGCTGGTAGATGTGCTGGCCGCGGTGGCCACCAGAGGTTTGATTTGGAACGGAAGAAGGGCCTCCATCAAGTGAGTACGCAGCGACCCGTACGGCGGGCATTGATCAGTGTCTACGACAAGACCGGACTCGAAGAGCTCGCTAGCGGGCTGCACGCCGCCGGTGTAGAACTGGTATCCACCGGATCTACCGCGAAAACCATTGCTGCCGCGTCAATTCCGGTGACACCTGTGGAAGAGGTCACCGGGTTTCCGGAGGTGCTCGATGGCCGGGTGAAGACTTTGCATCCGCATGTGCACGCCGGCGTCTTGGCCGACACCCGCCGCGAGGAGCACCTGACCCAACTCGAGGAGCTGGGCGTCAAGGGCTTCGAGCTGGTGGTCGTGAACCTCTACCCGTTCGCCGCGACGGTGGCCTCGGGCGCCTCCGAGGACGAATGCGTCGAACAAATCGACATCGGTGGCCCCTCGATGGTGCGTGCTGCCGCCAAGAACCACCCGAGCGTGGCGGTGGTCGTGGACCCCGCCTCATACGGTGCGGTCCTGGCTGCGGTCGATGCCGGCGGATTCAGCTTGGAAGCGCGGAAAATCTTGGCGGCCAAGGCATTCCGCCACACTGCCGAGTATGACGTGGCGGTCGCCGGCTGGCTGTCATCCGTGGCGGAGCCCGAGGGTGCCGAGTTGCCCTCATGGATCGGCGGCACGTGGACTCGTTCGGCGGTGCTGCGCTACGGGGAGAACCCGCACCAGCAGGCGGCCCTGTACACCGGTGCCGCGGGGCATGGTCTGGCGCAGGCGGAGCAGCTGCACGGAAAAGAGATGTCGTACAACAACTACACGGATGCCGACGCTGCCTGGCGCGCCGCGTGGGACCAGGACAAGGCCTGCGCCGCCATCATCAAGCATGCCAATCCGTGCGGTATCGCGGTGTCGGACATCTCGATCGCCGATGCGCATCTCAAGGCACACGAATGCGATCCACTGAGTGCCTTCGGCGGCGTCATCGCGGTCAACCGCGAGGTGAGCGTGGAGATGGCCGAGCGGGTCGCCGACATTTTCACCGAGGTGATTGTGGCCCCGGGTTACGAGGACGGCGCCGTGGAGGTGCTGAGCCGCAAGAAGAACGTGCGTCTGCTGCGTGCGACGCCGCCCCAGTCTGGGTACACCGAATGGCGCCAGATCAGCGGTGGCCTGCTCGTGCAGGAGCGCGACGCGCTCGACGCCGCGGGTGACGATCCGGCCAACTGGACATTGGTGGCTGGTACCGCTGTGGACGAGGACACGTTGGCGGACTTGGCGTTTGCCTGGAGGGTGGGGCGGGCCGTCAAGTCCAACGCGATCGTCGTGGCCTCCGGCGGTGCCACCATCGGTGTCGGAATGGGACAGGTCAACCGGGTAGACGCCGCCAAGCTGGCGGTGTCTCGTGGCGGGGATCGAGTCTCCGGTGCGGTAGCGGCCTCGGACGCCTTCTTCCCGTTCCCGGATGGCCTGGAGGTGCTGACGCAGGCCGGAGTTCGAGCGATCGTGCATCCGGGCGGTTCCATGCGCGACGAGTTGGTGACCGATGCTGCTAAGGCTGCCGGAATCACGTTGTACACCACTGGAGCACGTCACTTCGCCCATTAGGGCGCAACGATAGGGAGAGCCCATGGTTCAGCCCAGTTTGGATTGGCCGGGCGAGCCATTGCGCTCTCTGGTGTGGACGCTGCAAGCCTGGGCGGTCACCATGGTGGTATTCCTTGCGGTGGCTTTCGCTATCGCCCGGTTTACCCAATGGGGACAGCAATTCTGGCGAGTCAACGCGCCCTTCTTCCGGGGGCGTGACAGTTGGCGCACGTGGGCATTGCTGGCATTCATCATGTGGCACACGGTGTACATGGCACGCGTGACGGTGATCTTCACGTACCAGTACAAGGACCTGATGAATGCGCTGCAGGTCGGCTCGGAGGCGCTCGTCACCCACAACTCGGCGCTATTGGCCGATGCGCGCCAGGCGTTCTTCACCTCATTCGCGATCAGCGGCATTCTCGTGGTGCTCACGGTCACCTACACCGTGGTCGATTTCTTCCTGCGTAGGGTGTTCGCCATTCGGTGGCGGGTGTGGCTCAACACGCGGCTCGTCGACGACTGGATGAGCAAGGACGCCTTCTACCGCAACCGTTTTCTGGATGTTCCGGTGGAGAACCCCGACCAGCGGATCCAGATCGACATCGAGACGCACACCACCAAATCGGTGGATCTGACGCTCGGTGCGGTGAATAAGACACTGCTGATCGTCATGTTCACCGGGGTGCTGTGGCAGCTCTCGGGTCCGCTGTTGTTGTGGGGAATTGAGATACCCCGAGCCATGGTCTTCATCGCGTTCGTGTTCTCGATCACGGTGACCGTCATCGCATTCTGGATCGGCCGTCCATTGGTGCGGCTGAACTTCTTGAACGAACGGTTCAGCGCGAGTTTCCGGTACGCACTGGTGCGGCTGCGCGATAGCTCCGAACGGGTGGCCTTCTACCGGGGCGGCGAACGTGAACGACGGCTACTGCATTCACGTTTCGGTGAGATCATCGCAAACATGTGGCGCATCGTGTACGCACAGCTGCGCCTCAACGGATGGAACCGCGGTATCGGCGACGTGACCACCGGCATGATCCCGTACATCGTGCAGGCGCCTCGATTCTTCACCGGCCAAATCAAAGTCGGGGACCTGTTGCAGACCGTCGCCGCATTCGGAAACGTCTGTGGCGCAATGTCCTTCTTCCGAGACAGTTATGACGAATTCACCGTCTACCGGGCCGCGCTCCTGCGTATCGATCAGATGCTCGACAGCGATCACCGTGCCCGCGAACTGCCACGGATCAATGTGGCCGGCTCCGACGACGCCCTGATACTCACCGATGTCCAGGTCCGCGATCTGCAGGGGCTGGACATGATCGCGGACCTCAACCTCACGCTGACCGCAGGTGACAGTGTCGTGGTCAAGGGCCCGTCGGGCTGTGGGAAGACCACCTTGCTGCGCAGCCTGGCGCAGCTGTGGCCACAGGCCTCCGGGCTGGTCGAGCGCCCCGACGGGTGGGCGACCCTGTTCCTGCCGCAGCTGCCGTATCTGCCGTTGGGCAACCTGCGCGAAACGGTGGTGTATCCGCTTCCCGTGGAAGATGTTACGGACGAGGAGCTCAAGCAGGCGCTGCGCGATGTCTCGCTCGGGCATCTGACCGAGCGGCTGGATCAGGAAGCCGACTGGGCCGCCGTGCTCTCGCTGGGGGAGCAGCAGCGGGTGTCCTTCGTCAGGGTGCTGCTGGTGCGTCCCACGGTGGTGTTCCTCGACGAGTCGACCTCGGCTCTGGACGAGGGGCTGGAGGATGCGATGTATGCGCTGGTGCGAGAACGGCTACCCGACTGTGTGGTTGTCAGCGTGGGGCACAGGTCGACGATCGACCGTCACCACCGGTCGCGGTTGCAGCTGACCGGCAGCGGCGCATGGGAGCTCTCGCCGGTGTGAATCGAGCCGGGCGGGAACTTTCGGTCACGACCGCGCGACTGATCTAGTGACGGCGTCTGTGGGCTGGGCGTACGTCCACCGCGGTGGCTCCACGCGACGGATGCCAGCACGGTGCCTGTGATGAGTTCGGCAGTTAACCGTTCGAAGGAAAGGAACCGCCATGCGCGAAATCGCTGTTGAGATCGTTGTCGAGGACGAAGAGATCGTTGCCACAACGGAAATGGTTGCCAGCCACTAAGAGTGGACGCCGGGCGTGCATGGTCGTCCCCCCGGCTGTGCACGCCCGGACGCAGCCATGGAGGCGAAATAGTGTTCGTCGAAGACTCTCGCTGGCGTCAGTTTGTCGGGGAGTGGGCCCCCGGGTACGAGGAAACGGTCTTCCTTCCCGGATTGGTGACAGACCCGAGTGTGATCAGCGGCCGGATCGCCGCGGCGGTGGCTACGGCGACCGCCGCAGGCGGAAAAGGGTTGCGACTACGCGGATTCCGGGGCAGTGAATTCGACTTCAAGCTCACCGAGCGGCTTGCGCGTACCGCTCCGCAAGGCGCGCAGCCGTTGACCGAATGGCTCGCCGAGAATGCCGACGACCGTCCGGCATGTGTCGCCATCAACGACGTCTCCTCATGGGATCTGGGCCTTGGCGCGTTCGCTCAGGCCCTGGTGCGCAGCCTTGTTCCGGGACGAGATCTGGTGTCCGGCGCCGATATCTACACGTTTATCGCCGATGTGGAGTGGACTCCCTTCGGGATACACAAGGACGACGAGCCATCGCTGATCTTCCATCTGGGCCCCGGTGTGAAGGAACTCTGGGTGTGGCCCGCCGATGGAATCGACCACCACCAGTTGTTCGAGAACCCGTCGTTGGGCAAGGTCTCGTTTGACTTCGACCGACTGCTGCCCGGAGCGCACCGCTACACCCTGACTCCGGGTGACTTCATATGCATTCCCCGGGGGCGCTATCACCTGTTCCGCAATGCCGGCCCTTCTGTCTTTCTGGGAGTTACACTCTTCCCGCCCAACATCCGGAAGTCGTTCTCGGACTGGATGATCGACCATCTCGGCGCACGGCTGGACGCAGCACACGAGCCACGCAGCTTCGATGACCTCCGCCGGCTGGTGCTCAACACGCTCGGCGACCCCGAAGCGATGTCGGGACTGGCGACAACCATGGAACTGGCGGCGGCCAAACAGCGCACCGCCGGGTATCTGCGGCCCCCTAAGGTGGCGGCCTTGCACACCGGCGATGCCCCTGCGGGTGTCCCGCTCGGCTGGGCCTACCCCGCGGTGGTGCAATCAATCGTCGGTGCCGATCGGACTCATCTGGTGGCCCGTGGCCGGGACATAACGTTCGGCGGCGCGGTGAATCTTGACGGACTCCTAGCGCTGTCCGGCGAGTTCACCCTGGATGATCTTGATGCCGTCCTGCCATCGGAACTGGATGTCGATCGGCGCGGTCAGATTGTGAATACGCTGTGGCGCTTCGGTGCTTTCGACGCTGTCAGCGCTCTTCCATCGACTCACGCCGCTTGCGCCGCTTCCGCTTGACGTTTACCCCGCCCCACAGTGAGAACCCCTTGACCGTCACATGTGGTGCGCCCTGTACCCCGGTGCCGCTCGCGGAGTGATCGAAGCCACCCATCACGGCGACGCCCCGGACATCCACATTGACCTCTGGTGGCAGGAGGATCGTCTGGCCACCCATGATGGAGAACGAGCGGATCTCGACCTCGTTGGAAGTGAAGTCGGCGTAACGCAGGTCCAGCACGCCGCCACCCCACAGCGCGAATGAAGTGAGCTTGCCGGGCACGTTCCAGCGGCCCCGTCGTTCAAATCCACTCATGATCGCCATCAGCACCGTTGATGGTGCTGGCTTGCTGTCTTTACCTCGAACCTGGGCAGTAGCGACGGCGGGCAGGTCGGCGCTGAGCTGATCAAGTTCACCGTATGTGTTTGCCGAGTACACCTTGGTGAGGCGTTCCTCGAATTCGGAGAGCTCCAGCCGCCCCTGCGCCGCTGCGTCGGATAACAGCTGCGCGACACGCATGCGATCGGCGTCTGCGGCCCGCATCGATGCGGTAACCCGCTCAGGGAGGTTGCTCATCACCGCCGAGCCTACGACGAACGGCGCTTAAAGGCACGCGGTTCATTCGTGTTGCTCAGCGCACTACACGCGTAGTGCCGACTGGTTCACACTTGCCAGGCGGGAGGACGCTTTTGGAGGAACGACAACATGCCCTCTTGCGCCTCCGGCGAGACGAACAGACGCGCCGACGTTTCCGTCAACTCGACTGCACGCGCATCGAAATCGGCGAGGATCGGCGCGGTGGTGAGCTTCTTGGACTCCGCCAGCCCCTGCGGTGAACCGAGCGCGATGTCATCGACCAACGACGTCACCGCGGCCTCGACTGCTTCGGAGCTGTCGACGGACTTTGTCACCAACCCGATCTCCGCGGCCACCCGTGCGTCGAACTTCTCGCCGGTGACGAAGTAGCGCGCGGCGGCCCGGCCGGTGAGCCGCGGCAGCAGCGTCAACGAGATGATCGAGGGCGCCACTCCGATGCGTGCCTCGGTCAGTGCGAAGGTGCTGTCGGGTCCCGCCACCGCGATATCGGCGGCACCGACGAGGCCGAAGCCACCTGCTCGCACATGGCCGTTGACGGCGATGACGACCGGTAGCGGCAGCTCCAGGATGTCGCGCAGCAGTGCGGTGAGTTGGCCCGCCCGATCCTTGGCGACATCCTGGGGATCGGATGATGCCGCTGAGCTCTCCGACAGATCGGCGCCCGCGCAGAACGTGTTACCGGTGTGGGTGAGCACCACGGCACGCACCGTTTTATCGGCGGCGGCCCGCTGCAGCCCCTCCCGCAATTGCCGCACCAGGCCGCTGGACAACGCGTTGCGGTTATGCGGCGAGTCGAGCGTCAGGCGGGCGGCGCGACCGTCCACCTCGTACTGGACGAGAGTGTCACTCATGGGTGTCTCCTTTAGTACGAGCGGGGCAGGCCGAGCGATGTCTGCGCGACGAAGTTGAGGATCATCTCCCGGCTCACCGGGGCAATACGCCCGAAGCGCGACAGGTTCAACAGCGGCGCCACGGCGTATTCAGAGGTCAATCCATTGCCGCCCAAGGACTGCACGGCCCGGTCGGCGGCCCGGCAGGCCACGTCCGCCGCGGCGTACTTGGCCATGTTGGCCGCCTCCGCTGCGCCCCAGTCGTCGCCGCAGTCGTAGAGCGTAGCGGCCTTCTGCATCATGAGCTTGGCCATTTCCAGCTCGACCTTGATCTCGGCGAGCGGGTGCGCAATGGCCTGGTGTGCGCCGATCGGTGTCTTCCACACCTGGCGCGTCTTGACGTAATCGGTGGCCTTTCCCAGGGCAAGGCGGGTGAGGCCAACCCCGCTGGCGGCGCCCATGATTCGCTCGGGATTTAAACCGGCGAACAGCTGCATCAGCGCGGCATCCTCGGAGCCGACGAGCGCATTACCCGGCACGCGCACATCGTCTATGAAGACCTGGAACTGCCGTTCCGGGAGCGTGAGCTCCATATCGATGGGTGTGTACTCGAATCCCTTGGTGTCGGTGGGCACCACGAACAGCGCCGGCTTGAGCTTGCCGGTCTTGGCCTCCTCGGTGCGCGCCACCACCAACACGGCGTTGGCCTGGTCGACGCCGGAGATGTAGACCTTGCGCCCGTTGAGAATCCAGTCGCCGCCGTCGCGCTTGGCGGTGGTGATGATGTTGTGGGAGTTCGAGCCGGCGTCGGGTTCGGTGATGGCGAACGCCATCGTGAAGGTGCCGTCGGCCATCGAGGGCAGCCAGTTCTTCTTCTGCTCATCGGTGCCGTAGCGGGCGATGATCGTGGCATTGATGGCGGGGGAGACGACCATCATCAGCAGCGGACACCCGGCCGCCGAAAGCTCCTCGAACACGAGCCCGAGCTCGTACATGCCGGCGCCGCCGCCGCCGTACTCCTCCGGAATGTTCACTCCCAGGAAGCCGAGCTTTCCTGCCTCATCCCACAGCTCGTTCAGGTGTGCGTGGGTCTTGGACTTCTCCAGGTAGTACTCGTGGCCGTAGCTACCGGCGAGCGAGGCCACCGCCTGGCGCAGCGCCTTGCGCTCGTCGGACTCTACGTACGGATTGGTCTGCGTCATGTGGGCTCTCCTTCGGTGTTGGCCTCCGCGGCCAACTGGGCTAGTACGGTGCCGAGCTCGACCTGTTGTCCCGGTTCGACATTGAGGATCTCTAGAACGCCGTCGGCGGGGGCGACGATGGTGTGCTCCATCTTCATGGCCTCCAGCCAGACAATGGGTGTACCCGCGGTGACGGTGTCTCCCACCGCGGCACCCACCCGCAGCACCACTCCTGGCATCGGCGCGATGAGCGAGCCCGCCGCCACCTCGGTGCTGGGGTCGGTGAATCGGGGCACCGCGGCCAGTGCCACCGGACCGAGTGCGGAGTCGACGTCCACGGTCGCCCCATAGAAGGACACGTCGAATCCGCGGCGGACGCCGTCAATGACGAGCGCCACGTGATCCGGTGTCGCCGAGACCAAGTCAATGGATGGCCAGTCGCCATCCAGCTCCAGGCCGGACCTGGTCAGGCGATACCGCACCGAGATGACGCTCTCGCCGACCGCGAATTCCTTGGTCTGGAAGCCGGACGCCAGATTGCGCCAGCCGCTTGGAAGGGCCGCGCAGGCTACCGCCGAGGCCCGGTTCGCGGCTGCGTCGGCAAGTGCCGCGGCAAGCGCCGAGTACTGGTGCGCCGCCTCATCAGCCAGCGGTTTGGCAAGGATGTCCAGGCCGTGCTTGTTCAGGAATGACGTGTCGGTGTCACCGGCGAGGAACGCGGGGTGACGCAACACGTTGACCAACAGATCACGGTTGGTGGTCAGCCCGTGTATCCGCGCGCGTTCCAGCGTCGACGCCAGCAGCCGGGCGGCCTCGGTGCGCGTCGGCGCCACCGTGATGACCTTCGCAAGCATCGGGTCGTAGTGCACCGACACCACGCTGCCGTCGACAATGGTCGAGTCCAAGCGGATCCCGTTGCGCCCCGGATGTCCAGGCAGCTGGAATTCCGTACTGGCCCCAGGTATGTCGAAGCGCCGCACGGTGCCGCTTTGCGGTTGCCACTCGGCGGCCGGATTCTCCGCATACAGCCGCGCCTCGATCGAATGACCGTGGATCGCAGGAGGTTCCGGATCGAGCCGTCCGCCTTCGGACACCTGAATCTGCAACAGCACCAAGTCCAGACCGGTGGTGCACTCGGTCACCGGGTGCTCCACCTGCAGGCGGGTGTTCATCTCGAGGAAGAAGAACTCGCCGTCTTCGGTGGCCAGGAATTCCATGGTTCCCGCGCCCACATAACCGATTGTCGCCGCGGCGGTACGTGACGCCTCGAAGAGCCGCTCGCGCATGCCGTCGATTCGGGTCACCAAGGGTGAGGGTGCTTCCTCGATGACCTTCTGGTGACGGCGCTGGATGGAGCACTCGCGCTCACCCACGGCCCACACCGTGCCGTGACTGTCGGCCATCACCTGTACTTCGATGTGCCGGCCGGTGCCCAGGTAGCGCTCGCAGAAGACCGTCGGGTCCCCGAATGCGGATTGGGCTTCCCGTTGTGCGGCAGCGATTTCAGCGGGAAGTTTGTCGAGATCTGACACGATCCGCATACCGCGGCCACCGCCACCGGCGGAGGCCTTGACGAGCACCGGAAGCTGATCGGCGGTGACGGTGTCGGGGTCGAGCTGGCCCAGCACCGGCACGCCGGCGGCTTCCATGAGTTTCTTGGACTCGATCTTCGAGCCCATCGACTCGATTGCCGTGACCGGCGGGCCGATCCAGGTCAGGCCGGCGTCCGCCACCGCGCGAGCGAAATCGGCATTCTCGGAGAGGAATCCGTAACCGGGGTGGATCGCGTCGGCGCCGGTGGCCTTGGCCGCGGCGATGATGAGCTCACCGCGCAGGTAGGTCTCGGCACTCGAGGTGCCGGGTAGGTGCACCGCGGCATCGGCCTCGGACACATGTGGGCTGTCGGCGTCGGCATCCGAATAGACGGCGACAGTTCCGAGCCCAAGCTTGCGGCAGGTGGCGAAGACGCGGCGGGCGATTTCGCCGCGGTTGGCGACCAGAACAGAGGTGATCGAAGGCGCAGTCATGTGTTCCAAACCCTCACATCCGGAAGACGCCGAAGTTCGACGTCCCCTCGATCGGTCCATTGGCAATGGCGGACAAGCACATACCGAGCACCGCCCGGGTATCGCGGGGGTCGATGACCCCGTCGTCATACAGGCGTCCGGACATGAACATAGGTAGCGACTCTGCCTCGATCTGTGCCTCGATGGCAGCCCGCATGGCGGCGTCCGCGTCCTCGTTGACGGCCTGGCCGCGTGCCGCCGCGGCGGCACGGCTCACGATGGAGATGACGCCGGCTAGCTGGGTGCCGCCCATGACCGCGGATTTCGCACTGGGCCAGGCGAACAGGAACCGGGGGTCGTAAGCGCGGCCGCACATGCCGTAGTGCCCGGCGCCATAGGAGGCCCCGACGATCAGAGACAGATGCGGCACCGTCGAGTTCGATACGGCGTTGATCATCATCGACCCGTGCTTGATCATGCCGCCCTCTTCGTACTCCTTACCCACCATGTATCCGGTGGTGTTGTGTACGAAGAGAAGTGGCGTGTTGGTCTGGTTGGCCAGCTGGATGAACTGAGTGGCCTTCTGTGCTTCCTCGCTGAACAGCACGCCACGCGCATTGGCGAGGATGCCGATCGGGTACCCGTGCAGCCGGGCCCAGCCGGTGACCAATGAGGAGCCGTATTGCTCCTTGAACTCGTCGAACTCCGAACCGTCGACGATCCGCGCGATGACCTCACGCGGATCGAACGGAATGCGCAGGTCCCCGGGGACGATGCCGAGTAGCTCCTCCTGGTCTGCGATGGGTTCGATGACCGCCGCGGGCTTGGGGCCCTTCTTGACCCAATTCAGGCGCGCGACGATCTGCCGACCGAGCCGTACGGCGTCCTGTTCATCGGCTGCCAGGTAGTCGCCCAAACCGGAAACGCGGGAGTGCATTTCGGCGCCGCCGAGCGATTCATCGTCGGACTCCTCGCCGGTCGCCATCTTGACCAGCGGCGGACCCGCCAGGAACACCTTGGAGCGTTCCTTGATCATCACGACATGGTCCGACATGCCGGGAATGTAGGCGCCACCGGCGGTCGAGTTGCCGAACACCAGAGCGATCGTCGGGATGCCCGCGGCCGAGAGCCGAGTGAGGTCGCGGAACATCTGTCCGCCGGGAACGAATACTTCCTTCTGCGTGGGCAGGTCCGCACCACCGGATTCCACCAGAGAGATCACGGGCAAGCGATTCTTGAAGGCAATATCGTTGGCCCGCAGTACCTTACGCAGTGTCCAGGGGTTGCTGGTACCACCCTTGACGGTGGGGTCGTTGGCCACGATCATGCACTCGACACCCTCGACCACGCCGATGCCGGTGACCAGTGAAGCCCCGACGGTGAAGTCGCTGCCCCAGGCCGCGAGCGGACACAGCTCCAGGAACGGGGAGTCGGGGTCGATGAGCAGCTCGATGCGCTCACGTGCCAGCAGCTTGCCGCGTTCATGATGGCGGGCAACATATTTGTCGCCGCCACCGGCGAGTGCCTTCGCAGTTTCGGCATTGACCTCGGCCAGCTTGGTCGCCATGGCCGCTGCCGCGTCGACGTATTCGGGAGAGCTGGTGTTGACGGCGGTACGGAGGATTGTCACGACTGGAACCCCAGGAGCTTGGCCGCCAGCGAAGTGAGGATTTCGGTAGTGCCGCCACCGATCCCGATGATCCGCATGTCGCGGTACTGCCGTTCGATCTCGCTCTCGGTCATATAGCCCATGCCTCCGAACAACTGAACGCCTTGATTGGCCACCCACTCGCCGGCTTCGACGGCGGTGTTCTTGGCGAAACAGACTTCGGCGATGAGGTTGGTTTCACCGGCAATCGCCCGGTCGACCAGCGCGTGGGTGTACACCCGCGCCACATCGACGCGGCGGGCCATCTCCGCGAGTGTGTTCTGCACGGATTGACGGGAGATGAGGGGGCGCCCGAAGGTCTCCCTGTTCCTGCACCATTCCACGGTCAGGTCCAGGCAGCGTTGCGCACTCGAATATGCCTGGGCGGCAAGACCGATTCGCTCGGATACGAAGGCGCCGGCGATCTGCGCGAAGCCGGTGTTCTCGCCGCCCACCAGATTCTCGGCGGGTACCCGCACATCGGTGAAGGACAACTCGGCGGTATCCGAAGAACGCCAGCCCATCTTGTCGAGCTTGCGGGCGACCTCGAACCCCGGGGTGTCCTTGTCGATCAGCAGCAGCGAGACTCCGGCCGCCCCCGGTCCGCCGGTGCGGACCGCGGTCACCACGTAGTCGGCGCGCACGCCGGAGGTGATGAAGGTCTTGGCGCCGTTGACGATGTAGTGATCGCCGTCTTTTTTGGCCGAGGTGGTCAGATGCCCGACATCGGAACCACCGCCGGGCTCGGTGATGGCCAGCGATCCGATGAGATCACCGGCCAGGGTGGGCTTGACGTACTTGTCGATCAGTCGCTGATCGCCGGAGGCGATGATGTGCGGTGTGGAGATGCCGCAGGTGAACAGGGAAGCGAACACGCCGCCGGGCACACCGGCATAGTGCAGTTCCTCGCACACGATCACCGGATCGATGGCATCTCCGCCGCCACCGCCGACCTCCTCGGGCGCACCCGGACCGAGCAGACCCAGATCGCCGGCCTTGCGGTGCAATTCACGAGGAAGCAGGCCGTCACGTTCCCATTCGTTGACATGCGGCAGGATCTCGCGCTCGGCGAAGTCACGTACGGTCTCCCGAAGCGCCTTGCGCTCTGGGGTGTTCCACTGGGCCACTAGATTGTCTCCTTCAGAAGGGATTCGGGGACGTCGATCTCACGGGAACGCAGCCATTCGCCAATTCCCTTGGCCTGTGGGTCAAACCGGGCCTGATAGGCCACACCCTTGCCGAGAATGTCCTGGATGACGAAGTTCACGGCCCGCAGCTTGGGCAACAGGTAGCGCGCCACCTCCAACTGCTCGGTTTCCGGCAGCAGCTCACGCAGCGCATCGATGGTCAGGGCGTGCGCAAGCCAGCGGTATTCCTCATCGGTGCGCACCCAGACGCCGACGTTGGCGCTGCCGCCCTTGTCACCGCTGCGCGCACCCGCGAGGGTTCCCAGTGGGATTCGGCGTACCGGCCCGGCCGGAAGCGGTTCGGGCAGCGCCGCTGCCGGGGCGTCGGCGAGGGGCAGCGTCTGGGAGGCCTGCGCGATATCGATACGCGAGCCATCGGCCAGCACGGCCACATGCGGAACCTTCTCCGCGGGGACGTATCCCGGAGTGAACACGCCGTACGGTTCGCCGTCCTTGGGAGGCGTGGTGACGTGGAAGCCGGGGTAACTCGCCAGGGCCAGCTCCACCGCAGCGTTGGAGAACTGCCGCCCCACCTTGTTCGGGTCGGAGTCGCGCACCATCACGTGCAGCAGGGCGCTGGCCGCCTGTTCGGTGTCGGCATTCGGATGATCGGTGCGGCCCAGCGTCCATTGGATGTCCTGTGGGGCTCCCGCGGGGGAAGACAGGGCGGACTCCAACTGCTTGCGGGTCAGATCCGCCTTGGCGTCGATATCGAGTCCGGTGAGCACGAACGTCATCTGATTGCGGAAGCCACCCAAGGCGTTCAGCGACACCTTCAGGTCCGGTGGTGGTGCCTCGCCCGTCACACCGGAGACCCGCACCCGGTCGGGGCCCTCCTGGGTCAGCTCGATGCTGTCGATCCGGGTGGTGACATCAGGGTTGGCGTACCGCGCCCCGGTGATCTCATAGAGCAGCTGTGCGGTGACGGTGCCCACGCTGACCGCGCCGCCGGTACCTGTGTGCTTCGTGATGACAGACGAACCGTCCTCATGTACCTCGGCCAGCGGGAACCCGGCACGCGAAAGGTCGGGGATCTCGGTGAAGAAGGCGTAGTTGCCTCCGGTGGCCTGGGTGCCGCACTCGATGATGTGCCCGGCCGCGACCGCACCGGCGAGCTTGTCGTAGTCGTCACGGCGCCACCCGAAGTGTGCGGCGGCGGGGCCGACGATCACGGAGGCGTCGGTGACCCGGCCGGTGACCACGATGTCGGCCCCGGAATTGAGGCATTCCACGATGCCCCAGGCGCCGAGATAGGCATTGGCGGTGAGCGGTGACCCCAGTCCGAGCTCTGCGGCACGGGGCAGGAGATCGTCGCCCTCGACATGTGCGACATTGGCCGCGATTCCCAGTTTTTCCGCGAGTGCGCGGATGGCCTCCGCCAGACCCGCGGGGTTCAGACCGCCGGCGTTGGCGACGATCTTCACGCCCTTGTCCTGGGCCAGGCCCAGGCACTGCTCGAGCTGGCGCAGGAACGTCTTGGCGTAGCCGCGTTCGGGGGCCTTGGCGCGGTCGCGCCCGAGGATGAGCATCGTCAGTTCGGCCAGATAGTCGCCGGTCAGGTAGTCGAGTTCACCGCCGGTGAGCATCTCGTGCATGGCCGATATTCGGTCACCGTAAAAGCCTGAACAGTTCCCAATTCGTACCGGCGCAGTGGTCACGGTGGTCCTCTCGAGGTCGGCATCGACTGCTCGTGCGCTGCCAAATTACCTCACGCACTAAAACGTCAATCTAGCGGTCCAACCAAGTGGTTGGCCGAGCCCAGGTGATGGCGTCGACACGCCGTCTTATGGTGAGAAAATGCGATACGAATCCGCCGCGATACGGCGTGTCGGCGCGGATTGATCCGAGCAAATTTGCAGCTCATGTCCGCCACCGGCTATCGTGTGGTGATTGTCGCTCGCTGCGCCCGACATGTTGGCGCGGCGCGGGCGAATGACACAGAAACCTGAGAAATAAGGAGAGGGCGCGACCATGGCCGTCCCCAAGCGGAGAATGTCCCGCTCCAACACCCGTAGCCGGCGCTCGCAGTGGAAGGCCACTGCCACTGAGCTGGTCAATGTCACTGTCGGCGGACAGAACCACAAGGTTCCCCGTCGCCTGCTCAAGGCTGCCCGCCTCGGGCTCATCGATCTCGACCGTCGCTGAACGACGCGAGACCTGATTCTCAGGCTTCCTCAGTAATATCTCAGCCGCACGGTTAACACTGGTACCTGTGCGAATTCTTGTAGTCGATGATGACCGTGCTGTGCGCGAGTCGTTGAGACGGTCTCTGTCCTTCAATGGGTACTCGGTGGATCTGGCCGAGGACGGCGTCGATGCGCTGAATGTCATCGCGGCCGACCGGCCGGACGCGCTGGTGCTCGACGTGATGATGCCCAAGCTCGACGGACTCGAGGTATGCCGTCGCCTGCGCAGTACCGGAGATGATCTGCCGATCCTGGTGCTCACCGCACGAGACTCGGTCTCCGAGCGCGTGGCGGGTCTGGATGCGGGCGCCGACGATTACCTCCCCAAGCCTTTCGCGCTTGAGGAACTCCTGGCCCGGATGCGGGCGCTGCTGCGCCGGACCACCGTCGACGAGTCGGCGGACGCTGCCACGCTGAGCTTCGGTGATCTCACGCTCGATCCGGTCACCCGCGAGGTTTACCGGGGCACTCGGTCGATCAGCCTGACCCGTACCGAATTCGCACTGCTGGAAATGCTCATGACGAACCCCCGGCGGGTGCTCACGCGCAGCCGCATCCTCGAAGAGGTGTGGGGATTCGACTTCCCGACGTCCGGTAATGCACTTGAGGTGTATGTCGGTTATCTGCGGCGCAAGACCGAAGCCGAGGGGGAGCTCAGGCTCATCCACACCGTTCGCGGTGTCGGCTACGTGCTGCGGGAGACCCCTCCGTAATCCCTATGGCGACACTAAGGATGCGCAGACCGACGTCTGCACTGTTCTCTCCACTACGGGCAACCAGCTCATCGGTATCGCTGCGCTGGCGCGTGATGCTGCTCGCGATGTCGATGGTGGCGATGGTCGTGGTGCTGATGGCCGTGGCGTCATACCTGTTGGTATCCACGGCGTTGTACCGCGATGTCGACAAGCAGCTCAACGATCGCGCCAATCTGCTCATCGGCAGTGGGCTGCTGTCGGTGGACCCGCGTCGCGCCATCGAAGGCACCGCGTACTCCGCCGATGTCAACGCCAAGCTGATCTTTCCGGGGCTCATCACGTTCTCGGCGACACAGCAGGGACAGATCATTCCCTACGGCGCTCCCGAGCAGGCGGTGACCCGTGGCGAGCTCGAGCAGTCGCTGCGCACCGTCAATCATCAACGCGTGCTTGCACTTAGGCTCGACAATGGCAGCACGCTGATCATGGCGAAATCGCTCGACCCCACCGATACCGTGCTGCGGCGACTGGGCTGGGTGCTGCTGATTGTCGGCGGCGTAGGCGTGGCGGTGGCGGCCGCCGCCGGAGCCGTGGTGGCCGGCACCGGGTTGCGGCCGGTGGCCAGGCTCACCGATGCCGCCGAACGCGTCGCCCGAACCGATGATCTGCGGCCCATTGCCGTCACCGGCAGCGACGAATTAGCGCGGCTCACAATCAGTTTCAACACCATGTTGCGTGCCCTGGCCGAGTCCCGCGACCGCCAGGCACGTCTGGTGACCGACGCGGGCCACGAGCTGCGCACGCCGCTGACCTCATTGCGCACCAATACCGAGCTGCTGATGGCCGCCATGCAACCGGGCGCTCCCCGTCTACCCGACGAAGAAATGGAAGCGCTGCAACTCGATGTGATCGCCCAGATCGAGGAATTGTCCACATTGGTGGGCGATTTGGTCGATCTGGCCCGTGGTGACGGTGCCGACATCGTGCATGAGCCGGTAGACCTGGTCGAGGTGGTCGAGGGCACTTTGGAACGAGTCCGCCGCCGTCGCAACGACATCGAATTCGACGTCGTCATGCAGCCGTGGCAGGTCTACGGCGACGCGGCAGGACTGTCGCGCGCGGTTCTCAACCTGCTCGACAACGCGGCGAAGTGGAGCCCATCGGGTACCACGGTATCGGTGCGGCTGGCCCAGGTGGACGCCGCGCACGCCGAGCTGGTGATCTCCGATCGTGGGCCCGGGATTCCGCCCGCCGAACGGGATCTGGTCTTCGAGCGGTTCTACCGGGCCACCCCGGCCCGGGGAATGCCGGGATCGGGTTTGGGGTTGGCCATCGTGAAGCAAGTTGTGCTCAAACATGGTGGCGCGATCAAGGTCGAGGAGACGGAACCTGGTGCGGTGGTCGACGGCAGTCCGGCCCCGGGTACGTCGATGCACGTGCTTCTTCCGGGCCGTCCCGGACCCGTCGGGCACCCCGACGGGGGTGACACCGCCGGGCGCCGGAAGTCTGCGCCAAACGCGAGGGAGATCTCAGTGGATTCTCAGTCCGCTCCGGCAGCGTGGCACCCGAGCTAGTCGATCGTGAACGCCTATGAAGGACGGGTGAGGAAGTACCTATGACCAACGACCCCCACGGCAATTGGGCCTACCGGCCGTCCGGTCACTACTCCGGACAACAAGCGCCGACGCATCATGCGCAGTCCGGCCACCACTATCAGGGCCAGGCATACGGATACTCACAGCAGCAGCCGCCGAACCAGCAGCGTCCCCCTCAGCCGCAGAATCAGGCCCCCCGGGGGAAGCGCAGTGGCGGGCTCGTGGTGGGTGCGACCGTCCTGGCTCTGGTCTCCGGTGGGCTGGGCGGAACTGTGGGTGCCGTCGTCGCCGACCGCCAACACAAGGCGCCCGTCGTCACCAGCGGCAGCACCGGCTTGACTCCTATTGCTCCGGGCCGTCAGCCCGCCGCGCAACAGGTGTCCGCGCTGCCCGCGGGATCGGTGGAACAGGTTGCGGCCAAGGTGCTTCCGAGTGTCGTCAAGCTCGAAACAATCATGGGTCGTTCGAGTGAAGAGGGATCAGGGGTCATCCTGTCCGCCGACGGTTTGGTGCTTACCAACGCGCACGTCGTTCAGGCTGCGGGTGAACCCGGCGCCAAGACCACCGCCACCATCGCGGGCGGCAAGAACTCGCCCTTCACCGTGGTGGGGATCGATCCCGCCACCGACATCGCCGTGATCCGAATCACCGGCGCTTCGGGCCTGACGCCCGTCGCACTCGGCTCCTCCGCGAATCTTGTTGTGGGGCAGTCGGTTGTCGCGATCGGTTCTCCGCTGGGTCTGGACGGCACGGTGACCACGGGCATCGTCAGCTCGCTGAACCGCCCGGTGTTCACCGCGGGACAGGCGGGTAACCAGGACACCGTGCTGGACGCCATCCAGACCGATGCCGCGATCAACCCGGGCAACTCCGGTGGTGCGCTGGTCAACCTGAACGGTGAGCTGGTGGGCATCAACTCCGCCATCGCGACCATGGGTGGAGATTCCAGCGGCGAGACACAAGGTGGATCCATCGGCCTGGGCTTTGCGATTCCGGTCGACCAAGCCAAGCGGGTCGCCGATCAGCTGATCGCCAACGGCCACGCCACCCACGCTTCTCTGGGAGTTCGGGTTGGCAATGAGAAGGAGATCCAGGGCGCCAAGATCGTCGAGGTGGTTGCCGGTGGTGCCGCCGAGAAGGCCGGGGTGCCGAACGGGTCGGTCGTCACGAAGGTGGACAACCGCCCGGTGAACAGCGCCGACGGGCTCGTGGCCGCCGTGCGTTCCAAGGCGCCGGGAGACAAGGTGACGCTGACCTACACCGATGGCAACGGCGGACCGGAGAAGACCGTGGATGTGACATTGGGTGAGGTCGCCCGATGACTCAGATGTCCCTGCGAGCCGTTACGGTTGCTTCCATGACAGAGCTTGAGGTGCTACCGGTGGGGCGATCTCTGGTCGTCATCGTCAACGACAGAACGGCCCACGGCGACCAGGACACCAGTGGTCCGCTGGTCACCGAGTTGCTCTCGGAGGCTGGAATCGTGGTCGACGGTGTGGTGGCGGTCGAGGGAGACCTGACCGAGATTCAGAACGCGGTCAACACCGCGGTCATCGGCGGTGTGGATCTCGTGGTGACCGTGGGCGGCACCGGCGTCACCCCGCGCGACGTGACCCCCGAGGCCACTCAGCCATTGCTCGACCGTGAGCTGCTGGGCATCGCCGAGGCCATCCGGTCATCGGGGCTTGCGGCAGGTGTCACCGAGGCTGGTCTGTCACGCGGCGTGGCGGGTATTTCGGGAAGCACCCTGGTGGTCAACATTGCGGGAACGCGAGCTGCGGTGCGCGATGGAATGGCCACGGTGACACCGATGGCGATTCAGATCATCGAACAGCTATCGAGTCTGGAGATCTGATCGGGTGCCGACCCCCGAGGGTCCCGATTGTGACCTTCGCCACAAAAGTGGCGAAGGGGGAACAAGAGTCAGCAATGCGGACATCGACAGGATCTTCGGCCAGGCGATGCCGTCTTTGGGCCCAGATGAACGCGATGTGAACGATTCGCGCGGCTTGCACGAAAGTGATCGGTGGTTGCGCGATAACGTGCCGCCCCATCACGGCTAAGGAATTCCCGCATATCGAACGCGTAAATCCGGCAGGTCGCGAAGTCTGGATACCCATTCGGGGTGTCGGTTCCCCCGTCGTGCCTGGGCGTTTCCCAGCAAATTGCTCGTTCACCCAATTGTTAACCCGGGGATGTCTTGGGTTCGGCTAACTTCGGCTTCACGTACGTGCCCAGAGTTGGGTGAGCCCACCGCGAACAGAACTCGCGTTCAGATTGCCGCGTGGTCACCGTGCCGATATCGTCCTTCTGTCCGTCGCTTAGGAAATTCTCATGTTCGCCATGAGTGGACTGATAGGAAAAGAATGAAGCTGTTGAGCAAGGTATCGGGCTGGGCCCGCCACGGTCTGTTGGCGGTTGGCGCCCTAGTCATGACTCTTGTTGCTCTCTTTGCGACGGCGGCGACGGCGCATGCGGGTCTGGACGATGAGCTGACCCTGGTTGATGGCAAGGGCCGGACACTGCGGATTCAGCAGTGGGACACGTTCTTGAATGGTGTGTTTCCGCTCGACCGCAACCGCCTGACCCGCGAGTGGTTTCATTCGGGCCGCGCGGTCTACGAGGTGACGGGCCCCGGAGCAGACGCGTTTGAGGGCACCCTGGAGCTGGGTTATCAGGTGGGTTACCCCTGGTCGCTGGGTGTGGGGCTGAACTTCAACTACACGACCCCCAATACCTCGATTCTTTACGGTATTCCGAACGCCTTCGGCGGCAACCCGGAAGCCTCCTACATTCAGACCACCAACCTGCTGCCCTCGGCGGGTATCAACGTTGACCTGGGCAACGGCCCCGGCATCCAGGAAGTGGCGACGTTCTCTGTGGCGATCGCCGGACCCAAGGGTGCCGTTGCGGTATCGAACGCCCACGGCACGGTGACCGGTGCGGCCGGTGGTGTGCTGCTGCGTCCCTACGCCCGGTTGATCAGTAGCGCCGGTGACAGCGTCACCACCTACGGCGAAACCTGGGACATGAAGTAGCGAGATTTCGCTGACTTCCGGGTACCAGGCGTTTTCACGCAAGTATTCTTCGCGCAGGATGAGCGGCCTTACCTAGGTCGAGGTCGCCATCGTGCGGCCAAGGGAGTTCCGAGACGAGGCGGGGTGCGCTGCCGCTCCAGGGGATCACTGCGATTGCGTCTGACTTCTCCCTCTAGGTCGCGTGGTGTTGCGGTGTGGCGGGGCGAGGGTGCTGTTGCGTCCTCATGCCCGGCATTGATACCGCGGATGACGGTGTCGCCACTCAGGGGCGAAACCTAGGGCATGAAGTAATTGCCATTACTCAATAGGTGCGTCGCGGCAGGACGCTGCGCAGTTAAGAACGGTACGTAATCACAGAATCTGTGCATCGGCTGTGAGTTAGCTTGCCGGAAACATTCGGGAAACTCGCAGGGATGATTTGGCCGTTACGTTTGGCCCGCTTGGGCAACAATGTGGTCCTGGCGAAACAGGCATTGTCCAGGCGTGTATCCGCCCGAGTATTGAGGGAGCTAAATGAGAACAGGTGGCATCTGGCAGGTCATGCACAACACCCTCATGCGATTAATACTCGCGGTGGCTGGCGTGATGGGACTGGCAGTTATCGGGACGGCGACGGCGCATGCGGGTCTGGACGATGAGCTGACCCTGGTTGATGGCAAGGGCCGGATGCTGCGGATTCAGCAGTGGGACACGTTCTTGAATGGTGTGTTTCCGCTCGACCGCAACCGCCTGACCCGCGAGTGGTTTCATTCGGGCCGCGCCGCCTACGAGGTGACGGGGCCGGCGGCGGACACGTTTGAGGGCACCCTGGAGCTGGGTTATCAGGTGGGTTACCCATGGTCGCTGGGTGTGGGGCTGAACTTCAACTACACGACCCCCAATACCTCGATTCTTTACGGTATTCCGAACGCCTTCGGTGGTGGCCCTGAGGCTTCATACATTCAGACCACCAACCTGCTGCCCTCGGCGGGTATCAACGTTGACCTGGGCAACGGCCCCGGCATCCAGGAAGTGGCGACGTTCTCTGTGGCGATCGCCGGACCCAAGGGTGCTGTTGCGGTCAGTAATGCGCATGGCACGGTGACCGGTGCGGCCGGTGGTGTGCTGCTGCGTCCCTACGCCCGGTTGATCAGTAGCGCCGGTGACAGCGTCACCACCTACGGCGAAACCTGGGACATGAAGTAATTGCCCTGGCGGGCCGGGCAGAAGAGTTAGGACGTCTTCTTCTGCTCGGCCAGCAGGTCGCGGATCTCGACGAGCAATTCCGCCTCGGTTTGAGCGGCAGGCTCTTCGCCCGACTTGGCCAACCGCTCCTTGATCGTGTTGTACGGCAGCACCACCAGGAAGTAGACGACCGCCGCGATCAGGATGAAGTTGATGGTGGCGGTGATCAGGACGTTGAAGTCCAGATATTGGCCGCCGCCAATCCCCACCTTGAGCGCAGGGTGATCCGAATCGGGGCCGGTGCCTATCCGATTGATCAGCGGCTGGATGACGGCGTCGCTGAACTTGGTGACCAACGCGGTGAAGGCCGCGCCGATGACCACAGCGACCGCGAGGTCAATGACGTTGCCGCGCAGCAGAAAATCTCTGAATCCCTTGAGCATGGTCTGACACTAACGCAAGGTCAGCGTTATCGCTTGGACTAACGCGGTTGCGGCGACACGATTTGCCTGCTGCGGCGGCAATGCGACCATTACCACCCGCTGCGTCCCAACGCCTTTGGTTGAGGGTTTCGGCGAAACCAGCACCACCACGGCGCCGGTGGCCAGCACGGCGGGTTCGGGTGGCGCGGTATCCGGTGCGCCGGGTCCTCGATCGGCCACAGTAAGGATGTCGACGATATCTCCGGTGCGGATCATGTCGAGGGTGGCGGCATCACCCAGCGGCACCGGGACGATGCGCGCGTCCTTGCCGGCGGCCGACTCTGCCAATCGCGGGCCCAACACGCGTAAATCGGTCAGCATTTCCCCTCGGCGAACCGGCCCGGCGAGTGTCGCACCCACAATGGTTCCCGCATTGGTGCTGACCCCGTCCGGAAGGATTGTCGAGGAACGCTTTTCGAGTCGTACGTCATCGCCGGTGAGGATCGTGCCGGGATGCAGGTCATGGACGGCGACCATCACCTCGACACGATCGTTGGCCGGATCGGGGCGAAATGTCAGCACCGCCGCGAACAGCACCAGGATCGCCGCCGCGATTCGCCGGGCCAATGCTGAGCGTGCCCAATCGGGGCGGAGTGCCGCCGATACGCGCTGCAGCGCAGTGGGATCGAGAGGCGAGCGGGCCATGCCCTCACGCTAGGACGACGCGCAGCCCCACGTCAGCACGCAATGTGCCGCTGTGGATAACTCGTCAGCTGGCGGCAGCGGATGCGGTGGCGGTGGATGTCGAGCTGGAGGAACTCGAAGTACTCGACGTCGATGAGCTACTCGCCGAGGACTCGGAGGACTTGGATTCACTCTTGCTGCCGGAATCGCTCTTCGAGGCGGCGTCCACGCTGCCCGAGCGGCTATCGGTGCGGTAGAAGCCGCTGCCCTTAAACACGATGCCCACCGAGTTGAACAGCTTGCGCAGCTTGCCCGAGCACTTCTGGCACACGGTCAGGGCATCGTCGGTGAACGCCTGGACGATGTCGAACTTGTCGCCGCAGTCGGCACACGCATAGGAATAGGTGGGCATGAGGGGTCCTCCAGGAACTGGCAAGCCATGAAACGCCACTAGCACTCTACCGTTTGGAGTGCTAGGTCCGCCACTGGGCGACCTGGGGATTCAGCCGAGTGTGACCAATCCGTCTGCCGTCAGCGCCTGGGTCACCGGTACATCGTGCGGACCGGCCGGAATGTCATCGAGTATCTCGCCGACATAGACGGGTGCGATCAACGCCACCGAGGCTGCGGCGAACCTCAGTGATCGGTCATAAAAGCCTGCGCCACGGCCCAGCCGGTTTCCCCGTCTGTCCACCGCGAGTGCCGGGACGAATACCAGCTCGGCGTCGGCAAGGGCGGCGGGACCGAACACCGGCGGCGCCGGTTCCCGCAGCCCGAAAGGTGCGTCCATGAGCTCTCCGGGTCGGTACTGGCCCCAGTTCAGTGAGGTTGGGGTCCCCATCGCGTCATGACGTGCGACGGGGAGCAGAACCTGGACACCGCGGGTGGCCAGGGCATCGAGCATCTCCACCGTCCCGGGCTCGGATCCCACCGGCAGGTAGGCGGCGACCACCGAGAGCCCCGAAGCCGCGGCCGCGACATGCGCGGCGAGTGCGGCGTTCTGTTTTTCGCGATCGGTAGGCGACATCGCCCGTCGTGCCTGCACAATCTGTTGCCGCAGGACGTCCTTGATGTTCTCTGGGGTGTTCTGGGGAGAGCCGATTCCGTGACGGTACCGCCTTACCCACGCAATCCCGTGGTCAGTGGTTAGGGTGAGTGGCTATGACGGCCCCTGACGTGTCCATCCCGCGCACCGCCGTGGTGCCCGCCGCAGGTCTGGGCACCCGGTTTCTGCCGGCCACCAAGACTGTGCCCAAGGAACTACTCCCGGTGGTTGACACCCCGGGTATCGAGCTGGTGGCGGAGGAGGCGGCCGAGGCCGGTGCTGAACGCCTGGTGATCGTCACCTCGGAGGGCAAGGACGGCGTCGTCGCGCATTTCGTCGAGGACTTGGTGCTGGAGGGCACGCTCGAGGACCGCGGTAAGCACGCCATGCTTGAGAAGGTGCGCCGCGCACCCGGACTCATCAAAGTGCAATCGGTGGTCCAGGCCGAGCCGCTTGGCCTCGGGCATGCGGTGGGCTGTGTGGAGCCGGTCCTTGACGACGACGAAGATGCCGTCGCGGTGCTGCTGCCCGATGACCTGGTGTGGCCGCGGGGCGTATTGGAGACCATGGCCAAGGTGCGGGCCAAGCGTGGCGGCTCGGTGCTCTGCGCCATCGAGGTCAAGCCCGAGGAGATCAGTTCCTATGGTGCGTTCGACGTCGAGATCGTTCCCGATGCTGCCAACCCAAATGTGTTGCGCGTCAAGGGAATGGTCGAAAAGCCTAAGGCCGAGGACGCGCCGTCGAACTATGCCGCGGCCGGGCGGTATCTGCTGGATCGGGTGATCTTCGATGCGCTCAAGCGGATTCCACGGGGTGCGGGCGGCGAGCTACAGCTCACCGACGCCATCGCCTTGCTGATCGATGAGGGACATCCGGTGCATGTCGTCGTGCATCGTGGATCCCGACACGACCTGGGAAATCCTGGCGGCTATCTCAAGGCTGCTGTTGACTTTGCGTTGGACCGCGACGACTACGGTCCGGGCTTGCGGCAGTGGTTGGTCGAGCGGCTGGGTCTGGGACCTGCCACGCTGCCTGATTCCGAGTAACGCTCAAGAAGAGAAGGGCACCAGTGCGTTCGGTCGAGGAGCAGCAGGCCAAAGTGACGGCGGCTGCGGTCGCGCCGCGCCCGGTTCGGGTGGCGATCGCCGAAGCCCAGGGTTTGTTGTGCGCCGAGGAAGTGGTGACCGCTCGGCCGCTACCCGGGTTTGACCAGGCCGCCATCGACGGATACGCCGTGCGCAGCGTGGATGTGCAGGCGGCCGGTGGCGTGGTGCGGGTGATCAGCCCGGGTGAAGGCGCCCCGGATGAGGAAGATGACCTCGAGGAATCCAGCGGCGAGATCGGAACGGTCGAGTTGCCCGTGGTCGGGACGGTGCGGGTAGGGGAGCGCACCCCCACCCGGCTGCAGCCCCGGCAGGCCGTGCGGGTGCAGACCGGTGCCCCGATGCCGACATTGGCCGATGCGGTGCTGCCGTTGCGCTGGTCCGAGGGCGGTGAGTCGCGGGTCAAGGTGCTGCGCGCGGTGCGTTCGGGTGACTACGTGCGGCGCACCGGTGATGACGTGCAACCCGGTGATGTCGCGGTCCGTGCAGGCACGATCATCGGCGCCGCGCAGGTTGGGTTGTTGGCCGCGGTGGGGCGTGATCGGGTGCTGGTACACCCGCGTCCTCGGCTGTCGGTGATCAGTGTGGGTGGCGAGCTTGTCGACGTCGACCGCACGCCCGGTAACGGCCAGGTATATGACGTGAACTCCTATGCGCTGGCGGCCGCGGCCCGCGATGCCGGTGCCGATGTGAACCGGGTGGGCATCGTCAGCGCGGAGCCCGCCGCATTCCGCGAGGTGCTCGAGGGTCAGCTGAACCGGGCAGAGGTTGTCGTCGTCTCCGGCGCCGTCGGCGGTGCCGCAGCGGAGGGGATTCGTGAGGCGCTGTCGGCGCTGGGCGATATGGAGGTCGGGCGCATCGCGATGCATCCGGGTTCGGTGCAGGGCTTCGGTCAGTTGGGCCGCGACGCGGTGCCGACCTTCCTGTTGCCGGCGAACCCGGTGGGCGCCCTGGTGGTGTTCGAAGTGATGGTGCGGCCGCTGATCCGCCTGGCCCTGGGGCGCAGGCACGCGCAGCGCCGAATTGTCCAGGCGCGCACAGTTTCTCCTATTACCTCTATCGCCGGGCGCAAGGGTTTTCTGCGTGGCCAGTTGATGCGTGATCAGGACACCGGTGAGTATCTGGTGCAGATCCTGGGCGCGCCGGGTGCGTCATCGCATCTTCTCGCCACGCTTGCGGAGGCCAATTGCCTCGTGATCGTGCCCGCCGAGGTGGAACAGGTTCGTACCGGGGAGATCGTCGAGGTCGCGTTCCTGGCGCAGCGCGGATGAGCGTCTGGCGTCAAGAGAGTGCACATCCCGGTTGGCCGATGCCGCTGGGAAAACTGCGCGTGCCCGCGGGAGTGGTGTCGGTGCGGCCCATCCGGTTGCGAGACGGGATGGCGTGGAGCCGGGCACGGCTGGCCGACCAGACACATCTACAACCGTGGGAACCGTCCTCGGAGGTCGACTGGATGGCGCGGCACGGCGTGTCCTCGTGGCCCGCGTTGTGTTCGGGTCTGCGGGCCGAGGCGCGTAAGGGGCGGATGATTCCGTGCGCGATCGAGCTGAACGGGAATTTCGTCGGGCAGCTGACGATCGGCAATATCGCGCATGGTGCGCTGCGCTCGGCATGGATCGGGTACTGGGTGGTCAGCACGGTTACCCGGCAAGGGGTGGCAACCGCGGCGCTCGCGCTGGGGCTCGATCATTGTTTCGGGCCGGTCACCCTGCACCGGGTGGAGGCGACGGTGCGGCCGGAGAACGGGGCCAGCCGCGCGGTGTTGTCCAAGGTCGGTTTCCGTGAGGAAGGTCTGCTCAAGCGGTATCTCGACGTCGACGGTGCCTGGCGCGATCACCTGTTGGTGGCGATGACGGTCGAGGAAGTGCGTGGGTCGGTGGCCGCGATGCTGGTGCGATCCGGAAATGCCGCCTGGGCCTGAGCTCGTTTCTGCTGAGTCTGCGTCTCACGACGCTTTCGGGGGAAAAGCCGTCGTGAGACGCAGACTCGCCAGCTGAAGTGCTTCGTCGACGCGGCTGACGATCGTGCCGGGGCGGTGCCGAAGCAGTTCTGAGGTCACCCGGATGATCGTCCAGCCTTCATCCGTGAGTGCTGCGGCTCGGTCGATGTCCCGGGAACGTTGGCGTGGATCCGTCCAATGCTGCGTGCCGTCGAACTCGACTCCTACCTTCGCGTCCTCCCACCCCATGTCCACGCGTGCGACGAAGTCACCGAATCTGTCGAGCACCCGTATCTGCGTCTGAGGTTTGGGGAATCCGCTGCGGACCAGGAGCAGGCGAGTGCGGGTTTCCTGTGGCGACTCGGCTCCTGCGTCGACGAGTTCAAGCACTTCGCGTAGGCGCACGACGCCGCGGACGCCGGGATGGCCGGCCAGCACCGCGTGAACCTCGGGTGTCGTCAGGCCGGTCGCGTTCATCAGGGCATCGATTCTCTCCACGGCGTGGCCGAGGGTCAGCCGCCGCCCGAGGTCGAACGCCGTACGTGCGGGCGTGGTGGCATTCGTGCCGTGGACCTCGGTGATTTCGTTGGCGAGTAGCGAATCCTGGTGGACTGTTAATCCGGATGGTGTCCGGTAGTTGTCAAAGACGAGCTCAGCTGGTCGATCGCCGTCTATCCATTTCGCACCGTGTAGGGCAGATGCCGACAGTCCGGCGACAATGCCCTGGCGTCGCGACCAGTGCCAGGCCGCGACCGCTCGTTCGGTCGCCGAGAGCTGTGCATCTCTTGGCACGAATACGCCGGGGTACAGCTGCCGGTACAGGCGGCGCATCCGGCGTTCGGAGATCGCACCGGATGCGAGTACGTCGGCTGAGCGGAATGGCCACGGAATGTCCCCCATGGCGCGCAGCGTCCCACCGCGCTCCGACACCCCGTAGCGAGTCTGCGTCTCGCGACGCTTTCGGGAGAAAAACCGTCGTGAGGCGCAGGCTCGCGAGATATTACTGAGACTGATGTGACTATTGGGGCCTGTGATGCTTGCCCCTGTAGAATTACAGGTGTGTAATTGGTATCGGCGCGCCTCATAACGTGCGCAGATCGCCAACCTAGCCTTGACCTGAGGCTTAAGGCGCAGAGGCACACCTGACGCGCACAGAAAGGAGCAGGCCGAGATGCCGAGCATCCCCCAATCGGTGTTGTGGATCGGACTGGTCGTGCTGTGGCTGTTCGTCCTGGTGCCGATGCTGATCAACAAGCGTGACGTGGTGAAGCGCACGAGCGACGTCGCCCTCGCCACCCGTGTTCTCAACGGGAAGGCCGCCAAGCTACTGCGCCGCACCGGCCCCGCCGCCGGTCACCGTAGTGACCCCGACTTCCGTCGCGAGGACATCGACGAACTCGAAGACGAGGACGAAGACTCGACCGGCGTCATCGCCAGCGAGCCCACCGAACAAGACAAGGACGCCGCGCAGGCCGTCAAGGCCATGGCCGTGCGCAAGGTTCGTCCCGAAAAGATCGAGACCGACGAGCCTGTAGACGTCGACGTCATCGACGAGGATGCGACCGCATTGCCGGCGGGCGAGGCCGCGTTGTCCGACGACCTCGAGGATCTGGAAGAGGCGCCCGTCGCCGAAACCGATTCGCGCAGCTATGAGTACGAGTACGTGGACGACACCTCGGGTCTGGCGATTCCTGCCGAGCCGGCACGGGAACGGCACCAGGCTCCGCCGGTGTACAGCTCGTCGCGGCGCCGCCGATTCGACCCCGACGTCATGGCCAAGGAGAACGCACGCAAGTTCGCCTTCCGTAAGCGCGTGCTGATGGGCCTAGTCGCGGCAATGGTCATCGCCGGAGTAGTCGCGGCGACCGCGACCAGCACCGCGTGGTGGGCCTGCGGCGGTTTGGGTGTGGCGGCGGTGCTCTACCTGGGCTACCTGCGCCGTCAGACCCGCATTGAGGAGCAGCTGCGTCGTCGTCGCGCCGCGCGTTACCAGCGGGCGCGCGTGGTGGGCGTGGAGAACGTCGCGGACCGTGAGCTCGATGTGGTCCCGCAGCGGCTGCGCCGTCCGGGTGCCGCCGTCCTCGAAATCGATGACGAGGACCCGGTTTTCGAGCACCTGGATTACTACGACGAACCACGGCAGTACCGTATGCCGCACGCTGTCGGTCAGTAGTTATCCAATTCGGTCTGACGCGGGACCGGCTGGTAAGGTCTTAGCGTCTTGGGGCTATAGCGCAGTTGGTAGCGCGTCTCGTTCGCATCGAGAAGGTCAGGGGTTCGATTCCCCTTAGCTCCACCAAGAAAAACCCCCGGCTTGCCCGGGGGATTTTCATTTCTGCGGTTCGCCAGGTGATTCGGGCTCTTCCGTGGGCTTCGCGGCGCGGCCCGGATTGCCGATACGACGGTTGAGCGCATACACAGGAGCCGCCGCGCGAGCCACCAACGGCGGAATCGCCTGTCGTGCCCTGCGGGTATTGAAGAGACCGGCGTTCATGCCGATACCGATAAAGGTCATCGCCACGATCGCTGCTATCCCGACGAACGTTGTCGTCATACGCTCCACAGTATCGTCAAGCGCTGACCTGTGCGTCGAGGCTGTGGCGTGGGCCGTCAGGACCGCGAGAGGCGCCGGGCGCCAAGCCAGCCGATCCCGGCGACCGCCGCCGGCACCCCGAACACCGCCAGCAACACGGGTAGTTCTTCGGCGACGCCGTACCCGGCCTCGAGCACACCCACCCCCATGTTGAACACGGCAACGCCGGCCCAGGCAACCAGGAAGTGCGTGACGGCCGCCTGTATGCCGACCTTCTTGACCAGCGCACCGACGGCGAGAAACGCTAGTGCTGCGATAACTCCGACGATGATGATGATCGCGGTCCGGCTCATAGCTGTGAACTCTAGGTCATCGGATGCTGGACGGGGCAATGTCGAACGCGCGGGTGAAGGCGTAGGAGAACGCAGCGGGTGTGGCATAGCCGAGCCGCCCGGCAACCTGGGTCACCGACTGCTGCCGTAGCAGCGGAACCGCTGCGAGTAGTCGCGCCCGCACCCGCCACGCCGCCGGGCTCATCGCGACCTCATCGCGGAACCGGCGAGTCAGCGAGCGCTCGCTGGTGTTCAGCCGATGCGCCCATTGAGCATTGGAGACCGACACCTCGGGAGCATCGAGGTACTCCTGACACAGCTGTGCCAGGTCGGGTGACCGCGGCACATCGACATGCAACGGCAGCGCGGTGAAGGACGCCAGTTCATGCAGCAGGAGTGCGGTAAGTGCTCCGTCGCGCCCCGCGAGGTCGTAGTCGGCGGCCAGATCCGCTGCCGCGCGCAGTAGTTCGTGCATCAATGGGCTGACGTCTACGACAACGCACGACGACGGCCACCACGGAATGGCCGACGGCTCGATGTAGAGGCTTCCGGTGCGTACCTCCAGCATCCGCACTCGATGACGGGTGCGCGCGGGGATCATGACCGCGCGACGGCTGGGCACTGTCCAGGTTCCGTCGTCGGTGTCCACGATCATCGTCCCGGTGGATCCGTAGAGGAACTGTGCGCGTCGGTGCTCATGCCAATCCAGCAGCTGCCCGTTGGTGTAGTCGGTGGCTATGGGCAGCACATCGCGGGGCAGATGGTCGACATCGGCGAGCGGTACATTCCGCATCCCCACAGAGTATGGCTGAAATTCGAATGAATCGAGCTGGCATTCGATTGTCCGCAATCTCCCGGTCGGCTGGACTGGCCTCATGGGCGTGATCGTGTTGGTGATGATCGGGATTCTGACGGGGCTCACCACGGTGCTGTTCGGTTTCGGCGGCGGATTTGTCACCGTTCCGGTGATCATCTGGGCCGACAGTGCGCTCGCCGCGGGTGCGGCCGAGGTGGCGGTGGCGACCTCGGCAGTCGTCATGGTGGTGAACGCGGCGGCCGCCACCATGGCAACCTCACGAACCGTGTTGGCGCACTTACGAAGTGCGGCAGCGCTCATCGCATTGCTGGGGTGCGGGGGCGTGCTCGGTGCGGGGCTGGCCAGGCTGGCGCCACCGCACCTCGCGATGTGGGGATTCGTGTTCTATCTCGCGGTGACGATCATCGATGTGCTGGCACGTCCCGGATTCCTGCGCCGCCCCACCATGATGGAGGGCTCCCTATCTGACTTCGCCATCTCCCCGCTGCTGGGCGTCCCTATCGGTGCGGTCGCATCGTTCCTGGGAGTGGGCGGCAGCGTGATGACGGTTCCCTTGCTGCGCCGCAGCGGACAGCCGATGAGTATGGCCACCGCACTGGCCAATCCGTTGACACTGGCCATCAGCGTGCCGGCATTGGCTGTCTTTCTCACCGGCACGTCAGCAGCGGCGGACGATCCGTACGTCATCGGCGCGGTGGATGTGCGATCTGCCGCTGCGCTTCTCATCGGAGCGCTGCCGATCGTGGTGTGGCTGCGGCGGCATCCGCCACGGCTTTCTGATGTCGCGCACGCCTGGGCGTATGTCGCATTGCTCATCATTTCGGCCCTTGCGATGGTGCTCTCGCCGGGGGTCTTGTCGCCAGATTTCACCTGATAGACCCCGAACACCCAGGAATTTCCCAGGTTGAGAGTCCACAATTCTCAAATGGCGCGGACAGTATGGGTCGGATCGGGCCTCCTCGCACTCGTCGCGGTTGCCGGTTGCTCGCAGCCTGCGAGTCCGGTGGTGGAAACCTCCACGCCTGAGGTAACCGAACTCAAAGTCAGTGCCGCCGCCGCGGATTCGCTGTTCGCCGGGATCGATGTGGTCAAGTCGCTTGGCTTCCCGACGGCGGACACCACACATACCGACACGGCGCCGGTCTACGGACCCGCCATCAACCCGTCGGACCCGTGCGGCGTGTTGCACGCGGCGTCGCAAGGCGACTTGGGCGACGGCTGGCAGGCGTTTCGTCAGCTGAATGTCGACAGCAGTGCGGACCCGCATCAGACACTGCGCGAGGCCATTGCGATTTATCCCGACAAGCCCGCCGCCCAAGCCGAATTCCGCCGTATCACAGAGGCTTTCAACACGTGCAAGGCGCATTCGCCCGGCGCGTACACGTTCGGCATGCGCAACCCGATCACGATCACCTGGGCCGACAACACCGGTGCCACGCACATCCACACCACGGGTAACGCGGTGTACGGGGTGACCTCGTCCGGCGCCACCGACAACGCTGAGGTCGCCGGTCAGGTTGCCAATCAAATGAAGACGAACATCATCGACCCTGCTTAGAACGAGCGTCTACTCGGTACTGTCCCGATGTGCTTACAGAGCTGTATCACGCTGCGGTCGTCTTCCTCGTGGTCCTGGCCATCGTCACCTTCGTCAGCGGCTTCTGGTTCACCAATCCCTACGGCCGGTTCGCCAAGCCTGACGAGAGGTTTACCGCACCCGCCAAGATCGGTTGGCTGATCTTCGAATGCCCGCAGTGGTGGGCGTTCACCGTCACCTTCTGGACCGTCGCGCACGACCACGGCGCACCGGCGCTCGTGCTGTATGCGTTGTGGCAGGGCCACTACCTGTACCGCGGACTGATCTATCCGCTCTCCCGTAAGGGCAGCGGAAAGCGATTCCCCTACAGCGGGATTGCCTTTGGCTTCGTCTTCAATGCGGTCAATGGTTTTGCCAACGGGTATGCGGTCGCCTTCGCCGCGCATCTGCAGAGTGCCGCCTGGTTCACCGACCCCCGGTTCATTCTCGGAGTCCTTGTGGCCCTCGGTGGCTGGTTGGTGAACTTCCAGGCCGACCGCATCCTCATCAACCTGCGAGCCGATGGTTTCGATGGATACCGCATTCCGTATGGAGGTGCGTTCAGGTGGGTGTCGGCGGCCAACTACTTCGGCGAGATCATCCTCTGGGCCGGTTGGGCCTTGATGGCGTGGACGCTGCCCGGTCTGATCTTCGTGCTGTTCTCGATTGCCAATCTGCTGCCGCGGGCGCTCTCGATCCATCGGTGGTACCGCGAAACATTCCCTGACGAGTACCCGCGCGAGCGCAAGGCGATCGTTCCGGGGCTGCTGTAGGGACCTAAGCCATCAACTTTTACGCACTACTTCAATACGTAAGCGATTCGTGTAACACTGAGTTACACGATCAAGGTGGAGGTGGGCGACATGGCTGCTCCGGTAACGGCCTCATACCCGAAGACGCGGCGTATCAGGTTTTGGTTTGGTGACCCGGTCCCGATGCGAAGGCACTTCGCCGACAACGACATCGCGTTGAGCCATGTGCTGGCGGGTGCCTCCGCGGTGTTCCCGCCGGGGGAGGAGTTCTTCGTCCGATCCGTGCGTCGCTACGCCGACAGGATCACCGAGCCCACACTCAAAAAACGTGTCGCCGGATTCATCGGCCAAGAAGTCACCCACGGGCTGCACCATCGCGAGCTCAACGAGAAACTCACGGAAATGGGCTACCGCAGCAAGATGGTCGAGACCATCGGGCGCCGATCAGGCAAGGTCGAAGACCTGGTCGACAAGTACCTACCCAACATGGACCGCCTCAAATACATCCGGTTGACCATGCTGGCCGCGACTGCGGCACTCGAGCACTACACCGCGGTTCTGGCAGAGCGTCTGCTGGAAAGCGGCGACCTGCAGGCCATGGTGACCGATGACGAGGTGCGAAACCTGTTGTACTGGCACGCCATCGAGGAGCTCGAGCACAAATCGGTCGCCTTCGACGTCTACCGCGCGGTCGGTGGGCCGGAATGGCTGCGACGTGCGGTGATGGCCGTCATCTGGACCGGTACGGTGCCATTCGCCACCGCGGGCTCCTGGTTTTCCATAGCGTGGAGCGACCCGGATGGACGGCGTCAACCGGGGCGCGTGCTGCGCGAGACGGTCGGGTTGATCCGCGGACCTCTGTTGAACGACGGGATGATCGGCCGGTTGGCCGTCTACATGAAGAAGGACTTCCATCCCGACGATCTCGACACCGAAGTGCTCCTGGAGCAGTGGCGGACCGAACTGTTCGGTGCCGAGGGCACCCTGGTCGATCATTTGAAGTAGAGACAACAATGGCCCGGGCTTGTGGCCCGGGCCATTGTCAGGTGTCTGCTGTGTCAGCAGCTCAGCGCGACATGCGCGACCTTGCGATCGACAGTCGGCACGGTGGTGGGGTTGTTACGCACATCCCGGGCCGGCTGAACATTGTTCACCGGCGACTCCTGCGTGACAGACGCCACGGTGCACTTGCTCAGGTCCGCAGCGCCCGTCTTGGAGACGATCACTCGGTACCCATTGGTCTTGAGGTCATTGATGACAGCGCTGGCATCGCCCGATCCCGATGGTCCGGCGAGCGCGACACTTGCCGATCCCAGCGACGCCCCGATGACGCCAACTGCGGCAATACCTGCAAATAACAATCTCTTCACGATTTCACTCCTCTCGCCTCACTCCTCGTGGCATCGCTGTTACGGAAATGTGTCCGCATACCACACGAATGCCCGATCCTCGACTCGCCAAATCATCAACGCTCGTGAATCTGTCCAGTCCAACGCACTAATACCCAGATTGATTCCCAATCGGGGAAATTAACGTCAAATTCACATTCTCGTCTGCGCCCGCTCACAGGCGGCGCGCGTATCGGCCCGCGGGGCGTGCAACACCCAGCGAACTGGCAAATCTGGTTAGGTTAGGCTAACTAGACGTTGCAGTTAAGGGAGATATACACCAATTTGTGGTCGAGTACGCGGACCGGCAACACCAGCCACTTGCCGCTGGGCATCCACGTCCGCTGATACTCGGTGCGGTAGACGTCCTGCCCGTTACGGATGTTGGACACCGTGCACTTATTGGTGGGGGCTGAGCCGTTTCGGTCGATGATGACCTGATAGCCCTGCGACTGGTACTGGTTGATGACTGATTGCGCGTCATCGGCGAGCGCCGTCCCGGTAGTGAGAGCCATCAACGCGCCGACACCGAGTGCCGCAGTCGTTAGGCGAGCCGCCGTCTTCATCTCATACCGTCCTCACAGGTGTTAACTCTTGGCCACACAGACATTGTTCCCTATAGGTGCCATCGATTTTTGGGCCCGAATCGATACAGTGGCCGGGTGTTGAAGCCGGTGACCGTCAAGAGCTGGGGAATCTGGGCCACCTGCGCGCTGGCGCTCGTAGTGCCGGGCTGCGGCCGAACCGTCCAGAACCCCGTCAATCACAACGTGAAGATCGGAAACATCGCCTCACTGAAGAGCGAGTTCGGGCCGGAGTTCGTCGTCAAGACCATGGAACCGGCGGGGATGGACCCCAAGCTGCTCTCCCCGGCACCGCTGCCCCAGGGGATGACGGTGGATCCGCCCGGCTGCGCCAAGTACAGCGGCGGCAGTGCCGTACCCGCCGGGCTCAAGGGGAACATGGCCGCACTCACCGCCACGGGCGCCGGAAATCAGTACGTGGCGGTCGCGGTGGAAACCTCGCAGGAGGTCCCCTTCGACCCGGCGGTGTCGGCGGAATGCAAGAAGGTCGGCTTCCGCGGTAACGGGATCGCCGGGCAAACCGAGGTGATCGACGCACCCGCTATCGAGGGTGCGCGCACCCTCGCCATGAAGCGGGACGTGCTCAGCGGAACCTCGGGCAGGGCCGTCGGTCAAGAGATACTGAACTACTCGGCATATCTCGGTCGCTACATGGTGGTCGTCACGGTCAGCCCGATTGCGGTCGGCAAGGTGCCGCCCGCGTTGCCCGACGGCAAGCGCGCATCGGATCTACTGGTCAAGGCAGTGGCCGCCGTCCGTTCTTAACGCACATCGCGGGGCCGGTACTGCAAGCTGATCCGCGGACCCACCGGCTTGGACGTCTTGGGGATCGCGTGTTCCCAGGTTCGTTGGCAGGTTCCGCCCATCACCAAAAGGTCGCCATGGCCCACATGGATGCGAATCGATTCGCCCCCGAGGCGTGGCCGCAACGCGAAAGTGCGTGTCGCGCCGATGCTTACGATCGCGACCATGGTGTCTTCGCGTAGCCCGCGCCCGATGGTGTCACCGTGCCAGGCGACGCTGTCGGTGCCGTCCCGGTACTGGCACAGGCCCACCGTGGTGAATGGTTCGCCGAGTTCGGCGGTGTACTCGCTGTTGAGGCGGTCGCAGATTGCCTCCAGCACCGGATGCGGTGACGGGCCCGCGGTCAGATCATGGAAGCTGACCAGCCGGGGGACGTCGAGGGTGCGGTCGTACATGCGGCGGCGCTCGGCGCGCCACGGTACCTGCGCCAACAGCTGACCCATGAGATTGTCGGCACGTCCGAGCCATTCATGGTGTACCTCAAGCCAAGCGCCGCCTGCCAACTCGCGGCGCGGGACCGGTGGGGCGCCGAACAGGGATGCCTGCACAGCGTGTGGAGAGGCTGTCACACCTTCATGTTATCGCACACATGTTCGATTGCGCGGCAAGCTAGCGTCTTCTCATGACGGATGCGCCAGTGCTGGGTGCCAATTCAGAGGTGGGACGGCTGCGGGCGGTGGTGTTGCACCGGCCCGGTGACGAGCTCAAGCGGCTGACTCCGCGCAACAATGACCAGCTGCTGTTCGATGGTCTGCCCTGGGTGGCGCGCGCTCAGGAGGAGCACGATGCCTTCGCCGAGGTGCTGCGCTCGCGGGGTGTCGAGGTGCTGCTGCTCTCCGAACTATTGCGTGAGGCGCTGGCCAGTGGCGCCGCCAGGGTGCAGGGCATATCGGCGGCCGTGAACGCGCGCAGGTTGGGTTATGCGCTTGCGCAGGATCTTTCGGAATACCTGCGGTCGCTGGACGCGGCCGATCTTGCCTACGTGTTGATGTGTGGGATGACGTTCGACGAACTACCGGTGGGCGGCAAGGTGGCGCAGCCGTCGTTGGTGCGCACCATGCACCACGGATCGGATTTCGTCATCGAACCGCTACCCAATCTGCTGTTCACGCGCGACTCGTCGTTCTGGATCGGGCGTAAGTTCGCGATCACCTCGCTGGCACTTCCGGCGCGCGTCCGCGAGACCTCGCTCACCGACCTGATCTATGCCCATCACCCGCGGTTCCTCGGGGTGCGGCGGGCCTATGAGTCGCATTCGGCTCCCGTCGAAGGCGGCGACGTGCTGCTGCTGGGGCCCGGGGTGGTGGCAGTCGGTGTGGGGGAGCGCACCACGCCCGCCGGTGCGGAAGCCCTGGCGCGCAGCCTATTCGACGATGACCTGGCCCACACTGTGCTCGCGGTGCCCATCGCGCAGGAACGCGCGTCCATGCACCTGGACACCGTCTGCACCATGGTCGACACCGACGCCGTCGTGATGTATCCGGCGATTCAGGATTCGCTGTCGGCGTTCACCATTCGTCGTAATGATGGTGGGGTCAGTATTTCGGGTTCGGCACCGTTCGTGGAGGCGGCGGCCGACGCGATGGGCATCGGGAAGCTGCGTGTCATCGATACCGGTCTGGATCCGGTGACCGCCGAACGCGAGCAGTGGGATGACGGGAACAACACCCTGGCCTTGGCTCCCGGTGTGGTTGTCGCCTACGAGCGCAATGTGGAGACCAATGCGCGCCTGGAGGAATCGGGTGTGGAGGTGCTTGCCATCTCGGCATCGGAGTTGGGCACGGGCCGGGGCGGACCCCGCTGCATGTCCTGTCCGATATCGCGCGATCTCCTCTAGCGCCAGCTGGGCAGCCACATCTCCATGTTCCACATGAACGGTGAGATGGCGGCGCCGGTGAGGATCGGATACAGCCACGCGAAGTTGGTGACCACCACGGCCAGATAGAACGTGGCGATGAACATTCGCAACGTTTTTCGTTCCGGATTGGCCACCGGCTTGCGCAGGAAATCGCCGATGATGAACGCGATCATCATCACCAGGAACGGCACCATCGGGGTGGCGTAGAAGAAGTACATCTGCCGGTCGATGTTGGCGAACCAGGGCAGCCATCCCGCACAGTAGCCGACCAGTGCCGCCGCGTAGCGCCAGTCGCGCCGGACCACCGTCGCCCACGTGGCCCACAACAGCACCGGGACCGCCAGCCACCAGATGGCCGGGGTGCCGACCAGCAGCACCGCGCGCACACAGGAATTGGCGCCGCAGCCGGGAATGTTCTTGTCTTCGATGGCGTAGAGCAATGGTCGCAGCGACATCGGCCACGTCCACGGCTTGGATTCCCACGGATGATGATTGCCGTTGGCGTTGGTGAGCGTCGAATGGAATGTGTAGACGCTGTGCGTGTAGTACCACAGCGAGCGCAGGGCATCGGGTGCCCAACTGCCGACACCGATCTGACGGCCCTCGGCATGCCGATTGATGGCCGTCTCGGAGGCGAACCACGACCAGTACGAGGCCATGTATACGAGGAACGGAATGACCACCAGCGCATATAGGGCCGGCCCCAGATCGCGTACCCCGGTGCCCGCCCAGGGACGCTGCACGCCGTAGGCGCGCCGTGCCGCGATATCGAAGGCGATGCACAGCACTCCGAAGAATGCGATGAAGTACAGCCCTGACCACTTTGTGCCGCAGGCCAATCCGAGCAGAATTCCGGCACCGAAACGCCACCACCGCACGCCCAGACGCGGCCCCCACACGGTCTCGCCGATGCGCCCGTCGAGGTATGCGTTGTACAGCCGCTCCCGCACCTGATCGCGGTCGACGATCAGCGCGCCGAAGGCGGCCACCACAAACAGTGCCTGATACACGTCGAGCAGCGCGGTGCGCGCGGTCACGAAGCTGACGCCGTCCGCGATCAGCAGCAGTCCCGCGATGGCGCCCATCAGGGTGGACCGGCCGATCCGCCGGGCGATCCGGGCAACCAGCAGCACCAGGATGGTGCCCGAGAGTGCGGCGGCGAACCGCCAGCCGAATGCGTTGTATCCGAAGAGCCATTCGCCGAGGGCGATCATCTGTTTGCCGATGGGCGGATGCACCACCAGCCCGTAGCCGGGATTGTCCTCGACGCCGTTGTTGGTGACCACCTGCCAGCCCTGTGGCACGTAGTGCTTCTCGTCGAAGACAGGGGTGCCGCGATCGGTGAGGGCGCCGAGATTGATGAATCGTGTGAGCGCCGCGATTGCCGTGATGACGGCGGTCATCACCCAGCCCTGGAACCGGTCGGTGGGCCCGAAATCCGCGGGCGGTATCCGGGGCCCCGGGGACTCGGTGCCGTCCGAGCTCCGAGACGTCTCCCCCGTAGGCGGCAGGGTTGCGGGCACGGTCACACGCTCGATCGTAAGGGAGGGCCCGGCCCGGGCCTGTTGGTGCGGCGGGCTGGAGCGAGAGCGACGAGGGGATTTAGTCTTGCGGGATGGGGAACTTGCTGCTGGCGGCGACACCGCTGGGGGAGCCCGGGGATGCCTCGCCCCGATTGCGTGAGGCGCTGGCCAAGACCGCGGTGGTGGCTGCCGAGGACACTCGTCGGGTCCGGGCGCTCGCCAAATCGCTGGATGTGCAGATCAGCGGCCAGATCATCAGTTTCTACGACCAGAACGAAGCCAGCCGCATCGAGCCGCTGCTGGCCGATCTGGAGGCCGGGTACGACGTGCTGGTGGTCACCGACGCGGGGATGCCCTCGATCAGTGATCCGGGGTATCGCTTGGTCGCCGCATGCGTGAAACAGGGGATACCGATCAAATGCCTACCTGGGCCGTCGGCGGTGACGACGGCATTGGCTGTTTCGGGGCTCCCGGTCGACCGTTTCTGTTTCGAGGGGTTCGCGCCGCGCAAGCAGGGGGCGCGGCGGCGTTGGCTTGCCGAGCTTTCGGCGGAGCCTCGCACCTGTGTGTTCTTCGAGTCGCCGCGCAGGCTGGCCGAGACTCTGTCCGATGCGGTGGAGGTGCTGGGCCCCGAACGCCGTGCGGCGGTATGCCGCGAGCTGACCAAGACCCATGAAGAGGTGTTGCGGGGCACTCTGCGTGAGTTGGCCGTCTGGGCCGAGGGCGAGGTGCTGGGGGAGATCACGGTGGTGCTCGACGGTGGTCGCCCCGCCGTCCCCGAAATCGACACCCTGGTGACCAGGGTGGAGGAGCTGATGGACGACGGCATGGGGTTGCGTGAGTCGTGCGCGATGGCCATCGGGGAGTCCGGCGCGACGCTGTCCAGGCGCGACCTTTACGACGCGGTGGTCAAAGCGCGGGCTTGAGCCCGGGTGTGAGCAACGCGGTCGCGGTGAGCTCGACCGTGGCAGCGGCCTTGTGCAGACACTCCTGCCATTCGGCTTCGATATCGGAGTCTGCGGTGATACCGCCCCCGACGCCGAGTACGGCGGATCCGTCGGGTGCGATTTCCACGGTGCGAATCGCGACGTTGAGTTCCAGGCCGGCCACCGGCGACAGCATGCCGACGGTGCCGCAGTACACCCCCCGGCTATCCGATTCCCATTGGCGCAGTAGTTGGCGGGCACGGGTTTTCGGTGTTCCGGTCACCGAGGCGGGCGGGAATGCGGCCGCCAGCAGATCTGCCGCAGTGGCCTCCGTAGGTATCTGCGCGGCGACGGTGGACACCAGATGCCACACACCGGGTGCCGGGTGGACGGCGAGGAGTTCGGGAACGGTGACAGTGCCGGTGATCGCGATGCGCCCGAGGTCATTGCGAACCAAGTCGGTGATCATGATGTTCTCGGCGACGTCCTTCACCGAGTTCAGCAATGCGGCGGGGTCCTCGGTTGCCGCGAGGGTGCCCTTGATAGGGCTGGAACGTACATCAGATCCGTTGCGCTGCAAGAACAATTCGGGTGAAAGCGAGGCCACGGCACCCCAGGCGCCCGATACGAAGGCGGCTCGGGCCGGCGCGGTCTGGGTGATCGCATCGGCGAAGAAGTCCACCGGATCTCCCGTCAATGCCCCGCGGAATTGCGTGCACACGCAGGCCTGGTACACCTCCCCGGCTGCGATGGCCTCCAGGCAGCGGCCGACGGCGGTGCGATGACGCTCGCGATCGGGAGCCTTCCAGTCGATGGACCACACCTCGGGATCGCGGGGATGGGTGAGCGCCTGGACTATCCACGCAGGGCATTCATCGTCGAGAAGGCTTTCGTACCACCAGCATTCGTCATTATCCAGACGCAACACCGCATCACTCCAGCCTCCGGCCGAAGCGGGGAGCCGTGGGGCCCGGGAGTTTGCGGTCAGGTCCGGATATGCCCGATAGCCGATCCAGCCGCCTCCCACCGCGCCCGGCGGAGCGGTGTTCACATGAGAAGTATTGCCACTGAACGCCTGTCGAGGCAGCACTGCATGGGCGGCGAGGGACGGGGCGATGATCGCCCGTGAGTCGAACCAGCATCCGGTCAATGCGGCAGGTGCCGGGCGTCCCGTCTCGCGCGCGGCGACGGCAAGGGATCGCAGCACGGCTGGCGGTGCGCCGAGATCGCCGAGCTGCTGGACGCGCATGGGTCTAGTTTCGCAGACCCTTCACCAGGATCGCGCGGGTGTACAGCAGTGAGAAGCCCTGACGCTGGGTGTTCTGCTGAGATTTCGATCCGGGCTGTGTGGTGACCACGGCCAGATCCGCGGCGGCACTTGCGGCTTCGTAAAGCCGGGTGGTCAGCAGAGCTGACTGGATACCGCGCCGCCGATGTGGCGCGGCGGTCGCCGCGCCGTTGAGCTGGGCCACCCCGTCGAGGATGCGCATGCTTGCGCCGCCCGCCACAATGCCCTGCCGCAGGGCGATGTAGCGCCGCACACCCTCCGTCGTCGACAGTGCATCGATCGCACGGGAGAGCACCTCGCGGGGAAACGATTCGTGGGAGGCCACGCCCTGGTCATCGGGGACCGCGAACCCCTCGACGATGACGTCGAGCCAGCTGGCCAGCTCATCGACCCCGCTGTGGCGCACCGTGATGTCATCCGGGAGTACCGGCGCGGGGATATCGCGCAGCGTCAGGCCCAGCACGTCCTCGAACGACACCAGCAGGTAACCGCGCCGGGTCAGCAGCTCGCCGATCGCCGGATCGGCCAGGCTCGAGACCTCGGCCTGCACCGGGGTGTCGCGGTCGGCGAACATCTGCTCGACGGCCTCAAGCTCGGATGCGGTGGGCACGCCACCCCACCCGAGTCCGGCGATTTTGTTCATCGGTGAATCGGGTCCGGCATAGGACGCGACGCCCCCGGCCAGCGGTATCACGACACCGTCGTCACATCGCGCGGTTCCCGCGGCAATCGTGTCGGCTTCGGCGCGCTCAATGCGCGCGGCGGTATCGATGTCACAGAACACGCCGGTGATTGTGTCTGACAACCCGCCGGGACCGCCACCGGTTATCTGCTGATGTGGCGCGCTGTTTCGGCGGTGGCCAGCTTGTCGGGATTGCGGATCGCGAAAACGTGTGCCACCTTGCCGTCCGTGATCGATACCGCCAGCACGGCGTCGAGGCGGCCTTCGCTGTAGATCAGCAGCGCGGGCGTGCTGTTGTACGTGCTCAGTTCCATGCGCACGTCGGGGAATGACGCGGCCGCCCGCGAAAGTCCGATGGCGACGCGCGCCACTCTGTCGGCTCCGTACACCGGCCGCCGCGCGGCACTGACCTTCCCGCCGCCGTCCGATGTCCACACCGCGTCGGGGGCGAGTATTTCCACCAGTGCGTCGACATCGCCGCCCGCGGCGGCCAGCAGGAACTTGGTGGTCAGCTCCTCGGTCTGCTGATCGGTAGGGGTGAACCGGCGCCGGCGCGACTGCACATGCTCGCGGGCGCGGTGCGCCATCTGGCGCACCGCGGACTCCGATTTGCATACCGTGGAGGCGATTTCGGCGTAGTCGAAGCCGAAGACCTCCCGCATGACAAACACGGCACGCTCATCCGGCGCCAGCGTTTCCAGCACCACCAGCATGGCCATGGACACCGACTCGGCCAGAACCACGTCGGTCGAGGCGTCGTCGGTGCTGCCCTCGAAGGTCACCCGCACCGGCTCCGGCAGCCATGGCCCCACGTACTCCTCGCGCCGACGGCTGTTGGCCCGCAAGGTGTTCAGTGATTGGCGGCTGACGATCTGCGCCAGATAGGCCTTGGTGTCGGTGACCGTGTTCAGGTCCACCTGCGCCCACCGCAGATAGCTCTCCTGCAGTACGTCGTCGGCTTCCGTTGCGGAACCCAGCATTTCGTACGCGATGGTGAACAGCAGCGGGCGCAGGTGGGTGAACAGCTCGGCATGGGCAGAGTCGGACACCGCTAGGCCTGCACCTTGAGGGCCTCGGCACGCTTGCCGCCCTGGGGCCAGAAGTACCACGTGGGGTGCTTTGCGGCAGTTGCCAGGATGGAAAGCGTTCCGTTGCAAACCATTTCCTTGATGGCGGCGCCTGCACGCCCGCCCACATACAGCTTGCGGGGGGTGTCGTCGGTGTGGCCCAACTGGATGACGGCAGCGTTGCGCCCGATGCTGACATTCTGTCCGGTGAAGATTTGGCTCCGTGCCTCCGGCTGCAGGCCATCGACCAGCGCCAACACCGTCTTGACGGCGCGGGCTGCCAGTGGCCCGGCGGCCTGGCAGCTCATCCGAAGCGGCACACCCGAGGGGCTGGCGGCGTCCCCGGCCGCGATGACGCGCGGGTTGTCCACGCTGACCAGTGCCTCGTCGGTGAGCAGCCTGCCCAGGGCATCTGTGCTCAGGCCGCTGTCGGAGGCCAGCTGTGGCACCCCGAATCCGGCGGTCCACACCGTGAGCGCGGTCGGCAGCACGCGTCCGTCGGACAGCGTCACCGAATCCTCGTCCACCCGCACCACCGTGGCGGGCACCAGCACCTCGACGCCCAGCTTGTCCAGTCGCTTGGCGGCCGCGCGGCGGGCCGGATCGCCGAGGGACGGCAACAGTTGTGTGCCGCAGATCAGCGTCACGCGGCGACCGACCTCGGCCAGTTCTCCGGCCAGCTCGACGCCGGTCAGCCCCGCGCCGACGACCACGATCGGCGCGTCCGGCGCCAGCCTCTCGTACCGGGCCCGTACCTGCTGGGCGTGTTCGAACTCGTTGATGGACAACGCATGTTCTGCCACACCGGGGATGTCGGGGGTTGTGGTGGTACTTCCGACGGCGTAGACGAGGTAGTCGTACGGCAGCACCGTGCCGGAGGCGAGCTCCAGCTTCTGGGCACCGGCATCGATATGGGTGACCTTGTCGACCACGAGGCGGATGGCAGGGTTGAGCAGGGTGGCGTAGTCGGCGGTCGCGGTGCTGCTTCCGGCGACCAGCTGATGCAGCCGGATTCGTTCGACGAAGTGCGGTCGGGGGTTGACGAGGGTCACGGTCAGGTTCTTGTTGGCGAGCAATTGGTTGGCTGCCAGGGTTCCCGCGTAGCCTCCGCCGATCACGATCACTCGGGTGTTCTCGGTCATTTCGGTGACTTCCTTTCAGTCGCTGATGCCCTTAAGACACCGGCGCGACGAAATCTGTGACAGACCGTGACCGGGATCACTTTCGCGACCTACTTGGGCACCTGATACTTCGGGAACACGCCCGTCGGTGCGGGCAGGCTCACACCGGGCTTGAGCCGCGTCCCGATCGCGGAGAAGTCCCGCTGATCTTCGGACTGGCCCAACAGATCCAGCAGTTTGGCCGCGGACTCGGGCATCACCGGCTGCACCAGTAGCGCGACGATCCGCACCACCTCCAACGTGGCGTACAGCACGGTGCCGAACCGCAGCTGATCCTCGGCGCTGTCACTTTTGCCCAGCACCCAGGGCTCCTGCGCCGAGAAGTACCGGTTGCTCGCGCCCAGCACCTGCCAGATCGCCTCCAGCGCGAGATGCATCGCCGGCACCTCGAAATGGGTGCGGGCTTGTTCCAGCAGGCTGTCCGCGGCGCTGAGTAGTTCCAGATCCTCGGGTGCGAAGTCGCCCGGTTCGGGCACGATGCCGTCGAGATTCTTGGCGACCATGGACAGCGATCGCTGTGCCAGGTTGCCCAGTTCGTTGGCCAGGTCGGCGTTGATCCGCCCGATCAGGCCGTCCTCGGTGTAGCTGCCGTCCTGGCCGAAGGGAACCTCGCGCAGCAGGAAGTAGCGCACCTGGTCCAGTCCGAAGGTGTCGATGAGGTTGATCGGGTCGACCACATTGCCGATCGACTTACTCATCTTCTCGCCCTTGTTGGTCAGGAAGCCGTGTGCGAAAACCCGCTTGGGCAGTTCGATTCCGGCCGACATCAGAAATGCCGGCCAGTACACGGTGTGGAACCGGCTGATGTCCTTGCCGATCATGTGCAGATCTGCGGGCCAGTACCGCGTGAACGAATCCGACGAGGTGTCGGGGAAACCCACCCCCGTCAGATAGTTGGTGAGGGCGTCCACCCACACGTACATGACGTGTTCGGGGTGATCGGGCACCGGCACACCCCAGTCGAACGTGGTGCGGGAGATGGACAGGTCGCGCAGACCACCGGAGACGAAGCTGACGATCTCGTTGCGCCGCACTGCCGGGCCGATGAACTCCGGATGGGCCTCGTAGTGCGCCAGCAGCTTGTCCTGGTAGTTCGACAGCCTGAAGAAGTAGGAATGTTCCTCGGTCCAGTCGACCGGGGTTCCCGTCGCGGTGGCGGTGCGGGTGCCGTCGGGGGCCACGGTGGTTTCGGCGTCGGTGTAATACGCCTCGTCACGCACCGAGTACCAGCCCGAGTAGGTGTCCAGATAGATGTCGCCGTTGTCGGCCATCCGGCGCCAGATCGCCTTCGACGCCTCGTAGTGATCGGGGTCGGTGGTTCGGATGAACCGGTCGAAGGAGATGTTGAGCTTGCGCTGCAACGCCTCGAACACGTCGGAGTTGCGCCGGGCCAGTTCCGCCGTCGGGATTCCGGCGGCTGCCGCCGTCTGCGCCACCTTCAAGCCGTGTTCGTCCGTACCGGTGAGGTAACGCACGTCGAAGCCGTCCAGCCGCTTGAAGCGGGCGACCGAATCGGTCGCGACGTACTCGTACGCGTGGCCGATGTGCGGCTCACCGTTGGGGTACGCGATGGCGGTGGTGATGTAGAACGGATCCAATGATTCAGGCATGGTCTGAGCAACTTTATAGACTGGTGTTCTGATGACGCCCGGCAATAAGAGGCAAGCCCCGCCCAACCCCGAGCCGCTCGCGCCCCTCATCGATGCGCACACCCATCTGGATGCATGCGGCGCCGTCACGGACCAGGACGTGCGTGCCATCGTCGATCGCGCGGAGTCCGTAGGTGTGGGACGTGTGGTGACAGTGGCCGATGACCTTGAGTCGGCCCGGTGGGCGGTGTCGGCCGCCGCGAGTGATCCGCGGGTGTACGCCGCCGTGGCGCTGCATCCCACCCGTGCCGGTGATCTCACCGACGGTGCGCGTGCGGAGTTGGAAAATCTGGCCGCACATCCCCGCGTCGTGGCCATCGGGGAGACCGGTTTGGATCTGTATTGGCCGGGCCGATTGGAGGGCTGCGCGGAGCCCTCGGTTCAACGCGAAGCATTTGCTTGGCATATCGAACTGGCTAAGCGGACGGGCAAGGCGCTGATGATTCACAACCGCGATGCCGACGCCGAAGTGCTCGATGTGCTGAAGTCCGAGGGCGCGCCGGCCACGGTTATCTTCCACTGCTTCTCATCGGATGCTGAGATGGCGAAGAGATGCGTCGCTGAGGGCTGGATCTTGAGCTTGTCGGGGACGGTGAGTTTCAAGAACGCGCATGCGCTTCGAGAGGCCGCCGCGCTCATTCCCGACGAACAACTGCTGGTAGAGACCGATGCCCCCTACCTGACCCCCCATCCGTATCGGGGTGCACCGAATGAGTCGTACTGTCTGCCGTACACCGTCCGGGCCCTCGCCGAGATAACCGGGCAACGCCCGGAGCGATTAGCGGCCGCGTCCACGGCGACGGCAGTAAGGGTGTTCAAGATGGTTGATGAGTTGCCTCGGCGCGATGCTTTCGTTACCGTGTCGTGATCAGATCGCCGGGTGGTGTCACCGTTGACTACCGGTATCGAGGCACCGAAACGAACGCAGGAATCTCCTACTCGTGAATGCACTGACGAAGCTCAACGCAACGCGATCGCCCTTGCTGCGCGCCCTTGTGGCCGCCCTGCTGGTGGTGATCGGCGCGGGCGGTGGCTACGCCATCGCTGCGCACAAGACCTTGACTCTCAACGTCGACGGGAACGCCATGACGGTCACGACCGTCAAGTCACAGGTGTCCGAGGTCCTGGCCGACTACGGGTACGCGCTGACGGATCGTGACGATGTCGCTCCCGCCAAGCACGACGCGGTGCGCGACGGCGACACCATCGTGCTCAAGCGCTCGCGCCCGCTGGACATCTCTGTGGACGGGCAGGGCACCCAGCAGGTCTGGACCACCGCCAACACGGTGAACGACGCGCTGTCTCAGCTGTCCATGACCGACACCGCCCCGACCGCCGCCACACGCGGCAGCCGTCTCCCGTTGGAGGGCATGTCGCTGGCGGTGGTCAGTGCCAAGACCGTGCGCCTGAACGACGGCGGCGCGATCAGCACCCCGCGTATCGCCGCGCCCACCGTGGGGACGCTCCTGGAGGCCACCGGTAACCCGCTGCAGCAGTTCGACACCGTCGATCCCGCGCCGAGCACTCCCGTGACCGCCGATATGCCGATCACTGTGACGCGTATTCGCGTCAGCAAGGTGACCGAACAGGCTCCGTTGGCGCCGACTCCTCAGAAGATCGAAGACGCCGACATGAACATGAGCCGCTCGGTCGTCGAAGACCCGGGCGCTCCCGGTACCCAGGACATCGTGTACTCGGTGCTGACGGTCAATGGCCGCGAAACCGGGCGGATGCCGGTGTCCAACAACGTGCTGACCCCCGCCCGCGACTCGGTGCTGCGGGTTGGTGCCAAGCCGGGTACCGAGGTGCCCGCGGTGACCCGTGGCTCGGCGTGGGACGCCCTGGCTTCCTGTGAGGCCGGTGGCAACTGGGCCATCAACACGGGCAACGGCTTCTACGGCGGCGTGCAGTTCGATTACGGGACCTGGCTGGCCCACGGCGGCGCGAAGTACGCACCGCGTGCCGACCTCGCGACGCGTGAGGAACAGATCGCCATCGCCGAGAAGACGCTGGCTGTGCAGGGTTGGGGTGCTTGGCCGGTGTGCAGCGCGAGGGTCGGTGCCCGCTGACCATCAGGCTGCTCGGCCGCACCGAGATCCGACAACTGGCCAAGGATCTCGATTTCCGACCGACGAAGACGCTGGGCCAGAACTTCGTTCACGACGCCAATACCATTCGCCGGATTGTGTCGGCGTCGGGTGTCGGTAAGGGCGATCATGTCATCGAGGTGGGGCCCGGCCTGGGCTCACTGACGCTGGGGCTGCTGGACAAGGGCTGTGCGGTGACCGCCGTCGAGGTGGATCCGGTGTTGGCTCGACGCCTTCCGGCCACCGTCAAGGAGCACTCGCACAGCGAGTTCAACCGGTTCTCGGTGATTCACCAAGACGTACTGAAGCTCACCCCCGCCGATATCACGGGGGATCCGCCGACGGCCATGGTGGCCAACCTGCCCTACAACGTCGCGGTCCCGGCACTGCTGCGGATTCTGACCGAATTCGAGTCGGTGAAGACCATTTTGGTGATGGTCCAGTCCGAGGTGGCCGATCGGCTGACGGCGGAGCCGGGCTCGCGGATCTACGGTGTGCCGAGTGTGAAGGTGCGCTACTTCGGCAAGGTGAAGCGTCTCGGTACGGTGTCTCCCGCGGTGTTCTGGCCGATTCCGCGGGTGTACTCGGGTCTGGTGCGCATCGACCGCCATCCTGATGCGATCTGGCCCTCCGATGCCGGGTTCCGTAAGGAGCTCTTCGACCTCATCGACATCTCATTCGCCCAGCGCCGCAAGACCTCTCGTAACGCATTCGCGGAGTGGGCGGGCTCGGGTGACGAGTCGGCACGCCGGCTGCTGGCTGCCAGTATCGATCCGGCGCGTCGCGGCGAGACGCTGGATGTCGCCGATTTCGCCCGGCTGCTGGAGCGTTCGGCGATCGTCTAGGTTCTACTTGTCTCCGAGGTTGGGCGGATCGTCCATCATCGGAGTCTCCGCGATCACCGGGTATTGCCCGGTGTAGCCCACGCGCTCGCGGGCCAGCTGCATGACGCGTTCCTTGGATAGGTACCAGCCGATGATGAGCAGCGGCGTGAAGATACCCAGAGCCACCAGGTTCCAATAGTTTTCGTAACACATGAGCACCAGCACCACCAGCAGGAAAATGAGTGTGGCGTACCCGGTGTAGGGGGCGCCGGGCATCTGGAACTTGCCGCGTTGCAAGATGCCCCGTTGCGTCCATTGGTACAGCCGCAGCTGACAGATGACGATGGTGGCCCACGAGGCGATGATTCCGAGTGCTGCCACATCTAGCGCGGTCTCGAACGCCTTGGCCGGGATGACCATGTTCATGAAGACGCCGACGACGGTGAAGCACGCGGTCAGTGCGATGCCTGCGAAAGGGACGCCGTTGGATGACATGCGGGACAAGAGTTGCGGTGCACTGCCATTCATCGACATGGAACGCAAGATGCGGCCGGTGCTGTACAGGCCCGCGTTCAGGCTCGACAGCGCGGCAGTGAGCACCACGAAGTTCATGATGTCGCCGGCGTAGGGCAGACCCACCCGGGAGAAGAACGTCACGAACGGGCTCTCGCCCTCCTTGTAGAGGGTGTAGGGCAGCAGCAATGCCAGCAGAATCAATGAGCCGACGTAGAAGACGGCGATACGAATCACCACGGCGTTGATGGCCTTCGGCATGACCTTCTCGGGGTTCTCCGTCTCACCCGCCGCGGTGCCCACCAATTCCACTGAGGCGTAGGCAAAGACCACACCGGAGGTGACCACCACCAGGGCCAATAGTCCGGTGGGGAAGAGTCCACCGTTGTCGGCGAGTATCGAGGGCCCGGTGGCGGCACCTTCGACGGTGAATCGTCCCGCCAAGAACACGATGCCGACGATCAAGAAGGCTACGAGTGCAACGACTTTGATGAGTGCGGCCCAGAACTCCATCTCGCCGAACAGCTTGACGCTGATCATGTTCATGGTGAGCACGATGACCAGGGCGATCAGTGCGATGGTCCACTGCGGAATGGCCTTGAATGATCCCCAGTAGTGCATGTACAGGGCGATCGCGGTGACATCCACAATCGAGGTGGCCGCCCAGTTGACGAAGTACATCCAGCCGGCGACGTAAGCGGCCTTCTCCCCGAGGAATTCGCGCGCGTATGACACGAAGGAACCCGATGACGGGCGGTGCAGCACCAGCTCGCCGAGGGCACGCAGCATGAAGAAGACGAAGATGCCGCAGACCGCGTAGACGAGCCACAGGCTTGGCCCGGCCTCATGCAGTCGTTTTCCGGCGCCCATGAACAGGCCGGTGCCGATGGCACCGCCGATCCCGATCATCTGGACTTGGCGGTTCTTCAGGCCTTTGTGATATCCCTCGTCCTCGCGAGTGAGGGCGGACGTATCGTAATTAGCTGGAGATGCCATGGGGCGACGGTACCGGGGATTAGGTCATCGCGTGTGTCAAAAGTGTTATGAACTCCGTACATGTCGGATAGCGGCTTAACGGATCTTTGGCCATGGCCTTGGCGACGATCGAATCGAACGCTCGGGGGATGTCCTTATGGCGGTATGAGATCGGCCACGGAGTGGCGTTCAGGTGCAGGTCAGCGAGTCTCATCGCGGTGCGTGCGGTGAAGGGGGGTTTGCCGTCGAACAGTTCGACCGCGGTGCAGGCCAACGCATACTGGTCGGTGGCCGCCGTGACGGGTTGCCCGCGCAGCACCTCGGGTGCCGCGTAGGGCAGCGATGTCTGCACCACGGGCCTGCGCGGCCCGGAGGCGAGAGCAAGTTCCTGGGCGATACCGAAATCGGTGAGCACGGCGCCTCCCGAGCGCCGGCGCATGATGTTGGACGGCTTCACATCACAATGCACCACCTGGGCGTCGTGGATGTAGTCCAGCGCTCCGGCGATCTGTTGAAGGGTAGTTAGCTTGATGGGCATGATCCAGCTCTGATCTGTGCCCACCAAGTCTTTCGCCGAGCCGCCGGTGAGCGCTTCCATGGCCAGCCAATCGTCACCGCGTTCGTAGACCGTGATGATGCGCGGGTGCGAAAACCTTTGGGCCAAATCAAATTCACGGTGCAACCGGTCGATACTCTCGGGGTTTCGATGCCGTGGATCCAGCACCTTCAGGGCGACGTCCGGACCGTCATCGCGGTGCGCTAGGAAGACCTGTGCCGTACCGCCACGGCCCGCCACAGCGTCGATGACGTAGCCATGGAATTCGCCACCCGGTACCGGCATGCACCGAGGGTGTCACGAGTAGCCCAGCGTGGTGGCGGATTTCGTCCTACTACGCGTGTCTGGGGAACTCTGTGGTCACCGGATCTGGTCCCGCACCGACCGGCGCTGGGGGAGGCGGTACCGAACCTGCCGGCTGAGGTGTTCTCGGCGGCGGCAGTGGCCGGGTGCGCACGTTCAGCGGCCACCAGAACCAGCGGCCCAGCAGGGTCGCGATGGCTGGTGTCATGAACGACCGCACCACCAGGGTGTCGAAGAGCAGACCCAGACCGATGGTGGTACCCACCTGGCCGATGATCGTCAGATCGCTGATGGCCATGGCCATCATGGTGAAGGCGAACACCAGGCCAGCGGATGTCACCACGCTGCCAGTGCCACCCATTGCCCGGATCATGCCCGTCTTCAACCCGCCCGGTAGTTCTTCCTTGAGCCGGGACACCAGCAGCAGGTTGTAGTCGGATCCCACGGCGAGCAGCACGATGATCGCCATTTGCATGACCATCCAGTGCAATTCCTGCCCCAGGATGTACTGCCAGATGATGACCGATAAGCCGAATGACGCGCCCAGGGACAGCAACACGGTGCCGACGATCACCAGCGAGGCCACGAAGCTTCGGGTGATGAGCAGCATGATCAGGAAGATCAGGCACAGCGCGGAGATGCCGGCGATCATCAGGTCGTATCGGGCGCCGTCGGACATGTCCTTGAATGTCGCTGCGGTGCCGCCCAATTCGATCTTGGCATCCTCAAGGGGAGTGCCCTTGACGGCTTCGATCGCGGCCAGCTTGATGGGCTCGATATGTGAAAGTCCTTCGGGCGACGTGGGATCACCGCGATGCGAGATGATCATGCGCAGCGTCTTGCCGTCGGGGGACAGGAACATCTTGAGGCCGCGCTTGAAGTCGGGGTTGTCGAAGATCTCCGGCGGCAGGTAGAAGGAGTCGTCGTTCTTGGCCTTGTCGAAGGCCTTGCCCATGGCGGTCGAGTCCTTGCTCATCTCGTCCATCTGGTTGTACATGCCGCCCATGGTGCTGTACATCGTCAGCATCATGTTTTGCATGGATTCCATGAGCGGGATCATGTCCCGCATATCGGCAACCATCTGGGGCATGATGACGTCCATCTTCTCCATCGAGAGGACCATGCCGTCCATGTTCTCGGTGAGCTCATCGATCTTGTCGAGCACCTCGAAGATCGATCGGAACGCCTGGCAGACCGGGATATCGAAGCAGTGCTTCTCCCAATAGAAATAGTTCTTGATGGGGCGGAAGAAGTCGTCGAAGTTCTCGAGGCTGTCCCGCATGTCGTGGATGGTGCCCTGCAGGGTGTGCATCTCGACGATCATCTGGTGCATCACGCCGGTGAGCTCGGTCATGTTGGCCAGCATCTTTTTCATGGTGTTCACCATGAGACCCATTTGGTCGGCCTGGACCTTCATATCGGCCATCCGGTCCTTCATCAGCTTCATGTTCTGAACCTGGCCGACGCCCTGGGCGCTGATGAGGAAGGGGATGGAGCTGTGTTCGATCGGGGTGCCTTGAGGACGGGTAATCGCTTGCACGCGTGCGATTCCCGGAACCTTGTAGACAGCCTTGGCCAGCTTGTCGATCACCAGGAAGTCCGCGGAGTTCCGCATATCGTGATCTGACTCCAGGACCAGCATTTCCGGGTTCATCCGGGCCGGGTCGAAGTGCCGGTCGGCGGCCTGGAAGCCCTGGTTCGCGGGGATGTCCTTGGGGATGTACTTCTTGTCGTCGTAGCTGGTCTGGTAGCCAGGAAGCGCGGCCAGTCCGATGATCGCAATCGCCATCGAAGCGGCCAGGATCGGGCCCGGCCAGCGGGTGATCGCGGCACCGATGCGGCGCCAGGTGCGAATTCGCATGGCGCGCTTGGGCTCGAACAGTCCGAAGCGGCTTCCAATGGTGATCAGCGACGGTCCCAGGGTGAGGGCGACCGCCACGGCCGTCAGGACCGCGACGGCGCAGGGCACGCCCAGGGTCTGGAAGTAGGGCATGCGGGTGAAGCTCAGGCAGTACATGGCTCCGGCGATCGTCGATCCCGTGCCCAAGATGACATGTGCTGTGCCATGGAACATGTCGTAGTACGAGGCTTCGCTATCCAGCCCCTTGACCCGGGCTTCCTGATATCGCCCGATGAGGAAGATGGCGTAGTCGGTTCCCGCCGCGATGACCAGCACCACAAGGAGATTCACCGCGAAGGTGGACAGTCCGATGATGTGGTTGTCGCCGAGCACCGAGATCACTCCGCGTGCGGCGCCCAGCTGGATGCCCACCATGAGCAGCACCAACAGCACGGTGAAGAACGATCGGTAGAAGAACGCCAGCATCACGATGATGACGATGAACGTCAGCCCGGTGATCTTGATCATGCTGCTGTCGCCGGCGTGGGCCAAGTCGGTCTGCAGGGCGGCGGGCCCGGTGACGTAGACCTTGAGCCCGTCCGGCATCGGCTTGGGGTTGCCCTGCGCGTCGGTGGTTAGTTTCTTGATGATGTCGCGGACGGACTCGATCGATTCATTCGCGAGCGTCTCGCCCATGTCACCGGCCAGGTTGACCTGTACGTAGGTGGACTTGCCGTCGGTGCTCTGCGCGCCGGACTCGGTGAGCGGATCGCCCCAGAAGTCCTGAACGTGCTGAACGTGTTTGGTGTCCGCGCGCAGCTGCGTCACCATTTCGTCGTAGAACTTGTGCGCGCCGGGGCCCAGCGGTTGGTCGCCCTCCAGCACGATCATGGCCGCGCTGTTGGAGTCCGACTCCTGGAAGAGCCGTCCCATGTTCTTCATGGCCTTCATCGACGGCGCGTCGTTGGGGCTCAGCGAAACGGTGTTCTCTTGACCGACCTGTTCTAGCTGAGGCGCCGAGAGGGCGAGGATGACGACGATTGCCACCCATGCGATGACGATGGGAACCGACAGACGCCGAATCCATTTGGCGATGAATGTGGGCTCGCCGTTGGCGTGTGCCCCGCTCATGCGGACTTCACAAAGCAGTAGACGTAGGCGCTCACCTCGTTGGTATACCTCTCGTCTTTTATCTCGCCATTGGCCGTGATGCGGCAGCCCAGTCCGTCAGCATTGCGGGTTTGAGCCAGGATGTTGCCCGTCATCGACGGTGCTGTCGTGACGATCTCAATCGACCACGGTAGCGTCGCCCCGTTGATCTGGTGGGGCTCCCCTTCCTTGTCGATGTAGTTGATGTCGGCAATGGTTCCGGGCGGGCCGAAGATGTCGTAGACCACGTGCTTGGGCTTGGAGTTGTTTTTGTCGTCGGTCATGCTGCCGGCGTAGGTGGGCAGCTGATGAGAACCGAAGATGCCGCGAATGCGCCATACCGCAAAACCCGCGATAGCCAGGACAAGCACCATGACCACCGGGATCCACGCCCGCTTCAATGCGCTGAGAATCGCAGGACCCCTTCACCCGTGTGCTGTCGAACAGATCGTTTACCGGAAAGTGCATGAAGCGTTCACGTATAACGCATAGCGTGTGCGTTACAGGCAACCTACCAGCGGGTAAGTGCGCCCGCAAGTCACACGCCGTGCGTTATCTTGAGGTGGATGACACATCTGGGTTTCCGGCGCGCACGTTCGGAGGAGAACAAGCGTCAACGTGCGGCAACGATCGTGGAAGCGGCGCGCTCGCTGGCGCTGGAGTCCGGTGTCGCGTCGGTCACTCTCACGGGTTTGGCCAATCGTGCGGGTGTCCATCACTCCGCGGTGCGCCGCTACTTCAGCTCCCATAAAGAGGTGCTGCTGAGGCTCTCGACAGAAGGTATGGCCGCGTTGGCTGAATCCGTGTGCTCGGCATTGGACGGCTCGCGGGAGCGGTCGCCCGCAGATGTCGGTGCCGTGCTGTCGCGTGCTCTCATCGAGGCACCGCTGTTCTGCGATCTGCTGGGCAGTCATTATCTGCACCTTGAGCACGAGGTGGAACTCGGCCAGGTCCGGGAGGCTCAGCGGGTCAACCAGGCGGCGGCGATGACGATGGTCGACGCGATAGAACGCGCGGTGCCGGAGCTGGACCGCAACAGCGCACTCGACATCGTCACTTCGGCCTTCGCGCTGTCCGGAATGCTGTGGCAGTTCACTCATCCCCCCGAGGGGCTCGAGCACGATTTCAAGGAAGAGCCGGGCTTTCCGCAAGACTGGGACACGGATTTCGCCAGCACGCTCACGAGGCTGCTCACCGCCACCTGCATCGGGGCCGCGAAAACGCCTTAACCCAGGCGCTTTTCGAACCAGTGGTGCGCGTACTTTTCGTCGTTGAACGCGGCGACCTCGCTGTAGCCCGCCGAGCGGTACATCGCGATCGCTTCGGTAAGAGCCCGGTTGGTGTCCAGGCGAATCGTGCGGGCGCCGTGGGTGATTGCCCGCTGCTCAAGCTCGGCGAGAATTCGTTTCCCGAGTCCCATACCGCGGACATTGGGGGAAATCCACACTCGTTTGACTTCGGCCGTTTCGATGATGCCGCCAGCGTTCCTGAGGAGCTTGAGCCCACCGCAGCCGACGGGCTCTTCGTGCAGGGTTGCGACGAGGAACAGTCCGGCGGGGGCGCAGAGTTCGGCGTCGCCGGCGGGGAGCGTCAGCGCGGGATCGAACCCGCCCGAGAATCTCGCCGAGATCTCGTCGAAGTAGGCGCGAATGCAATACCGGGCCTCCGGGGAGCGGGTGTCCATGACGGCGATCTGAACCTGCGAGGCCACAAAGAGTCGTTCGACTTCAGCCATGGCATCGGCGAGCCGTTGCCGCTGGCTGATGCTGAGCGGTTCCAGGATCGAACGCGCCAGGTCGTCCGAGCGACGATCCAGCTCGGACAGTTCGGTGTGGCCTGCGGGCGTCAGGCGCGCGGTGCGCACCCGGGTGTCGCCGTCCGCGGCATTCACCTCGATGAGCCCACCGCCTTCCAGGGCACGCAACAGCCGGCTGAGGTACCCCGAGTCCAGTCCCAGGCGGGCACGCAGCTCGCGGATATCGCATCCCCCCGAGAGCCCGGAACCGTTGGCGCCGATCTCCCACAACACCCGCGACTGCCCCAGTGGGCGGTCCCGGGTGAGGTATTCGCTCTCGAGGACGCCTATTCGTTGGGTGACGGTTCTGTTGAAGCTGCGCAACCCGTCGACCAGGGCATCGGTCATTTACCTGACTTTAGTCAGATAAAGCCGCGATGTCTTCGTTGTTCGACGGGTAACGGCCAACTGCGCCGCCAGAACGTACCCTCATGGGCGTGTCCGAGACCGTCTCCGATTGGGTGCCCACCGGCGCGGTGACCGTTCGGGCGCCCGGCAAGGTCAATCTCTACCTCGCGGTCGGAGACCTGCGTGACGACGGCTATCACGAGCTGACCACCGTTTTCCATGCGGTGTCACTGGCCGATGACGTCACGGTTCGGGATGCCGACGTGCTGTCGGTCGACGTTGTCGGGCAGGGCGAGGGGACGGTGCCCACCGACGAGCGCAACCTTGCCTGGCAGGCCGCCGAACTCTTCGCCGACCATGTGGGCCGCGCCCCCGACGTGTCGATCTTCATCAACAAGGACATCCCGGTCGCAGGCGGTATGGCCGGCGGATCCGCCGATGCGGCCGCGGTGCTGGTCGCGATGAACGAGCTCTGGCGCGCCGGTGTGCCGCGCCGCGATCTGCACCACCTGGCCGCGCGGCTCGGCAGCGATGTCCCGTTCGCATTGCACGGGGGAACGGCCCTGGGCACGGGCCGGGGCGAGCAGCTGGCCACGGTTTTGGCGCGCAACGTCTTTCACTGGGTGTTTGCGTTCGCCGACGGGGGTTTGTCGACACCCGATGTGTTCCGGGAGATTGACCGGCTGCGCGAGAACGGCGATCCGCCGCGGCTCGACGAGTCCGACGAATTACTCGGGGCGCTCGCTGCCGGGGATGCACGCCGATTGGCGCCGTTACTGGGCAACGAGCTGCAGGCCGCTGCGGTGAGTCTCAATCCGGGGCTGCGGCGCACCCTGCGGGCAGGGGAGTCTGCGGGTGCTCTCGCCGGAATCGTGTCGGGTTCCGGCCCCACGTGTGCGTTCTTGTGTACCTCGGCCGACGATGCGGTGCAGGTGGGTGCCGAGCTCGCCGGCGCCGGTGTGTGCCGGACCGTCCGGGTGGCCAGTGGGCCCGTGCATGGCGCGCAGGTCATCCAGGGCCGCAGCGACGGCTAGACACGCCGAACAATGCGACACGCCGAACGGCCAGATCACAGTGGGTTTTGACGGCGATTAAGAAAAGCCTAAGATGCTACGGGATCGTACGAAGGCATCCGGACTGTCACCTGAACGATATGAATCCGCTGCTAACGGCCCCGCGCGCGCCTACCGCGCGTCGCGGCAGCTGTGGCGGACCATCCGATAAGGACGCGTGACTCGCCCAACAGGCCTAGGCCAGGAGGAACTGTGAGCAGGTTTACCGACGAGCTCTACGCCAATGCGCTGTCCAGCAGCAAGGGCATGGTCACCGGCGAACCCGACACCCCCGTTCGGCACACCTGGAAGCAGGTCCACGAGCGCGCCAAGCAGCTGGCCGGTGGTCTGGCCGCCGCAGGTCTCGGACCTGACGATGCGATCGGCATGTTGGTGGGTATGCCCGTTGAGATCGCCCCGGCGATCCAGGCGGTGTGGATGCGTGGTGCCTCGCTGACGATGCTGCACCAGCCGACCCCGCGCACCGACCTCGCCGTGTGGGCCGAGGACACCCTCAAGGTTGTCGACATGATCGGGGCGAAGGCCGTCATCGTGTCCGCGCCGTTCGACGCCGCCGCACCGGTGCTGGAGGAGAAGGGCGTCATCGTCGTCCAGATCAAGGATCTGTGGGACGCCGACGCGATCGAGCCCCTGGATGTCGACGAGGATGCTGTGGCGCTCATGCAGCTGACCTCGGGATCTACCGGCTCGCCCAAGGCGGTCAAGATCACCCACCGCAACCTCTACGCCAACGCGCACGGCATGTACGTCGCCTCCAAGTACAAGCCCGAGTCCGACGTGATGGTCAGCTGGTTGCCGCTGTTCCACGATATGGGCATGGTCGGCTTCCTCACGGTGCCGATGTTCTTCGGTGCCGAGCTGGTCAAGATCACCCCGATGGACTTCATGCGCGATGTTCTGTTGTGGGGCAGGCTGATTGACAAGTACAAGGGCACCATGACGGCCGCCCCGAACTTCGCCTACTCGCTATTCGCCAAGCGGCTACGCAACCAGGCCAAGCCGGGCGACTTCGACCTCTCGACCCTGCGATTCGTGCTCTCGGGCGCCGAGCCGGTAGATCCGGCCGTGGTCCATGATCTGTGCGATGCCGGAAAGCCCTTTGGGTTCAAGCCCTCCGCGATGGTGCCTGCCTACGGCATGGCCGAAACCGCCTTGGCCGTCTCCTTCTCGGAGGTTGAAGCCTCCGGTCTCATCGTCGACGAGGTTGACGCCGACCTGTTGGCCGCGCTGCGCCGCGCCGTTCCCGCCACCCGCGGAAATCTGCGCCACCTGGCGACACTCGGCCCGCTGCTGCCCGGCATCGAGGCGCGTGTCATCGATGAGGACCTGAACGTGCTGCCCCCGCGCGGCGTCGGCGTCATCGAGTTGCGTGGCGAGTCGGTGACCCCCGGTTACGTCACCATGGGTGGATTCCTGGCGGCACAAGACGAAAACGGTTGGTACAACACGGGTGACCTCGGTTATCTGACCGAGCGTGGACACGTGGTGGTCTGCGGTCGTGTCAAGGACGTCATCATCATGGCGGGCCGCAACATCTACCCGACCGATATCGAACGTGCGGCCGGCCGCGTCGAGGGTGTACGGCCGGGTTGTGCGGTCGCCGTGCGACTGGAAGCCGGGGTGGACCCCAAGAATCAGCGCGAGACCTTCGCGGTTGTGGTGGAGTCCAACGCATTCGAGAACGCGGACGAGGTTCGCCGGATCGAGCAGCAGGTCGCGCACGAGGTCGTTGCCGAGGTCGATGTGCGTCCGCGCAACGTGGTGGTGCTTGGACCGGGCAGCATTCCGAAGACGCCGTCCGGCAAGCTGCGCCGCTCGACATCGGTGGCCCTCGTCATCTAAGCGCCGTTACCGTCGCGCATGTGATCCGAGTCGTTCCGTGAGCACCGCGGCGCCCTCACCGCTCAGGCACTCGAGCATTCGTGGCCTGCCGGCGAGCACCGATGTGAACGCGGCGGCCGGGCCGTGCACCTCCGGGCCCGATCTTCCGTGAGCCCAGCGGACATCCGTTGCGCGCAACTGGAGCCCACGTGCGGTGAAGTATGCGGGGACAAACGGATTCGGCAGTCCCACTTGAGTGTTGAGCACCTTGACGAGAATGCCCGCGGGTATCGAAGATGCGCGGTCGAGTGCGAACAGGATGTCCAGTTCGTGGACCACGTGATCACCCAGGAGCAGGCTGCGCGGAAACACCTTGCCGATTCCGGTGGGTCGGTTGATGAGCCCGCGGTAATCGCCCAGGAGTTCCTCGGGCGATCGATCGGCTGCCAGACTTTTTGCCGTTCTGGTGTTTTCTCGGTCGAATGACCATTGTCGGATCACTCCCGCGGTGATGCCGCGTACCGGTGCGCTGCATCCAATCACCAGATGCGCCAACACCTCGTGGTTCGACCACTCGGTGCAGAGGCTGGGGCCCAGCCAGTCCGCCGGGCTGAGATCCGCCACGGCATCGAGGAACCTCGCGTCGTTGGCGCGCAGGATGTCAGCGTGCGACATTAAGGTGCTCTCGAAGAAACAGGGTTTGGTCGGCCAGCGCACGCTCCAGCACCGGTGGCTGATAGATATCGAAATGGCCTGACTCGTAGTGGAGTTCGACGCCGCGGGGCGCGCCACGCGCCACCAGCTCGGCATAACGGGGACTCGTCAGTTCCTCGCGGTCGCAGACGCAGACCAGTAGTGGTGCGGAAATTTTGCGTGCCCGACGCAGGGCAGAGGTGAATACCAGTGTGGATGCGTCGGCGGCCGTCATCCGGTTGTCGAACTCATGGCCGGGTGGGCAGGTCGACTCCCAACCGGCCAGGGCGCCATCGGTGCTCACCAGTGCTGAGCTTCCCGGTGGTCCCACAATCGGCACATACCGTCTCGGTCGACCGAATGCCATGCGCAGCAGATCTTCGACGATTGAGAGGCCGAGCCGCATCATCGACCAGAGGCTGGAAGTGCGCGCGGCCCCGGGCCCGTGCACGATGGGGCACTGGATGACCGCTGCGGCGAGATCGTCACGACCGGCGGCCACCAATGTCACGTGCATGGCGCCGAGGCTGGTGCCCCACAACGCGATGCGATCGCCATCGATATCTGGGTGGTTCTGCAGGAACGCGATGGCCGACTCGACATCGTGGCGTTGCTTTCGCATCGAGAATTGTTGGCGCGGTGAACCTTCGGAGACGCCTGTGTAGCGGTAGTCGAATGCCAGCGTGGCGATCCCCGCCGACGCGAAGTGCCTCTCGTATTGCGGCAGCATCATGTCGTGGGTGGCGCCCAGGCCGTGCACTAGTACCACCGCGGGATGGCGCCCGGGCTCGGCGGGGCGGGTGAGCCATCCGGCGCATCGAATGCCGGCAGATGAGAATCCGACACGTTCGGTAGTGGAGGTCGTCATGAGGTCTCTCCCTGGGTTCTATAGGTACGATGTACGTATAGATTGAGACTGCAATACGTACGATGTACTTGTCAAGGGAGCTTGATGAAAGCGCGCTTCACCAGGGATGAGATAGCGGCTACCGCACTGGAACTCGTAGATGCCAAGGGGTTGGCAGCGCTGAGTATGCGATCGTTGGCGTCGGCGCTGGGTACCGGGCCGATGACGCTCTACAACTATGTCGATGACAAGGAAGGGCTGGAGGAGCTGGTGGTGACGGCGGTGATGGCCGCCGTGCCGGCGTACAAGCCGTCTGCGAATTGGCGGTCCGATGTCGAACGGATCGCGCGGGGCATCTGGACTGCGGTAGGTAAGCACCCGGCCGCCATCCCGTTGGTGCTCACCCGTCGAATGTCCTCGCCTGCCGGTTTCGCGGTGATCGATGCACTCATTGCTGCGCTCGGCCGCGCTGGGCTTGAGGAGGAGAGTCGGCTGGCCGCGTTCCGGGCGGTGCTGGGATTCGCTCTTGGCTCCGCGCAGGCCGGCCTCGGAGATGACAACAGGGGAGCCGCGACTCGGATCGGCGGGGTCGCCGGTGATGTCTATCCGAACGTGGCGGCACTCGCCAAAGTGGCGCAACAGAGCAGTCCTGCAACCGAATTCACGCTCGGGATCACCATGCTGCTCGATGGGATCGCGATGCGGGGGCGCTGACTACTCGAATGGAACGGGTGGCATTCTGACCACCTGAGCGGCATAGCTCAGTCCGGCGCCGTATCCGATGAGCAGGGCCAGATCACCCGGCTTGGCGGCGCCGGTGGACAGCAGGCCCTCCATGGCCAACGGGACCGAAGCGGCAGAGGTGTTGCCCGTGTGCTCGATGTCGTTGGCGATCACCGCATCCGAACGCAGGTGCAGGTTCTTGGCCAGCAGTTCGTTGATCCGGCTGTTGGCCTGGTGTGGGACGAAGACGTCGATATCCTCCGGGCCCACCTTGGCTGCTTCCAGGGCGCGCTGGCCCACCTTGCCCATTTCGAATGCGGCCCAACGGAATACTGAGGTTCCCTCGATGCGCAGGTAGGGGCGCGGGCCCTCCGGGTCGGGTGCTGCCGCGAAGTCCATCCAGTCGATGTCCTGACGAATGGCGTTGGCCTGGCTGCCATCACTGCCCCATACCGTGGGACCGATGCCCTGTTCGGCGGTCTCGCCGACGACAACCGCGCCTGCCCCGTCGCCGAAGATGAAGCAGTTGCCGCGATCGGTCATATCCAGCGCGGGGGAGAGCTTTTCAGAGCCGATGACCAGCACCTTGCTGGCGCTGCCACCACGGATCATGTCGCCCGCCACGCCCACCGCGTATCCGAACCCTGCGCAGCCGGCGGACAGGTCGAATGCCGGAACACCCTGGGCCCCCAGTGCGGTGGCGACGGCCGGGGCAGACGCCGGCGTCTGCAGGTAGTGCGTGCTGGTGGCGACGATCACCGCGTCGATCTCGGCGCCGGTGAGCAGTGCGTTGGCGATGGCCTTACGTCCGGCTTCGATGGCCAGAGTCTGGGCGGATTCTTCCTCGGCAGCGAACCGGCGGGTCTTAATGCCGGTGCGGGTGTAGATCCACTCGTCCGAGGACTCGATGCGCTCGCAGATCTCTTCATTGGTGACGACGCGTTCGGGACGGTATGCCCCCAGGCTGAGCAGGCCGATCTTGTTGATGCCGGTGATCTCCGCGATGTCGGTCATGAGGAGACCATAGCGGGGCCGCCCGGATGTCTAACCCCAGGCATGTACCTGATTCTGTGCTGCCTCCAGGCCGAGGCGGATCAGCAGCTCGGTCGCATCGACGCCCTGTTCGCAGAGCAACGGAACCTGTTCGGTTTCCGTCTTGGCGAAATTCTCCAGTACGAAGGCCGCAGGATCCTTGCGGCCGGGTGGGCGCCCGACGCCCAGGCGGACCCGCAGATAGTCCTTGCTGCCCAGTGATTGCGATACCGAGCGCAGCCCGTTGTGGCCGCCCTCGCCGCCGCCGAGCTTGAGACGCACGGTGCCGAAATCGAGATCCAGCTCGTCGTGCATGACGATGACGTTCCCGGGGGGAACGGAAAAGAACTTGGCCAGCGCGGCCACCTGAGGGCCGGATGTGTTCATGAACGTGCGTGGTTTGGCCAGATTCACGGCCCGGCCGCCGAGGCGAATCGTTGTCGCCTCGGCGCCGGACTTCTTGTGCGGCTTGAATGTTGCGCCGTCCTTGGCCGCCAACAGGTCGGCGACCATGAATCCGAGGTTGTGCCGGGTCTTGGCGTAGGTCGGCCCGGGGTTGCCCAGGCCGACCACCAGCACGGCGTCATCGGATAGAGGCACGGATTACTCCGCTCTACTCTTCGGTGGAGTCCTCGGCGGCTTCCTCGGCGGGAGCCTCGGCGCCTTCGTCGCCGCCACCCTCGGCCTCGAGGTCGGCAGCGGTCGGTGCGGTGACGACGTTGACAACCAGGGTCTCGGGATCGGAGATCAGGGTGGAGCCCTTGGGCAGTTCGACCGATCCGGCGGTGATCTGGGTGCCTGCGGCAAGGCCCTCAACCGACACGGTGAGGAACTCGGGGATGGACAGGGCCTCGGCCTCGATCTCGAGGGTGTTGGCGTCCTGGGTGACCAGGGTGCCGCTCTCGGCGTCGCCCTCGACGTGGACGTTCACCTCGACGGTGACCTTCTCGCCCTTGCGCACGACCAGCAGGTCGGCGTGCACCAGGTTGCGGCGGATGGGGTGGATCTCGATGGTCTTGGTGAGGGCCAGCTGCTCGCGGCCTTCGATGTCCAAGGTCAGGACGGCGTTGGTGCCGGAGTGGCGCAGCACCGCCGCGAAGTCGCGGGCCGGCAGGTTCAGGTGCTCGGGGTTGGTGCCGTGGCCGTACAGGACCGCGGGGACCAAGCCGTCGCGGCGGGCGCGGCGCGAGGCACCCTTACCGGTGTCCGTGCGGACGGTGACGGTGAGGTTATTGCTGGTGGGGGCGTTCTTCTTGGACATCTGGTCAACTCCTTGCGTTTCGTGAGACACGGCGCAGGGAGGACATCAGGATGACGCCCATGATCCCGTCGATAACGGTGGGAAGACCCACCCTCGCCGTGACAGCCCGTTCAGAGTAGCCGAGCCCGGACCTGAAAGACCAATCAGCGTGGGTGTCAGAGAGGGAAGGACACCCCGGTGAGCTGCTCGGACAGGTCCCATAGGCCCTTAGCGCTCTCGGCGTCCTGGGCTCTGCGGCTGCGACCCACCTGCTTGGGGTAGCCCTTGGCTTCGAACGGGCCATCCGGCCCGATGTACGTGTCGCCCGGCAGGTCCTGGGATGCGGCGTACAGCGCCGGCAGGGCGCCGTGTGCGGCGTCCTGCGCAAAGAGGTTGCCGGTCTTCAAGGCGATCTCGAAGATCGGGTTCCCGCTGTGCGACTGCAGCTCGGTGGCGGCCACACCCGGATGGACGGTCAGCGCGCGCACCGGCGATCCGGCCGCGCTCAGCCGGCGCTGCAGTTCCTTGGTGAACAGCAGGTTGGCGAGCTTGGATGCGCCATACGCTCCGGCGCGGGTGTATCCGCGCCGCTCGTAGTTGAGGTCGGCGAGGTCGATCTTCCCGGCGCGATGAGCGACCGATGCCACCGCGATCACACGGTCGGTGATCTTGGGGAGCAACAGATTGGTGAGTGCGAATGCGCCGAGATGGTTTGTGCCGATTTGGCTTTCAAAGCCATCGACGGTCTTGGCCTGCGGCACCATCATGATGCCGGCGTTGTTCACCAGGATGTCGGCGGTATCGACGGTGTCGGCGAAGGCGCGCACCGATGCCAGATTGGCGACGTCGACCTGACGCACCTCGGTGCTTCCCTTGATCGAGGCCTGGGCGGCCTTGCCCTTCTCGGTGTTACGCACCGCCATGACGACATGGGCGCCCACGCGAGCCAGCTCGCGGGCGGTCTCCAGGCCGAGTCCACTATTGGCTCCGGTGATGATGACGGTGCGGCCTTCGAATGACGGCAGCGCCGCGGCGGTCCATTTGGTCACGGGAGCTGACCCTAACGGTCAAGGCCGATACCGTCGAGGGTGTGACTTTTGAGGCAGACGTCGACGCCTTCCTTTCGGGCTTGCGCACCCCGCCCCGCCTGCTCGGTATCGGAGAACCGACCCATGGGCCGCAGGAGTTTGGGTATCTGCGCAACCGCCTGCTTCGTCACCTTGTGGTCGAGCGTGGCTTCCGGTCGGTTGCGCTGGAGAGTGATGCCGTGGCCGGATTCGACGTCGACCGGTATGTGACGGCAGGGGAGGGCACTCTCGACGACGTGCTCGACGCCGGATTCAGTCACGGGTTCGGTGCGTACCCTTCCAGCCGCGAGCTCATCGCGTGGCTACGCGACTGGAACAGCGGCCGAGGCCCCGGCGAACAGGTGCGTTTCTACGGCTTCGATGCCACCACCGAGATGATGGCGTCGCCGAGTCCGCGCGACACCCTCCTCGCGGTGCACAGGTATCTGTCGAACGGTGGTGCCGCCCTGCCCTACTCGGAGGAGGTGATCACCGATCTGGTGGGTGACGATGCCGCCTGGTCTCACCCGGACGCCATGCTCGATGCCACCGTCTCGATCGGCCGTTCGGCTCCGGCACGTGCATTGCGGCTGATCGCCGATGAACTCGTGATCGCGTTGGCGAGGCATGCCCCCGCGTTGCGCGCCTCAACCTCGCCGCAGCAGTTCTGGCAGATGTGCACCGTCGCCCGCGCGGCAGTGAGCCTGCTGCGGTCACATTTCGCGATGGCCGATCCTGGCCCGGATCGCATGTCCACCATGCTGGGTGTCCGGGATGCGCTCATGGCCGAGAATCTGGAGGCTATCGCCGAGGCCGAAATGCATAGGGGCCCAACGTTGGTGTTCGCCCACAACGAGCACCTGCAGCGACATCAGAGCACGGTGTCCATGGGTCCTACGCAGGCGAGTTGGTGGTGTGCCGGAGCGCTGGTGGCCTCGGCCGCTCGTGTCCCGTACGCGGTCATCGCCAGCGATTTCGGCACCCATGAGGCCGCGAACATCGGTGTGCCGCACGCTGCCACCCTGCAGGGATGGATGTGGAGCTGGGAATCCGACCGGATCCTCTTTCCTGTTGGCGAGATACCGGACGGACTGCTCGCCCGTCAGGACGTGGCCCCGCAGACGGGTTGTTACCCGGTTGACCCCGGCCACCTGGAGGGTGTGGACGCCATCGCCTTCATTCGGCGCCTCAGCGCTTCGTGATCTTCAGACCGCCGGTGAGAGCGGCGACGTCCTTGGCCAGTGTCGATGCCTGCGCCTCGGTGGTGGTCACCGTGAGCTGCACGAGGTAGTGCAGTGGTCCGTCCGGGACGATGACGTCCCGATTCCACGCGTGCACCCGGACGTTCTGGTTGTCGTAAGTGCCTTCGATGGCTGCCGACGGATATCCCTGAAAGTCGTCCAGGGATGAGCTGATCTTCTGGAAGCCCTGGGCGTTCTGCGCGTCGACGAATCCGTGCTCGGTGATCGCCGTGCGGGCGTCCAGGGCACCTTCCAGCCTGATGAGGTAGATCACCGCGCTGGGTGTTCGTCCTTGATCGGCCGCGCTGGGTTTGTCACTGACCAGGTAAGCGGGTTCGAACGCGCCCAGATTCTCCCAGCCTTCGGGCAGCGGCATCTCGACGCGCACGTTCGCCGAACTCTCCGGCGATACCGGGACTACCTTGACGCCGGCGCTTTGCAGGTACTCGTTCATCGAAGTCGGCGTGGTGGTGGGTGTCGCCGTGGTGCTCGATGCCGAGCTGCTTGACGAACCAGCTTGTGGCTCGGGTTGTTTCGACTCGCATCCGGCGGTCGCGAGCGCCAGCAGGCACCCCGCGACCAGCGCGGCGCTACGCATTCCCGTCGAAAAGTCCTGTTACCGAACCGTTCTCGAAAACTTCGCGGATGGTGCTGGCGAGTAGCGGCGCAATCGAGAGCACCGTCAGCTGGGGGAAGCGCTTCTCCTCGCCGATGGGCAGCGTGTTGGTAACCAGCACCTCGCGGGCACCACAGTTGGCCAGGCGCTCGGCGGCGGGGTCGGACAGCACGCCGTGGGTGGCGGCAATCACGACGTCCTTGGCACCGGCCTCGTGCAGCAGCCCGACGGCCCCGGCGATGGTGCCACCGGTGTCGATCATGTCGTCGGTGATGACGCAGGTCTTGCCGGTGACGTCACCGACGACGCGGTTGGCCTTGACCTGGTTGGGCACTCGGGGGTCACGTGTCTTGTGGATGAAGGCCAGCGGCACACCGCCCAGGGAGTCGGCCCACTTTTCGGCGACGCGCACGCGCCCGGAGTCCGGCGACACGACGACGACATCTTCGCCATTGCTCACGTAGTGCTCGGCGATGTATCCACACAGCAGCGACTGGGCGCGCATGTGATCCACCGGTCCGTCGAAGAAGCCCTGAATCTGGTCGGTGTGCAGGTCCACCGTGACGATGCGGTCGGCGCCCGCGGTCTTGTACAGGTCTGCCACCAGGCGCGCCGAGATCGGCTCGCGGCCACGGTGCTTCTTGTCCTGGCGCGCATACGGGTAGAACGGCAGGATCGCGGTGATCCGCTTGGCGCTGCCGCGCTTGAGCGCATCGATCATGATCAGCTGTTCCATCAGCCACGTGTTCAGCGGTGCCGGATGCGATTGCAAGACGAACGCGTCGCAGCCGCGTACCGACTCCTCGAAGCGCACGAAGATCTCGCCGTTGGCGAAATCGCGGGCGGTCTGCGCGGTCACCTGGACGTCGAGTTCCTTGGCGACCTGTTCGGCCAGTTCAGGGTGCGCACGACCCGAGAACAGCATCAGATTTTTGCGGTTATCGGTCCAGTCGGTGCTCACGGCGCAGCTAGTCCTCTTGGGTTCGTAATTTTGGGCTTCACAAGGACGGCGCCGGGTACCGGCCCGCCGGGATAATGGTACGGACCTTCCCCCGGTGACTGGGAGCGGGTTGCCGGAATTTGAACGCGAGATGTCCAACCCCGGTTTTCGGAGGCCGTGTTCGCCCTCGGAGGTCAGGAATCCCTGGACGCTTCCTCGGCGGCCCTGGCCGCATCGCTTCCGGGGCGTTTCTGTGCCACCCAGCCTTCGATGTTGCGCTGTGGACCGGCCGACACCGCCAGCGCGCCCGGCGGCACGTCCTCGCGAATGACCGTGCCCGCGCCGGTGTACGCACCGTCGCCGACGGTCACCGGGGCCACGAACATGGTGTCCGATCCGGTCTTCACATGCGAGCCGATGACGGTGCGCCGCTTGGTTTCTCCGTCGTAGTTGACGAAGACGCTGGATGCGCCGATGTTGCTGTGCTCGCCGATATCGGCGTCGCCCACATAGGTCAGATGCGGCACCTTGGTGCCCCGGCCCACCGTCGAGTTTTTGACCTCCACGAACGCGCCCAGTTTGGCGCTCTCGCCGGTCACGGTGCCCGGTCGCAGGTAGGTGTACGGCCCGATCACCGATCGCGCACCGATGGTGGCGCCCTGGCCGTGGGTGCGGATGACGGTGGCCGAGTCGCCCACCGTCACGTCGATGAGGGTGGTGTCGGGGCCGATGTGGCAGTGGCCGCCGATGACGGTCTGCGAGTGCAGCTGGGTGCCGGGCGCGATGGTCGCGTCCTGTCCGATCCGGACGTCGACATCGATCCACGTGCTCGACGGGTCGACGATGGTGACTCCGGCGCGCTGGTGGAAGCGGATGATCCGCCGATTCAGCTCGGCGCCCATCTCAGAGAGCTGCACCCGGTCGTTGACGCCGGCCACCAGCGCACTGTCGTCAACATGGTTGGCGTGCACCGCTTTTCCGCCCTGGCGGATGATCGAGACGGCGTCGGTGAGATACAACTCGTGCTGGGCGTTGTCCGAGCGCAGCTGAGACAGCGCCGCGTGCAGCGGCCCGATGTCGAAGGCGTACACCCCGGCATTGACCTCACCGATGGCACGTTGGCTGTCGGTGGCGTCGGTCTGTTCCACGATGGCGATGACCTCGCGGTCCTGGGTGCGCAGGATGCGCCCGTAACCGGTGGGATCGGCCAGGGTGGTGGTCAGCAGGGTGGCGGCGGCGGGCTCGGCCTGATGCCGGTTGATCAGCCCGGCAAGTGTTTCCCCATCGAGCAGTGGGATATCGCCGGAGGTGACGACGACGGTGCCAGCGAAGTCCGCGGGCAGCGCCTGCAGGCCGCATGCCACGGCGTGCCCGGTGCCAAGCTGTTGTTCCTGCACGGCGATAGCGATCTCGCGATGCAGCGATTCGGCGAGTATCTCCACCGCGGTGGCGATGCGTTCGCGGTCGTGTCCCAGCACGATCACCAGGTGTTCGGGGTTGACACTGGCGGCGGCATGTACCGAGTGCGCCAACATCGAGCGGCCGCCGAGGGTATGCAGCACCTTGGGGATGTCCGAACACATACGGGTACCGGCACCCGCGGCTAGCACGATTACTGCAGTCCCAGCGGGATTGCCTGGCATTTCCTACTCCCTACTGCTCCGTCGCCAGGACTCGAACCTGAACTATCTGAACCAAAATCAGAGGTGCTGCCGATTACACCACGACGGACTGTTACAGAATGAAGACTGTAGTCGACCAAGGAGCGAGGCTTGTCCGAGCGACATCAGGTCAACAAGCTCGGTCGTGCGGCCGAGGAAAGTGATGGCACATGTCGGTACCTAGCAGGCCGGACGGCCCCGGGCGGACTCCTCGCGTCCGGATGGCCGGTACTGAGCGGCGCCGCCAGCTGATCGATGTCGCGCGGTCCTTGTTCGCCGAACGTGGGTACGAGGCCACGTCCATCGAAGAGATCGCCCAACGCGCCGGAGTCTCTAAGCCCGTCGTGTACGAGCATTTCGGCGGCAAGGAGGGCCTTTACGCCGTCGTGGTGGATCGCGAGATGTCGGTGCTGCTCGACGGCATCACCTCGTCGTTGACGAGTTATCGCTCGCGGGTGCGGCTGGAACAGGTGGCGTTGGCCTTGTTGAGCTATATCGAGGACCGCACCGACGGATTCCGGATCCTGATCCGGGACTCACCGCCCGGGGTCAGCTCGGGGACATATTCGAGCCTGCTCAACGACGCGGTCAGTCAGGTGTCGAGCATCCTGGCGGGCGACTTCCAGCGCCGGGGACTGGATGCGGAGATGGCGCCGCTGTATGCGCAGGCGTTGGTGGGGCAGGTATCGATGACGGCCCAGTGGTGGCTCGATGCGCGGGAGCCCAAAAAGGAAGTGGTGGCGGCGCACATCGTCAACCTGTGTTGGCACGGCTTGAAGCATCTGGAAGCAGATCCGCAGCTACAGGAGGAATGAGCCCTCACACCGGAACATCTGAGCGCTGCGCTTCGTTGGATATGACGGGTGGTACGCGCAGGAGGTGGTCGGTGGTGACAGGGATTCGCCTGGTTCTCGGTGCCGCGGCCGCCGTCGCGGTCGCGTTGATGGGTGCTCCCGTTGCGGCCGCAGACGACTGCAGTGGTCCGCTGACCGCGCGGGTGTGTGTGAAGCCGGGCAACGCCGAGTTGCATTCCACGCCCAACCGGGAGTTCATCCCTGATGTTCCGCAGGCCTCGCCCTGGCTGGTCGTGGGTGGTACCGGCTCGGGTATCTGGATCCCATAGCCGGGCGCGCTGTCGAACCGAATCAGTGCGTGACATGCGCCGATCACCTAGAATTTAAGTCGTTGGGGTTGACCACAGGATGAGGTGTTTGTCATGACGTCAGTAGTTGTGCGATGGGCTGTGGTCGGCGCCGCCGCGGCCGCGTTGGGCGTTTTGCCCGTGTCGCTGGCTTCGGTTGCCGCGGCCGATCCGCAGTGTGCGGACCCGGCGATGTGTCAGTCCGAGCCGCCCAACCCCGAGAACTGCAACGGTGGGCCTGACGACATGGTGTGCACCCGTGCGGGGGACGCGGAACTGCATTCTTCGCCGAACCCGGCAGACATTCCGCCGGTGCCGCAGGCCGAGACTCCGCCCTGGATGGTTTTCGGTAACCCCGGTATGGGCGGCCACTAATCCGGTAAACCCGGGGAAGCACCACCCTTGATGGTTGCTTTCAGATCCTAACGAGTTTAATGTTGTGTCGTTAGGGAATCTAAGCATTTAAGGGGTGTTGTCCCATGCCTGGCCTTCGATATGCCATGGCGGTGGTAGTGGCGAGTCTGCTGGCAGCGGTGCCCGCCGGTCCCAGTTCAGTGGATGTAGCGAGTGCTGTCCGTGGTGGGCACGGACATTGCGCGCAGCCTCGGACCGGATCCGAGGTGTGCATTACTCCGGGCGATGCCGAGCTGCGGTCGTGGCCGGATCCGGCCGATCTGCCGACGCCGCCTGATGTTCCGTTACGCCCGGACAACCTCTGAGGTGATTCGGGGCCAGAACCTTCGCGATAAGTTCGAAAAAGCTGTGAACTAGCTGTGTGACGTGCAAAAAGCGCCTAAAGTCAGACTCTGGGGTCGATGGATAGGCGAGGTGGTCGTCATGACGTCAACAGTGATGCGGTGGGTGGTGGCAGGAGCCGCCGCGGCGGCGCTGGTGGTCACGCCCGCGGTGCTTGCCCCGATGGCTTGGGCAGAGCAGCCGTGCGCGGATCCGGCGATGTGCCAGGCACCTACGCCGGGGCCGGTGCACGAGGATGCCGAGCTGCACTCGAAACCGAATCCAGCGGACATGCCGCAGGCCCCGCAGAGTGGCATGCCGCCGTGGCAGATGATCAACGCTCCGGGGGAAGCGCGTAACCACCCCTGAGCCTTGGCGTGGTCGGTCGTCAGCTGTGAACTGGCTGGGAATAGCGCTGGTCTGATGGCATCTTGAGTCGCCTCGACTTATCGTCGTGCTCATGATGTTTGTGCTGGTACGGCGTGCGGCGCTGCTGGTGGCGGCGGGTGTGACCATCGGTGTGCCGTTGGCATTGGGCGTATCGCACGCCGACCCCCCGTGTGCGCCGGGTGCTGCCGCGTGCGCCCTGCCTACAGCGGTCGTCCCGCCGGCGGGAGCGCACGAAAAGTGCAGTGCGCCCAAGCCAGGAGAAGAGGTCTGTGCCGAGCCCGGTGATGCCGAGCTCCACTCAACCCCGACGGCCCACATCCCGGCGCCGCCGTTGACGGTCGCTCCGACCAAGGGTGGTGCCGCGCTCTAGACGAACGCGCACCAGGCTCCTACGGTGGAGTTATGCGGTTGTCGCTTAGGCGCACCGCGGTGTCAGTAGCAGTGACGAGCCTCGTCGTTGGAGGTTTGGTGGTGGTGGGCGTTTCATACGCCGATCCATGCGCGCCGGGTGCAGCAACGAGCCGTCCGAGTTGCCGGGAGTCGGCTCCCAGTCAGCAGGACTGTTCAAAGCCGGGAAATGCCGAGATCCACTCGACCCCGGACCCTGCGCACGAGGCCACGCCGCCGTTGACGGTCGAACAGACCAAACCGGCACCCACTGCGCACTGGCCCTAGCGCGCGCCGCAGTCCCGCGAGAGCAGATCGGCGATCGTCTCGCGGCGTACCAGCTCGCGCACCCGTCCGTCGCGGACTGCTAGCACGGGGGGACGTCCAACCAGGTTGTAGGACGAGGCCATGCTGTGGTTGTACGCACCGGTGCAGGCCACTGCCAGCACGTCGCCGGGGTGCACATCGGAGGGCAGGCTGACATCGCGGGCGATCTCGTCGCCGGATTCGCAGTGCCGTCCCGCCACCGTCACGAGTTGCGGTGGGGCAGAGGGGTGTCTATTGGCCAGCGCGACACTGTATTTGGCGTCATACAGTGAGACGCGGGGGTTGTCGCTCATGCCGCCGTCGACGGCCACGAACGTGCGCCCGCCGGGCTGGGTCTTGACCGACACCACCCGGTACAGCGTCACTCCCGCGCGGGCGGAGATGGCACGACCGGGCTCCACGACGACGCGGGGCCGCGGGAAGCGCTCGGCCGCGCAGGCGGCATCGAGGGCATCGTCGATGAAATCGCGCAGCTCGGCGAGGTCGAGTTCGGGGTCACCCGAGCGGTAGGGAACACCGTGGCCGCCACCGATATTGAGCTCACCCAGGATCACGCCGTGCTTGGCCCGGATATCGGCCATCGCGGCGATCATGCGGCGAATGGTTTCGCCGTAGAGCGTGCAATCGGTGACCTGTGAGCCGATGTGGCAGTGCAGGCCGACCAGGTCCAGCAGGGGCTGGTCCAGCACGCGGCGGACGGCCTCGGTGGCATGCCCACTGTGCAACGGGAATCCGAATTTCTGATCGGTGACGCCCGTCGTTACCGCTGCGTGTCCGTGGATGTCGATATCGGGGGTGACCCGGACCAGTACACGCTGGCGTTTCTTGAGCCGAGTCGCCAGGAACATGATCTCGGTGTTGGAATCCAGCACGATCCGGCCCACGCCGACCGCAGCCGCGTCACTGAGCTCGTCAGGGGTCTTGGCGTTGCCGTGCATGATGATTCGTTCCGGGTCGAAGCCGCCCGCGAGTGCGGTCGCCAGCTCGCCGGAAGAGCAGACATCCAGCGACAGCCCCTCCTGCGCCACCCAGCGCGCGATATCGGTCGTCAGCAGCGCCTTGCTGGCGTACGCGATCTCGATTTCGCGCAGGGTGCGGCGATAGTGACGGGCGCGGTGACGGAAATCCTCCTCGTCAACCACATAGGCGGGGGTGCGGAATTGGTCGGCGATTTCCGAGAGCGCCGTCTCTCCGACGCACATCCGGCCCTGCTCGTCCAGGTGTGTGGTGACCGGCCACACGGCCGGGTCGACGCGAGGTCGCGCCACGTTATGTAAGGACGGCAGCAGGTCCAGAAGTGTCATGCATCTACCGTGCGCCTGTGGCGACCCCATGCGAAGTTTCTTGACGTGGCCTTGACGGTGATGGGCCCGATCTTTTCGAGATCTGGGCGCCGTAGAATGAACGCACCATGACTGTGACTGCCCCGCCTCTCGCCGGGGTGATCCGGACAGCCTTGCGGGATCCCGCATTCGATGTTCTTGCCCCGGCCCTCGCCGCCAAGACCGGCCTTGATCTGACCGCACCGTCTTGTGCCCGCCCATTCGTCGTCACCGGTATGGCCGATGCGAGCGATGCGCCCGTCCTGGTGGTGACGGCCACCACCCGGGAAGCGCAAGATCTCGCCGCCGAGCTGCGCGACGTATACGGCGATTCGGTCACCCTGCTGCCGTCGTGGGAGACGCTTCCGCATGAACGGCTGTCACCCGGCGTCGACACCGTGGGTGCCCGGTTGCAGGTGCTGCACCGGCTCGCTCATCCGGAGGACTCCCGGATGGGGCCCCCGCTGCGGGTGGTTGTCACGACGGTTCGCTCGCTGTTGCAGCCGATGTCGCCGGAGCTGTTCGATCTGGAGCCGGTGGAGCTCACCGTGGGGGCCGAGTCGGAATTCGACGGGCTGATCGCCCGACTGGTCGAGCTCGCGTACACCCGGGTGGACATGGTGGCCGGCCGTGGCGAGTTCGCGGTGCGCGGCGGCATTCTCGATGTCTTCAGTCCCACCGCAGACCATCCGGTGCGCGTGGAGTTCTGGGGCGACGAGGTCAGCGAGATGCGCTACTTCTCCGTTGCCGACCAGCGGTCGATCCCCGAACTGCAGGTCACCTCCGTGCTCGCGATGCCCTGTCGCGAACTGCTCCTCACCGAACAGGTGCGCACGCGTGCGGCCGAGCTCGCGGCGGCGGCCGGAGACTCTGGTAGTACCGAGGGCGAGCACCGGCTCGGTACCGGGCTGGGCGAGATGCTGGCCAAGCTGGCCGACGGAATCTGTGTCGACGGAATGGAATCGCTACTGCCCGTGCTGCATTCGGGTGAGCTGACCATACTGGTGGACCATCTGCCCGAGGGCACTCCGGTGCTGATCTGCGATCCCGAGAAGGTGCGCACCCGGGCGGCGGATCTGGAGCGCACCGGCCGGGAGTTCCTGGAGGCATCCTGGTCGGTTGCCGCGATCGGCGCCGACGCACCAATCGATGTTGCCGCGCTGGCTGATTCGGGATTTCGGGAGCTTGATGACGTCAAGCACGCGGCAGATGAGACCGGGCATCCGTGGTGGTCACTGAGCCCGCTGAGCATGGGCGACGATCAGGCGATCGATCTCGCGGTACGGCCATCGCCCTCCTCGCGCGGCCACAAGGAGGGTGCGGCGGAGATCTTCGCGATGCTGCGCGCCCACGTGATGACCGGCGGGCGGGCCGTGGTGGTGGCCGCTGGTGCCGGCACCACCCACCGGATCATCGAGCAGCTGGCCGAAACGGAAACGCCGGCAAAGCTGTTGGAGCCCGGGGCAGAGCCCGTCGAGGGCGTTGTCGGCGTGCTGCGTGGTCACCTCACCGACGGTGTGGTGCTCGCAGGCGCCAACATCGTCATCGTCACCGAGACGGATCTCACCGGCAGCCGGGTCGCTGCCACCGATGGCAAGCGGTTACCCGCCAAGCGCCGCAACCAGGTTGACCCGCTGGCCCTTGCGGCCGGCGATCTCGTTGTGCACGACCAGCACGGCATCGGGCGATTCGTGGAGATGGTGGAACGCACCGTCGGCGGGGCGCGCCGGGAGTATCTGGTGCTGGAATACGCGTCCGGTAAGCGTGGCGCCGCCGCCGGTGGGCAGAGCGATCGCCTGTACGTGCCCATGGACTCCCTCGATCAGCTGTCCCGGTATGTCGGTGGCGAATCTCCCGGCCTGAGCCGACTCGGCGGCAGCGACTGGGCTAATACGAAGACCAAGGCGCGCAAGGCTGTTCGTGAGATCGCGGGTGAGCTTGTGGCGTTGTACGCGGCGCGCCAGGCCGCGCCCGGACATGCCTTCGCGCCGGATACTCCGTGGCAGCGGGAGATGGAAGACGCCTTCGGGTTTGTCGAGACGGTTGATCAGCTGACCGCCATCACCGAGGTGAAATCCGATATGGAGAAGCCGGTTCCGATGGACCGGGTGGTGTGCGGCGACGTGGGCTACGGCAAGACCGAGATCGCGGTGCGCGCGGCGTTCAAAGCCGTCCAGGACGGTAAGCAGGTCGCGGTGCTGGTGCCCACGACGCTGCTGGCCGATCAGCATCTGCAGACGTTCACCAATCGCACCGCGGGATTCCCGGTGAAGGTGGCAGGCCTGTCGCGGTTCACCGATCCGGCCACCTCGAAGCTGGTCATCGAGGGAATGGCCGATGGCTCAGTCGATATCGTCATCGGTACACACCGGCTGCTGCAGACCGCGGTGCGGTGGAAGGACCTCGGTCTGGTGATCGTCGACGAAGAGCAGCGATTCGGCGTCGAACACAAGGAACACATCAAGGCGCTGCGGACCCATGTCGACGTTCTGACCATGAGTGCCACCCCGATTCCGCGCACCCTGGAGATGAGTCTGGCGGGCATCCGGGAGATGTCGACCATCCTGACGCCGCCCGAAGAGCGTTACCCCGTGCTCACCTACGTCGGTCCGCATGACGACAAACAGGTGGCAGCTGCCCTGCGGCGCGAGCTGTTGCGCGATGGTCAGGCGTTCTACGTGCACAATCGGGTGAGCTCTATCGATCGGGCCGCCGCGCGCATACGTGATCTGGTTCCCGAGGCCAGAGTTGTTGTGGCACACGGCCAAATGCCCGAGGAATTGCTGGAGCGCACCGTCGAGGGGTTCTGGAACCGCGAATACGACATCCTGGTGTGTACCACCATCATCGAGACGGGGCTGGACATCTCCAACGCCAACACCCTGATCGTGGAGCGGGCGGATATCTTCGGGCTATCGCAGCTGCACCAGCTGCGTGGGCGCGTCGGCCGCAGCCGTGAGCGCGGTTACGCGTACTTCCTTTACTCGCCCGAGGTGCCGCTGACCGAGACCGCCTACGACAGGCTCTCGACCATCGCGCAGAACAACGATCTGGGTGCCGGCATGGCGGTGGCCATGAAGGATCTGGAGATCCGCGGCGCGGGCAATGTGCTCGGCGTCGAGCAGTCCGGCCACGTCGCCGGGGTGGGGTTCGATCTGTACGTCCGGCTCGTCGGTGAGGCTGTCGAGGCGTATCGCGCGGCGGCCGACGGCAAGACGGTGCAGACCGCCGAGGAACCCAAGGAAGTGCGTATCGACCTGCCGGTCGACGCGCACCTGCCCACCGACTACATCGGTAGCGACCGGTTGCGCCTTGAGGCGTACCGCAGGCTGGCGGCGGCCGGGGACGCCGCGCAGATCGGCGCGGCGGTCGAGGAACTCGTCGACCGGTACGGTCCGCTGCCGCTTCCGGTGCAGCGACTGGTCGCGGTGGCCTCGCTGCGTTTGCTGTGCCGTGAGATGGAAATCACCGATCTTTCGGTGGTCGGTACCAACATCCGAATACAGCCGTTGCCGCTTCTGGATTCGGCGCAATTGCGGCTCAAGCGTTTGCACCCGGCCGCGCAATACCGTGCGACGACTTCCGTTGTGCAGGTGCCTATCCCGCGTGCCGGCGACGGGGGAGTGAGCTCAGAGCGCATCCGCGACCTAGAGCTGGTGCACATGATTGTCGATCTGCTGCTGGCGTTGTCGGGGCGCCCCGCGGGCAGTGTTGATATAACACCAGTGGAGGTGAGCAAATGACCGTCATCCTTGTGGACCCGCGCCATCCGTCGATGGTGCCGGTCGAGGCCGTCGGTTTGCTCGCCGGTGATCTGCAGTACACCGAGGAGCTTCCCGTCCGGCTGGCGTGGTCGCTGTCGACCGCACGCCCGGTGTACATCGGTGAGGACGCCCCGGCGCTGTTGTCCTCGGACCGCAACCATCCGGAGGTGAAGGCCCGGATCGCGGCCGGGGCCACGGTCATCGCACCGCCGGCGCGGCAGGGCGAGAAGCTCATCGACGCGGTGGCGGTAATGGACAGGCTGCGCACGAACGGCCCGTGGGAGGGCACCCAGACTCACGATTCGCTGCGGCGATACCTGCTCGAAGAGACCTACGAGCTGTTCGACGCGGTGCGTACCGGTGACGTCGACGAGCTTCGTGAAGAGCTGGGGGATGTACTGCTGCAGGTGCTTTTCCACGCCCGCATCGCCGAGGATGCCCCGGAGCATCCCTTCAACATCGATGATGTCGCCGAGGCGCTGCTGAAAAAGTTGGGCAACCGCATTCCGGTGATCCTCGGCGCCGGTGGCGATTCCAGCTCGATCTCGCTGGAAGAGCAACTGGCGCAGTGGGAAGAGCGTAAGGCGCAGGAGAAGGATCGCGACTCGTGTCTGGACGGCGTGTCCAGCAGCCAACCGGCTCTGGCACTCACGCAGAAGGTGCTCGGCCGGGTGACGGCCGCTGGTCTGCCCACCGAGTTGATCCCGGCGCAGCTGCTTTCGGTAACCATCGAGCTGGATGGAGATGCCGAGAACCAGTTGCGGGCAGATGTTTTGGAATTCATGGATACCGTGCGTCGCGCCGAGAAGAGCATCCTGGCCGATCGCCGCGGTGAGGACACCGCCGCCGGATTGGCGAGCGCCGATCTGCGTGATGTCGATGCCGGGGAGTGGCGCGAGCATTGGCTGAGGAATCCGGTTGAGGCTCCTGCCGATGATGCCGTCGAGGTACCCGCCGAGAGCTAGGGCGCAGCCGGGGAAACCGTGCGGAGGGACTTTGTGCCTGGTCTCGCGGGACCATGGTCCGCACAGCATTTGCACAGCATTTAGGTACGCCATACCTTATCTACGTGGTGTTATCGGATGCGGTCCCCAATCTGTTGATTGGCCTGAGGGAGGGTCTCGAAGCAGGACTTGTGGTGAGCATCCTGCTTGCCGCCGTCCATCGTTCACCGCTGGCGGCCAACGGGCGCCGGGCCACGGCGCCGGTGTGGCTGGGCGTGCTCGGGGCGCTTTCGGTGTCGGCCAGCTTCGCGGCGGTGCTCACCTCCACGACCAGCTCGCTGGGCGCAACCGGCCAGGATGTGGTGGGCGGCGTGCTCAGCATCCTGGCCGTCGGGTTGGTCACCGCGATGATCTTCTGGATGTCGCGCACCGCCGCCAGCCTCTCCGGTGAGCTGTCCGGGAAGGTGGAGCACGCACTCACCCTCGGTGCGGGCGCGCTGGCCCTGACGGCGTTCTTGGCGGTCGCCCGCGAGGGATTAGAGACCACACTGTTCTTCTGGACCGCGGCCAAGGCGGCGGGAGAGACCACCGGACCGGTGATCGGTGGCGCCCTCGGGCTGGCGATCGCGGTGACGTTGTGCTGGCTGCTGTATCGCCGCGCGGTGAAGCTCAATCTCAAAGTGTTCTTCACCCGTACGGCGGTCGTGCTTATTGTGATCGCCGCCGGAATTCTGGCCTACGGCATCGGGGATCTACAGACCGCAGGCTGGTTGCCTGGGCGGACCTGGTACGCCTTCGATCTGAGTCAGCGCATCTCCGCGGACTCCTGGTGGGCCACCATCGTCACCGGCATCACCCAGCTCACCCCGCGGATGACCGTGCTGCAGGTGGTGGCCTGGGCTGGATATCTGATACTGGTGATACCCCCGTTCTTGCGGGTATCACGTGAAAACCATTCGCCCACTGCCGCGTCCGAGCCCGACGAGGAACCCTCGGCCTTCGCGCGCCTGATCGGCCAGCGCCCCTTCGCGGTTGCCGCGACCATCGTGGTGGTACCGGTACTCATGGCGGCCGCGGTGATTGCGATTCTGCCATCCGCCAACCGTGATGCCGATACGCAAGTCACCGTGACGGCCAGTGGGTGCGCCGACGACTGGACGTCCGCGGGTACCGGCCTGCAGACGTTCTCTGTCGTCAACAAGTCGGGCAAGACCGGTGAGATCAACCTCGTGGACGGCAACAACGGCGTGGTCGCCGAGATCGAGACCCTGGGCCCCTCTACCAGTGCCACGCTCACCGCGACGCTCTCGGACGGCACGTACAAGTTCGCGTGCCTGATGGCCGGAGAGCCCGCCAGATACTCGGCATCTCAACAAGTCCGGGGCAAGGCCGACCCCGGGGCGCCGCAGCCGGTGGTCAGGGTGACCGAGGACGATCTCAAGCCGCCGATGCAGGCCTACCAGCGTTACGCCGACAATCTCCTGGCTGTGCTTGGTACCCAGGCGCGCGCACTTCGTGCCGACGTTGCCGCGGGCAACATCGAAGCAGCGAAGAAGGATTGGCTGCCGGCGATTCTGACCTGGAACCGAATCGGTGCGGCGTACGGCAGTTTCAAGGACTACGGGGATGCCATCGCCGGGCTGCCGCATGGGCTCCCCGACGGGGTGCACGATCCCGATTTCAAGGGCCTGCGCCGCCTGGAGTACGGGTTGTGGCACGGGCAACCCACGCCGGTGTTGGTGCCGGTGGCAGACGAATTGGTCTCGACCATCGACAAGCTGCGTGCCAACCTGGCGGACGTGATGACCGAGCCGGCCGATCAGACGAAACGCCCACACGAAATCCTCGAGGACACCTTGCGATTCCAGCTCATGGGCTACACGAACCAGGGAGCGGGAACCGAGTATGCGGAGGCGGCAGCTGCGGTCGAAGCCACCCGGGCGGTGCTGGGCCAATTCTCTGCGCTGATCAATGCCCGCGCGCCGAAGTTATTGGCGGAAAGCAACTCCCAGCTCGATATCCTTGACGCCGCACTCAAGGCGACGCAGCAGGGTGGACAGTGGCGTCCGCTCGAGCAGGTGCCGCTGGCCGGTCGCCAGGCGGTGGATGCCGCGCTGGGGCAGGTGCTCGAGACGCTCGCCTCGGTGCCACTGCTCATCGAACTTCCGCCGAGCCGATGACCAAGGAGGCGCGCAATATGGATGTCAACCGCAGGAACTTCCTCCGCGGCGCGGCCATCGGGGCGGCAGGCACGGCCGTCACGGGTGCGGTGCTGGCGCACGGTGCCGAGGTCGACGCGAACGCGGCGGCAGTGGCCGCGCCCCCGAATCGGTACCCATTCCACGGGGCCAAGCAGTCGGGAATCCTCACCCCGGTGCCCGCCGAGAAGCAGAACTTCGCCTGCCACGTGGCATTCGATGTGACGTCCAAGAACAGGGATGCGCTGGCTGGGGCCTTCAAGAAGTTGACCGAGCGGGCGCGGTTCCTCTGTACCGGCGGCACCCCGCCCGAACTGGGGGTGGGGCAACCGCCGGCGGATAGCGAGGTGGTTGGGCCCGTGGTCGAGGCCGACGGCCTCACCGTCACAGTGGCAGTCGGGTCGAGCCTGTTCGATAGCCGATTCGGGCTGACCGACCGCAAGCCCGCCAAACTCAAACCAATGACCGTATTTCCCAACGACTTTCCCGATGCGGCGTGGACACACGGTGATCTGCTGGTTCAGCTGTGCGCCCACAATCCGGATACCGTGCATCACGCACTGCGCGATATCACCCGCGCGGTGCGGGGCGATCTGCAGATGCGCTGGCGGATCGAGGGGTACAACTCGCCCCCGCGCCCGTCCGGAACGGGCCGAAACCTTTTGGGGTTCAAGGATGGCACCGCCAACCCAGTGTCAAACGATGCCGAAAAGCTGATCTGGGTGGGCGATGGCGAACCCGCCTGGACCGCGGACGGCACCTACATGGTGGTGCGCCTCATCCGGATGCTCGTCGAATTCTGGGATCGGGTTTCCATCAACGAGCAGGAGCGGATGTTCGGTCGACGTCGCGACAGCGGCGCCCCGTTGGACGGGAACAACGAGTTCGATAACCCCAACTACACGACTGACCCCGAAGGCCAGACCATTCCCCTGGATGCGCACATCCGGCTGGCCAACCCGCGCACCGCGGAAACTGACAACCAGCGGCTGGTCCGGCGTTCCTACAACTACGACCTGGGCGTGGAACCGAACGGGAACATGCAGTCGGGACATGTCTTCGTCTGTTTCCAGCAGGACCTCGAGCGCCAGTTCGAAACCGTGCAGAACCGGTTGAACGACGAGCCCCTCGTCGACTATGTGCAGCCGTTCGGGGGCGGATACTTCTTCGCGCTGCCGGGCGTCGTCGACGAGAACGACTGGTACGGCAGGACCTTGCTCGGCTAGCCGAAGAGCGACTGACCCCAATACTCCTTGGGACCCAGGCCCGGTGGACAGGCGAAGATAGCCGAACCGGTGTGCAGGATGTATTCGTTGAGGGCGTCCTCGGTGGCCAGCTTGCGCTGCATCGGGATGAACTGCGATTGCGGATTGCGCACGAAGGCGATGAAGAACAGCCCCGCGTCCAAATGCCCGAACCCGTCCGACCCATCGGTGAAGTTGTAACCGCGGCGCAGGATCTCGATACCGCCCAGTTCTTCGGCGGAGGCCAGTCGCACGTGCGCGTCGACATCCAGCAGCGGTTCCCCATCCGATTTCTTGCCGGTGAAGTCGATGGCCGCGAACTCGTCGCTCTGGCCGATCGGCGCACCCGATCCCTTGGCGCGCCCGATGACTCGTTCCTGCTCGTTGAGTACGGTGCGGTCCCAGCTCTCGATCAGCATCCGGATGCGCCGCGCCACCAGGTAGGTGCCGCCGGTCATCCATTCGGGGTTGTCGCCCTTGGCTACCCAGACGCTGGTGTTGACCTTCCCGGTGTCTTCGGCCTTGATGTTGCGGGTGCCGTCCTTGAACCCGAACAGGTTTCGCGGCGTCACCTGCGACCGGCTGGTCGAGGAGGTGCGGCCGAATCCGAGCTGCGACCACTTGACCGCGACGGTTCCGAAGCCCACCCGGGCCAGGTTGCGGATGGCATGCACCGCGACCTGTGGGTCGTCGGCGCAGGCCTGAATGCAGATATCGCCGCCGCAGCGGGCAGGGTCCAGCTTCTCGTTGCGGAACTTCGGCAGTTCCTGCAGTGGCGCCGGTAGCTTGTCGGCGATGCCAAACCGGTCCACCCCGTCCTTACGGAAGAACGAAGGGCCGAAGCCGATCGTCAGGGTCAGTGCGGAGGCGGCCAGGTCCAATGCCTCGCCTGTATCGGTCGGCGGGGCATAGGGATTGCCGTCGATCGCACCGCCCGGTGTCGTCTCCTCGCCCTGGGACATCCGCTCGGCCATCTCGGTCCACTGACGCAGCATGGCCTGCACCTCGCCGCGGGTGGCGTTGGGCATCACGTCGAAGGCGCAAAAATGCATCCGGTCCTGCGCCGGGGTGGTGATCCCGGCCTGGTGTTCGCCGCGGAACGGGACCTTGACGTTGTCCGGTCCGACGCTGGCCGCGCTCGCGCGGCCGCCCAGCACTCCCGCTCCCGCGGCGCCGGCCACGGCGGCGGTAACTCCCGCCGCGCCCAGCAGCTTGCGGCGGTTGAAGCCGTTACCGTCCGGCGATGACACCCTGCACCTCGCTGACCTCCTTGGACAGCGCATCGATGGCATGTGCCAGCTCGATGCGCTGATCCTGGGTCACCGTGTCGTAGAAGACGAATCCGTCACCCTTGCGGTACTTGCCCAGCAGGGTGTCGACTTCCTTGAACCGCTTGTCGATCGCCTGTCCCAGTTCGGGTTTGCGCTCGTCGAGGATCGGGCGCACGGTAGCGACCGCGTTCTGCGAGCCGTCCACGTTGGCCTGGAAGTCCCACAGATCGGTGTGGCTGAAGGCCTCTTCCTCACCGGAAATCTTCGTCCTGGCCACCTCGTCGAGCAGCGTCTGCGCTCCACCGGCGATCTTGGTGGTGTTGATGTCGAAGTCCTTGGCGCGCACGCCGTCCGAGAGCTCCTTGATGTCCTTGAGCAGCTGATCGGCGATGGCGTCGGTATCGGGCTGCAGGCCGGTCACCCACAGGTCCTTCTCCAGGCGGTGGTAGCCGGTCCACTTCTCGCCGGGCTGAAGGTCGGCCTCGCGCAAGTCGATTCGCGGGTCCAGGTCGTTGGGGAAGGCTTCGGCCACCGGCTCGATCCGCTCGTAGTACACGCGGCTGGTCGGGTACTGGGCCTTGGCGGAGGCGATGTCCTTGGCCTTGACAGCCTCGACGAACTTGCCGGCGGATTCACTGAGGGCGTCCACCTGGCTGATCACGTAACCCCGGTAGCGGTCCGTGGCGTCCTTGAACTTGCCCTCGGCGTCGAGCTTCACCGCGGCTCCGGTGATCTTGAAGTCGCCGCGAATGCCGTCGCCGATCATGCCGGGCTTGCAGGCGGTCTGGTAGGTGCCGGGCTCCGTGAACTGCACGATGAGCTTGCGGTTGATGCCCGAGCCGATGTTCTCGACCTCACCGAGTGCGCGGTCGCCCTTGTCGTAGACGTAGAACTCGGTGACCTTCGACCCGTTGTTGGTCACCTTGAAAGTGACTGGGCCCGTGGTGGCCTCGGTCTTGGACACCTCGCAGCTGGTGTCGGTAGCGGTGACGGTGATCTCCTGACCAGCACCGGCGGCACCGCTCTCGGCGGGCTCCTTGGGGGTACAGGCCGCCAGGGTGGTACCGGCGGCCATCGCAAGCGCGGCGGCCACGTAGGCGAGTGATGGTTTCATCCAGCGGTCCTCTCGGGTTGGGCTTCTGTGGTGTCGGTGGTGGGCGCCTTGGGCTGAGTGGCCACAGGACGTAGGAAGAGTCCGAGCACGATCACCAGGTAGGTGATCCAGCCCGCCAGTTGCAGCACCGTTGGGGTCGGTGTCACGTTGAAGATGCCGCGCAGCAGCTCGCCGTACCAGGCGCTCCAGTCGAACCAGCCGGTGATGTCAAAGGCCTTGTGCGACAGCCCGGGAAGCCATCCGACGGTCTGGAGTGCACCGATGCCATAGGACAGGATGCCGGCGGCCACCACGACCAGGAAGGCGCCGGTGTACTTGAAGAACTTGCTCAAGTTGATCTTGACCGCGCCGCGGTACATGCCATAGGACAGCGCGGCCGCGGCAGCGACTCCGGTGACGAGTCCGGCCAGGGGCCAGGCGGTTTCGGCCTTGGCGTACCCGACCATGAACAGGGCGGTTTCGACGCCCTCACGCCCGACGGACAGGAACGCCACGGTCAGGACCGCCAGCGAGCCGGCTTCCAGTGCCTGGGCCATGCCCTGACGCAGTTCGCCGGCGATGCTGGCGGCGGCGGTGCGCATCCACAGCACCATGGTGGTCACGATGGCCACCGCGACCAGCGAGGCCACCCCGGCGATCGCTTCGGCGCCCAGGTCGCTGATGGTGTTACTGCCGAAGTGGATCGTCAGGAAGACGAGCAAGGTCATCGCGATGGCACCGGCGACGCCCAGCCACACCCAGCGCAGCGCGTCGCGTCGGTTCGACTTGACCAGGAACGCCACCAGGATCATCACGACGATCCCGCATTCGAGGCCCTCGCGCAGTCCGATGAGGCCGCTGCTGAAGTATTGCGAGAAGTGAGTCGGCCCGTCGGCTAGGACGCCGATACTGCGCATGTCCAGGGTCCTTTTCCCTCATGTGACTTTGGCTAGCCAACGCTTGCCAAGGTGCGGCTGACCTTACCTGAATAGGTCCTGTGGAAGCGATGGCAACGCATCGGCTGCGTCCGTATGTGTCCAGCTCATGCGACGATGGAGAGCAATCCATCGCACCGTCTAGGAGTTCCGTCGTGTCGTCCCTCGCCGTGCGCTCCTTGTCGGCGCGCTTAGTGCGGATCGTGCTCGTCGTCTCCATTTCGACGTTTCTGCTGGCAGCAGGCTGTTCCTGGCAGTTGGGTGGGCGTACGCCGCTACCGCAGGGGGTGCCGCCGCCTGCCGGAGATCCGGTGCCCGATATCGAGACGCCGCCCGCGCAGATTCATGGCCGTCCCGCTGACCAGCTCCGTGACTGGTCCACCCCGCGTGCCCAGAAGACGGGAATCCCCGTCATCGCCCTGGAGGCGTACGCGTACGCGGCCAAGGTTGCCGAGCGCGAGAACCCGCGGTGCAAGATCGCGTGGACGACGCTGGCCGGAATTGGCACTGTCGAGAGCCACAACGGCACCTACCACGGCGCCGAACTGCACCCCAACGGCGACGCACTGCCCCCGATCCGTGGGGTGCGCCTGGATGGATCCAACGGAAACCTGCGGCTTCCGGACACCGACAAGGGCGTGCTGGACGGTGACGCGAACCAGGACCGGGCGATGGGACCCATGCAGTTCATCCCCGAGACCTGGCGCATCTACGGTGTCCGCGCCGCAGGTGAGGGTGACCCCAGCCCCGACAACATCGATGATGCGGCGCTGTCGGCGGCGGGATACCTGTGCTCGCGCGGTGGCGACCTGAGCACCACCGAGGGCTGGATCAAGGCGCTGTGGGCGTACAACATGTCGGACGTGTACGCCGAGCAGGTACGGGACTGGGCCACGGCCTACGCCAAGGGCGGGTCGCTCTAGCACTAGTCTGTACCCGATGTTCTTCGCCCGAGTGGCTCATCAACATACGACGTCGGAACCGCAGCACCCCTAAGGAGAGACAGTGCCGATTCTTGAGCAGGTAGGCGCCCGCGAGATCCTCGATTCACGCGGCAACCCGACCGTCGAGGTCGAGGTCGCCTTGACCGATGGCACGTTCGCACGGGCGGCGGTCCCCTCGGGTGCCTCCACCGGTGAGCATGAGGCCGTTGAGCTGCGCGACGGCGACGCACGTTACGGCGGTAAGGGTGTCACCAAGGCCGTGAACGCCGTGCTCGACGAGATCGCCCCGGCCATCATCGGTGAGAGCGCCGATGACCAGCGCCTGATCGATCAGGCGCTGCTCGATCTGGACGGCACCCCGGACAAGTCGCGCCTCGGCGCCAACGCCATCCTGGGCGTCTCGCTGGCGGTGGCGAAGGCTGCCGCCGACTCGGCCGGGCTGGCACTGTTCCGGTACCTGGGTGGCCCGAACGCGCACATCCTGCCGGTGCCGATGATGAACATCCTCAACGGTGGCGCGCACGCCGACACCGGGGTCGATGTCCAGGAGTTCATGGTGGCGCCCATCGGTGCGCCCAACTTCAAGGAATCGCTGCGCTGGGGCACCGAGGTGTACCACTCGCTCAAGTCCGTGCTCAAGAAGCAGGGCCTGTCCACCGGACTGGGTGACGAGGGCGGGTTCGCCCCCGATGTCGCCGGGACGCGGGCCGCGCTGGATCTGATCAGCACCGCGATCGAGGCAACGGGTCTCAAGCTGGGCTCGGATGTGGCGCTGGCGCTGGATGTCGCGGCCACCGAGTTCTACAGCGCCGCAGACGGTTACAGCTTCGAGAAGGAGAAGCGCACCGCCGAGCAGATGGGCGCCTTCTACGCCGAGCTGCTCGACGCCTACCCGCTGGTGTCTATCGAGGACCCGCTGTCCGAGGACGACTGGGACGGATGGGTGGCACTGACCACGGCGATCGGTGACCGGGTGCAGCTGGTCGGCGATGACCTGTTCGTCACCAACCCCGAGCGCCTGGAAGAGGGCATCGAGCGGGGCGCCGCCAATGCCCTGCTGGTCAAGGTGAACCAGATCGGCACCCTCACCGAGACCCTGGATGCGGTGACACTGGCGCACAGCAGCGGCTACAAGACGATGATGAGCCACCGCAGTGGCGAGACCGAGGACACCACCATCGCGGACCTGGCGGTCGCGGTGGGCAGCGGTCAGATCAAGACCGGCGCCCCGGCGCGTAGCGAGCGGGTGGCCAAGTACAACCAGCTGCTGCGTATCGAGGAGACACTTGGGGACGCTGCCCGTTTCGCGGGCGACCTTGCCTTCCCGCGGTTCTCGATCGAGACGTCCGACTAGCGGACAAGCCGACGGGCTGAGGCCGAGCTATGGCTGATTCCAAGCGCCGCCCCGCGTCCGGTAGGTCGCGGGGTCCGGCTCCGGCTGCCCGTAAACGGACACCGGTCAAGCGGCCGGTGCAGAAGGTCGTTCGGGGCCCCGCCCGCAGCGGTCCGGCGGCTCCTGCCAAGGCGGCCAAGACCGGCGGGGCGACCGGTGCGGTGGCCGCGTCGATCGAACGCAGTGCCGAGCATCAGTCCGAGCAGCGCCTGGGGTCCACCGCACGCCGGGCCGCTGTTCTTGCCGCCGTGGTGTGTGCGCTGACCCTGACCGTGGCCGGTCCGGTTCGCACCTACTTCTCGCAACAGGCAGAACGGAATCAGCTGGCGGCGGCGGAAGCTCAGCTGCGCGACCAGATCGCCGGGCTCGAGGACAAGAAGCGCCGGCTGGCGGACCCGGCCTATATCGCCGCCCAGGCACGTGAGCGGCTGGGCTTCGTGATGCCGGGTGAGGTGCCGTTCCAGGTGCAGCTGCCGAACACTCCCGTCGATGCCAAACCGCAGAGCCAGGGGCCCGTGGACAACGGCAACCCGTGGTACACCAACCTGTGGCACAACATCGCCGACTCGCCCACGGCCATACCGACCGCCCCGGCGCCGATCCCGTGATCTCCGACGACGATATCGCCGCGGTCACAAGGCAATTGGGTCGCGCACCGCGAGGCATGCTGGAGGTCTCCTACCGTTGTCCCAACGGTGAGCCCGCCGTCGTCAAGACCGCTCCGCGGCTCCCTGACGGCACACCGTTTCCCACCCTGTATTACCTGACGCACCCGGCTCTCACGGCCGCGGCGAGCCGTCTGGAGTCCGGCGGGCTGATGCGCGATATGACCGATCGTCTTGCCTCCGATGAGGAGCTGGCCGCCGCGTATCAGCGCGCCCACGAGAGCTACCTCGCCGAGCGTGACGCCATCGAGCCGCTCGGCACCACGGTGACCGCAGGCGGAATGCCCGACAGGGTGAAGTGTCTGCATGTGCTGATCGGACATTCACTTGCCGTGGGGCCCGGAGTCAATCCCCTGGGGGATGAGGCGATTCGAGAGCTGCTGGGCACCATGCCGGGTGTGCTGCCGGAGGTCTGGTGACGGCTTTGCGGGTTGGCGCCGTGGATTGCGGCACCAACTCGATCCGCCTGCTGGTCTCGGATGTCGACGACGCCGGACGGCTGACCGATGTACACCGCGAGATGCGCATTGTGCGGCTGGGACAGGGCGTGGACGCGACGGGGGAGTTCGCGCCGGAGGCCATCGCACGCACCCGGGTGGCGCTCAAGGCGTACGCGGAATTGATGAGCTCCCTTGGGGTGCAGCGTGTGCGCATGGTGGCCACCTCGGCCGCGCGTGACGTCACGAACCGCGAGGCATTCTTTGCGATGACCGCTGAGTTGCTCGGATCCGTTGTTCCGGGCGCGGTGGCCGAGGTGATCACGGGCACCGAGGAGGCCGGCCTGTCGTTTGCCGGCGCGGTAGGCGAGTTGGACTCGGCGGCGGGGCCCTATGTCGTGGTGGATCTCGGCGGAGGGTCGACCGAGACGGTGATCGGCGACGCCGACGGGGTGAGGGCCAGCTTCTCGGCCGATATCGGATGCGTACGGCTCACCGAGCGGTGCCTGCACTCGGATCCCCCCACCGACGATGAGATCGAGGCAGCACGCGACGCGGTGCGCGCGCAGCTGGTGCGGACCTTCGAGGTGGTGCCGGTCCAGGACGCGCGAACCTGGGTGGGGGTGGCGGGCACCTTCACCACGCTGGCGGCGCTGGCGCACCGGCTGGATGCCTACGATCCCGCCGCCATTCACCTGTCGCGGGTGCCGCTGGAGCGTTTGTCCGAGGTGACGTCCGAGTTGATCGCGATGCCGCGCGCGCAGCGCGCGGCCCTGGGGCCGATGCATGAGGGACGCGTCGATGTCATCGGTGGTGGATCGATCGTCGTGCAGGAACTGGCGCGCGAGTTTTCTGCCCGCGCCGGCATCACCGAGCTGGTGGTCAGCGAGCACGACATCCTCGACGGCATCGCAATGTCCTTACGCAGGTAACCAGGCCTTAACACGTAACCGTGTGACCTGCGTAACAGTTGACAATGTACCCCCTGCTCCAGTTGACAAGTTGATCAAATCAACTGACAGTTGATATATCAACACAGACCGATAACGGACAGTTGAAGTTCTATAAACGGTCAGTTGAGAAGGCGCAGCGTCGCGCGGAGCCCGGATCAGCAACGTTTGATTAGGTGCGGAAGGTTTGGATATCCCATGTCCGGATTGATGTCGAAGGCCGAAGTACGCGAAATTGGAGTTTCGGAAACAGGTTTCGTGCGACGGCCCGACCCGGACGGTGCCGCGGTCGCGTACCGGACGTACGGGCGCGCGCGGCCCGGTGTCGCCGATGTGGTGTTGGTGCACGGCAGTCTGCAGAACTCGGCCGTGTGGTCCAAGCACGGCTACATCGCGCAGCTGTCTCAGCAGTACCGGGTGACCACCATCGACGTGCGTGGGCACGGCGCCAGCGAGAAGCCAGATCATCCTGGCGGATACGCCATCGCCTCGTCGGCGCGAGATGTCTGCGCGGTCATGGATCACCTGGGCATCCGCCGGACGCACTACATCGGCTACTCGCTGGGCGGGCGCATCGGGCTCACCCTTGCCGCCACCGCTCCCGAGCGGCTCACCTCGCTGGTGGTGGCGGGGTCTTCGCACCGGCCGCAGCGTGGCGCGGTGGACGTTCTGATCTTCCCCAACGCCGTTCGCGTGGTGGAGGAGTCCGGCCTGGACGCCTTCGTCGACGGCTGGGAGGCACACCGCGGCCAGCAGATGAGCTCGGGATTCCGGGCGACCATCGAGGCCCTGGGCCAGCGTGGCCTGGCGGCGCTGCTGCGGCAGTGGGATGCCGAGCCGGGTGTCGCCGAAGACGTCCTGCTTCAAATCGATACGCCCACACTGTTTTTCGCCGGGTCCGAAGATCCGATGCGGCTAGCCGAGTCGCGGGAAGCGGCGGTCCGGATGCCGCGTGCCTACTTCGCCCTGCTGGCCGGCTGCAACCACGGGCAGACGGTGACGATGCGTGAGCGCATCCTGGATCGCGCCGAGGCGTTCTTCCGGCTGTCCGAGTTCTCCGATATCGAGAAGCTGCGGGTGGCCGGGTGACCGGAGATCATGGGCCGCGCCCGAGCCTGGCGACGCTTGCCCGCATCGGGGTGCTCGGCGGTATGTCGGGCGGGCTGCTGGGCGGTGGCACCGGAGTGATCACCGTGCCCTCGCTGGCTCGGGCGACCACGTTGAGCCGGGCCGTCATTCACGGCACCTCGACGCTGCCGAACGTCTCTGCCGCGATCGCGGGCAGCACCGTCTACGCGCTGCACGGGGCGAAGGTGGACGTGGTGGCGGGCGCCGGGCTGATGGCGGGCGGCGTGATCGGTGCGGTGGTGGGGGCCAAGCTGGTGGCCCGCATTCCCGAGTGGATCCTCAAGGCGCTGTTCGTTTTTGTGCTGCTGGCCACCGCGCTCAAACTGCTGCTCAGCGCCGCAGGCATCGACCCTTCGGCGGGTGAAGCGTTGCTTCCCGATGCTGTGCTCGCCCATGTGCCATCGGTCATCGCTATCGGTGCCGTGGTCGGTTTCGTGGTCGGTGCGTGGTCGGCCGCACTGGGTCTCGGCGGTGGGCTGCTGACGGTTCCGGCGATGCTGGTGCTGTTTGGTTCCGATCTGCACGTGGCAGAGGGCACCTCGTTGATGGTGATGCTGCCCAACGCGCTGGTCGCGGCGACCACACATCTGCGTCAGGGCACCGCTGACGCTCCGATTGGTTTCCGGTTGGCGGCATTCGCGTTGCCAGGCACCGTCATCGGGGCGCTGCTGGCGCTCGCCCTGAACGCGCGCTGGCTCGCGCTGGTGTTCGGGTCCTATCTGGTGTTCATCGCCATCCGCGAGATCGTGCGGGTGTTTACGAGCTCGTCTGCCCGGACGACGACGAAACCAAGTCCGGCGCCGGCGTCGCAGGCGTGTGTTGGCGGTTGATCTTCTGCAGCTCCCGGGCGACGTCCAGGAGCCAGTTCAGTTCTTCCTTGCGGTTGGCGCCGGTACGTTCGCCGATGATCTTGGTGCCGGAGGTCTTGTCGTGTTGCGGTGCGGTGCGCTGTTGTTCGATGGCCGAATGAATCTGGCGCGCCGCGGATGTGGTGGACGCGTCTTCGGTGAGGTAGGGGCGGATGGCGCTCAGGCCGTCGCGGATCTCGACGATTCTGCGGTAGAGCCGGTAGTTGTGATCGCCGATGGCGGCCTGCGGTGGTGCCAGTGCGATCTGGGCGTTGCCCTCATACAGCGCGGTCCACAGCGGCTCGAGTTGACGGTGCTGCCGGTAGGCCTGGATGCGTTGGCGCGCCGACGTGACCAGCTGTGAGAAGGACGGTCCGGCAAGGCCTACCACGATGAGGATCTGCCCGATGGTGGCGGCCAGTGGGGCCAGACGCTGCCAGGAGTAGCTGTCGTTGGTGATCATGCCGTAGATGGCCGAGTGTGCCCGCATGATGCAGAACAACAGGCACATGGCGGCTCCGGCCGCGGTGAGCAGCATGCTGCGTCGCAGCCACGCCACATCGTGAAAACGGGCGTACTGCAGGCATTTGACGGTGATCAGGAGGGCGCCCAGGCCGTAGGTGATCAGATAGATCAGCATGTAGAGCACCCAGGCCGGCTTGTTGCCGTGCGAGGCGTAGAAGTCCTGTGGCAGTTCAGAAGTCGGTGCCACAAACCAGCAGAGAGTCAGCGCGGCGCCGATGGCTACCGCCATGCCGACCCAGAGCCGTGCGCGCTGCACCGCACGGGGACCGGATTCACCCCAGAAGGTGATGACGGTGAGAACGCATGCGGTCCACGCCATGCCGCCCGAGAGGTTCAAGACGAGCCGGCCCATGTTGTGCACGCCGACCAAGTTGTCGAACTTCTCGTAGAGCGGTGGCGTCGCCAAGGTGACGGCAATGCCCTTGAAGAGGAATGACAACAACAGTGCCACCGAGGCGGGTGGACGGACCCGGGAACGCAGCATCGCGGCGGCGACCACGACCACGGCGCCAAAGCTGAAGACGGCCGCTATCGAATACGCCGCGGCGGAGTCTTCAAAAACTGAGGTCACGGTGCCGCCGGTGAGCCTTCCAGCACGAGTGATGCCAGGATGCGCCGCAGGTTGGCGTTCGTGACGGGAATGGGGCGGTGGCTGTCGGGACTGACGCGCTGCCCCATCATGGAGGCGAGCATTTCTGCCTCGACCTCCTGGTCGTCGAGATAGGTCTCGCGACACAGGACTTCGGCCAGTTCACGCTTGCTTGAACTGGTGTGTCCACACATCACATGGCTCAGCTCATGCAGGATGATGTGCTCGCGATGCATGGTGGTGGTGTCGCTGTCGTACACCACGTAGTCGGTGGCATCGGTGCGGACCAGCAGGCCGTGCACGCCGCTGCCGGAGAGCGCGTAGGGCACCAGCTGGATATCGCGCTCGCTGAGTTCACTGGCGCGGGCGCGAATGTCCTCGACGGTCGTGAGTGTGTCCAGGCCCAGGTCCGCCAGCTTGCGGGTGCACTGCTTGTGGATAGCTTGAAGTTCGCGAGTGGACCGTAGATCGGTTGTGACACAACGCATCTTCGGCATGATTACTGCCCGTTGCTGACCGAGTTGTCCACCGTCGGCAGGCCCTGCAGCGCGCGCACGTGATCGAGCACGGCGGCGACTGTTTCCAGGTTCTGCTTGTTCAGGCCGATCGCACGTAACGCGATCAGCTCCACCTCGTCCCGCGTGGTTTCATCCAGCGCACCGAGACGCTCGTCGAGCGAGTAGGTGCGCTCGGGATCGGTGAGCACCGAGAGCGGAACGCGGAAGAAGTCGGCCAGTGCGCCGAGCAGGTCGATGGCGGGACGGGCGCGCTTACCGGTGCGCAGCGCCGACAGGTAGGCACCGCCGACCTTGATGCCGGGGTGAGCCTTCTTGATGCCGTTGGCGACCTCATCATTGGTCCACATCCGGCCGTCGGGACGACGATGCGACTGGAAGAGCGCATTGATGCGATCAGCGAGGTTCGCGTCGGCGGCTTTGGCGTCCTGAAGGGACACCTGCGGCGGGCTCGTAGTGGCCATCTACTAAGTCAAACACCGATACCGCGCGCGCTCAACGTGAGGGGGCGGACTCCCAGTGTGATTCAACGCACAGTTGAGGCCAGTTTTAGCGGTAGGTGTCGGTGAGGTATTCCGCGCGGCACGCGCCGCGGGCGAGTTTTCCGCTGGTGGTGCGGGGTATTGCCCCCGCGGCGACGAGCCGGACGTCGGCCACGGGCAGATTGTGCTGGCGTGAGATGGCGGCACGGATCGCCTCGACGACGGGAGCCTGCTCCACGCGGCCGGATCCGGGTGCACGTTCGGCGACGATGACCAGGCGCTCGCTGGTGTCGGCAATGGCGGCCTCAGCAAGCTGATTGGCCGCGACGGAGAACGCCGCGACATAGCCGGAACGCACCGCGGATGAGGCCTCGGAGGCGGTGGCCTCGATGTCCTGCGGGTAGTGGTTGCGCCCGTCGATGATGATGAGGTCCTTGATGCGGCCGGTGACGTAGAGGTTGTCGTTCAGGTACACCCCGAGGTCGCCGGTGCGCAGCCAGCGGGCCTCGGTGGCGGTTCCGGTTGCGTGACTGCGCTGGGTGAGTCGCGACTTCAGTGTGTTGCCGAAGGTGTCTTGCGTTTCCTTGGCGCGGCCCCAGTAGCCGCGGCCGATGTTGTCGCCGTGCAGCCAGATCTCGCCGATTTCTCCTTCGGGGAGTTCATTTCCGGTGCGCGGGTCGACGATGGTCAGCCATTGGCTGGAGATGACCTGACCGCAGGAGACGTGGGGGACCGCCATGGGGGCGTCCGATGAGACGGGTACGGCGCGGTCTTCGGCGAGCTGGTCGCGGTCCAGGTAGATGACGCTGGGGCGCGCGTCGGTGGCAATGGTGGCCACGGAGAGCGTTGCTTCGGCCATGCCGTACGACGGTTTGATCGCGGTGGCCGGGAATCCGTAGGGAGCGAAGGCCTCGGTGAACTTCTCGATCGCGGAGATGGTCACCGGCTCAGATCCGTTGAGCAGACCCGCGACATTGCTCAGATCCCAGGTTTCGCCGGCCGGCGGGCGGCCACGCTGGGCGGCGAGTTCGAAGGCGAAGTTGGGGGCGGCGGCGAACACCCTCCCGAACGCGGATTCGGTGGCCAGTTGTTTGACCCAGCGCCGGGGGCGCCGCACAAAGGCCAACGGCGACATCAAGGTGATGTGGCCGCCGCACAGCGGGGGAAACAGGATCATGATCAGGCCCATGTCGTGATACAGCGGCAGCCAGCTCACGCTGCGGATGTTGGTGTCCAGGCCGCCGGCCAGGATCATCTGCAGCACGTTGGTACAGGCCGCGCGGTGGGTGATCTCGACACCGGCCGGGGTGCGGGTGGAACCCGAGGTGTACTGCAGGTAGGCCAGGTCCTCGGAATCGAGTTCGGCGGGGACGAATGTCGCGCCGACCGAGTCCGGCACCGCGTCGATGGCGATGACGCGCGGGCGCCGCCCGCGAGGAAGCTTGCGCAAGAAGGCGTTCACCGATTCGGCGGCGCTGTCGGTGGTCAGGATGACCGACGGGGTGGCATCGGCGAGCACCGCATCGAGGCGTTCGGTGTGGCCGGGCAGCTCGGGGGCGAAGAGGGGAACCGCGATGTTTCCGGCCTGGATGGCGGCGAAGAATCCGATGACGTAGTCCAGGCCCTGCGGTGCCAGGATCGCGACGCGATCACCCGGCTGGGTGACCTGCTGCAGCCGGGCGCCGATGGCGCGCATCCGGGTGTCCAGCTCCAGCCAGCTCAGTTCGATTGCGACACCGTCATCGTCGCGCGTGAAGTCCAGGTAGCGGTAGGCGGCCGTGGCGCCGAACTCGGCGGTGTTGTGTGCGAAGTTGGAGAGCAGCGTGGTGCCGGGAGGAAGGTCGATCGAGCCCTGCGCGTCGAGATAATCCTCAATTCCACTCTGGCGAACCGCCACTGCATCTGACATATCCAACTCCCGACTCACGAAGGAAAACACTACCTGCGCTAACTAAGGAATTTCCTAGTTCGCAGGTGACCCGTCGTGCGAGGAGCGGGCGGCAACTTTCAATGTCGGCGTTCGCGCGGTCTGGTGACGAATCACACCAGAGTCCAATCGAATCCTGGTGTTGTACAAGGGGTATCACTATCCGTCGGAGAGTTTCAATGTGACGCGAGGGTGTGTCGCGCAGGGGTGTGATCTTTGTCGTACAGATTGTTGCGGTACCGGACTTAATGCCGCCGCGGAGTGGGTGAGTTGGTGTTCGGAGGACTGCCGGGTAGAACTAGGGCTGACCTGCAAGGCCCCCATAGCCCAATTGGCAGAGGCAGCGGACTTAAAATCCGCCAAGTGTCGGTTCGAGTCCGACTGGGGGCACAGAGTACGAAGTGATAACGGCCCTGGGGCCAAAACCGTGTACAGCGCGCTCGCCGCGGTCATACATTGAGCCGTGGAGCCAAAACGGCTCACGAGCCGACCCACGAAGCTGATGCCAGCAGCGCAGGCGCCGTCGTTGCGGGTCCTAGTCGTCGGCGCCGGTGTCGGCGGTATCTCCATCGCGCGGGGGTTATTGCGCGACGGGCATGACGTGACCGTCTACGAGCAGCGTCCGGATGTGCATGCCGGTGGCGGTGCGGTGACCATCTGGTCGAATGGTGCCACGGTGCTGCGGCAGCTGGGCGTGGACATGGACCGGGCCGGCCAGCAGCTGTCCACGGTACGGGTCATGACGTCGACGGGGCGCTCGCTGGCCACGTTGGACGTGGCCTCGATCGCCGACCGACTGGGCGAGCCGATTCGGATGGTCCCGCGTTATGTCCTACTTGAGCGGCTGCTGAAAGGCTTTCCGGCGGAACGTATCCGGTGTAATGCCAGGGCTGTCGCCGTGATGGGCGGACGCAGCGGAGCGCGGGTCGAGTTCGCGGACGGCAGCGCGGCCGAGGGAGACTTGGTGATCGGCGCCGATGGCAGGCATTCGCTTGTTCGCGACGCCGTCGGCGCAGACCAGGCGGAGCCGACCGGATGGTGCAGCTGGCAGGGGCTGACAACCCTCTCGGACGGCGCCAATGAGCGGGTCGCCTTCGTCGTCATCGGCGAGCGCGCAAGCTTCGGTCTGTGGCCTGCCGGAGGCTCCGATGTGCAGTGGTGGTTCGACCTGCCCTGGTCGTCCGGCTTTGTCAGACCCGAACGCCCGATCGACATGATCCGGTCCACGTTCGCCGGGTGGTCCGGGCTCGTCGATCGCGTACTCGCCACGCTCACCAATGATGATCTGGCGCATTCGCCCTATCCGCACTTTCGCCATCCTATTCCCCGGCCGGGCCATGGAGTGCTGACTCTGCTCGGCGATGCGGCCCACACCATGCCGCCCACCCTTGCCCAAGGGGCCAATCAGGCATTGCTCGACACGATGGTGTTGTGTAAGGCGGTTTCGGAATTCCAGCGCGGCACCTACACCGATCTGCCCGATGCGCTGCGCTGGTATGAGAAGACCCGCCGACGCCGCGCCGCCGCGGTGTCCCGAGTTGCCTCGCTTCAGGTTTCGCACGGTGAGGCCGTGCTGAGACCGGCGGCGATGGTCTCGGATCGTTTCATGACGTGGGCGCTGGCGACGTTCTTACAGTCGGTGAGTCATCGCCGGATGGCCGCTGACATCAGCCGGGGCCATGCCGCCGACACCGCCTGCCGGCCGTGATGTCCGACGCCGTCCGTGTGCGGGGCGCGATCAACGCGCCCTCGCGCTGGCTCTTTCTCGTCAAATGGTGCGTGCTGGCGGTGCCGCACTACCCCATATTGATCGTCCTGTATCTGATGTATCCGGTGCTGACCGTCGTCGCCGGTATCGCGATCCTGTTCACCGGGCGATATCCGCGAATCATCTTCGACATCAACGTGGGAGTGCTGCGGTGGTCCTGGCGGGTGATGAACTACCGGTTTCCGATGAACAGCACCGATAGGTATCCGCCTTTCACGCTCGCCGCGCGGCCCGACTATCCCGGCGAACTCGACGTCGACTATCCAGAGCACCTCACCCAGTGGGCAGTGCTGGTGAAGGTATTGCTGGCACTGCCGCAGATCATCATCTGCTGGGCCATGGAGCCACTGCTGCAGGTGCTGGCCGTTATTTCAGCGGTGCGGTTGTTGGTGAGAGGCACGGTGTCGCAAGGCATGTTCGACCTCCTCATGGGAATCGTGCGGTGGCGCTACCGGGTGGCGGTGTACGTCTCGTTGATGTGCGACGAATACCCGCCATTTCGAATGGACTTGGGAGGTGGCGGCACGTGAAGCACCGTAATCCGTTGTTCCCCTATATATATGGGCTCGGAATGCCGATATTCGACCGGCTGTTCTACCGCCGATACCGGCGGACGGCGATGAGTCTTGCGACCGGCCGGTTGCTGATCGTGGGCCTCGGCCCGGGAACCGATCTCATGTTCCTTCCGCCCACGGTGACATCGGTCGCGGCGGTCGAGCCGGAGGCGGCGATGCGTCGGATGGCCGGCGCCCTGGCACGCCGCTGTGGCATCGAGGTCGACATCCTCGATGGGGTCGGGGAGTCGATACCGTTCCCGGACAACAGTTTCGACTCGGTGCACGTTGGGCTGGTGTTGTGCTCGGTGGACGATGTAGCGGCAACCCTCGGCGAGATCCGGCGGGTGCTTGCCTCGGGAGGCCGGTTGGTGGTTCTCGAACATGTCCGCGGGGACGGTTTGATGGGGCGGTTCCAGGATCTGATCGCCAAGCCATGGTCGTGGCTGGCCTCCGGGTGCGAGCCGAACCGCCGGACCGTCGAAGCGATTGCCGCGGCCGGATTCGATACCAGCGGCCTGCGTAGCGTTCGACGAACGCTGGTTCCGCCGCCGTGCACGCCTCACCTGCAGGGCGTCGCCACCGTGTCCGAATAGCCCTATTCGACATCGTTATTCGACGCTGATGGCCTCGATGATGTTGAGCCGCGCCGCACGGCGTGCGGGCGGCACCGAGCCCAGCAGGCTGATCGCCAGCGCGCCCACGGTGAAGGCCACCGCCATCGGGCTCGGCCGGAAGGTGACGTCGAAGTTCATGACGCTGCCGCTGACGAGGCTGAACAGCCACTGATCAATGACACCAATCAGCAGCCCCGCGACACCGCCCACGGCCCCGATGGCCGCGGCCTCGGCAAGAACCATGCCCAACGTGTATCGGCGGCTCGATCCCATCGCCCGCAGCACACCGATCTCCCGGCGACGTTCGAGCACCGAGAGCGTCAGTGTGTTGAGCAGCGCGACCGCGGCGACGAACACCACGATGATCCACACGGCGTTGGCGATCAGCATGCTTTGGTGCAGTGGGGCTTCAAGACCGGCCAACGCGGTGCGGCCGTCGTACACATAGTTCGGTGCGGGCACCACACCGCGGACATCGTCCAGCAGCCGCCCCGGATCTGTGCCGTCGACGGCGGTGATTTGCAGTGTCGTCGTGCCCGGGCGGTCAAACCATGCCCGCATGCGATCCAGGCTCATCCCGACGGTGCCGATGACCGTCGAGAAGTAGGGCACCAGGGTCAGCACGCGCGTGCGCTGTGGACCGTGGGGTGTTTGCAGCTCCAGCTCGTCGCCCACCCGGACGCCGAGAGTCTTGCCCAGGTTCTGTGAGAGCGCCACGCCCCGGCCGGTCAGTACGTCCTGACGTACCCGTTCGTCGAGCGCACGGAAGAGCGGATCGTGGGTGCCGGGGGAGAATCCATTGAGCATCACGCGGGTGCCGCCGATGACGGCGAATCCGGAGGCACCTTCGACGGCATTCGCGACGCCAGGGACCGCAGCCACCTTCTCGGTAAGGCCTTGCGGCAGAATGTCAGTGGGGTAGCGGTCGGGTGAGTTCGCGCTCACCCAGACATCGACATCGGCGACCGGCGCGAAGATGGCGCGCGCGGATCGGATCATGTCGTTGTTCGTCCCGGTGATCACCACGGTGGTGACCACGGCGATGAGCACGGTCATGACCGTGGCCCACACCCGGCGCGGCGCGCGCTGGACCGTCGGCGCCGCCAGCGCTCCGGGCGCACCGAACACTCGGGCCACCGTGGCTGTCGCACCGACGATAGGTCCGGCCAGCGCGAAGCCCAGCGCGATCTCGGCGACGAACAGTGCTGCGATCGCGACGAAGGCGAGTGACCCTGGTTGGTAGAGCACGGTCAGCATCGATGCTGCCAGCACCGCCGCCGCCACCACTCCGCTGGCGACACGCAGCCAACGGGGCACGTTGTCGGCCACGGAAACCCCGACGGGTGCCAGCGCCTCGATCGGTGACACCTTGTACACCTGCCGGGCGGCCATCGCCGACGCGGCCACACTGGTCAGTACCGTCGCGGCGACGGCAGCCGGGATCGCGTAGCCGGGCAACCAGTACTCGACGCGGGCTTCGAGCCCTTGGGTTACCGTCGGCGGCAAACGGCCAATCGCCTTTCGGCCCAGCAGAATTCCGAGAGCCGAGCCGATGGCGCCGCCGATCAGCCCGAGGATCGCGGCCTCGGCGAGCATGTCGCGAATGATCGTGACGCGGCGCCCGCCGATGGCGCGCAGCATCGAGATGACCGGGCGGCGTTGGGCGATCGCCATGGTCATCGTCGTGTAGATCAGGAACGCGCCGACCACCAACGCGACTGCCGCGCCCATCAGGGCCATGTAGTTCATGAGCTTGACGCCGTCGCCGGCTCGCACCGCCCGCAAGCTCGGATCGGCGACGATCGCCCGGCCGTTCACGGCCGCGGTGACCCCGTCCCGGACTGCGGCCAGATTCGCGCCCGGCGTTGTGGTAACCAGAATCGAATCGAGCTGACCTTGCCGCCCGGTGACCTCCTGAGCCAACGGCAGTGCGGCGAGCACATAGTGCCCGCCGTTGAGATCCGCGAGTTGCTTGCCCTGGAGCACCTCGGCCACGGTGACCGAACCCGAGCCGAGCCGGAACGTATCGCCCTTCGCGTGGCCGACGGACGGCCCGATCTGGACACCGGCGGCTTCCCGTGATGGCGCGTCAACCTTCACTCCGACAGCATCTTTCAAGGCGCCTTCCAGCGCGGCGCTGCGGTCATCGGCGCCGAACAGCAGAACCGGTTCGGTATCGGTGGGCGCGGACGTCCGGATCATCGGTGCCGCAGTCGCCACTCCGGGAACCTTGGCGACATCGGCCAGCACCGCCTCGGGGAACCCCGCATCGGTGATACCCGATACCTCGAGTGCGGCGACTCCGGCGACACCGTCCGCCAGCCGGTTGACCGATCCGGTGATCGACCCGAAGATTCCGAATATCGCCACGAGATACATTGCGGAAACTGCCATTACGGCAACCGAGGCGACTGTGCGGCGACGATGCACAGTCAGCTCGCGCAGGCTGAACACACGTAGCCGACTCGCTGCTGCGGCGATGATGGCTCCGGGGCCGTGCTGCTCCTCGCGTCCGCGGCCACTCACCCTGGCGTCACCGACATCTCGTCGGAACCGAGCCGACCATCCTGCAGCGTGATCACCCGATCGGTAGCCGCGGCGGCGTCGTTGTTGTGGGTGACCATCACCACCAGACGGCCGGCGCCTTCTTCGTGGGCGACCTCGGCGAGCAGGCCCAGGATGGCGGTGCCCGTATGAGAATCCAGGTTCCCGGTCGGTTCGTCGGCAAGGATCAGCGGTGGATCCATCATCATGGCCCGTGCCACCGCGACGCGTTGCATCTCGCCGCCGGACAGTTCGGCCGGGCGGTGTTCGGTCCGCTTGCCCAGGCCGACCCGGTCCAGCAGCCGAACCGCGTCCGCTTTGACCTTGCCGAGGCGGACGCCGTCGAGCAGCCTGGGCACGGCCACGTTCTCCCACGCTGAGAGCGTGGGCAGCAGGTTGAAGAACTGAAAGACGAACCCGACCCGATGGTGACGGAACTCCGACTGCTGCTCGTCGCGGAGTCTGCCGATCTCTTCACCGTCGAAGGTGATCGATCCCGAGTCGGGGGAGTCCAACGCCCCGAGCAGATGTAGCAGCGTGCTTTTCCCCGCCCCGGACGGCCCGACTATCGAGACGAACTGGCCGCCGGTCAAGTTCAGGCTGATCTCGTTGAGCGCGCGCACCGTCTGCCCGCCAACCCTGTACTGGCGCACTACATTGCGCAGTTCGATGGCCAGTTCGCGCTGGGGCGTGTCGGCGTTGTCCAGTTGTCTCAAGGTGGCCTCCCGTGAGACCGAGTTACCCGGCGCGCGGAGGCGCGGTCGGGATATGCGGAGCCTACTCCCGGCGCTCTCGTCACATATGGGCTTGCGTGAGGTTCTTCGGCGAGCCCCGCAACCCTTTGGTCGAGCACCGGCCAGCGGTTCATGCAAGATGGGTGCCATGCCGCAGGAGCTCACCGCCGAAGATGCCGCTGCACTGTTGAACCCCGCCGACACGCTGGGAATCCCTCTGGGCCCCGGCCAGCCACCGGCCTTCCTGCGCGCCCTCGGCGTGCGCAAGGACTGGACGGATCTGCGGGTATACGGTGCGCTGCTGGCGGTCGGCACCGAGCTGTTCTCGCGGCCGGGTGTGCATTACCTATCGGGCTTTTTTGGTCCGCTCGAACGCGCGTTGCGGGACATGGGCGCCGACATCGAGTTCGCGGCTGCGGACTTTCGCCGGTTCGGTCCGCTGCTTGAGCGCCAGTCGCCGCGGGTGATGACGACCGTCGCGACACCGCCCGATGCCGACGGTTGGTGTTCCCTCTCGCTGCACGCGGGGGGGACGATAGATGAATTACGTCGCGTCGGGGCCGACCCCGCGCGATTGCTCATTGTCGAAGTCTCGGAAGGATATCCGCGCACCTACGGGTTCGGGGAGGAGCACCGCCACGCGCTGCACGTCGATGAGATCGACATCATGGTGCACTCGGCGGACGCGCCGCTGGCGCTGCCCGGGGGCGATGCGGCGCCGTCGGACGTCGACAGGGCCATCGCCCAGTACGCCGTGAGTTTCATCGGCTCGGGGGCGACATTGCAGACCGGAATTGGCGCCATTCCCAACCAGATTGCGGCCTTGTTGGCCGAAGGTGACGGCGGCGGCTACGGGTTGCACAGCGAGATGTTCACCGACGGCTGCATGCGACTGCACCGCGCCGGCAAGGTCACCAACACCGGTAAGGGACAGTACGACGGCGTGAGCGTGACCACCTTCGCGTTCGGGTCGCCGGAGCTGTACGAATGGCTGGACGGCAATACCGATGTCGCATTCCTGCCGGTGGAGATTGTCAACGCGCCGGAGGTAATCGGCGCCAACAACGACATGATCTCGATCAACGGTGCGCTCTCGATCGACATCCAGGGACAGGTTGTCGCCGACACCATCAACGGGGGACAGTTCAGCGGGATCGGTGGCGCCGAGGACTTCGTCGCCGGGGCCGGGCTGGAGCTGTCGGACCGTTCTCTGATCTGCCTGCCCTCAACCTTCGAAAAGGATGGCGTGCTGCAGTCGCGCATCGTGCCGTGGTTCGGCCCGGGTGCCGTCATCACCACGCCGCGTCATCAGGTCGACGTGATCATCACCGAGTACGGCGCCGCAGAGTTGGAAGGCAGAACGGTCCGAGAGCGCGGAGAGGCGCTGGCATCCATCGCCCACCCTCAGTTTCGGGATGAGCTGTTGGCGGCTGCTGAGCGTGCGTCGAATGGCCGCTCGCCGGTCCGCTGAGTTCGCTAACTGCGTTGGGTAGCAGCGCGGTTCGCGGCGAGCTGGGTGCGGGAGTAGTAGGTGCGCCAGCCGGGTTGACCGAATCGGCGTCGCAATGTGAAGTAGGCGGGACCGAATCGGCCGGCGAGCGGTACGGGGATGGCTCGCCAGAACGCCGCATGCAGATATCGCTCCAGTCGGTCAATCGCGGTGACGCGCAGCCCGAGGTCTGCATGGAACTTCTCGGGAACTCCCGCCAGGATGCCAACGCGGATGGTGCGGGTCAGCGGCAGTGAGATCAGGCGCCACAGTGGCGTGGGAAGCAGGCCCCAACCGCGGGGTTTGGCGGGGTTCAGGGCATGGTCGACGATGAATTGCACCTGTGGGTTGACCTCGAGGGTGTTCGCGACGATCGGCTGCCAGTAATCGCAGAACTCGGCATAGGTGTTGGGCAGGCTGCGGACCCCGAAGCGGCGCCCCACCTCGTTGAGTGCCCGGTAGGCCTGCTCGCGTTCATCGGTATCGGCGAAAAGCCGGAACTGGTCGGCGATATCGAGGCCGCCTTTGAGGATCGAGCCCCAGGTCCAGTTCCAGACGTCCTTGTTCCAGGCGTGATAGCTGGTGCCGTCAGGCATGGATCCGGCGATCGGGCGGTGTAGCTCGTGCAGTCCGTGCGCTACCTCATCGGCTTCGGGCCCAGCGAACACGATGCCCATCACCATCTCGTAGGTGCTGATCAGTCGGCGGCTGGCGGCCTGCAAGTTCGGGATGGTCTCGCTGCCGTTGAGGGCGCGGTCCTTTTCGCTGAGTACGTGGGCGATCTTTGGATGCAGGGTCGGCATGATCAGCGCCGGCACATTGGCGTACATCAGAACCAATGGATGGCCAACGATGTCACGGCCCAAGGAACCTTCAGCAAGCGGATCATCGGTTGTGCCCGCCGAGGTGCGTTGGGGGCGGGCGGTTTCAGGATCAACGTCCGCTGTGGCGGGATTGTCCGGGGAGGTGTCGCGGGTGGGCGTCGATGTCACAACAAGGCTCCTCACAGTAGCGTCCGACCTATTGATAAAACGGTCGTCTTCTCATTCGGTGGGAAGGTAGCACGTCGATGCCGGGGCGACTAGTCGACGATGCGTGGGCTACGCGTCGCCGCTGTTCAGGTGTGGTGTGTATCTACCGGGGGTCACGCGCGTCAGGCGAGCGTTCGTCGGCGGTCAGGACGATGCGCTCGAGCAAGATGCGGGCCGGGTCGAGGATGTCGAGCAACGTGGCGGCCGGTGCCGATCCGAGGTGCTGCACCATCAACTCGTTCACGCCGCCAAGAGCGCCGATCAGCAAGGCCTGGTCTGCCGTGGTGCTGGCCGGGTCGGGTCCGGCCGGGCCGCGGACTCGACGCAGATGGTGCGTCATGACGCCGGCGAAATCCGCCAGCCCTTTGGAGCGGCGCGCACGAATGCGGTCGGTAGAAGCAACTGCTTCTATAACCAGACTCTGGGTGAAGGCCGGCTGGGACGCCAGCGTTCCCAAGTAGGTTCGCAGTCCGGCTTCGATCACTTCGGCGGCGGTGCGGGCACTATCGCCCGCCGCCAGCATCTGCTCGGTGACCAATTCCACCGCCGCGTAAGTGGCTAGAAATGCCGCTTCCTTATCCGGATACAACTCGTAGAACGTTTTAGTGGAAATCCCTGCCCGCGCTGCGATCTGACGCACACTGGCTCCGGCATACCCGCTCTCGGCCACCACTTCTACGGTGGCGACCCGCAGCCGCGTTTCCTGGGATCGACGCACTTCGTCACGCGTGAATCCATGTCGATGGCGCGGAAGCGCGGAGACCGCATCCCCTGTCGTATCCCACAACGACGGCCCGGCCGCGCCGGGGCCACTCGCAGGATTGGTTTCGCTCACCCGCCCGTCCTACGCCACAGCGGAGCCAATAGCAACAACCACGCGGGCGGTTCCGCCGGAGACGTCGATCGTCTAGCCCTGCTCGACGGTGTTGTTGTTACCAGACTTGGAGACTTCCGGCTCCCCGGAGTAATAGGTGACTTTGTTGTCGAAGCCCGAGACGCCGATCTTGCGGGCGGTTTCCAGGTGCACCGTGTTCTCGACACCGGAGACCGTGAGGGTGTCGCAATTGCCGGTGATTTCAACGGTATTGGACACTCCGCTGACGTTGACCAAACCGCCGTCGCAATTGACCGCGACCTGTTTGTGCGTACCGGAGACGCTGAAGGTCGAACCCTCGGGCACGAATGTGGGGCCCGTGGGCGCGCTCGACGAGGAAGTCGCGCGGGTCCGCGTCGGAGGCGGCACGAGCGTCGATCTGACAGGCAGTGTGGCCGTGGGACTCGAACTCGTCCGCACCTGCTGCGGCAGTGTGGGTTTGGCGGCGTAGAAGACGAGTCCGGCCACTCCCGCCGTGACCAGGGCGAAGAAGACTATGAATCGTCGGCGGAATCTGCGGACGGAGGGCCGGGGCGGATACGGCGTCCCGTAGACCGGCGGGGGCGGGTACTGGCCCGACGCCGTCGGCGGATACGGGTTCGGTTTCGTGACACCCAGTTCCGACGTCCGCGCCGTCTCGTTCAGGGAGCGTTCCAGCTCTCGGATTCGGGCTTCGGGGTCACCGTCCGGCTCCACCCACAGATAGTCCCACACAGGGGCCGCCGCGACGGTAGCGTTTTGACTATGGGGTCCTCCGAGATTGTCGCTGCCGAACCACAACTGTTTGTCACCGACTTCGAACGCGCCATCGGCTTCTACGTCGACACGCTCGGATTCGAAGTGGCCTTCACCTACGGCGAGCCGCCCTTCTACGGTCAGGTGCGGCGCGCAGGGGCGAGCCTGAACCTACGCAAGGTCAATGGCCCTGTGTATGACGACAATTTCCTTGCCACGGAACATGATCCGCTTGCTGCCACGCTCACGACCTACAAGCTGGGCCCCTTGCGCGACGAGTACCAGGCGGCGGGTGTGGTCTTCCATCAGCCCCTGCAGACCGAGGAGTGGGGCAGCGTCACTTTCATCGTGAAGGACCCCGACGGGAACCTGCTGTTGTTCTCGGGTGCGGAAGCCTGAAAGAAGCTCTCGCCATCGGGGCGCTGAGCGATGACAATGAGGCATGCGATTGCCAACCTCATTTGAAGGACTTGTGACCGACGGTGGCAAGTCCATCGTCTATGGCGAGCCGTACACGACGGCCGACGGCACCCTGGTCATCACGGTTGCCAAGGTGCGCACCCGGGGCAGCGGCGCGGACGGCGCACCCCTGGAAACGCGCGCGAGACCACTGGGCGTCTTTGTCGTCAAGGACGGAAATGCTCAATGGCAGGCCGCCTTTAATGCCGACCGTGCCTCGACATTGGGCATACTGACCGGCTTGATCTCGGCGGTGTTGGGACTGACAGCCCTCATCCGGCGGCCACCGTGGCCCGATCTCACGTTGCCGGGTTGGTCGCCGGCAGAAAACCCGCACTGGTTCCGCGACAGGCGCTGACTGCTCAGCGCCCGTCGCGGTAGCCAATCGCTACTTCGGGGTGACGGTCTCCTTGAAGGTGCCGTCGCCCTGGTTCAGCCAGGTGATGGTGCCCTTCTGGAATTCGCCGATCCAGCCGCCCTTGGCGACGTCGGGCCCGCCGGCCGTCTCCGCCTCGTCGGCGGTGGGGAAGCCGAGCGTGCCGCCCGCACCGCCCTGCGCGGTGTACACCTTCAGGATTTCGCCCTGAACCAGATGTGCACCGGTGGACGGCGAGCTGAAGATCGTGCCCTTGGCGAAGGCCTGCACCGTGCCGTCGCCCACCTTCTCGGGCTGCCCGGTCGGCAGGCCGAGCTTGGCTTCTCCACCGGCCTTGGTGTACGCCTCGGCGACTGGCGGCTCCAGCGTCACATCGCCGACACCCGGCACGTTGACGGTGGAGGGCGCCCCGGCGACCACGGAGGACACCGCGCTGCTTGCCGACGACGCGGCACTCGATGCGGCGCTACCACCAGCGCTGATAGCCGAGGATGCCGCACTGGTCGCGCTTGACAGCGACTCCTTGGCGGCGTTTTTGTCATCTTGAGAACACGCGACGACGACTGCTGCTGACATGGCGACGATGGAAACCGCGCCTGCTGCTCGTTTCATCAGATTGGTATCCATGAACCGAACGTAACAATGTAAACCGGGCCAATAGGTGAGTTTTTCGATGTTCACCAATTGGTCATCGGTCGATTTCGGTGGAAAAAGGCGCGTTGAACGCACGAAAATGCACCGAAATTATGCGAAAAACTACGAAACCGGTGTCAGCTCGCAGACGTAGTCGCCGACGACGATGTGCACCTCGGTCGCGTCCGGAACCGTGGGAGTGGGCACGACGTTGAGCTGGAACTGCTCGCGGCCGAACTCATCGGTGGTTCCCGGCCACTGTTCCTGCAGGATGTCGCTGATCAGACCGGCGACTGCGGGTTCGGTGATGCGGTAGGTCTCGGCCTGGCAGAACTTCGAGTACACCTCGGTGACCCGGATGCGCGCCTTTTCGATGGGCAGGGTGCCCAGGTCATCGCCGGTTTCCGGGTCGCGTACCGCGGTCCCGGTGGCCCCGATGACCGAGAAGATCATCCCGACCTCGACACCGGCCTCATCGCCCTTGTTGACCAGTACCGAGTAGCGGTCGACGATATCGGCGACCTTCCCGATGATCGGGTCGACGGGCTCCGGCTCCAGTTCACCAGCCGATTGCTCCGCTGGTTTCGTCTCTTCAGGCATTGCCGACGCCGACGGTGTAGTTGTTGGGGCGCGACGCGGTCTCGATCTTTTGCCGCTCCGGCTGCCCGGCGGTCTCGGCCGTCGCGAAATCGGTCTTGGCCTTGGCCACCGCGGCGCTTGAGACGTTCTCCGACTCGCGCAGGGCCTGGAAGGCGTGGCGCAAAGTCAGGCGGCTGATGGTCAGCGCGAGGTTCAGCGCGCTGGAGGCGGACTGCTTGTTGCCCTCGTTGAGGTCGTTCGATGCGGTCGCAAGGTGCTTGTCCACGTCGATCATGCCCTGCAGGGTCACCATCGTGGCGTACGCCGACTGCCCGACATTGCGGTCAAGCTTGTTGCTCTGCTGAATGCGGTGATACAGATCGGCAATCAAGATCCCGGAGACCAGGGCAAGCAGCGGTGTGACGATGCCCTGGACGAATCGGACGAGTTCGGTATCGCCCGCCGTGAAGCCGACAACCGCCGCGACAATGGTTGCGACAACCGCCGCTCCGACGATCGTCCAATGAACCAGCGTGGGCTTCGGGGGAAGCTGATCTGAATTTGCCAACGTCGTTACCGTCCGTTCGGTGAGTGGACACATTCATTGCATCCGTGACCCCATGAGCACTGACCGGAGCATGCTAACACCGTGTACGGCTTCATCCAAGGTGAGGTTACGTGCATTACTCGATGTTTGCTGAGTGTTGCGATCGCGTCGGATTTCTCCGAATATTGTTGAATCGCAAGGGGTGTCGACAAGTGCCTTATCGGGCCGTTCTTAGCACTGTTGCGCGGCGGCGGCGTTCGTCGCCACGATCACCGCAGCTTGCCGGTCCGCGGGCAGCTCGTGCCAGGACTTGTGAAATGTCCCGGGGCCGACGTTCCCATTGGTCTGGATGGACTGCAGATAGCCCTCCACAAGCTGGGTCGGGCCATCCTGCTTCCCGGTCATCCAGTCGGCGGCCGCACGGCAGGCCTGGTAGTACTCCTCTTCCAGGGAACTGGGCGCGGCGTCCACGGACGTTGTGACGCCCGCTGGGGACATCCCCGAGCCGGAGGCCGGAGGCTGCGCCGCCGGTGCCTCGATCGGGGTGGCAGAGACACCCGCCGGGTTAGGAGCCGCCTTCTCGTCGGATTTCGACGTGCACGCCGCACCGATCAACGGGACGCAGAGGGCCATCAGGGTCGCGGCGATGCGGATTGGGGCGGTCACCACTCCAAAGTAGCAAGTGCCTACCAGCGGCAACATTTACTCACTCAGAGCTTTTGCTCTGGAGGCAAAACCGCTGGAAAACGCCGGTACTATTTCAGCTGTGATGGGACACAGGGGTTTTCAGGGGTGGTGTTGCGGCTAGCCGCCACCATCCCTGCCCCTGCCATCGATTTGAGCCTTCATGACCACTGCATCTGTCCTGGATCTGCGCCGCCCTTCCTCCGCCGGATCCTCGCCCACTCGCCTGCGACTGCCGGATCTGCTCCGCATCACCGATGAGGGCGCCGACGACGCGCTGCACGGTCGCTTCGACCATCTGCTGCCCGAGGGCGGCCTTCCGGTCGACGAGCGCTGGGCCACCCGCATTCACGCCGACGACGAGCTCGATGTCTGGCTGATCAGCTGGGTGCCCGACAAGTCCACCGAGTTGCACGACCACTGCGGCTCACTCGGTGCGCTGACCGTACTCAACGGCTCGCTGCATGAATATCGCTGGGACGGAAGCCAACTGGTGCGCCGTCGGCTCGACGCAGGCGATCAAGCGGGATTTCCGCTGGGCTGGGTGCACGATGTGATGCGCGCACCCGAGGCTCCCGTGCGCATCGCCACCGGACCCACGTTGAGCGTGCATGCGTACTCGCCGCCGCTGACCGCGATGTCGTATTACGAAGTGACCCAGGCCAAGACGTTGCGGCGCAGCCGCACCATCCTCACCGACGAGCCCGAAGGACCGGCGGCATGACGGTGCATGATCTGCTGGCGACCGCGCGCGGTCGGCTGCGGCGCCTGCCCGCCGACGAGCTTCCCACCGCGCTGGGCCGGGGCGCATTCCTGGTCGACATTCGCCCCGCCGCGCAACGTGCGCAAGAGGGCGAAGTGGTCAACGCTTTCGTCATCGAGCGCAACGTCCTGGAATGGCGGCTGGACCCCGAGAGTGACGCTCGCATTCCTGAGGCCGGCAATCACGACATTGAATGGGTCATCCTGTGCCAGGAGGGCTACACCTCCAGCCTGGCCGCGGCCTCGCTGCAGGAGATCGGTCTGTACCGGGCCACCGACGTCATCGGCGGATACAAAGCCCTCAAGGACAAGGGCATCCTGATATAGGCGGGCACCACGTGCGCGAGGTCCAGGACGTCTGGCTTTAGCCGAAGTCGCCCGCGTCGCGTCGCAGGTGCGTCAGCACCGACACCAGCGTGCGGGTGCGTGAGGGTGAGAGCCCGATCTGTGCGAACACCTTGGCGTTCAGGTCGGTGGTCGCCACCGAACCATGATCGCGTCCGGCGTCCGTGATCTCCACCAGCGTGCCCCGTCCGTCGGCGGGGTTGGGCACTCGACGCACCAGCCCCGCCTCCTCCAGCCGGTCCACCGTGTTGGTCACCGAGGTGGGGTGAACCTGAAGTCGTGCACTGGCTTTAGCCATCGGCATAGAGCCAGCCCGGCTGAACGAGAGCAGCATCAGCAGCTCGTAGCGCGAGAAGGTCAAGCCGTGCGGGCGCAACACATCCTCGACCCGCGCCAGCATGATCTGGTGCGCACGCATCACCGACGTGACGGCGGCCATCCCATCGGCGACCTCACCCCAGCCGTTCTCGACCCAATGGCGATGGGCATCGTCGACGGGATCGAACGGCAGAGTCATGGTTCCGGCGAATCTTTACCGGTGACTGAAGTTGGCGGGGCGCTTCTCGACGAACGCGGCCATGCCCTCTGACTGGTCGGCGGTGCCGAATGCCGAGTGGAAAATCCTGCGCTCGAACAGCAATCCCTCGGTGAGGCTGGACTCGAAGGCCCGGTTGACGGCTTCCTTGGCCATCATCGAGGCCGACAGGGACATCTCGGAGATGGTCTTCGCGACGGCCTTGGCCTCGTCGAGCAGGCTCTCGGTGGCGACCACGCGTGACACCAGACCACTGCGCTCGGCCTCGGCGGCATCCATGTTGCGCCCGGTGAGGATCATGTCCATGGCCTTCGCCTTGCCGATGGCACGGGTGAGCCGCTGCGACCCGCCCATGCCGGGCAGCACGCCCAGCTTGATCTCGGGCTGCCCGAACTTGGCGTTCTCGGCGGCGATGATCAGGTCGCACATCATGGCCAGCTCACAGCCACCGCCGAGGGCGTATCCGCTCACCGCGGCGATCGTCGGAGTCCGTACCGCACCCAACTTGCCCCAGGCGGCGAAGAAGTCGGAGCCGAACATGTCGCTGAAGGACTGGTCGGCCATCTCCTTGATATCGGCACCCGCCGCGAATGCCTTCTCGCTACCGGTGATGATGATCGCCCCGATGCCCTGATCGGCATCGAATTCCGCTGCGGCGGTGGTGACCTCATTCATCACCTGTGAGTTCAGCGCGTTGAGCGCCTTGGGCCGGTTCAGGGTGATGACAGCGACGCGGTCGATCCGCTCGGTGAGGATGGTTTCGAAAGTCATGACGCTCCTTGGATTCGCGTGAAGATCGCCGAGAAGTCTAGGCCTGAGCCGCCGGAGGTATTGAAGTCGTCGTAGATGTGGGCGGCCGCGAGACCGAGCTGTGCATCAACGCCGTTGGTGCGCACCGCATTGGCGGCCAGCCCCAGGTCCTTGGCCATCAACGCGACCGCGAAGCCGGGTGTGTAGTCGCGATTGGCGGGGCTGGTGGGCACCGGGCCGGGCACCGGACAGTTCGATGTCAGTGCCCAGCACTGGCCCGAGGCGTTGGCGGCGACATCGAAAAGCGCCTGATGGCTCAGACCGAGCTTCTCGCCCAGCGCGAAGGCCTCGCTGATCGCGATCATCGACACCCCGAGGATCATGTTGTTGCAGATCTTCGCGGCCTGCCCCACACCGGGGCCGCCGCAGTGCACGATGCGCTTGCCCATGGCCCCCAGAATCGGTTCTGCGTCGGCGAACACCGCGTCATCGCCGCCCACCATGAACGTCAGGGTCGCCGCGGTGGCACCGGGCACGCCGCCGGAAACCGGTGCGTCGGCGAAGCGATGCCCGGCGGCCGTCGCCGCGTCATGTGCGGCGCGGGCGTCGGCCACATCGACGGTGGAGGAGTCGATGAACAGCGTGCCCGGTCGTGCTGCGGGCAGCAGCTCCTGGTACGCCGCGAGCACGTGCTCGCCCTTGGGCAGCATGGTGATCACCACATCGGCGTTCGCGGCTGCTGCCGCGCCGGACTCCGCCAGCGGCACACCGGCCTCGGTGGCGGCGGCGAGTGCCTGCTCGGACAGGTCGAAGGCGGCGACGGTATGCCCGGCCTTCGTGAGGTTGACCGCCATCGGTAACCCCATGTGGCCCAAGCCGATAAAGGCAATGTTTGTCATGACCACTCCAGGTCATCGCTGACCGGCTGGAAGAAGGCCTCGACATCGGCCGCGGTGACCTCTGCGAGTGCCTTCGGATTCCACTGCGGGTTGCGGTCCTTGTCGACCAGCTGCGCCCTGATGCCCTCGACGAGGTCGTGAGAGTTCACCGACTCGCTGGACACCCGGTACTCCTGCGTGAGAACTGCTTCCAGCGAGGGTAATTCGCGTGCCCGCCGCACCGCTGCGAGCGTTACCGACAAGGCGATGGGGGAGCGGGTCAGGATCTGATCGGCGGCCGCGCGGGCACGTTCGTCGCCATGAGCCTGCAGTGCCGCCACGATGTCGGCGACGGTGTCGGCGGCGTAGCACTCGTCGATCCAACTGCGTTGGGCCAAAAGGTCACTTGACGGAGCGATGGCACCGTGCACTGTGAGCGCGGTGGCGATATCGCTGTCGATGATGGCCTTGACGAACTTCTCAAGCCGGTCATGGGGCACGTAATGGTCGGCGAATCCCAGCGCGATGGCGTCGGCACCGGAGAAGGGGGCGCCGGTCAGTGCGGCGTGCAGTCCCAGCTGTCCCGGGGCGCGGGAAAGCAGATAGGTTCCGCCCACGTCCGGGATGAATCCGATGCCTACCTCGGGCATGCCGACCTTGGAGGTGTCGGTGACGATGCGGGTGTTGGCATGTCCAGCCACTCCGACGCCCCCACCCATCACAATGCCATCCATCAGCGCCACATACGGTTTCGGGAACCGGCCGACCTGCGCGTTGAGTTGGTACTCCTCGCGGAAGAAGCGGCGGGCCACCACGCCGTCGATCTTGGCGCTGTCGTGGATTTCCACCACGTCGCCTCCGGCGCACAGACCACGTTCCCCGGCGCCGGAAAGCACCACGGCGCGGATGTCGTCGTCGGACTCCCACTCGGACAGGGCTACCGACATCGCGGTGATCATGTCGTTGGTCAGTGAGTTGATGGCCTTGGGGCGGTTGAGCGTCAGCAGGCCGACGCCCTTTTCGACCCGCGTCTGGATCTGATCCGTCACGCCGGAAGCCCTTCCTGGATAAGCTTGCGGGACACGATGACTCGCATGATCTCGTTGGTTCCTTCCAGAATCTGGTGCACCCGTAGGTCGCGGACGATCTTCTCGATGCCGTACTCGGCCAGGTAGCCGTAGCCGCCGTGTAGCTGCAACGCCTCGTTGGCCACCGTGAAACCTACGTCAGTGGCGATGCGTTTGGCCATGGCACACAGCTCGGCCGCACGCGGATCGCCCTCGTGCACCGCGGAGGCCGCGCGCCAGACCATGGTGCGGGCAGATTCCAGCTCGGTGGCCATATCCGCGAGCCTGAACTGCAGTGCCTGGAACTTGATCAGCTCGTCACCGAATGCCTTGCGTGTGCGCAGGTACTCGATAACCTTCTCCAGTGCGGATCGGGCGCCCCCGAGTGAGCACGACGCGATGTTGAGCCGGCCGCCGTTGAGGCCGCGCATCGCGATGGTGAATCCGATGCCTTCTTCGCCGATCCGGTTGTCCACCGGAACCCGGACATCCTCGAAGATGACCTGCGCGGTGGGCTGGGCGTGCCAGCCCATCTTGCGTTCGGGGGGCCCGAAGGACAGCCCCGGCGTGTCCTTGGGCACCACGATGGTCGAGATGCCACGCGGGCCGGGGCCACCGGTGCGCGCCATCACCACGTAGAGATCCGCCGCTCCCGCGCCCGAGATGAACTGTTTGACGCCGTTGAGCACGTACTCGTCACCCTGTCGAACCGCGCTGGTCCGCAAGGCCGATGCGTCACTGCCGCATTCGGGCTCGGTAAGGCAGTAGGCCCCGATCGTCTCCATGGTGCACATCGAGGGCAGCCACCGTTGGCGCTGCTCCTCGTTGCCGAACTCGTCGATCATCCAGGCGGCCATGTTGTGGATGGAGATGAACGCCGAGACGGCGGAGCACCCGGTGGCCATCGCCTCGAAGATCAACGAGGCGTCCAGGCGGGTGAGCCCGGAGCCCCCGACATCGGGGTTGATGTAGATGCCACCCATGCCCAGTGCCGCGGCCTTCGGGAAAACCTCGACCGGGAAGTACTTGTCGCGGTCCCATTCCAGGGCGTGCGGCGCGATGTGGATGTCAGCGAATTCCCGTGCCGTATTCCAGATTTCGCGCTGCTCGTCGGTGAGATTGAACATGGACAGTCCACTCAGTCCATGGTGGGAATGACGAAGGAGGCGCCTTCCTTGGTGCCCGAGGGCCAACGCTGGGTGACCGTCTTGGTCTTCGTGTAGAACCGGATCGAGTCGGGCCCGTGCTGGTTGAGGTCGCCGAATCCGGATCGCTTCCAGCCACCAAACGTGTGGTACGCCACCGGAACCGGAATCGGCACATTCACGCCGACCATTCCGGTGTTGACCTTGGCGCAGAAGTCGCGTGCGGTGTCGCCGTCGCGGGTGAAGATCGCAACGCCGTTACCGAACTCATGCTCGGACGGCAGGCGCACGGCCTCGTCGTAATCCTTGGCGCGCACTACCGATACCACCGGCCCGAAGATCTCTTCCTTGTAGATGCGCATCTCGGGTGTCACGTGGTCGAAAAGTGATGCGCCGATGAAGAATCCATCCTCATGGCCAGCTACCTGGAGATCGCGGCCGTCCAGGACCAGCTCGGCTCCCTCGGCGATGCCGATATCGATGTAGTCGCGCACCCTCTTGAGGGCGTCAGCGCCCACCAGCGGGCCGAAGTCGACGCCCTCGTCGAGGGACGGCCCGACCACCAGCTCGCGGGCGCGCTTGGTCAGGCCGTCGACGAGCCGTTCGGCGGTGGACTCACCGACAGGTACCGCGACCGAGATCGCCATACAGCGCTCGCCGGCCGAGCCGTATCCCGCACCGATGAGCGCATCGATGGCCTGGTCGATGTCGGCGTCCGGCATGATGATCATGTGGTTCTTGGCGCCGCCAAAGCACTGGGCGCGTTTGCCGTTCGCGGTGGCGGTCTCGTAGATGTACTGCGCGATCGGGGTCGATCCGACGAAGCCGACGGCGGCGATACGCGGATCGTGCAGCAGCGCGTCGACGGCGGTCTTGTCACCGTTGACGACGTTGAAGACGCCGGGCGGCAGTCCTGCTTCGAGGAACAGCTCGGCAAGGCGCAGTGGCACCGACGGATCGCGTTCGGAGGGCTTGAGCACGAAGGCGTTTCCACATGCCAGTGCGGGCCCGGCCTTCCAGAGCGGAATCATGGCGGGGAAGTTGAACGGGGTGATACCCGCGACCACGCCCAGGGGCTGGCGGATGGAGTACACGTCGATACCCGTCCCCGCGCCGCTGGTGTACTCGCCCTTGATGAGGTGGGGGATGCCGGTGGCGAATTCGCAGACCTCGAGCCCGCGTTCGATATCGCCCTTGGCGTCGGCGTGTGTCTTGCCGTGCTCCTGGGACAGCATGGTGGCCAGGTCGTCGATCTCCGCGCGAACCAGGTCGACGAACTTGGCGAGGACCCGAGCGCGTTGCTGAGGGTTGCGGGCGGCCCAGCCGGGCTGAGCTTCGGCGGCGTTCGCGATGGCCGCTTCGACTTCGGAAACGTCTGCCAGCGGCACCTGCCGTACCGGCTTGCCCAACGTCGGGTCGTAGACGTCGGCATAGCGGCCGGAGGTGCCGGGGACGTGCTTACCGGCGACGAAATGTGACAGTTGCGGTAACGAACTCATGGTGTAGCCCCTTGGGAAACGGTTGGATATCCGGGAGGTCGGCACTTCTGAATCTAGTTGGACATCCATGTAATGTCTAGTAGGACTTCCAGCTAAAAACCCTGGTGCTCACAGGGATCTCACAGGGATTTGCCACAGCGGCAGGCCGTGAGCGGTACTGTGAGGCCACGACGTGGCCGGACAGTTCGGGAACCTGTGGCGTAAGCATGGAACTCTTGCACTTGCCTGCTCGTTAAACGTCCAGTTGACTTGTTTGACGTCATCCGCGGAGGCCGCATATCGCGGCACCGCACTTCCAGGAGAGGATCACGACGGTGCGAACCACCAGCAATCCCATTCTTCGGTCGCTGCCCGGAAAAGAGGGTGGCGGCTATGCGCAGTTCGGGTCGGGCGCTGCAGGTGCCGGTGCCATGGCGGCCCAGCAGCTGCGGCAGGACCCCTACACCGCGTACCCGGAGGCGCAGGCCGGCGTATCCCGGCCACTGACCATCGACGATGTGGTGACCAAGACCGGTATCACCCTCGGCGTGATCGTCGCCGTCGCCGCGGCCGCGTTCTTCTTGATCAGCTCCAACACCGGGCTGGCGCTGCCGTTCCTCGCGGTCGGCGGCATCGGCGGTTTCATCATGGTGATGATCGCCAGCTTCGGGCGTAAGCAGGACAACCCGGCGATCGTGCTGAGCTACGCGGCGCTCGAGGGCCTTTTCGTGGGTGCCATTTCGTTTGTCATTCCGGCCAGCGTGGGCGTCGGAGGTGCCAGCGCGGGCGCGCTGATCGGTCAGGCAGTCCTGGGCACCGTCGGTGTGTTCATCGGCATGCTCTTCGTGTACCGCTCGGGCGCCATCCGCGTGACGCCCAAGTTCCAGCGGATGCTGTTGGCCGCCCTGGTTGGTGTGCTGGTGCTGGCGCTGGGCAACCTGGTGCTCGGATTCTTCGGCATCGACATGGGTCTGCGCAGCGGTGGCCCGATCGCGATCATCTTCTCGCTGGTCTGCATCGGCATTGCCGCGTTCAGCTTCCTGGTCGACTTCGACGCTGCCGATCAGCTGGTGCGCGCCGGTGCGCCCGAGAAGGCCGCCTGGGGTATCGCCCTGGGGCTGGCCGTCACCCTGGTCTGGCTCTACGTCGAGATCCTGCGACTGCTGAGCTACTTCCAGAACGACTAGTTGTCGACAACAAAAAGGGCGCCCCGTTCGCGGGGCGCCCTTTTTCATGTCACCGAGAAACGCGGACCCTGCCCGCGGCCTCGGCGGCATTGCGCCGCGCGGTCTCCACGTCCGGGTCGTACGCCAGGGCCACTCCCATACGGCGGGTGACGAAACTCTCCGGTTTCCCGAACAACCGCAGATCGGTGCGCGGCACGGCCAGGGCGGCCTCGAGCCCATCGAACACGACACCTTCCGCGTCGACCCCGCCATAGATCACCGCGCTGGCACCCGGGGTCTTCAACGACGTGTCGACGGGAAGCCCGAGGATGGCGCGCGCGTGCAGTTCGAACTCGTTCTGCCACTGCGTGATCATGGTGACCATGCCCGTGTCGTGCGGGCGGGGGCTCACTTCGCTGAAGTACACCTGATCGCCCTTGACGAACAGTTCGACGCCGAAAATTCCCTGCCCGCCCAGGTTTTCGGTGACAGCACGTGCGATGTGCTGTGCACTCTGCAGGGCTTCATCCGACATGGGGTGCGGCTGCCAGCTCTCGACGTAGTCGCCGTTGGCCTGCCGGTGCCCGATCGGCGCGCAGAAGCTGGTCTCGATCTCTCCGCTGTCTCCCAGCGCCCTGACCGTCAACTGCGTGATCTCATAATCGAAGTCGACGAATCCCTCGACGATCACGCGGTTGTTGGTTACCCGGCTACCCGCCATCGCGTAGTCCCAGGCCTTCTCGACATCGGCCGGTCCGTCGAGCTTGCTCTGTCCCTTGCCGGAGCTGCTCATCAGCGGCTTGACTACGCACGGGTACCCGATACCGCCGTCGATCGCGGCTTGCAGCTCGGCCAGTGAGTTACAGAATTGGTAAGGGCTGGTGGGTAATCCGAGTGTCTCTGCGGCCAGGCGCCGGATGCCCTCGCGATCCATGGTGAGCCGGGCAGCGCGGGCGGTGGGGATTACCCGTACCGTGCCCTCGGCCTCCAGGGCCTCCAAGGTGGCGGTGGCGATCGCCTCGATCTCGGGAACCACCAGGTCGGGTTTTTCGGCCTCGATCAGGGCGCGCAGCTGCTCGGGGTCGGTCATCGAGATGACGCGCGCGTGGTGAGCGATCTGGTGCCCGGGGGCGTTCTCGTAGCGATCGACGGCGATGGTCTCGACGCCCAGGCGTTGCAGGGCGATCAGCACCTCACGGCCGAGCTCGCCGGCGCCGAGCAGCATGACCCGTGTCGCACGCGGTGACAGGGGAGTTCCGATAGTGGTCATCGCGACTGAACTTTAGTAGCAACGAGACCGAGGTTGTGGCGGGAACGTCTGAGACGAACCCACCACAACCTCGGTCTCGTTGTGAACGAACTAGGAGAGGCGCTCGATGACCATTGCCATACCCTGGCCGCCGCCGACACACATGGTCTCGACACCGAAGGTCTTGTCGTAGGTGGTCAGGTTGTTGAGCAGGGTGGCGGTGATACGCGCACCGGTCATACCGAACGGGTGGCCCAGCGCGATCGCACCGCCGGAGACGTTGAGCTTGTCTTCGTCGATACCGAGCTCACGAGCCGAGCCCAGCACCTGCACCGCGAACGCCTCGTTGATCTCGAACAGGTCGATATCGCCAATCGTCTTGCCGGCGTTCGCCAGTGCGCGCTTTACGGCCTCGATCGGGCCCAGGCCCATGATCTCCGGGGACAGACCGGACACGCCGGTGGACACGATGCGCGCCAGCGGGGTCAGGCCCAGCTCCTTGGCGCGGGTGTCGCTCAGGATGACCAGCGCGGCCGCGCCGTCGTTGAGCGGGCAGGCGTTACCGGCGGTGATGGTGCCGTTGGGGCGGAAAACCGGCTTCAGCTGGCTGATCGCTTCGTAGGTGGTGCCGGCGCGCGGGCCGTCGTCCTTGGACACGACGGTGCCGTCGGCCAGGGTCACCGGGGTGATCTCACGCTCGAAAAAGCCGTCAGCGATGGCCTTTTCGGCCCGGTTCTGACTGCGCACGCCCCAGTGGTCCTGGTCCTCGCGGCTGATGCCGGTGTGCAGCGCCACGTTCTCGGCGGTCTGGCCCATCGCGATGTAGACATCGGGGGTCAGGCTGTCGTTACGCGGGTCATGCCATTCGGTGGCACCCTGCGCGGCAGTGGCGGTGCGGGCCTCGGCATCGGCGTACAGCGGGTTGTGGCTGTCCGGCCAGCCGTCGGAGGTGCCCTTCGGGAAACGTGAAACCGTCTCCACGCCAGCGGAAATGAAGGCGTGGCCTTCGCCGGCCTTGATGGCATGCAGCGCCATGCGGGTGGTCTGCAGCGAGGACGAGCAGTAGCGGTTGACGGTGGTACCGGGCAGGAAGTCGTAGCCCAACTGCACCGCTACCGCGCGACCGATGTTGAAACCGGCCTCACCACCGGGCTGACCGCAGCCCAGCATCAGGTCGTCGATGTCCTTGGGGTCCAGTGCGGGCACCTTGTCGAGGGCGGCGCGCACCATCTGCGCGGCCAGGTCATCCGGCCGCATGCTCACCAGCGAGCCCTTGCCGGCTCGCCCGATCGGGGAGCGGGCAACGGAAACGATCACGGCTTCGGGCATGAAAACTCCTGAATATAGGGGAATTAGTACTGGTTCTACTCCCCTGGAATCTAATGCAGGGATGCAGCGGGCAGGTCGTCGGCCCGGGCGGTAGGCAGGTATGCGGCCGATGACATGCGTCGGGCGACGTACACGACCGTGCTAGCGGGCATAGGCCTGCGCACGCACCGGTAGCCAGACGAGCGCGACCAGGGCAACGCCGCCGATGCCCAGCGGTACATCGCCGATCAGATGCATGTGATGCGTCGGCGCGAGAGCCATGATCGCCATCGACAGCATGTGCAATGACTCGCACACAAGGAACACATCGACGGCCGCGCGGTACTTGACGGGATCGCCCCCAGCCACGGCTAGACAGATTCCAAGCCCGATGTTGAGCGCCGCGATCATGACCACGTACTCGAATCCGCCACCCGCGCCCCAGGCGCCCAGTTTCCCGATCGTCGAGTGGTGCTCGTTCGCCAGTGGTGTGCTGGCCAAGGGCACTGCGATCAGGAAGAACACCACGAAGAAGAGGCCGGTGGTGCGCAGCACAAACGGCACCAGCGGTGAGTGGATATCGCCTAGTCGCCAGCCAGTACGACGATTGCCGCCGACATGAGTTCCCATGATTCGAAGCTAGTACACCGATCGGTCTACCGTCAACGTCAGACGTTTACCGCTTCCTGTTCGGAATGCTGGTTGACCGCGACCCCGATCTCCGCGGCGCTGCGCCGCCAGATCCGTCCCAGGACGCGTATCCGGGCACTCATGGTCTGCGATTCCGCGGCGGCGGACACCCACGGCAAATCGGGGATGGGTCCGCCCGTCCACTCGCCGAGGGCATGCGCGACAGCCGGCAGCAGTAGACGCGCTGCCAGTGCATATCCGGCTGCCGAGGGGTGGTAGTGGTCGTCGGCGAACATCTCTTCGGGCGCCTGCAGAAATTCCGGTGACAGCAGATCAGCAAGCGGAACCGGCACCCCGCCGGAGGCTCGCACCGCTGCCGCCTGGAAATGCGCCAGGCGTAGCCCGCGCGAGCGCACCACCGCGCGCAAAGGCTGCGGTATGGCGGTGATCACCCCGAAATCGGGGCAGGTACCCACCACCACGGCCGAGCCGGCCATGCGCAGTCGCCGGATCGCGTCGCCCAGTCGCTGCGCGGAGGCACGCACCGCGTTGAGCGAGGTCACGTCGTTCGCGCCGATCATGATCACGGCGAGATCCGGCGGCGGGCCAATGATCGACATGGCATCGATCTGGGCGGCCAGCCCCTTGGACGTCGCACCCGATATCGCCTTGGTGGACAGCCGGATTCGTTTCCCGGACTCTTCGGCCAAACCGCGGGCCAGCAGCACTCCCGGTACCTCGTCGGGTATGTGGCAGCCGTATCCGGTGGCGGTGGAGTCTCCGAAAATTGCCAGGTGCAGGTCGAATTCCACGCCCCGGCTGTACCTGGTCACGGGGCCGCCGCCCTGCACGTACACGCCGTCGGCAACCGGGGGAGCGTCGTGAGTCTTCGGGATCACCAGGCGAACCTGCCTGGCCTGCGCGTTCAGAAAGCTGTACGCCCCCCAGAGCCCGGTACCCATCGCTGCGCCCGCGGCCCCGGTGCTCAGGGCTGCCCAGATCGTCCGTCTGCGTGTGGCGAGGATGCTCACGGTGGCTATTTTCACGGAAGGCGACACACCGCGCCAGTCCTCTGACCAGCATCACGCGAAATGAGGCGTGGACGATGCGGTATCGAAAGCGGTTCGTTGCCTGTTGATAGGTATAGTCCATCGGACGCTAGCTGGCAGCTAGCAGTCTGAAGCGTCACAGGACACTGGCTAGGCAAAGGAGCCTGAACAGATGACCGCACCGAAGCGCGCCCCCGAGTACGGGCCTGCAGGGTCGATGGGATCTTCCCTGAACACGCTGGTACGCGCCTTTCCGATGAGCGATGGCGCCGCAGTCGAAGTGATCGAGGACGCGGCGAGTCTGGCCGCGCGGGTCCTCGGATTCGGTGTCCGGATGACGGTGCGCACGGTCCTGCAGATCGGCAGCCACGCCCCCACGCTCCCGTACCCGTTTGGACTGATCGAAGAGCTGGGCCGTTTCCTGGTTCCCCCGCGCGGCACGGTCAAGGCGACGGTGACGCTGCCGAACACCAATGCGCGGTTGATTCGCGCCAAGGGTGTCGGTCCGGTGGACGGAACCGGACGCGTGGTCTTGTACCTGCACGGCGGCGCGTTCATCGTGGGTGGTCCAAACACCCACAGCGCCTTGGTGTCCACCATCTCCCAGCACGCCGACGCACCGTGTCTGCTGGTCGACTACCGGATGCCCCCCAAGGCCTCCCTGGACCAGGCGATCGACGACTGCCTGGACGGGTACCGCTGGCTGCGTGGGCAGGGGTACGCGCCGGAGCAGATCGTGTTCGCGGGCGATTCGGCCGGCGGTTTTCTCTCGGTCGCGGTGGCCCAGCGGCTGCTCGCAGAGGACGGTGAGGTGCCGGCCGCGCTGGCCCTCATCTCGCCGCTGATCGAGCTGGACCCTGCGCCCAAGGTGGCGCATGAGAACGCCAAGACCGATGTGATGCTGCCGCCCAACTGTTTTGAGGCGCTGCAGAAGATCCTCACCAAGGCCGGCGGCGGCATCCCGCCCCAGGAGATCATCGACAAGGTCGACAGCCGGATGCCACAGACTCTGGTGCATTGCTCCGGCTCGGAGGTGCTGCTGTACGACGCGCGCCTGCTGGGCCGACGCCTCGCCGAGCAGGGTGTGCCGGTAGAGATCAAGGTCTGGCCCGGTCAGATGCACGTCTTCCAGGTGGCCACCAAGGTCGTGCCCGAGGCCAAGAGGTCCCTGGCACAGATCGGCCAGTACATCCGCGACGCGGTGCCCGAGACTTCCTCGGCACTTCCTCGGCCGAGTTCGTCGCACCCGCGGCGGTTTGATCCCTCCGTTAGCTCCCCTGTGCGCGGGCCGGCCGCCGGTCTAATAGCGTTACCGGTATGCGCATTGCCCAGCATGTCTCCGATCTGATCGGTAACACCCCCCTTGTCCAGCTCAACTCGGTGGTGCCCGGGGGCGGCGCGGTCGTGGCGGCCAAGATCGAGTACCTCAATCCCGGCGGTAGCTCCAAGGACCGCATCGCCGTCAAGATGATCGAGGCGGCCGAGGAGGCGGGTCTGCTCAAGCCCGGTGGCACCATCGTCGAGCCCACATCGGGCAACACAGGAGTCGGCCTTGCGCTGGTGGCCCAGCGCAAGGGCTATCACTGCGTGTTCGTGTGCCCCGACAAGGTCAGCGAAGACAAGCGGAATGTGTTGCGGGCCTACGGGGCCGAGGTCGTCGTGTGCCCCACGGCCGTACCGCCGGAGCACCCGGACAGCTACTACAACGTCTCGGACCGTTTGGTGCGTGAGATCGAGGGCGCCTGGAAGCCCGATCAGTACTCCAACCCGAACGGACCGGCCAGCCACTACGAAACCACCGGACCGGAGATCTGGGCCGACACCGACGGCAAGATCACCCATTTCGTGGCCGGAGTGGGGACCGGAGGAACCATCACCGGTGCGGGCCGGTACCTCAAGGAGGTCTCGGGAGGCGCGGTGAAGGTCGTCGGCGCGGATCCGGAGGGTTCCGTGTACTCCGGCGGGACGGGCCGCCCCTACCTCGTCGAGGGTGTGGGAGAGGACTTTTGGCCCACCGCCTACGACCCCAGCGTGGTCGATGAGGTCATCGCGGTATCGGATGCCGACTCGTTTGAGATGACACGCCGGCTCGCGCGCGAAGAGGGGTTGCTGGTCGGCGGTTCCTGCGGCATGGCCGTGGTGGCGGCAATTCGACTGGCCGAGAAGGCCGGACCCGACGCCGTGATCGTGGTCCTGCTGCCGGACGGTGGCCGGGGATACCTGTCCAAGGTGTTCAACGACTCCTGGATGTCCTCCTACGGCTTCCTGCGCAGCCGCCTCGACGGCAGCAAGTCCGAGCCCACTGTCGGCGATGTGTTGCGTGGAAAGTCCGGCGCGCTACCGGATTTGGTGCACACCCACCCGTCGGAGACGGTGCGCGACGCCATCGAGATCCTGCGTGAGTACGGCGTGTCGCAGATGCCCGTCGTCGGCGCCGAACCGCCCGTCATGGCCGGTGAGGTCGCCGGGTCGGTGTCCGAAAGGGAGCTGCTGTCAGCGGTATTCGAGGGCCGGGCGCAACTCGCCGACGCCGTGTCCCAGCACATGAGCCCGCCGTTGCCACTGGTCGGTTCTGGCGAGCCGCTGAGCACCGCGGGGTCCATGCTGCGCGACACCGATGCGGTGATGGTTATCGACGAGGGCAAGCCCGTCGGTGTCATTACCCGCCATGACCTGCTCGGATTTGTGTCCTCTGGTAGAGGCGTGCGGCACTGAATTTGGTCCCAAATCGTTTCACAGAAGCCAACCTGTGGAAACGCTGAAAGCGTAATGTCCTCTGTTGCTCGACGCTCATGCGTGCCATACGAACTGGAGGACAACCGTGACTGAAGTTCCACCACCCTTGCCGCAGGATCCGGGCGGTTACCCGCCCCCTCCGCCGGCAGCCGGTGCACCAGGTCTACCGGGCGGCAATTTCGAAATCTGGCTCCGGCGTGTCGGTGCCTACATCATCGACGTCATTCCGGTGGCTCTGCTGAGCGGTATCGGCGGCGGAATCGCGGGCGGAACCGCTACGACCGCTGATTGCATCGGCGAGTCCTACGGCGACCCCATGACCGGCGGAATGAGCTACATGAGCTGCCAGCCGGAGTACACCGGCGTCGGCTGGGCCGCCTACATTCTGTTCACCCTCGCGGCGATCGCGTTCGCGGTGTGGAACTGGGGCCTGAAGCAGGGCACCACCGGATCGAGCATCGGCAAGGGCTTGCTCGGTATCCGGGTGCTGGGTGAGGCGACCGGCCAGCCGATCGGATTCGGCATGTCCGTGGTCCGCCAGATCGCGCACTTCCTGGACGCGGTCATCTGTTACATCGGCTTCCTGCTGCCGCTGTTCACGGCCAAACGGCAGACGATCGCCGACATGCTAGTGAAGACCGTGGTCGTTCCCAAGTAGAAGTAACCCGTTTGGCGGCGTTGGGCTGTCTCACCTCACGCGGTCCGTATAGGCTCGGACCCGATGAGTGAGCAGCGCAGCGCCGCCGACGCGTCTCGGTGGCAAGGGTTTTCCACACGGGCCATCCATGGCGGTTTCCATGCCGATCCGCAGACCGGTGCGGTCAACGTGCCGATCTATGCCAGCTCGACCTTCGCCCAGGATGGCGTTGGCCAGCTGCGGGGCGGATTCGAGTACGCGCGCACCGGCAACCCGACCCGAGCGGTTCTTGAAGCTTCGTTGGCCGCATTGGAGGACGCTCACTTCGGCAGGGCATTCGCATCGGGCATGGCGGCCACCGACTGCGTGCTGCGCGCGCTGTTGCGCCCCGGCGATCACCTGATCATCCCCAACGACGCCTACGGCGGCACCTTCCGCCTGATCGACAAGGTGTTCTCGCAGTGGGGAATTAGCCACACACCTGTTCCGGTGGCCGATGTCGACGCCATTCGCACCGCCATAACCCCCCAGACCAAGCTGATCTGGCTGGAGACACCCACCAATCCGCTGCTGAGCATCGCCGATATCGCGGCCGTGGCCCAGGTGGCTGCCGAGCATTCCCTGAAGCTCTTGGTGGACAACACCTTCGCGTCGCCGGCGCTGCAGCAGCCGCTGAATCTCGGTGCTGATATCGCGTTGCATTCCACCACCAAATACATTGGCGGACACTCCGATGTGGTGGGTGGCGCCCTGCTCACCAACGACGAGGAATTGGATACCGCCTTTGCCTTCCTGCAGAACGGGTCGGGCGCGGTGCCCGGTCCGTTCGATGCCTATCTGACCTACCGGGGCATCAAGACATTGGCCTTGCGCATGCAGCGGCACAGCGAGAACGCTCAAGCGGTCGCCGAGTTCCTGGCGGGGCACCCCGCGGTCGCGAACACCATCTACCCGGGCCTGGACCGTCATCCCGGACATGCGGTGGCTGCCAAGCAGATGCGCGCATTCGGCGGCATGATCAGCGTGCGCCTCGCTGGCGGGCGGCAGGCCGCACTCGATTTGTGCTCGCGAACAGAGCTTTTCATTCTCGCTGAATCCTTGGGCGGTGTGGAGTCGCTGATCGAGCATCCGGGCGCCATGACACACGCGTCGACCGCCGGATCGCTGCTGGAGGTACCCGAGGACCTGGTGCGGTTGTCCGTGGGCATCGAAGAGGTTGGCGACTTGATCGGCGATCTCGAACAAGCCTTGCGCTAGGCGCGCCGCGTCAGTTCATCGAGTGCAGGGCCGCGGAGATCACCGCGCCGGTCACGGCAAGATTGACCGCCGGACCACGATTGTCGCGGACCTGGGCGGCCCAGCCGCCGTCGGCGATGGTCTGCGACCACCGGGACACCTGCTGCTTGCCGACGGGGTCCAGGCTCAGTATCGCGTCGAATCCGTTGACCCCGTGCAGTACTGCGATGATCGCGGCCGTGCTGGGAGCGGGCGGGGCGTAGTGGAACAACACATCCGTGACGCCCTGTCGCACCGCGTTCGCACGTTCGTTGTTGGTCACCGGCCAGTACTTCTCCGGGAAGAGCCGGCTGCCCATGCGAACCGTGTGGATATCCCCGGTGATCTCCAGTCTGTGCAACATCTGGGAGTTGACGCCGCGACCGACCTTGGTGATCGCCTCGGTCGGGCTCATCGGCCGTCGCCGCAGCCGGTGCACCGCCCTGTCGAGCACGGGATCCCCGATATCGGGCGCCTGCAGCACCAGCAGATCACCGGCCTTCCCTGGCTCACCGTGGGTGGCCGGCCGGACGCGTTGCGCCAGAGCAAGATCCAGAATGATCGCGGCGGCGAGGGCCTGCGTGCGCCGATCCTTGTCCAGCAGAGGCCGTCCGGAGGCATTGTTCAGCAACAGAAGCAGGAGGTCCTCCGCAATCTGTGGCATGAGGGGACAATAGCGGCAGAACTGGTGACATGATGCGTGGCATGGGCATCCAGGCAGCGGGAGCAACAGGGTTGGTGACGGTCCAGGAGATCCAGGAGGTGGCTGAGCGGCTCGCTCCTGTGATGCGGCGCACACCGGTGGTGGCTTTTCGGGCGCTCAGTGAACGCTGCGGTCACGAGGTGCGGCTCAAATGCGAAAACCTGCAACGCACAGGATCTTTCAAACCGCGTGGCGCCTACAACCGGATCAGCCTGCTGCCCGACGACCAGCGGGTGAACGGCGTGGTGGCCGCCAGCGCGGGTAATCACGCCCAGGGTGTGGCCTGGGCCGCGACCACGCTCGGCATCCCGTCCACGGTGTTCATGCCGGTAGGGGCCGCGCTGCCCAAGATCGTCGCGACCCGCGCGTACGGCGCCACGGTGCACCTCACCGGCACGACCATCGACGAAGCGCTGTTGGCCGCGACGGAGTTCGCGGCGGAGACCGGTGCGGTGCTCATCCACCCCTTCGACCATCGGGACGTCGTGGCCGGGCAGGCCACCGTCGGGCTGGAGATTCTGGAGCAGCTTCCCGATGTGGGCACCATCGTGGTGCCTGCGGGCGGCGGCGGGCTGGTCGCGGGTATCGCCGCGGTAGTGAAGGCGGCCCGGCCCGAGGTGCGGATCATCGCGGTCCAGGCCGCGGGTGCGGCCGCCTGGCCGGTGTCACTGCAAGCGGGGCATCCGGTGGCGCTGGAATCCATGGAGACCATGGCGGACGGCATTGCGGTAGGCAAGCCAGGAGCGGTGCCGTTCGAGCATGTGGCCGCGCTGGTCGATGACGTGGTCACGGTCAGTGAGGAGGCGCTGTCGCGCGGGCTGCTGCTGTGCCTGGAGCGGGCCAAGCTGGTGGTGGAGCCCGCCGGCGCTGCCGCGGTGGCGGCACTGCTCACGCTGTCCGCCGAGGAGCTGGACCTGCGCGGCCCGGTATGTGCGGTGCTTTCGGGCGGAAACATCGATCCGCTGCTGCTCACCCACGTCATCACCCACGGTCTGCGGGCGGCCGGACGCTATCTGACGGTGCGTGTCACCGTCGCGGACGCACCGGGCGGTCTGTCGGGTCTACTCGACGTGTTCCGGGCGTCAGGAGCCAGCGTTGTCGACGTGACCCACTGGCGTAACAGCGAGCGTCTGCGTCTGGGTGAGGTGGATGTGCTGGCGACCGTCGAAACGCGGGGCCCAGAACACCGTCAGGCCGTCCTTGACGCAATCGTCGCGGCGGGCCTGACGGTCCAGGAAGAGCGGTAGCTGCCCAGTCCAGCCCAGGCCTCGGTCGAGTGCGAGCCAGGCGCGGTTTTCGGCCTGATTTTCCACGTGAGGCTCGCACTCGATCAGTGCAGGTGGCTTGTCGGTCGTTGGTGTGATGCTGCGGGCTATGGGGGAGATTCCGTGGCCGTTCCGCTCCAGCGAGATGCTTTCCACCGGAGCAATGACCGAGCACTACATGCGCACCCGATACCGGCAGCTGTATCCGGGCATCTACGTTCCGCGTGATGCGGAGGTGTGCGCCAGACAGCGCGCACACGCGGCGTGGTTGTGGACCGCGCGCAGTGGCGTGATCGCCGGGGTGGCGGCATCGGCCGTACATGGTGCCAAGTGGGTCGGCGCCGGTGTGACTGTCGACCTGATCCATCGTCACCACAAGATCGCGAGCGGCCTACAGATCCATCGAGATATCTTGACAGACAACGAGGTTGATCGCGTCGAGGGGCTTGCCGTCACAAGTCCTGCGCGCACCGCGTTCGATGTGGGTAGGTGGTTGCCGCAGGCCGCGGCCGTCGAGCGGATAGACGCCCTCATGGCGGCGACCGGCCTGGCGACTGCGCAGGTCGAGGACGTCATGAAGATGCACAAAGGGGCCCGCGGCCTGGCTCTGTTGAAGAGCACGTTGGCACTGGTTGACGGAGGTTCCGAATCGCCGCAGGAGACTAAAACCCGACTGCTGTTGGTGAAATCGGGGTTTCCGCCGCCGCAGACGCAGATACGTGTGTTCAACCGCTATGGCGATTTCATCGCCCGTATCGACATGGGGTGGGAGGACCTGAAGGTTGGTGTCGAATTCGATGGAGCTCAACACTGGTTGGACTCCCGTCAACGGTCTCGTGACATCGATCGGGCTTCAGAGCTGGCGGACGAGGGTTGGGTGATCGTGCGAGTGAGTGCCGACATGCTTCGTCACCGAGCTGGCACTGTGGTTGCTCGCGTAGATGAGGCGCTCAGAAATGCTGCCCAGTCCACAATGAGAGCGAGCCTCACACGGATTTCCGGTCAGATCTCCGCGTGAGGCTCGTGCTCGACGAACTATGGAAGCAATCAGTCGTGGTAAGGCTCGGCGCTGACGAGCGTCACCTTGACCTCGGCGCCGTTGGGCACGGTGTAGCTGCGGGTCTCGCCGACCTTGGCGTCGATGAGTGCGCCACCCAGCGGTGAGCTGGGGGAGTAAACCTCGAGCTTGCCGTCCTTGACGCCCTCCTGGCGGGTGGCGATGAGGAAGGTCTCGGTGTCGTCCTTGTCTCCGTCGTAGTAGACCTTCACGACCGAGCCGGGCAGCGCGATACCGGACTGCGTCGGGACCTCACCGACCTTCGCGTTGTTGAGTAGCTCTTGCAGCTGACGGATGCGCGCTTCCTGCTGGCCCTGCTCTTCGCGTGCGGCGTGGTAGCCGCCGTTCTCGCGCAGGTCTCCCTCTTCGCGGCGCTCGTTGATCTCGGCGGCGATGACGGGGCGGTTGGCGATCAGTTGGTCGAGTTCCGCCTTGAGCCGATCATGTGACTCCTGGGTCAGCCAGGTCACCTGGGTGTCGGTCATGGTGCAGGTACTCCTTGTCTCAGGCCAGCAACGTCCACTGGCGCTCATCTATCGGGTGCCGGGTCGGGTGCATTGCTGCGGGTTTGACTGTCCAAAATGCAGCAATACACGGTCCCAGCAGGGATCCGTGTATCCGTCCAGCATACCACTGTCGCTGTGATGTTCAGCCTATTTTTGGACGAGGTTTGCCCGATGTGAACGTTGCCGACGTGTGTCTGTCGGCCCCCAGCGTGGTCCGATGACGCCGATCGTCAGGAAATCGGCGTCAGGATGCGACCAGATACGGCGGAACCGCAAGGCTGCAGCCGTAGACATCTCCGGTCACCGGGGGATGAGTGGTCTTCACCAGGGCTGTGACCGGCACCGATCGCTGTGACGACGGCGGCACCAGCACCTCGCGTCGTCCGGTCTCGTTCCCATCGATGGACCGTGCCCGCAGGATGCAGACCGCCGGCCGCGACGGATCTTTCCGTTCCACCGAGGCCGTGACCGATACCGTGGACGAGTCCACGAGCTTGTAGGCGGAAAGTTCGCCCTTGACGTCTCCGGGGCCCAATCGGGCATATCCGATCGCGGCGATCGCGACTCCGGCCACGATGACCAAGGCGGTCAGCCCGACCGCGATCCAGCGGCCGCGGTTGGGCTTGGCGGGCTTGGTGCCGTAACGGTCCTCTGGTCGCTGCACGGGTCAACGGTATGACGGGTATACCCGGGATGAAACGATGGGGGCGCGAGAACAGTGACGGCTGACAGAAAGAGGCGGGCGCACGGGTGACCGGATGGCGATTGATGGCGGTGCACGCCCACCCCGATGACGAGGCCAGCAAGGGTGCCGCGACCACGGCGCGGTACGCCGCCGAGGGCAACGACGTCATCGTGGTGACGCTGACGGGCGGCGAGCGCGGCGACATCCTCAACCCGGCGATGGACCGCCCCGAGGTGGCCGCGAACATCGGAACCATCCGTCGCGAGGAGATGGCCAAGGCGGCGGCCGAGCTGGGTGTGCAACACCGCTGGCTGGGGTATGTCGACTCGGGCCTTCCGCAGGGCGACCCGCTGCCCCCGCTGCCCTCGGATTCGTTTGCATTGGTGCCCATCGAGGAGCCGATCGCCAAGCTGGTCGCGGTGATCCGGGAGTTCCGGCCACATGTCATGACCACCTACGACGAGAACGGCGGCTACCCGCACCCGGATCACATCCGGTGCCACGAGGTGTCGATGGCCGCCTTCGAGGCCGCTGCGGACCCGGAGCAGTTCCCCGAGGCCGGCGAGCCGTGGACCGTCAGCAAGATCTACTACAACCACGGATTCATGCGGGCGCGCATGCAGTTGCTCAACGATGAGTGCAAGAAGCACGGATACAAAGGGCCATTCGACGAATGGCTTGAGCGCTGGCCGGCCGATGACGACGTCTTTGATCGCCGGGTGACCACCCGGGTGCCCTGCGCCGACTTCTTCGATGCCAGGGATGCCGCGTTACGCGCGCACGCGTCTCAAATTCCGCCGGACAGTAGCTTTTTCGCGGTCCCGCGTGAATTCGAGCGGCGGCTGTGGCCCACCGAGGATTTCGAGCTCGCCAAATCACGCGTGCCGACGAGCACCCCCGAGGACGATTTGTTCGCAGGAGTTGAGGCCAAATGATGTTGATGGATGCCGTGCTGGTGCTCGCCGACGAGAAGAGCCCGAGCAACATCGGGCCGGATTTCGGCAAGGCGGGCCCGTTCGGTCTGACGGTGGTGGTGCTGCTGCTGGTGGGCACCTTCTTTCTGATTCGGTCAATGAACGCGCATCTGCGCAAGCTGCCGGAGACGTTTGACCCCGAACATCCCGAGCCTGATCAGGCCGTCGACGACGGCACCGTCGGGGCCGCCGACGAACCCGAAAAGCCTTCGGGTTCTGCCGATCAGCGGGGCGATGACCGTTAACCGGCTCGGCGAGGCGACCAGCCCATACCTGCGCCAGCACGTCGACAATCCTGTGCACTGGCAGCAGTGGACGCCAGAGGCATTGCAGGAAGCGCAGTCTCGCGATGTGCCCATCTTGTTGTCGATCGGGTATGCGGCCTGCCATTGGTGTCATGTGATGGCCCACGAGTCCTTCGAGGACGACGAGGTGGCTGCCGTCATGAACGCCGGTTTCGTCAACATCAAGGTTGACCGCGAGGAGCGTCCCGATTTGGACGCCGTCTACATGAACGCCACCGTTGCGATGAACGGGCAGGGCGGCTGGCCGATGACGTGTTTCCTCACCCCGGACGGACGGCCCTTCTATACCGGCACGTACTACCCGAAACAGGGCTTTCTGCAGTTACTTTCGGCGGTTCGTGAAACCTGGGAGCAGCGCCGCGACGAGGTGGAAGAGGCGGCCTCGAGCATCACCGGCCAGCTGCAGGCGATGTCTGGCCGCCTGCCTGCCGGGCCCGGCGTGGATGTCGGGCTGTGCGATACCGCCATCGCGGCGATTCTGCCCGCGGAAGACGTGCGCTTCGGCGGATTCGGCGGGGCGCCGAAGTTTCCGCCGTCGGCCCTGCTGGAGGCACTGCTGCGCGGATACGAACGCACGGCGGACGCGGCGGTGCTCGGCGTGGTGACCCGCACGGCGACGGCGATGGCGCGTGGCGGCATCTACGACCAACTGGCCGGGGGCTTCGCGCGGTACAGCGTGGACGCGGCCTGGGTGGTGCCGCACTTCGAGAAGATGCTGTACGACAACGCGCTGCTGCTGCGGGTCTACGCGCACTGGGCCCGCCGTACCGGCGATGCCCTGGCGCGGCGAATCGCCTCCGAGACGGCCGATTTCCTGCTGAATGAGCTGCGGGTGGGTGAGTTGTTCGTCTCATCGCTGGACGCCGACGCCGCGGGCTCCGAGGGCTCCACCTATGTGTGGACACCCGAACAACTCGCCGAGGTGCTGGGTGTCGAGGATGGCGATTGGGCGGCAACGCTTTTCGAGGTGACCGCGGCGGGCACCTTCGAGCACGGCAGTTCGGTGCTACAGCTTCTGCAGGATCCCGATGACGTTGACCGGTGGCAGGACGTGCGCACAGCCTTGCTGGCGGCGAGGTTGCAGCGCGTGCAGCCGGGCCGTGACGACAAGGCCGTCACCGCCTGGAACGGGCTGACCATCACCGCGCTCGTCGAAACCTCGATCGCGCTGGATCGCGACGATCTATTGGATGCGGCGGCGAGATGCGCCGCCAGGCTGCTGGAGCTGCATCTGCGTGAGGGGCGTTTGCGCCGCGCGAGTCTGGGTGGGCAGGTCTCCGACGGGGACGGCGTGCTGGAGGATTACGGCACCCTTGCGACGGGTCTGCTGTCGCTGCATCAGGCGACCGGTCAATGGCGTTGGCGCGAGGCCGCCACCGCGTTGCTCGACACCGCGCTCGATCATTTCGCCGATCCGGAATCGCCTGGTGCGTGGTTCGACATCGCCGACGATGCCGAGCAGCTGGTGCTGCGGCCCAGCGATCCCCTGGACGGCGCGACCCCATCCGGGGCGTCCTCGGTGACCGAGGCGCTGCTCACCGCCGGGTACCTGCTGGAGGACTCGCGCTACCGGGAAGCCGCGCATGCCTCGCTGTCGGCGGCGTCGATGGCACTGGCGCGCGCTCCACGGTCGGCCGGTCACTGGCTGGCGGTGGCCGAGGCCGCGGTGCGGGGCCCGATCCAGGTGGCGGTGGCCTGTGATCCGGAGAACTCACCGCTGCTGCGGCAGGCCCGGCAGTCGGCGCCTGGGGGAGCAATTGTGGTTGGCGGGGTGAAGGATTCAAGCGAGTTGCTACGCGACAGGGGGCCGGTGGCCGATGCCGAAGCCGCCTACGTGTGCCGGGGTACCGTCTGCGATCTCCCGGTCACCGGGACCCAACAATTAGACGCGGCGTTGGGTAGGTAGCGTCCGGGGCATGACCGTTACCCGCGAACAAGTTCTCGCCGTCGTCCAGAGCTATTGCGATCTGCTCACCACGGGCACCGCGGCGCAGATCGCCGACCTCTACGCCGACGATGCGACCGTCGAGGATCCGCTGGGCGCTGACGTACTCAAGGGCCGTGAGGCGATCCAGGGTTTCTACGCCGCCATCGAACCGCTGGACCGTCATGGCGACCTCAAGCTGGTGCGGGCCACCAACAACGAGGCCGCGTTCCACTTCGAGCTGACCATCAAGCACGAGAACGGTGGCATGGTCATCGCACCGATCGACGTGATGACCTTCAACGACGAGGGCAAGATCAGCTCGATGCGGGCCTTCTGGACCCAGGACGACATCAAGCAGCTCTAGCCTTCCCGGGGAGCCGCTACGAGAAGACGGCGAACCAGACGGCGATGTAGTGGCACGTCGCGGCGATGACCGTCGCCGCATGGAAGAACTCGTGGTGGCCGAAGTGCAGCGGCCACGGGTTGGGCCATTTCGCGGCGTACAGGATTGCGCCGATGCTGTACAGGGCGCCGCCGACGATCAGCAGCACCACCGCGGGCACCCCGGCGCCATTCAGCAGCGTGGGGAAGAAGCCGACCGCTACCCAACCGAGCAGCAGGTACAGCGGCACTCCCACCCAGCGCGGTGCCGTCGGCCAACACATCTTCAGAATCACGCCGGCGAGCGCGCCGCCCCACACGATGGCGAGCACCAGGTTGCCTTCGGAGGGCGGCATCGCCAGCATCGCAAAGGGTGTGTAGCTGCCCGCGATGAAGACGAAGATCATCGAGTGATCGAGCCGCTTCATCCAGGTGCGTGTGGTCTGGGATTTCCAGTTCACCCGGTGATAGGCGGCGCTCACCCCGAAGACACCCAGCACCGTCAGGCTGTAGATGGCGGTGGCCAGTCCGGCCTGCGGTGAGCGCACCGACCACGCGACCGACACCAGCACGATTCCCGTGACGATGGCGATCACGCAGGCATAGAAATGGATCCAGCCGCGTGCCTTGGGTTTGATCGGCAGGGTCTCGATACCGCCGACAAGCGCTGCCATCGGGAGCGAGAGCTCGGAGGTCGGTGCTTCGGGTGCAGGAGACTCATCGGTGCCGGTGCCTCTTCGCGCAAGCTGGGGGTCCCGCCCGCCTGCGGGGGCCTCATCGGTCTGCATGCGTCACAGTATCCCTTCCCCGTCCAAACCCAGTTTGTGAATGTTGTGTGCAGATCGATATCTGCTGCTCCGGCGCGCGGCGGGCTCGCTAGGCTGGATCCGTGGAGATCATCCCGCCGACGCTCAAGGAACCGCTGTACAAGCTCTACGAAATGCGGCTCCGCCAGGAGCTGGCCAAGTCGGCGAAACCACGGCACATCGCCGTCCTGTGCGACGGAAACCGCCGCTGGGCCCGGTCGGCGGGGTACACCGATGTCAGCCATGGATACCGGATGGGCGCCCGCAAGATCGGCGAGATGCTCGGCTGGTGCCAGGACGCGGGCGTCGAGATGGCCACCGTGTACCTGTTGTCGGCTGAGAACCTCACCCGTGATCCCGATCAGCTCGGCGAGCTGTTGGAGATCATCACCGACGTCGTCGAGGAGCTGTGCGCCCCGCAGAACAAGTGGAGCGTGCGCAGTGTGGGAGATCTCGATCTATTGCCCGACGAGGTGGCTGAGCGGATGCGTCAGGCCGTGAAGTCGGCGCCCGCGGACGCGGCCTTCCATGTGAATGTGGCGGTCGGTTACGGGGGCAGGCAGGAGATCACCGATGCGGTGCGCACCCTGCTGAACAAGGAGCTGGCCAACGGGGCCACCGCCGAGCAGTTGGTGCAGGCGGTGACCGTCGACGCCATCTCGGAGAACTTGTACACCTCGGGACAGCCGGACCCGGATCTGGTGATCCGGACATCAGGAGAGCAGCGGTTGTCGGGATTCCTGCTCTGGCAGAGCGCGTACTCCGAGATGTGGTTCACCGACGCCTACTGGCCCGAATTCCGGCGGGTGGATTTCCTGCGCGCGCTGCGTGACTACGCCGCGAGAAACCGGCGGTTCGGCCAGTAGTTAACGGCGGCCCATCAGCTCGTCGATCTCGCCGACGGTCCAGACCGGGGCCTCGCGGTATCCGAGCGGCGTCGGGACCTGTCGTTTGAAGCGCCCGATGAAACCGCCTGCCGCGATGAATATCTGGCTGGTGATGCGTGCGGAGAGATCCCCGGCGAGGTAGGCGTACAGCGGTGCGACGCATTCCGGCGGTGCCGGTTCGAGCGATGCCTGCAGGGTCATCTCGTCGAGCAGTCCGCGGGCGTACAGATCCCGCAGGTGGGCGATGTACTCCCCGCCCTCCGAGAGCCGGGTGCGTGCACCCGGGCAGATCACATTGGCGCGCACACCGCTTTGCTTCAGCTCGGCGGCGATCGCCAGGGTGAGTCCGTGGACGGCCGCCTTACCCGCCGGATATCCGGTGCCACCGTAAATGCCGAGGGCGGCAGTCGATCCGGTGTTGACGATGGCTCCGTGTCGCTGGGCGGCCATGAGCGGTGCGGCGACGCGGCAGGTGTGGAACACCGTGCCGAGATGCGCGTCGATCAGCCGCTGGAAGTCCTCGGGGGTGATGGTCAGGATGGACGACCCGGCGGGCTCCGGTATGCCCGCGCAGTTGATCAACGCGTCGAGGCCGCCGAACTCGGTGCGGCAGGTGTCGATCAGATCCGTGGCCGTCTGTTCGTTATCGGGTGACCCCACGAAGGCGACCGCTGCGCCCCCGGCTGACGTGATCGCCGCGACCGTCTCCTCGACAGCGTCGGAATATCGGCCATTGACAACCACATTCGCGCCGAGTTCACCCAGGAGCCGGGCCACCGCCCGGCCGATTCCGCGGCTGCCGCCGACGACAACGCAATTGGCCATCAGGACATCAGTGCGAGACCGGGCAGTAGGCCGTGTCGAACTTCTTGATGCCGTTGATCCAGCCCGAATGAAACCGCGGGGCGTCCCCGATCCGCGAGATGTCAGGCATTCGATCGGCGATCTTGTTGAAGATGATCTCCAGCTCAACCTTGGCCAGGTTGGCGCCGAGGCAGTAGTGGGCTCCCGTGCCGCCGAAGCCCAGATGGGGATTGGGATCGCGGGTGATGTCGAAGGTGTGTGGGTTCTCGAACACCTCTTCGTCGAAGTTGGCCGACGGATAGAGCATGACCACTCGCTCACCGGCCTTGATGGGAACGCCGCCGATCGTGGTGTCCTGCAACGCGGTGCGCTGTTGCGAGATCAGCGGGGAGGTGTATCGGACGATCTCGTCAACGGCAGAGGAAGGCCTGTCCCGTTTGAACAGTTCCCACTGATCCGGGTGCTCCAAGAAGGCCATCATGCCCATGGTGGTTGCGTTACGGGTGGTTTCGTTGCCCGCGACCGACAGCATCACCACGAAGAATCCGAACTGCTCGGGGGTGAGCTGCTCACCGTCCACCGTCCCGGTCAGCAGGCGGGAAACCACGTCGTTGCCCGGACAGTCCCGGCGTTGTTCGGCGAGCTGATAGGAGTATCCGAGGATCTGGGCGGCGCCGACACGGGGATCGATCTCGACATCGGCCTCGTCGTACCCCGTCATCTGGTTGCTCCATTCGAAGAGCTTGACGCGGTCTTCCTCTGGGACACCGATCAATTCGGCGATGGCCTGCATGGGCAGCTCACTGGCCACCTCGCGCACGAATTCGCCGTGCCCGCCTTCGACCGCGGCCCGTACGATGCGTTCTGCCCGCTCCTCCAGGGTGATGCGCAAGGCCGCGATCGAGCGTGGGGTGAACATGCGCGACACCAGCCCGCGGAGCTGGGTGTGTTCGGGGGCATCCTTGTTGATGAGGACAGACAGCGTGGCCTGGAACTCCTCGGGGCTGATGTGGTCCTCAAGACGGGGGATGGCGCCCTTGCGGCCCGACGAGAAGATGTCGGTGTGTAGTGAAACCTGACGCACGTCACGATGCTTGGAAATCACCCAATAGCCGTCGTCGGCGAATCCGCCCACCGTGCGTGGCTGCGGGTTCCACCAGACGGGTGCCTCCCGGCGCAGAGTCGCGAACTCCGCGTGTGGCATCCGTTCTCCGTACAGCCCCGGATCGGTGAAATCGAATCCTTCCGGAAGTCCCAGCTCCGCAGTGCTTTTCATTGCCATACACCTCCGTATGCGGCCGAGTGTCGACTTTCTGTGCCCGCCGATCGCGGTTCTTCGCCGAAACTCGACACTCGGCGCGGTGGGTGGGGAAGCCCGCCGTTCACCAGAGGGGGACCGGGGTCTTGCCAAGTGGGTAGTAGCCTGGCACCTTCTCGCCCGACAGGCCGCGCTGAATGCGTTTCTGCATGCCCTCGCTGAGCTTGCCCGCCTTGATGAGGTCCATGTACAGGGCGGAAACGTGGCCGAAATCGAAGAAGTCGCGTTGCCAATTCCATTGGCCATTACCGGCATACCGGAACCAGCTGCCTCCGATGCCATAGATCTCGGACTCACTGCCGTCGGAGTCCGTGGCGATCTGCTTCCAGAATCCGATAACCTCGCCTTGCTTGTCGTCGACGATCACCTTCTGATACGGATACGTCCACCCGTCCAGGCCCTCCATCTCCTGGCCGAGGGCGATATCCCGTATCTCGTCGATGCCGACGCACATCACGTCTTCTTTGGGGCCGATGTTCCAGCCGTAGGTGGCATCGTTGGTGTAGAAGCGAGCCAACGGTTTCCAGTCGCCGGCCTTCTCGGCATCCAGATTGGCCTGTAGCCAGTCCGCGACGACATCGTCGAGTTCTTGGCGGGGGAATTGCGGCATCGTTGACGCTCCTATTTCTCGGTGATGAACAAAGCTCGGGCCGGACATTCCTCGACCGCGCGCTCGATCTCGTCGCGGGCGTCCTCGGGTGGTTCGTTGTTCAGGATCTCGACGGTGCCGCGCTTGGGCACGCGGAAGTAGTCGGGGGCCTCCAATTCGCACATGGCGTGCCCCTGACAGAGGTCGGTGTCCACGTCGATCCTGAAAGGCATTCCTCAGGCCCCTCGGCGCCGGTAGCGAACCTTGGCGGGCTGTGCCAGCTGCACCACCATCTTGGAGTGATCGTTGTGGTACGAGTCGGCGGGCTGGGCCATCTCGAACTCATACTCGCGCAACAACACCGAGAAGATGGCTTTGATCTGCATGGTGGCGAACGCGGCGCCCACGCAGCGGTGCCGGCCCGCGCCGAACGGTATCCAGGTCCAGCGGTTCACGATGTCTTCCTGGCGGGGCTTCTCGTATCGGTCGGGCACAAATCCGTCCGGGTCGGGGAAGTCCTCCGCGATCCGGTTCGAGACAGCGGGAGAAGCCGCCACCATGTCACCGTTATGGATGGGAAAACCGCCCACCTCGAATTCGCCCTTGGCGACCCGCATCAGGACGATCAAGGGCGGGTGCAGCCGCAGGGTCTCCTTGAGTACATTCTCCAGCTTCGGGATCTGGCGCAGCGCATGGAAACTCACCTCGCTGCCATCGGCGTACAGCTCGTCCAGCTCGTCGATGACCTGCGTTTGGATAGCGGGGTGCCGCAGTAGTTCGATGAGAACCCAGGAGGCTGTTCCCGAGCTGGTGTGGTGCCCGGCGAACATCATGGAGATGAACATGCCGGTGATCTCATCGGCGGTGAAGCGGGGATTGCCATCCTCGTCTTTGATCATGATCAGCACGTCGAGCATGTCGCGCTGGCTCTTGTCGGTGGGCGGGTTGGCAATCCGGCTGTTCATGATCTCTTGGACCAGCGCCACCAAGCCCGCACGCGCGGCATCGCGTTGCCGGAAGCTCTCGATCTCCAGGTACGGGTCCACATAGCACAGCGGATCGGTGCCCTGCTCAAGCTGGTGGTAGAGGTGCGCGAACCGGCCGTCGAGTTCATCGCGAAACTTCTTGCCGATCAGGCACGCCGACGAAGTGTAGATGGTCAGCTCGGCGAAGAACTCGAGAAGATCAATCTCACCGCTCTCACCCCACTGCGAGATCATCTGCCGGACTTCGTTTTCGATGGTTGCCGCGTGGCCTTTCATCTGTTCGCCGCGCAGCGCCGCGTTGTGCAGCATCTCCTTGCGGCGTTCGGGATCGGCATCGAATACCACGCCCTTGCCGAAAATCGGCGTCATGAACGGGTAGGCCTCGGCCTGATCCAAATCGTCGTCGCTGGAGCGGAAGAAGAATTCGTTGGCCTCGGCGCCGGAGAGAAATACGACCTGCTTGTCGGCAAGCTGGAAGGTGCCGACGTTCCCGCATTCCTCCCGGATGCGCCGCATCAGCGCGATGGGGTCGGTGCGGAATTCCTCGAGGTGGCCGTACTGGTCCTCACCGCCAGAGACCCGCGGAACGGTGGGAGTGGTCATGAGGGCATTCCTTCCTCACCAAGCTCGAGTTTCTGTTTGTCGGCGGGTGCATCAGTCAGGGGCGCCTCCGGCTGCACCTCCATCTCCGCGATGTGTGCGCCCCTGGGCGTTTCGGCGACGAAGGTGACCGCACGTGCGATGTCCGAGGGGCGCAGGAAGTAGGAGTGTCGCGCTTGTCCCCACGTCTTCCAGTCCTCCAGCATGGGGCCGACCTGTTCGGCCGAGAGCTGCCAGCCCATCGAGGTCAGTGTCGGCCCGGGATGCACAATGGAGGCCCTGACGCCGGTGCCCTCCAACTCCATGCGCATGGTGTTCACCATGGCGAGCAGGGCCGCCTTGGCCGCCCCATAGGCGCCCATGTGGGGGCGCTGGTGCAGTGCGACATCGGATCCGATGAACACCACGTCGCCGCGCCGCCTCGCCACCATGTCGGGCACGATCGCCGTGGCGAGCCGATTGGCGCCCAACAGGTGCACTTGAATCTGCGCGGCGAAGGTGTCGGCACTCATTTCATGGACCCGTCCCGGGTACATGTCGCCGGCACCTGATACCAGCAGGTCGATCTCGCCCAGTGCATCAATGCTCTGCGCAACAAAAGACTTCACCGAATCCGCGTCGGTGACATCCAGGGGGAAGGCGACTGCCTCTCCGCCGTCGGCCTGGATCTTCTCGACGAGTTCGGTCAGCTTGTCGACGCGGCGAGCGCCGAGCGCCACCGGGAATCCGCGGCCGGCGAGCTCGATTGCCGTCGCCGCGCCGATACCCGAGGATGCTCCGGCGATGATCGATGGACGCCGCTCTGGGTGCGGCTCAAAACGGGGCATTAACAGACCTCCACGGTGATGGGCAGAGAGGCGAACCCGCGGACATTGCTGGAATGCACACGCACGGAAGCGCTTTCATCGATCTCGTAACGGCGAATCCGGGTGAATAGCTCGGTGAGCGCCACCTTGGCCTCCATCCGTGCCAGATGCGCACCGAGGCAGAAATGCGCACCGCTGCCAAAGCTCACGAGCTTGGCGCCGATCTCTCGCCCGATGCGGTACTCATCGGCGTTCTCGAACACCCGGTCATCGCGGTTCGCCGAGCCGGGCAGCAGCAGCAGGATGTCACCGGCGCAAACTGTGGTGTCGTAGAAGGTCATATCCTCTGCCACGGTGCGCGCGAGGATCTGACTTGAGGTGTCGTACCGCAGCGACTCCTCCACCCATAGCGGTATGAGTTCGTGATCGGCATGGACGGCGGCAAGCTGGTCAGGGTTGCGATAGCCCCAGTACACGGCGTTGGCCAGCAGCTTGGTGGTCGTCTCGTTGCCGGCGATCACCATGAGGAACAGGAAGGCCAGCACCTCTTCGTCAGTGAGGCGGTCGCCGTCGATTTCCGCCTGCAGGAGAGCGGAAGTCAGATCCTCCGTTGGGCGCCGGCGACGTTCTTTGACCATGTCGATGTAGTAAGTCATCAGGTCAAAGGAGGCCTGGATGGCCTCGGGCGGCACGTCGGCGAGGCCATCTTCGCGGTGCATGACTCCGTCGGCCAACTCCCGGATGCGGGTCCGGTCGGGCTCGGGCACGCCCATCAGCTCCGAGATGACATCCATGGGCAGCTTGCCTGCATAGTCGGCGACGAAATCGAAGCTTTCCGACTGCAGGGCGTTGTCCAGGTGCGTGCGTGCAAGCGCGACGACCCGTCCTTCAAGCTCCCGGATTCGCCTGGGGGTGAATCCCTTCGACACCAGCGTGCGAAGCCGAAGATGCTCGGGGTCGTCCATCGCCAGGAACGACATCACCAGTTTGGCGTGTGGCCCGAAGGAGGCCTTGTCCATCGAGACACCGTTGGAGTTGGACAGTGCCTCGCTGTTCCTGAAGCCCTGCAGCACATCCTGGTGACGCGAGAGCGCCCAGAAGTTCAGGTCGTCGTTGCGATACAGCGGTGCTTCGTCGCGTAGGCGCCGGTAGTACGGGTACGGGTCCTCGTGAAAGTTGTAGTCGTACGGATCGAAAACCACAGAGGACATCGAGGCAGCCGTCATTCGTTGCCTCCCAGCATGAGATCCACCACGAAGGTCAGCTTGTCGGCGATCTCGTGATACGTGAAGGTGCCGCTGCCTGCGTGCATGAGGGCGCCGAAGAAGGTCATTTCGAGGGCCGACACCACGCGCGGATCGGCATCGGGTCCCATGGCCGAGCGGATCCTGCGATGGATTTCCAGCCCGATCTTGTCGCGGACAGCACGCACAGCTTCGTCGTTGTTGCTCAGCAGCGCGGTCGTGCACCCCGTGGCGATCTCGGGCTCGTCGGCAACCACCAATGCCAGGCTGCGCAGCGTCTTGGTGACCCGGGCGGTCTGGCCGTCGTTGACGTCGGTGAAGTAGGGCGCCTCATGGATGAGGTCGAGGTAGATCTCGGCCACCAGATGGCTCTTGGAGGAGAAGTAGGTGTACGCGGTCGCGGGGGCCACCTTCGCGCGTGCGGCCACGCCGCGGATCGTCATATCCGCGTACGTCGTCTCGCCGAGCATCTCCCGGCCTGCGGTGACGATCTTGCGGATCGTCTCTTCCTGCCGCCGGTTTCGCGGCGAGTCGCTTGTCAGGGTCACCACAGCTTCACTGGACACTTGTCCAGATTAGCGTGCGTGCGGCAACCGAGCAATACTGTTCATGAAAAATGCTGTCCAACACTAGTTTTTGAATAGTCACTGGATGCGCTCTTGCCATGGATTGATTCAGGTGGTTATGGTTCACCAGTAAGGAATGGACATGTGTCCAGATTCTTGGGATTGAGGTGACATGACGCTTCTGGCCGATGGCGACAGTGATCTGTTCATCGACGGAAAGTTGATTCCCGGCGGTGCCGGACGATTTCCTACGGTGAACCCGGCCACCGAGGAGGTGCTCGGGACCGCGGCCGATGCCGATGCCGATGACATGAGCCATGCCATCGAGGCGGCGCGCCGTGCGTTCGACGACACCGATTGGTCACGCAATGTGGAGCTGCGAGTGCGGTGCCTGCGGCAGCTCCGGGATGGCATGCGGGCTCACATCGAGGAGCTGCGCGACCTGACCATCGCCGAGGTGGGGGCGCCTCGGATGCTGACCGCCGGTGCGCAGCTGGAGGGGCCGGTGGACGATCTGCGGTTCGCCGCCGACACCGCGGAATCCTTCGGCTGGAGTACTGATCTCGGTGTTGCCTCACCGATGGGCATCAAGACTCAGCGGACTCTCATGCGTGAGGCCGTTGGCGTGGTCGGCGCGGTCACGCCGTGGAACTTTCCGCATCAGATCAACCTCGCCAAGGTGGGGCCCGCGCTGGCCGCCGGTAATACCCTGATACTCAAGCCCGCTCCGGATACTCCCTGGTGCGCGGCGGTGCTAGGCCGAATCATTGCCGAGCACACCGATTTCCCACCGGGCGTCTTCAACATCGTGACTTCCAGCGACCACCGCATCGGTGCGCAGCTGTCGACGGATACCCGGGTGGACATGGTGTCGTTCACCGGTTCCACGGCGACTGGACGCGCGGTCATGACCGATGCCGCCGCCACCGTCAAGAAGGTGTTCTTGGAACTCGGCGGCAAGTCGGCGTTCATCGTGCTCGATGACGCCGACCTCGCCGCGGCCTGCTCGGTCTCCGCATTCACCGCGGCGATGCATGCGGGCCAGGGCTGTGCCATCACCACCAGGCTGGTCGTACCCCGTGCACGCTACGAGGAGGCGGTGCAGGCGGCGGCCGCCACGATGGGCTCGCTCAAGCCGGGGGATCCCACCAAACCGGGCACGATCTGTGGCCCGGTGATCTCGGCGCGTCAGCGCGACCGGGTCCAGTCCTACCTGGATCTTGCTGTTGCCGAGGGTGGTTCATTCGCTTGCGGAGGCGGACGGCCAGAGGGTAGAGACCGCGGATTCTTCATCGAACCCACCGTCGTCACCGGACTGACCAACGATGCTCGCGTGGCGCGCGAGGAGATCTTCGGCCCGGTGCTGGTGGTCATCGCCCATGACGGCGACGACGACGCGGTGCGGATCGCCAACGATTCACCGTACGGACTGTCCGGGACGGTGTTCAGCGGAGACGACGAGCGTGCGGCGCGAGTGGCATCCCGGCTGCGGGTGGGAACGGTCAATGTCAACGGCGGTGTCTGGTATTCCGCCGACGCACCCTTCGGCGGCTACAAGCAATCGGGTAACGGCAGAGAGATGGGCGTCGCCGGTTTCGAGGAATACCTGGAAACCAAAGTCATTGCAACGGCTGTGAAATAGAGGAGATCTCATGGGAGAGTTCGAGGGCAAGGTCGCCATCGTCACCGGAGCCGCACAGGGCATCGGCGAAGCGTATGCGCACGCGCTGGCGGGCCAAGGTGCGGCCGTGGTGGTCGCCGATATCAATGCCGAGTTAGGGGAGGGTGTCGCCAAGCAAATCGTGGCCGACGGCGGCAAGGCCATCTTCGCAAGCGTCGACGTCTCCGACCCCGATTCGGCAATAGCCATGGCGGACAAGGCGGTCGCAGAGTTCGGCGGTATCGACTACCTGGTGAACAACGCCGCCATCTACGGCGGCATGAAGCTCGACCTGCTGCTGTCGGTGCCGTGGGACTACTACAAGAAGTTCATGAGCGTGAACCAGGATGGCGCGCTGGTGTGTACCCGGGCGGTGTACAAGCACATCGCCAAGCGTGGCGGCGGCGCTATTGTCAACCAATCATCCACGGCTGCCTGGCTGTACTCGGGGTTCTATGGGCTGGCCAAGGTAGGCATCAATGGTCTGACGCAGCAGCTTTCGCGTGAACTGGGTGGCCAGAAGATCCGCATCAACGCCATCGCACCGGGGCCCACCGACACCGAGGCCACCCGCGGCACGGTGCCCGAGCAGTTCCGCAGCGAGCTCGTCAAGAACATCCCGCTGAGCCGCATGGGCACCGTCGACGACATGGTGGGCATGTGTCTTTTCCTATTGTCGGACAAGGCGTCCTGGATCACCGGCCAGGTGTTCAACGTCGACGGCGGACAGATCATCCGGTCATGACGCAGTCTGCTCTCTCGCTCGGGTACATCGGCCTGGGCAACATGGGTGCGCCTATGGCCCAGCGGCTTGTCGACTGGCCCGGCGGCCTGACGGTCTTCGATCTGCGGGCCGAGACCATGGCGCCGCTTGTCGAGGCCGGCGCGCGTGCGGCGGACAACCTGGCCGATATCGCCGATGCCGACCTCATCAGCGTCACCGTGCTAGACGACGCACAGGTACGTGAGGTGGTCGGAGAACTCGCGCCCAGGGTCAAGCCGGGCACCATCATCGCCATCCACTCCACCATCAGTGACGCGACAGCGGTGCAGCTGGCCAACGAACTGGCACCACAACGGATTCACGTCATCGACGCACCGGTGAGCGGTGGCGCCCCCGGCGCACACAAGGGCGAGTTGGCCACCATGGTCGGCGCCGACGACGAGACGTTCGCGCGGGTCAAGGAGCCCTTCTCGAAGTGGGCATCGCTGGTGATTCATGCCGGTTCCCCTGGTGCGGGTACCCGGATGAAGTTGGCGCGCAACCTCCTACATTTCGTTGCCTTCACCGCAGCCGGGGAGGCGCAGCGCCTGGCCGAAAGTTGTGGCCTGAACATCACCGACCTGGGCAAGGTGGTGCGTCATACGGACGCCATCACCGGTGGGCCGGGCGCCATCATGTTGCGCGATACCACCGAACCGGTGACATCGGACAGCTTCTGGCTCCCCATCTTCACGCATGTGCGCGGTCTCGGTGAAAAGGACCTGAGCCTGGCCCTGGCGCTCGGCGAAGAGCAGTCCGTCGAGCTGCCGCTGGCCGCGTTGGCCCGTGAGCGACTGGCCGCGAGTCTTGGTGTGCCACACGAGGAAGGGGCAAGTAATGGATGAGCTGCGCCGCAAGGGTCTGGACAAGATGAAAGAGGTCTATGGCTGGGACATGCCTGACCTGCCCGGCGACTACTTCAAGTACACCGCCGAGCATCTCTTCGGCACCATTTGGGATCGCCCGGAGCTGTCGATGCGTGATCGCCGGCTGCTGCTCCTTGGCGCGGTAAGTGCCCTGGGACTGGACGAGATCCTGGAGATCCAGACAGGGGCCGCCCTGGCCAACGGTGAACTCACCGATGCCGAACTGCGCGAGGTCGCGCTGTTCATCACGCACTACGTCGGGTGGCCGCTCGGGCAGCGTGTCAATAAGCATGTCGAGATGGCCATCGCCAAACGTGCCAAGAAAGACGCGGAATCCGCCGGTGACTAGCCGATTCTCCGAGTTGTCCCGGGATCAGTTGGCGGTCCTGGTTCCCGAGCTGCTGCTCATCGGCCAGCTGATCGACCGCTCGGGAATGGCCTATTGCATACAGCATTTCGGGAGAGAGGAGATGCTGCAGGTCGCCATTGAAGAGTGGGCGTCGTCCAGTCCGATCTATACCCGGCGCATGCAGAAGGCGCTGCGGTTCGAGGGCGACGACGTGATCACCATCTTCAAGGGCATGCAGCTCGATATCGGCGCGCCGCCCCAGTTCATGGACTTCCGGTACACCGTGCACGACAAGTGGCACGGGGAGTTTCACCTCGACCACTGCGGTGCGCTGCTCGACGTCGAACCGCTCGGACCCGATTACGTGACAGGTATGTGCCACGACATCGAAGACCCCACTTTCGATGCGACGGCCTTTGCCACTAATCCGCATGCGCAGGTTCGTCCGATTCACCGGCCGCCGCGCACGCCCGCCGACCGGCATCCGCATTGTGCGTGGACGGTGACCATCGACGAGTCGTATCCGGCGGTGTCCGGAATCCCGGCCCTGGACGTCGTCGGCGCATCGATCGCCGCCGGTTGGGAATTGGGAGAGATCGATCCCGCCGACGTAGGAGCCTCCGACTACGCCGGACCGCTGCTGTCGGACTTGGACTTCGGTGCGTTCTCACATTCGGCACTGGTGCGGATAGCCGACGAGATCTGCCTGCAGATGCATCTGTTGTTCCTGGGGTTCTCCATCGCGGTGCGTAAGCGGGCGGCCGATGCGGAGCTGGCTCGCACCGTATGTACCCAGCAGCTGATTGGGCTGGCGGGTGTCGCCGCTGCGCGGATCAAACATGCGTTGCAGGTGCCCGACGGGATCGAGGGTGTCCTCCGGGTACTTCAGGTGCACCCGCTGTTGAGTCCGATTGGCTATGTGAATGCCGAAATCTCCGGCGCTCAGCTCCACGTGTGGGAGTCACCCGCACACGCGGAGCACGCCTGGATCTCGCTGTGCGGTCCTGCCGAGACGCGGCCGCTTCAGGCCATCGCGACGGCCGTCGATCCGCATATCGGCGTGCAGATTTCTGGAGACGCGCAAGACTGGGTGGTCTCGTTCGTCGAGCATGAGGGCGAGGACAAGCAGCTGCCCGAGGTCATGATCGCCAATGTCAGTGGGGGATCGCGGTTCGTCTTCGAGCCGCGCAAGTCACTGCCGCTGACCGTGGTCTGAGACGCCGATGGCAAAGGGCTCGAAATACGTTGTCCGGCACCCGGTGCGGGTGCAGACCGCCAATGGTGTGGTCGAGGGATTCCACGATCGTGGTGTGCGCCGCTTTCGGGCCATACCGTATGCAGAGCCGCCGGTGGGCGCGCTGCGTCTGCGCAGCCCGGCGCCCGCGAAACCCTGGTCTGGGGTGTTGCCCTGTGACTCCTGGAAATCGGCGTCACCGCAGAAACGTATCTATGTGCCGCTCTCACTCAACAGATTCCAGGCGGTCAGCGAGGATTGTCTGACCGTGAACGTGACAATGCCGGATGTGGCTTCCGCGGAGGCTCTGCCGGTGATGTTCTACATTCACGGTGGCGCCTATGTTTTGGGGAGTTCCGCGCTGTCCTTGTACGACGGCGCCGACCTTGCGCGGCGCGGCTGTGTCTTCGTCTCGGTGAACTACCGGGTCGGCGCCTACGGCGCGATAGATCTGTCGTCCTTATCGGATGATCGGCACACCATCGACAGCAATCTGTACTTACGCGATCTGGTGATGGCGCTGCGGTGGGTGCGCGACAACATAGCGGCCTTCGGTGGAGATCCGGGCAGTGTCACCATCTTCGGCGAAAGCGCGGGCGCGCATTGCGTCCAGATGTTGTTGGCCGTTCCGGCGGCGGCAGGGTTGTTCCAGCGCGCGATCTGCCAAAGCACGGCCAGCGGAATGATCCATACGCGGGATGAAGCAGCCGCCAATGCGCGCCGGCTCGTCGGGTATCTCGGTGTCGATATCCGTAACCCCGCTGAGGCGGTCATCAATGCCAGGCCGCGCGATCTCGTGAGGGCGACACACCGGCTGCTCACCGCGAAAACCCGGGAATCGGCCTTTTCGCTAGGTGTGGGCCCCAGCATCGACGGTGACGTTGTGCCCGATGACCCGATCGCGATGATGGAACGCGGGGAGGCGCAACGGGTCCCACTCATCATCGGATACAACGCGGAAGAGGTTCGGTTGTTCAACCGACTGCTCACCCGGGTGTTGTCGGTGTCCCGGTTCGACGCCCGTGCCGTCGCGGGCACGCTCGATGCGCTGAGCCCCGAGGCCGCGAAGCGGGTGATTGATTCCTACGAGGGCTATCCGTCCAAGGCTGCGCTGGTGCGTCTGATGGGCGATGCGATGTTCGGCTCAGAGGCCTGGCGGGTGGCGCGGGCGTACAGCCGGCATGCGTCGGTTTACTTTTACCGGTACGACTACGCGCCGCGGCCGCTGCGGCGTTTCGGACCGGGAGCCGCACACGCGACGGAACTGTTCGCGGTGTTTGGTCTTTTCAAGCGCTGGCCCGCATTGGCGGGGAAACGCGATATGGCTGAGGCGCTGGCGCTGACCGAGGACATTCAGAGCCGGTGGCTCGCGTTCGCAGGCACGGGCATTCCGGGCCTCGATTGGCCGGGATACACAGAGCCGGAGCACGCGGTCATGGTGTTCGACCAGCATCGGCGTATCGACATGGATCCGCATCGTGTGCAACGGGAGCTATGGCGCGATATCAGCCGTGCAGCCTGATGGGCTCGCGCGGGAACTTGCCGGCCAAACGCTGCGTTGACGGTCAATGCCCGCTGCTCAGGATGAATTCGATCGCCAGCTTTCCCGCCTGACCGAACTGGGGTACCCGGTCGGTGACCGCGCCAGTCAGCTGGGAAATCGAGTCGCTGACCTTCCGCCGTCCGTGGTCGACCCCGGCGATCACATCCCGTTCATTCTCCTTGTCGCCGGGACCAGCTATGAGCAGACGGCGCCGTTGATGAGCCTGAATGGGCGCAAGGGCTTTCATGTCATGGATGACGGCGACGTGAACGTGTATCGACCGATAGTGGGGATTCCGGATCACGCCTACCTGCTTACCGACGTCGACACCGGCAGCGAGTTCTGCAACGTGACACCGGAGGCGGCGTTACAGACGATCACCGCGCGAGGACGGACCCCGCTCACCATCGAGGAGGGCATTGCCTTGGTTCTGTTGCGGCCGGACATGTTGCGCAAGAACAAGTGTTTCTCGCTGGCGGCCTCGCGGGGAAAAGGACAGCGGGTGCCCGCGATCTGGATATCGGATCGGCGCCCCAAACTCGGGTGGTGCTGGGACCGCAATCCGCACACCTGGCTGGGCACCGCCTCGTGCGGTGGCCGGGTGGCCTTGTAGGCCATGTCCTTCCTTGCTGGATAGACGGGCGTGACTCGTCAACCGGTCACCTGTCACACTGTTACTAATGGTGGCGATGTCGGCACTGGTTTTCGGACTCAGCTGGTGGCTGGGTCTGTATCTGCTCGCGCGTAATCCCCGTAAGCCCGTCCTCGTGCTCGCGGCCATCGGGCTGATCGGCTACTCCGTAGTTGTCGCACTCGACGCCATCCGCGTCACCCCGGGTTCGGATGCCGAACTCCTGGGCCGTATCGAAGTGTTCACCGCGATCATTCCGAGCGTCTCGTGGCTGCTGGTGCTGCTTGAACTCACCAACACCGGTGACCGGTGGCGTGATCGCGCCGCGATGGCCGTGCCCGGCGCCGTCCTGGCCGTCGCGCTGCTCGTGGGCGCCTCATTGGCCGGCACCATCGCCGGTCCGGCTCAACTGGGGCACTGGATCATGTTCTGTGCCAATGGGACCGCCGCCATCGGTGCGGCCATCTTGTTGTTCCGCCGCCGTGCCTCGATACCCGGCTCGGCGCGGGGTGTCGTCCTGGTCGCCACCATGTTCTTCACCCTTGGCGATGCGCAGCTGATCATTCCGCTCGGCATTCTTCCGAGCTGGCTGGCGCTGGCGTCGACCGGCTTCGACCTGGTGCTACTCGGTCTGGGTGTGGCGCTCTGGGATGCCTTCGACGAAGGACAAGCGTTGCGTGGCGACATGCTGCGTTCCTTCGTGGCTTCGATCCTTGTCGGCGCGTTGTTCGGCGCCCAAGCGATGATCGGCATCGCCGTTGTCGGGCAGTCTGTTGCGCTGGTGGTCCTGCTGTTCACCAGCGTGGGCCTGGCCATCTGCATTCAGGTGCAATCGGGCCCCTTCGCCGACTTCCTTGACCGCCTGGCCTTCTCGCGTTCCCCGCAGCTGCGCCACGAGCGTTCCGAGCTGCGTAGCACCGAGGCGGCCTTGCCACTGAAATCGGCATCGCCCATCGACGGCGTCGATGATGAGACGTTCACCCGTCTGACTCGCCGGGCCCTGAGCCACTACGGCGACCTGGCCAAACTCGTCGCCAGCCCGCTGACATCGCTGCCCGCGATCGACGAACGACTCACCGATCGTGGCGCTTCCGACCAGCCCGTCGAGCGTGCCAATGAACTCAGAGCCGTGCTGGCCGAATCCATTTCGCGGCTCAAGCCCCGGGACGACGGAGATTTCGGTACCACCGACCAATGGCGGTACTACAACGCCCTGTACTTCCCGTACGTCATGGGTGTGCGGGCCTATGCGCAGGGCGCGACGGCCGCAGGACTGGACCCGGTATCGCGTCAGGCGTGGCAGTGGCTGGTCACCGAGGTGCCACAGCGTTCGTTGCACAACTGGCAGAACGCCGCGGCCAAACTCATCGCCGCGGATCTGCGCGCACAGACCGTTCCGGTGCCCAATGATGTTCGCACCAACGGTTCGTCACCAGTTCCGCGGTAGCCGTCCCCGTTCCCGGCGCCATCCGGCGTGGCTGCCCGGGTGCCACCGCCACGATGTCGGGATGAAGGGCCACGCCAGCGGCACGGCACGGCCCAGCGCGCGGTAGGCGGTCTCGTCGGCCAGGTTCCACCGAATCCCAAAACGCTTGCGCACCTGGGGTGGCAAGCCGCCATAGATGGTCAGCCGCAGCGGAGGGGCCAACGCCATCCGCATCGGTGTGGTCGGCAGCGCGAGTCGTGCGGCCGGCTTCAAGTACGACGCCACCGGCAGGTAAGGAGACTTGCTCATATCGGGGACGGCGCGTCCCTCGATGACTTTCATCAGGTAATCAGCGGCGGGGTTGGGGGTGAGCACCTCGTCGCAGTATCGGTCCCATTCCTGTTGGAACGCCGCCCTATTCGGTGGCAGCGGTTGCTCGCTCATCGCGTACCGGCGATACCATTCGACACCCTCCTGGTAGAGCTGTTCACGCTCGGCGTGGGACAGCCGATGGCGGGAGTACCTGTCGATGGTTTGTTCGACCATCACCTGGAACGTGGCATGCGCCCACCAGAACGTTGTCGGGTTCAGCGCGTGATACCGGACACCGTCGGGCTGGATTCCCTTGATGTCGCGGTGAAAGTCCCGCACCTTCACCCCGGTGCCGGCGGCGGGCTCGTCGTACACGGTGCCCAGGATCGGTGGCAGCGAGCGGAACACCCTGTCAACGGGGTCTGCGAAGAAATTCGAGTGCTCGATCAGTGCGTAGCCGATGGCGGGGTCCATCGTTTGCAGGAGCCCGGCCGTACCGCCGGTGAAGGCGATGCGCATATCGCCAGCCCAGCGCCATAAAAGTGAATGACGGCCGAGCTGTGCACCGGGCCCGGTAGAGATGACATCCGCTGTTGTCATCCTTAGATGATGGCATACCGCGTAGCGAATTGGCAGGGATTGGCAGTGCCGAATGTCGAGATGGCAGTACATCCCGAGGAATGTCAGTGGTGTCAGCTTTGACCCGGAGCTTTCACACAAGGAGTCCCCAATGTCCATAGCTTCAGAGAACGCCTCAGTACTTCGCACACGATTCGCCCAACCCGATTCGCTCCTGCGATTCGGAATCGGCCTGGACGGCATCGCCACCGGTTCGGTTGCTGTCGTCCTGCTGGTCGCCGCGAAATGGCTTGTCGAGCCGCTTGGTCCCTCGTTGGGATTTCAGGTGGCGCATGCCGCCGCCCTCATCGGATACGGGGTACTGGCCTTCGTACTGAGCCGGGCTGACAGGTCCAAGCTTGGAACCATCGGCGTCGCCTACATCGCCGGCAACCTGCTGGCCACCGTGCTCTATGTGGCTGCGGGTGTCATGAAATGGGTGCCGCTCACCACCGCCGGGGTGACGCTTTCCATCGCGTTCGGCATCTACACCGCCGTCATGGCGGACATCCAATTCCTCGGACTACGGCGCCTGCGCTCGGCGTAGCCGCCCACATGCTCGCCTCGTTCTGAAGGCGAGCTGGTGCCGGGCCATCCAGTGGATGGCCCGGCACCTTCATGTTTAGACCGGGGTCAGCGGCAGGCGCAGCGCGCCGGGTGCGGACTCGGGAACCGTCGGACGGTTGGGCTGCACCGGGAAGACGCGCTTGTAGGGCGAGCCTAGGGCCGGCCGTGGATCGAGCTCACCCTTGTTGGGCCAGAACGCCATTGCGCGTTCGGCTTGGGCGGTGATGGTGAATGACGGATTCACGCCCAGGTTCGCCGATATCGCCGAACCATCGGAGACATACAGCCCGGGATATCCGTAGACCCGTTGGTACGGATCGATCACCCCGGTCTCGGGAGAATCGCCGATGGGGCAGCCGCCGATGAAATGCGCCGTCAGCGGGATGTTCATCGAATCCAGGTGGGTGCTGCCCGCGTATCCGTCGACCTTGTCGGCCATCCGCCGTGCGACATCGTGTGCGACCGGGATCCAATCCGGGTTCGGTTCTCCCGAGCCCTGTTTGGTGGTCATCTTCTTGCCGAACAGCCCGCGTTTGAGATAGGTGGTCAGCGAGTTGTCCAACGACTGCATCACCAGCACGATGATCGAGTGCTGTGCGGCGCGGTAGGGGAACATCGATCGGAACACCATCGCGGGGTGCCGCACATTGGCCAGCCAGGTGCGCGCGAAACGCCATGGGCCGCCGTCAACCATGTTGGTGCCCAACATGCTCAGGAAGGTCGAGCCTTCCCCGTATCGGACCACCTCGACATGGGTATTGGGTTCGGGGTGGATCGAGGAGGTAATGGCGACGCCTTGCGAGAAGTCATCGCGGGTGGGGGAATAGACGATGGGCACCGATTCGGAGTTGGTGCGTGTCTGTTCGCCCAGGCGATCTGACAGGTTGGGCAGCGACCCTGAATCCTTGAACTTGTGCAGCAGCCGCTGGGTGCCCAGCGATGCCGCCGAGAACACCACATGCTGAGCGGTGAACGTGCGCTTCTTCTTACGGACCAGCCGCCCGGTCTGTTTGGTGCTGACCGCATAGCCCTCACGATCCTGCAGGGGCCGCACGTCAAGCACCTCGGTAAGCGGATGTATTTGGGCGCCAGCGTGTTCGGCGAGATACAGGTAGTTGGTCTCGGTGGTGTTCTTGGCATTGTGCTTGCAGCCGGTCATACAGGCGGCGCAGCCGATGCAGCCGGACCGCTCGGGGCCGGCGCCGCCGAAGAACGGATCCGGCACGGTCTTGCCCGGCTCATCGCCGAAGAAGACACCGACATTGGTGGGGTGGTAGGTGTCTTCGACGCCCAGGTCCTTGGCGACGGCGAGCAGCACCTCATCGGGTGGGGTGGTGTGCGGAGTCTGCGCGACTCCGAGCATCCGGCTGGCCTGGTCGTAGTAGGGCGCCAGTTCGGACTTCCAGTCGGTGATATGCGCCCACTGCTTATCGGTGTAGAACTGCTCCAGCGGTTCATACAGCGTGTTGCCGTAGATCAGCGATCCACCGCCCACACCCACCGCGCTGGCGATGAAGGTCTTGCCCAGCACGGTCAGTCGCTGCGGTCCGAAGCACCCGAGCGCCGGTGCCCACATCGCCTTGCGCACGTGCCAGTTGTTCGGGGGAAAATCCTCGCGTTTCCAGCGTTTTCCCATATCTAGTATGCCGACTCGGTAGCCCTTTTCGGTGAGGCGGAGGGCCGCAACGCTCCCACCGAAACCGGACCCGATGACGACTACGTCGTAGTCATAGTCCATGCGGTCAACCTACTGGTTGGTTGCCGCTGACGCACTGTAAATCAGGACGCGGTTTCTAACGCGGCGCGCATCTTCTCGTGCAGCAGATTGATGGCCTGCAACGGACGGATCATGACCTTGAACTCCACGATCTTTCCGGCATCGTTGCAGGTGATGATGTCGATTCCGTTGATGTATTTACCGTCCACGGTCGCCTCGAACTCGAGTGCCGCGGTGTTCCCGTCCAGGATTTCCTTGGTGTAGTGGAAGTTGTTCTCGGGTCCGGCAAGGGTGGCGAAGGCGGCCAACAAGTACATGGCGGTGATCTGCTTGCCCTGCTGCGGGGTGAACACCACGGGGGAGTAGAAGGCCGCGTCCTCGGCCAGCAGGTCGTTGAGCGCTTCCGGGTTCGCGCCGGAAATGATGCCGTGCCAGGTTTCAACCACGTCGTTGATCATGCGCCGAATATACCATTCGGTCTACTTCATGCAAGCTGATCTATAGCTTGCGCAGGCGCAGCCGGTTGATCGAGTGGTCGGCATCCTTGCGGAGCACCAGCGTGGCCCGTGGTCGCGTCGGCAGGATGTTCTCCAGCAGGTTCGGCAGGTTGATCGAGTGCCAAATCTCCTGTGCGGCAAGGGTTGCCTGCTTATCGGACAGTTTGGCGTAGTGATGGAAATGTGATGAGGGATTTGCGAATGACGTGGAGCGCATGGCCAGGAATCGGGAGATGTACCACTGTTCGATGTCTTCAATGCGGGCGTCCACATAGATCGAGAAATCGAACAGATCCGAGACCATCAGGGTGGGGCCGGTCTGCAGCACATTCAGGCCCTCGAGAATCAAGATATCGGGTTGCTGCACAACGTGTTTCTCGTTTTTGATGATGTCGTACAGCAGGTGTGAGTACACCGGGGCGGTGACCTCATGGGCTCCCGATTTGACCTCGGTGACGAATCGCAGCAGCCCGCGCCTGTTGTAGCTCTCCGGAAAACCCTTGCGGTGCATGATGTTCCGCCGGGAAAGTTCGGCATTTGGGTAGAGGAATCCGTCGGTGGTCACAAGGTCCACGCGGGGATGGTGGTCCCAGCGGGCGAGCAGTGCCTGCAGCACACGCGCCGTTGTCGACTTGCCGACCGCGACGCTGCCCGCGACGCCGATGACGAAGGGGACAAGACGGTCCGGGTGTTGGTCCCCGAGGAAGGTGGCGGTGGCGGCGAAGAGCCGCTGGCGGGCGGCCACCTGAAGGTGAATGAGACGAGCCAGCGGCAGGTAGACCTCGGCGACCTCGGTCAGATCGATCTGCTCGCCCAGGCCACGCAGGCCGAAGAGCTCTTCCTCGGTGAGGACCAGCGGCGTGGACTTGCGCAGCGCGCGCCACTGTTTCCGGTCGAACTCCACATAGGGGCTCGGCTCGCTCAGCCGCGGCATGGACGCAAGTCTTGCAGGAACCATTCGTGAACGCGGCACTAGGGTTGTGTGACATGGGCGATAACGGCCGGTCGGAGAACAGCCTCGTCAACGAATACCTGCTGCTCGGGCTGCGATTTGACCGTATTGAGAGTGGATACGTCGACTCCTTCACCGGTGATCCGGCGCTGCGGCAGCGTGTCGAGAACGAGCCCACCCCCGATCCGGCAGACCTGGCCCGCCAGGCCGCGGCCCTGCGGGCCGAGCTGACCGCAAGTGACCTCGATGCCGCGCGCAAGGCCTTCATCGATACGCACTTGAAGGCGTTGGCCTGTGCCGGCCGCAAGTTCGCGGGCGAGAACATCGGATTTGTCGACGAAGTGCATGACTACTTCGACGTGCGCATCGCGAAAGGCGACGAAGAGCGCTACCGGGAAGCCCATGAGGCGCTGGAAAGTGTTCTGCCGGAGGGTGGTTCGCTGCTGGAACGGAAAACCGCCTACGACCGGTCCCAGGAAATTGACCCGAACCGCCTGCAGGAATGCGTGGACGCGTTCTCCAGTGCGCTGCGCGACCGGGTGCGCGCGGAGTTTCCGCTGCCCGACACCGAGACGATCACCTACGAGATCGTCAGCGACAAACCCTGGTCGGGGTTCAACTACTACGAGGGCAATTACCGCTCGACAGTCGCCATCAACTCCGATCTCAAGCAATATCTGACCAATGTGCCAGCTCTGATCGCCCACGAGTCCTATCCCGGGCACCACACCGAGCACTGCCGCAAGGAGGCGGGTCTGGTGCACCTGGGGGACCAGCAGGAGCAGACCATCTTCCTGGTGAACACACCCCAGTGCCTGATGGCGGAGGGGCTCGCCGACCTCGCCCTGTACGCGGCAATCGGTGACGACTGGGGGCTGTGGGCACAGGAGATCTACGCCGACCTCGGGTTGCGCTTCGACGGCGAACAGGCTCAGGCTGTCGGGCGGGCGCGGGCCGGACTGATCAACGTTCGCCAAGATGCGGCCCTGATGCTGCATGACGAGCACCGTGACGTCGAGGACGTCATCGCATTCCTGAAACGCTGGCTGCTGGTCTCCGACGAGCGGGCCCGGCACATGCTCAAATTCCTGTCCTCGCCGTTGTGGCGGGCGTACATCTCCACCTACGTCGAGGGCTATCAATTGTTGAAGGGGTGGCTGGACCGTCGCCCCCCGGAACAGTCACTCACGACCCGCTTCGGGCGGCTGCTCGACGAGCCCCTGGTGGCGTCCACGCTGACATAGCCGCCGACTAGGCTGATGGCCATGACGACCTCAGCATCCAGTGATATCGCGCAGGGCGCGCAGTACGCCGAGACCGCCAGCGCCGCCTACCGATCGGCCCTGGAAGTCATCGCGACCATCGAGCCGCGGATCGCGGATGCGACCCGTAAAGAGCTTGCTGACCAACGCGATTCGCTCAAGCTGATTGCCAGCGAGAACTACGCCTCGCCGGCCGTGCTGCTGACAATGGGTACCTGGCTGTCCGACAAGTACGCCGAGGGCACCATCGGGCACCGCTTCTATGCCGGTTGCCAGAACATCGACACCGTCGAGGCGCTGGCGGCCGAGCACGCCCGCGAGCTGTTCGGGGCGCCGTACGCCTATGCGCAGCCGCACTCGGGTATCGATGCCAACCTCGTCGCCTACTGGGCCATCCTCGCGACACGCGTCGAGGCCCCCGCGCTGGCCGAAAAGGGGGTGCGCAACGTCAACGACCTCTCCGAGAGCGATTGGGAGGAGCTGCGCCACCAGTACGGCAATCAGCGCCTGATGGGTATGTCACTGGACACCGGAGGCCACCTGACCCACGGCTTCCGCCCCAACATCTCGGGCAAGATGTTCCACCAGCGCAGCTACGGCACCGATCCCGAAACCGGCCTGCTGGACTACGACGCACTGGCCGCGGCGGCGCGCGAGTTCAAGCCGCTGGTGCTGGTGGGTGGCTACTCCGCCTACCCGCGCCGGGTGAACTTCGCCAAGCTGCGTGAGATCGCCGACGAGGTGGGCGCCACCCTGTTCGTCGATATGGCGCACTTCGCCGGCCTGGTCGCCGGAAAGGTGTTCACCGGCGACGAGGACCCGGTGCCGCACGCCCACATCACCACGACCACTACCCACAAGTCGCTGCGCGGACCCCGCGGCGGCCTGGTGCTGGCCACCGCCGAGTACTCCGATGCCGTCGACAAGGGCTGCCCGATGGTGCTGGGCGGACCGCTCTCGCACGTGATGGCCGCCAAGGCCGTCGCCCTGGCCGAGGCGCGCCAGCCCTCGTTTCAGGCGTACGCACAGCGCGTCGCCGACAACGCCAAGTCGCTGGCCGAGGGATTCCTGAAGCGGGGCGCGCGCCTGGTCACCGGCGGAACCGACAACCATCTGGTGCTGCTCGACGTGCAGTCCTTCGGGCTTACCGGGCGGCAGGCCGAGTCGGCCCTGCTCGATGCCGGCGTCGTCACCAACCGCAACGCCATCCCGGCAGACCCGAATGGTGCCTGGTACACCAGCGGCATCCGGTTCGGCACCCCGGCCCTCACCAGCCGCGGTTTTGACGCCGACGAGTTCGACAAGGTCGCCGAGCTTGTGGTCGACGTACTGTCCAACACCGAAGCCGATGGCACCTCGAAGGCCAAGTACACCCTTGCCGATGGTGTCGCGGATCGAGTGAAGGCCGCTTCGGCCGAACTGCTGGCCGCCAACCCCCTGTATCCGGGCCTCACTCTCTAGAGTCTTTAGTCATCGCGAGTGGACGCTTAGTACCCGCCCTTACTGGGGTTTTGCGGTACTAAGTGTCTCCGCGCGAAGGGCCGCGCGGCGATTTCCCATTTCTTATTCGTCCGGTTACCGTTACCGCATGGCACAGAAACCTGTACCCAATGCGTTGACTCTTGAGCTGACGGATGTCGTCGCCGAGAACATCGATCGCCACCGCGACACCGCGGAACTTTGGTACGCCCATGAGCACGTCCCCTACGACGAGGGCGAGAACTTCGCCTTCCTGGGTGGACGCGACTGGGAGCCCTCTGATGTCAAGCTGCCCAAGGCCGTCGTCGACGCCATCCAGATCCTGCTGATCACCAAGGACAACCTGGCGGGTTACCACCGCGAGATGGTCGAGCATTTCTCGCTGGAGATCATCCCGTGGGCCGACTTCATCGGTCGCTGGACCGCCGAGGAGAACCTGCACGCCATCGCGCTGCGCGAGTACCTCGTGGTGACCCGTAACGCCGACCCCAATGGCGACGAGGACACCCGGCTGGCTCACGTCATGAAGGGCTACCGGGCCGACACGTACAACCAGATCGAGACGCTGGTGTTCAACGCGTTCTTCGAGCAGATGCACGCGGTGTTCGTGCAGAACCTGGCCGCGCAGGCCGACGACGCCGTGCTCAAGGGCCTGCTCGCGAACATCGAGAAGGACGAGCGTCGCCACGAGCAGATCTACAGCAACATCGTGCTCGAATGCCTGCGTCTGCACCCCGAGGACACCATTGCCGCCATCAAGGCGCGCGCTGCGGAACTGAAGGTCATCGGTGCCGATATCGACGGTTACGAGGACAAGGTCGCCTCGGTGGCCGACGCCGGAATCATCGACGAGGTCACCGTGCAAGACGTGGTCCGCGAACTCACCGACAAGTGGGGCGTCACCGAGCGGCTCTGATCTTCCGCCGAGTGTCGACCTATCACGGGGGACACTCGCGTTTTCTGTGTGACAACTCGACACTCGCGCGAAATGTGCGTTAACCCGGAGTTAGTCAACACGCTCGATTCGGTGCGCGGCATCTGCGCGTAGGTGCGAGTAGCGTCAAAAGCGATGGCTAGCGACATGCTTTGCTATCCGGGAGGTACTGATCGTGGCGAAAACGACAGGACCGGCCCCGGTCCTGATGTGGACGGTCTCACGAGGCGTCCACACACGGTACCGACCGCGTCCACGACAGATCGCGTGTGGTGCCGCACGGATGTCAGGAGCGCTCGGTGACTGCTTCAAAGAACCCTGGGACAATCCGTACCTATGTGCTCGACACCTCGGTGTTGTTGTCCGACCCTTGGGCCACAAACCGATTCGCCGAACACGAGGTAGTGATCCCGTTGGTGGTGATCAGCGAGCTGGAAGGCAAGCGTCACCATCACGAGTTGGGTTGGTTCGCCCGCACTGCGTTGCGGATGCTGGATGATCTGCGGTTGGAGTATGGCCGTCTTGATCAGTCCATTCCTGTAGGGACACAGGGTGGTTCGCTGCACGTCGAGCTGAATCACACCGATCCTTCGGTGCTGCCTGTGGGCTTCCGCACCGACTCCAACGACTCTCGGATTCTGGCGTGCGCACTCAACCTCGCCGCCGAGGGCAAGCTGGTTACGTTGGTGAGCAAGGACATCCCGCTGCGTGTCAAGGCCGGTGCGGTGGGCCTGGCCGCCGACGAGTACCGGGCCCAGGACGTGGTGAACTCGGGCTGGACGGGCATGACCGAACTGGACACCACTGCCGAGGTCATCGACTCGCTCTTCGAGTCGGGCGAGGCTGATCTGGAGGCGGCGCGAGATCTTCCGTGCCACACCGGAGTTCGGCTACTCGGCGGCACCTCGAGTGCTCTTGGCCGAGTCAACGCGGAGAAGCGGGTGCAGTTGGTGCGCGGTGACCGCGAGGTCTTCGGACTGCGTGGGCGCTCCGCGGAACAGCGTGTGGCACTGGACATCCTGCTCGATGAGTCGGTAGGCATCGTTTCCCTGGGTGGCAAGGCAGGCACCGGTAAGTCGGCGCTGGCGTTGTGCGCCGGACTGGAAGCGGTGCTGGAGCGCCGCAGTCACCGCAAGGTCGTGGTGTTCCGGCCGCTGTATGCGGTCGGCGGTCAGGAACTGGGCTATCTGCCGGGCAGTGAGAGCGAGAAGATGGGCCCGTGGGCGCAGGCCGTCTTCGACACCCTCGAAGGTCTGGCGTCGCCGGCAGTCATCGAAGAAGTGCTGTCGCGCGGCATGCTCGAGGTGCTCCCACTCACGCACATCCGTGGGCGGTCCCTGCACGACTCCTTTGTGATCGTCGACGAGGCGCAGTCCCTGGAGCGCAACGTGCTGCTGACGGTGCTGTCGCGGTTGGGCACCGGCTCTCGGGTGGTGCTCACCCACGATGTCGCGCAGCGCGACAACCTGCGTGTCGGTCGTCACGACGGCGTCGCTGCGGTGATCGAGAAGCTCAAGGGTCATCCGCTGTTCGCGCACGTCACACTGGTACGCAGCGAGCGTTCACCCATCGCGGCGCTGGTCACGGAGATGCTGGAGGAGTTCGGCCCCGGGCTCTCTTCCTGAACTGACGGTTACGCTGTGGAGCGTGCTATCCAAGCGTGATGTCTTTCGGTGGACGATGGTCGCGGCCGCTGTGGGAAGTTTGATCGCGGCCGCGATCGTCGTCACCGACAAGCAGCGCGCCCTTGCCGAGCCGGTGGACTGCCAACGTGAGAAGTGCGTCGCGCTGACATTCGATGACGGGCCCAGCCCGTTCACCGACCGGCTGCTGGATATCCTGCGAGCCAATGGTGCGCACTCGACCTTCTTCGAAATCGGCAACAAGGTTCAGCGCGATCCGGCGGGCGCCAAACGAGTGGTCGATGCCGGGATGGAACTCGGCAGCCACACCTGGGAACACCCCAACATGACGACGATCCCGCCGGAGGCGATCGCCAGCCAGCTGAGTAAGGCCAGCGACGCGATCGAAGCGGCCACGGGCAAGCGCCCCAAGCTGTTCCGAACCGCCGGCGGCCTGATCAACGACCAGGTGCTGGCCGAGGCCAAGAAACAGGGGCTGGCCGATATCAACTGGGATGTGATCCCGTTCGACTGGGCCAACGACTCGAACACCGACGCCACCCGGGCCATCCTGATGTCACAGATCAAGCCGGGATCTGTGGTGCTGTTCCACGACACTTACTCCAGCACAGTGGATCTGGTTGAGCAGTTCCTCCCGGTACTCAGGGCCAACGGATACCACGCGGTCACCGTCACGAAGCTGCTCGGTCCGCGTGAACCCGGTAGCAGTTACGGCAGCCGCGATAACGGGCCACCTGTGAACCTGCTGAAAGATATTCCGGAGTCGGAGATTCCGCCGCTGCCGAATACTCCGTCGCCGCTGCCCGCGACGAACATCCCCATCACCGACCTGCCCAATCAGGGTGCGGGCGGACCGGCCGTCGGGCAGTAGTGGTGCGACTCGTCGCCTTGGTGTTGATCACGGCACTGCTTGTCGGGCCCGCCAGCGTCGTACTTCCCGCTCCTCAGCGCTACGTCGCGACGATCAGCCGAGACGAACGCGGTGTCCCGCATGTCAGCGCGGACGATTGGGGCTCATTGGGTTACGGCACCGGGTACGCGTTCGCAGAGGACCGCGCCTGCACGCTGATCGACCAGATCATCAAGGTCCGCGGCGAGCGCAGCAAGTGGCTGGGGTCCGGAGCCGGCAATCGGAACGTCGATATGGACTTCGGTTACCGCCACCTGAAACTGTGGGAGAACGCCCCCAAACGCTGGGCCGATCAGCCGGTCAGAGTCCGTGAGCTCGTCGACGGGTACGTCGCCGGGTTCAACGAATCCCTGTCGCTCAACGGCGTGAACGGTGGCTGGTGCGACGGTGCCGGTTGGGTCGGCCCGATCACGGCGCAGGACTTGTACGCGCATTTCTCCGATGTCGTGATGACGGTGTCCAGCATCTCCATGATCACCGAAATCGGTAGGGCACAGCCGCCTTCAGGCACATCGGCGCCGCACCCGGGTGCGCTGCCCGCCCGGCCGCAGATGGGAAGCAACGGATGGGCGTTGGGGTCGGAACGCTCCAGCACCGGCGGCGGCCTGCTATTGGCCAACCCGCATTACCCCTGGACGGGCGAGAACCGTCTCTGGGAGGCGCATCAGAGCATTCCCGGACAGCTCAATGTCTACGGTGTCGGGTTATCCGGAATGCCGTTGGTACAGCTCGGATTCACCGATGCGGTGGCATGGACGGCCACCGTGGCAGCCGGGCGCCGCTTCGCGCTGTATCGCTACGACCTGGATGCGTCCGACCCCACCGCGTACTACGTGGACGGACGGCGCGAGGTGATGACGCCCGACCCCATCACCATCGAAGTGGCGGGCGAACAGGGCATCTCGCCGATGAGCCGCACCCTCTACTCCACCAAGCACGGACCGGTGGCCGACGTGGACACCGTGGGCTGGACACGGGCGCAGGCCATCGCGATGGCCGACGCCAACGCCGATACCAACACCACGCTGACCCAGTATCTGGGCATGGCCACCGCGGAATCCATGGATGATTTCCAGGATGTTTTCCGGGCCAATCGGGGTGTGCCATGGATGAATACCGTCTCGACGAGCGCCGACGGACGTGCCTGGATTGTCGACAGCTCCGCCACCCCCAATCTGTCCAGGGAGGCGCTCGCCGCGTGGGCGGTGGATCGCGAAAAGCCGGGCCTGATCAGGGATGCGTATCGCTCCGCGGGCATGGTGGTGCTCAATGGCTCCCGGTCGCTCTTCGACTGGGCCGATGATGACAACGCCGCGGCGCCCGGGCTCATCGGGTACGACCACATGCCCCAGCTCGAGCGGCGAGATTATGTCTTCAACGCCAATGACAGTATGTGGCTTGCTCATCCGGATCAGCTGCTCACCGGCTATCAGCCACAACAAGGTGGCGAGGGGTGGATGCTGACGCCCCGCACCAAGACCAACGCGCGACTCCTCGCCGAGAACAGCGGTAAGTGGACGATCGACGATGTGGGTGCCGCGTTGTTCTCCGATCGCGCGATCCTCGCCGATCAGCTGCGTATACCGCTGGTGCGGGCATGCACGGCGACCAAGGTTGTCGACGGTGTGGACCTGGCCCCGGCATGCTCGGCGCTGGCCGCCTGGGACGGCAGATTCACCAAGACCGCGCGCGGAGCCGCCGTGTTCCGCGAATGGCTCTCCCGCTTTACCCCCGAGGAGCGAAAGGACCGCGGCAGGCTTTTCGCGGACGGGTTCAACCCGGCCAATCCCGTTGGCTCGCCCTCGGTTCCGGTCACCGACGTCGGGCCGTGGCTCACCGAACTGGCGGCCGCCGTGCGGCTGCTGCAGCGCGCCGGCATTCCGGTCGATGCGCCCTTGGGGGACCTGCAACGTGAGGTGCACACCGGACGGCTGCTGCCGATCGGTGGCGGAACCGATATCGAAGGCGCCGCCAACATCGTGGACTGCTGCTCCTGGGGCACCAGCTCCGAGCCGCAGCCCAGTCCCGGTGAACGCCTGGAACCCGGCACGGAGCTGCGCGCCATCCCGGGCCCATCGGGGGTGCTCAACGGGTACCCCATCCAGGAAGGCGACAGCTTCATCATGGCGTTGCAATACGGTCCCGACGGGCCGGATGCGAAAGGCCTTCTGGTCTACGGCAACCCGGACGATTCCAGGAACCCCGCCTACTACGCGGGCGCGCAGGCATTCAGTGCCGAACAGCTGCGCCCATTGGCCTTCAGCGCCGCCGACGTCGCCAAGGAGGCGGTGTCCACGGTGACGATATCCAGGCCGCGCTAATCCGCCCGGGATTCCTCAGCGGCCGTGAACCACAGCGCCAGTGCCATGAGCGCCGCCGTCACCAACAGGCCGAGTCCTTCGAAGATTCCCAGAGCCTGGCCCTGGTGATGGTTGGTGTCCACCAGATGGCTCACGGTGTGCAGCGCCCAGTGGCCGGTGGCAATGGCCAGCGCGGGTACCCGCCATGACGGCCACTTCACCGCGGCCAGCAGCGCCAGCCCTACTGGGATCGCGAAGGACCCGAAGTCGAACAGGTAGTGGTCGTTTCGCACGCCGAATGCGCCGAGCGTGTCGAAGAACGATTCAGGGGCCACAATCGCCCAGGTCCCCGTCACCGCCTGGTAGATACCGGCGATGACGAGGACCAGACGGACGAACCGAGCCTTAATTAATCTTTCACCTTCGCCATGGCGAGCACGTCCAGGCGCTTGTCCAGCTCCTCGACGCTCAGCTTGTCGCCGATGAGGCCGCGATCGATGACGGTCTGGCGAATGGTCTTGCGCTCCTTGAGCGCTTCCTTCGCGACGGCGGCCGCTTCCTCGTAGCCGATGGCCGAGTTCAGCGGGGTGACGATCGACGGGGAGGACTCCGCCAGCGTCTTCAGGTGCTCCTCGTTGGCCACCAGGCCGTCCACGCACTTGTCGACGAAGAGGCGAGACACGTTGGCCAGCAACGTGAACGACTCCAGCAGGTTGCGCGCCATCACCGGGATGTACACGTTGAGTTCGAAGGCGCCGGACAGTCCGCCGACGGTGATGGCGGCGTCGTTGCCGATGACCTGTGCGGCCACCTGGGTCACGGCCTCGGGCAGCACCGGGTTGACCTTGCCGGGCATGATCGAGCTGCCGGGCTGCAGGTCGGGAAGCTGGATCTCGCCCAGGCCGGTCAGCGGCCCGGAGCCCATCCACCGAATGTCGTTGGCAATCTTGGTCAATGACGCGGCGATGGTCTTCAGCGCGCCCGATGCCTCGACCAGTCCGTCACGAGCGGCCTGTGCCTCGAACGAGTCGGCGGCGGTCTTCAGCTCCGACAGGCCCGTTGACTTCTTGAGTTCCTCGACGACCTTGGCGCCGAAGCCGTCGGGGGCGTTGAGGCCGGTGCCGACTGCGGTACCGCCGATGGGCAGCTCACCGAGACGGGGGAGCGTCGCCTTCACGCGCTCCGCGCCGGCTTCGATCTGGCGGGCGTAGCCGCCGAATTCCTGGCCCAGGGTCACCGGCACCGCATCCATGAGGTGGGTGCGGCCCGACTTGACCACGGTCTTCCAGGCCTTGGCCTTGGTGGCCAGCGCCTGCTGCAGGTAATCCAGCGCGGGAATCAGGTCGCGCACAGCGGCTTCCGTCGCGGCCAGGTGAGTGGCCGTCGGGAAGGTGTCGTTGGAGGACTGCGACATGTTCACGTCGTCGTTCGGGTGCACCGTCACGCCGTTGTTGGCGGCGATCGAGGCGATCACCTCGTTGGCGTTCATGTTCGAGCTGGTGCCCGAACCGGTCTGGAACACATCGATGGGGAACTGGTCGTCATGCTTGCCGTCGGCGATCTCGGCGGCGGCGGCGATGATGGCGTCGGCCTTGGCCGGGTCCAGCAGACCCAGGTCCTTGTTCACCTGTGCACAGGCGCCCTTGAGGAGGCCGAGCGCACGGATCTGTGTGCGCTCCAGGCCGCGCCCCGAGATGGGGAAGTTCTCGACGGCGCGCTGAGTCTGCGCGCGCCACAGTGCTTCCACGGGTACGCGAACCTCGCCCATGGTGTCGTGCTCGATGCGGTACTGCTGTTCAGACAATGGTCTTCCTTCTCGTCGTCGATGATGGAATTAGGGGAGGGGGTGCGTGGCGTCGTCGTCGCCGGTGAAGTCGACCGCGGAGTATTCGCGGAGCTTGGTAAGACGGTGGTACGCCTCGATCATCCGGACGGTGCCGGACTTGGAACGCATCACGATGGACTGCGTGGTGCAGCCGCCGCCGAAGTACCGGACGCCCTGCAACAGATCGCCGTCGGTGACGCCGGTCGCGCAGAAGAAGACGTTCTCGCCGGACACCAGGTCCTCGGTGGTGAGGATCTGCTCCAGGTCGTACCCGGCGTCGATGGCCTTCTGGCGTTCCTCGTCATCACGTGGGGCGAGCTTGCCGTGGATGGCACCGCCCATGCAGCGCATGGCGGCCGCGGCGATGATGCCCTCGGGGGTGCCGCCGATGCCCAGCAGCATGTCGGTGCCCGAGTTCGGGCGGGCGGTGGAGATGGCGCCGGCCACGTCGCCGTCGGAAATCAGACGGATGCGGGCACCGGTCTCGCGCACGTTCTGGATCAGTTCGCCGTGGCGGGGCCGGTCCAGGATGCACACAGTGATATCGGACACCGAACAGTTGCGCACCTTGGCGACGCGCTTGATGTTCTCCGAGACGGGTGCGGTGATGTCGATGACATCGGCGGCGTCCGGGCCGACGGCGATCTTCTCCATGTAGAAGACGGCTGAGGGGTCGAACATGGTGCCGCGCTCGGAGACCGCGAGCACCGAGATCGCGTTGGGCATGCCCTTGCTCATCAGGGTGGTTCCGTCTACCGGGTCCACGGCGAAATCGCAGTCCGGGCCGTCGCCGTTGCCGACTTCCTCGCCGTTGTAGAGCATCGGGGCGTTGTCCTTCTCGCCTTCTCCGATGACGACCACACCGCGCATGGAAACGGAGTTGACCAGCTCGCGCATGGCGTCGACGGCGGCGCCGTCACCCTTCTCCTTCTCGCCGCGGCCGACCCATCGACCTGCGGCCATGGCACCCGCCTCGGTCACTCTGACCAGCTCTAACGCCAGGTTGCGGTCCGGGGCTTCTCTGCGCGACGGGCTCATGGGTTGTGATTGTTTCATGCGCGCCTGCAAGGATGGGGGCGTGGGAGGCGCACCTGATCCGGACCAAGATTCCGGACCCGACGATCGCATCGCCGTGCCCGCACCCCGTCCGGCCAAGCCGCGGTTGTTTCAGGACGGCCGGGACATGTTCTGGTCGATGGCTCCGCTGGTAGTCGCGTGCATCGTGCTGGCCGGATTGCTGGGGATGTGTTCCTTCACGCCGAATGGGCCGACGGTCGGTGAGCCGCCCTCGTATGACGCGCACGCCGCGCTGCAGGCCGATGCCCGGCAGTTCTCGTTTCCGGTCCGGGAGCCGTCGCTGCCCGCGGGCTGGCGGGCCAACTCCGGCGGGCGCGACAGCGTCGAGGGGATGCCGCTGTCCAAGGTGGGCTACCTGAGCCCGACCGGTACGTACATGGCGGTGGTGCAGAGCGGTGCCCCCGAGGAGAAGTTGGTCCCGAAGCTCGACAGTGGGCTGGTGCCTCGCGGGCCGGAGAATGTCGACGGCGTGAGCTGGGTGGCGTACGAGGGTGGTGAGGGTGCGGAGCCGCTGTGGGCCACGCGGCTGGACAACTCGGTGACCGTCGCGCTCACCGGGTCCGGAAACACCGAAGACTTCCGGACCGTCGCGCGGGCGGTGCAAACCGCTAAGCCGCTGCCGCGCTAGGAGGCGTGCATCTAGGTGTTGGCGCCCCGTGCGGCCACCGCCCAGCGGCGCGGGCCGCCCGAGGTATCCACCACCAGCGTGTCGACCAGGTTCACGGCATTGCAGAGATGGTTCGGCGCGATCCGCAGACGGGTGCCGGCATCCGGTGCCGCCCCGGGAAACTCGATGGTTGCGTGATGCTCGGACAGCGCGACGATGCGCGCATCCGGTTCGCTGATTACCCGTCCGAAACCGGTGGCCCAGCCCGGCCGGTCGGCGCCCAGGATCTTGCTGCCCGCGTCCACGACGGCGGTCCGGTCGCGGGTGTGCACCACTGTGGTGACGGCACTGAGAGCGATGTCGTCGAGCGTGCAGACCTCCAACTCGAACTGCTGGGCATCGTTGAACGGGTAGACACCGGGTCGCACCTCGGTCAGCACCGTGTTGTCGGCGGCATCGACGGTGGGGGTGGAGCCGCCGCTGATCACAGACGGCTCGATCCCCTGTGCGCGCAGGCTTTCGGCGGCCGCTCCAAGCGCGTGCGATTCCTGGGCGGCGACCTCTGCGCGGTGGCCCGGTGTGTAGCCGTGGCCCGGAAATGTGAAGACACCCACGACATTCAGTCCGGCGGCGCGCGCTGCTGCCGCAACGTCACCGGCCTCGGCGGGATCGACCCCGGTGCGGTGATGGCCGGAGTCGACCTCGATGACGACGGTGATGGGTAGATCGGCGAGATACTCGGCCAACTGCCGGGCACCCGCGATGGAATCGACCCCGACGCGCAGTTGCGCGCGGGCGGTCACCTTCCGTATCCGGTCGGCCTTCTGCGGAGTCAGCCACAGCGGGTAGGCGATGAAAAGGTCGGTGAATCCTGCGTCGGCGAACACCTCGGCCTCGCCGATGGTGGCGACGGTGAGGCCAATGGCTCCGCTGTCGATCTGGCGTTGTGCTATCTCAACGCACTTGTGGCTCTTGGCATGTGGCCGCAGCTGGACCCCGGTGCCGCGTAGGCGCCCGGCCAGCCGTTCGATGTTGCGGTCCATCACCGCCAGATCGATGGCCAGGAAAGGGGTGTCGATATCGTCCAGACCACAAGGTTGCGTCGTGTCAGACATGTCTTGACACTAATCGGAGTCCAGCGCGTCCTCGATGCGCTTGCGTGCGCCCGCCAGGTGCTCCTCGCAGCGTTTGGCCAGTGCCTCACCGCGTTCCCAGAGCGCCAGCGAGGTGTCCAGATCCAGGCCGCCCTGTTCGAGCTGCTGCACGACCTCGATGAGCTCGGCGCGCGCCTGCTCGTAACCGAGTTCGGCGGGATTGGTCATGACGATTCTCCTGTCACGGTTGCGGTCACGGCACCATCGGAAACGCGCACACGCAGCGATGCCCCTGCGGGTGCATCGGTTACCGTCCGCAGCACCTCCACCGTGCCATCGTCGCGCACCCGCTGCACCACCGAGTAGCCGCGGGCCAGGGTGGCGGCCGGTCCCAACGTGGCCAGCTGTGCCGATAAGTGGCCTACCCGTTGCGATTCGGATTCCACCAGCCGCTTCATATCGCGGCGCAATGCCGTTCGCGCGACGGCGATTTCGTCCTGGCGCACGGTGACCATCCGGAGCGGATCGGCCAGCACCGGCCGGCTGCGTACCTGGTCTAGTCCGCGCTGCTCGCGTTGCACCCAGTTGCGCAATGCCTGAGCCGAACGCCGCCGCAGGTCCAGAATCAACGCCTGTTCGGCCGCCGCGTCGGGCACCAGTTTCTTGGCCGCGTCCGTGGGTGTGGCCGCGCGCAGGTCCGCCACCAGATCGGAGAGCGGGTTGTCCGGCTCATGCCCGACGGCGCTGACCACCGGGGTTCGGCATGCCGAAATCGCGCGGCACAGGGTTTCGTCTGAGAACGGCAGCAGGTCCTCCACGCTGCCACCGCCGCGGGCCAGCACGATCACGTCCACCGCGGGGTCGGCGTCCAGTGCCTGTAGCGCGGCCACGATCTCGGCCACCGCGTGCGGGCCCTGCACGGGAGTGTTGCGGACCGTGAATTGCACTGCGGGCCAGCGTGACAAGGCCACCGAGGTCACATCGTGCTCGGCGGCACTGGCCCGGCCCGTGATCAGGCCGATGCGGGATGGCAGGAAGGGGACCGGGCGCTTGAGCCGCGCGTCGAACAGTCCCTCGGCGGCCAGCAGCTGACGCAGCCGCTCGATCCGGGCCAGCAGCTCACCGATACCTACCGCACGGATCTCGCTGAGCCGCAAGGAAAATGAGCCGCGCACCGTATAGAAGGTGGGTTTACCGCACACCACCACCTGGGTGCCTTCGGTCAGCTTCACCGGGGCGTTGCGCACCATGTCGGGCGGGCAGGTCACGGTCAGCGACATATCGGCGGCCGGGTCGCGCAGCACCATGAACACGGTCTTGCTGCCGGGCCGCACATCGATCTGCGTCAGCTGACCTTCCACCCACACCTGGCCCAGGCGGTCGATCCACTTGGCCACCCGGGTGGCAACGGCCCGGACCGGCCACGGGTTCTCGGGGCTTGTCCCCGGATCAGCCACGGGCAGCGGCGCGGGTGATCCTGTTCGCGAGCAAGGTCTGATACGGCGCGCGTGCCTTGTGAGCGTCTTCGTAGGTCAGCAGTTCTTCGAGCTCGCTCACGGACAGCGACTGCAACCGCGCCCGCAGCTGCGCCAGCGTCAGGTCGTGATAGCCGAGCTCGACGACGACATCGGGAGCATTCGGGTCCGCCGCCTCGGACGGTGCCGCCGGGGCTGCCTTTTTGGCCGGGGCCTTCTTGGCGGCAGCCTTCTTCGCAGGCGCCTTACGCGGTGCGGCCTTCGCGGCTACCGGCGCGGCCTCGGAGGCCGGTGCGGTTGCCTCGGGTTCGGAATCCGACGGCGCTGCGGGTTCGGAGGAGTACAGCGCAAACCGGCCCTGGGTCATCCGCTCGGCCGCATCCTCGTAGACGGCGTTGGCCTGCGTCTCGTCGGGTTCGGGTGCATCGAGCTCATCGATGTCCTCGTCGAAGGTCGCCCACTCCGGCTGCTCCTCGGTGGGCGGGAAGATGTTTTCCCAGGTCTCGTCGCCCTTGATGGCCAATTCCGTGACTGTCTGCTGGAACCGCATGAAGTTCTGCACGGTCTGGCTGGCAGCCGTCATGGGATAGGTCAGCACCGCCTGCGGCAGCTTGCGGGTCTCTTCAAGAACGGTGGCGGCGACCCCAAGAAGCAACCGGACGCCGAACGGAGGACGAATCATAGGTCCAAGCTTGCCTTACGTCGGTCGTGCAGCGAAAGGCTGGGCCGTAAGCTGGTGACTATGGCTGCAGTCGATATGGGCACTCCGGGGATGGTGAGCACCGTCGTCGGCCCGGCGACGAGCAAGCGCGTGCTGCTGGCTGAGCCGCGCGGCTACTGCGCTGGTGTCGATCGTGCGGTGGAGACCGTCGAGCGGGCGCTGGAGAAGCATGGCGCCCCCGTCTACGTGCGGCACGAGATCGTGCACAACCGATATGTGGTGGACACGCTGGCCAAGGCGGGTGCGATCTTCGTCGATGAGACCGATGAGGTGCCCGAGGGTGCGATCGTCGTGTTCTCCGCGCACGGTGTCGCGCCGACCGTGCACCAGGACGCCGCCGCGCGGAACCTGAAGACCATCGATGCCACCTGCCCGCTGGTCACCAAGGTGCATCAGGAGGCCAAGCGGTTCGCCCGCGACGACTTCGACATCCTGCTGATCGGTCACGAGGGCCATGAGGAAGTCATCGGCACGGCCGGTGAGGCACCCGATCACGTGCAGCTGGTCGACGGCCCCAGCTCGGTGGATAACGTCACCGTGCGTGACGAGAACAAGGTCATCTGGCTGTCTCAGACGACGCTGAGCGTCGACGAGACCATGGAGACGGTCCAGCGCCTGCGCGAGCGTTTCCCGACGCTGCAGGACCCGCCCAGCGATGACATCTGCTACGCCACGCAGAACCGCCAGGTGGCGGTGAAGGCGATGGCTCCCGAATGTGAACTGGTGATTGTCGTCGGCTCGCGCAACTCGTCGAACTCGGTGCGGTTGGTTGAGGTCGCGCTCGGCGCGGGCTCCAACGCGTCCTACCTGGTCGATTACGCCGAGGACATCGACCCGGCCTGGCTTGAGGGCGTGACGACGGTTGGCGTCACCTCGGGTGCTTCGGTGCCGGAGGTGCTGGTGCGCGGGGTCTTGGAACGGCTCGCGGAGCACGGATACGGCCAGGTGCAGCCGGTCACCACCGCCAACGAGACGCTGGTGTTCGCGCTGCCGCGCGAGCTGCGGGCCTCGCGGCGCTAGGTCCCGCTAGCGGTCGTAGTCCCAGGCGTCGTCGTATCGCTCTGGACGGCGCCGTGGGGCCGGTGGACGCTCATCTCTGTACCTGACCGCGGGGCGGTGCGGCTCACGCGTGGGTTCTGCGCGGGGCTCCCGGTAGCGGGGCCGCGGTTCATACCCGTAGTCGTCGTATTCGTCGCGGGCCCGACGCGCGGGACGGCGTTCGGTCCGCATCGGGCGCTCGTCTTCCCACGGGGTGCCGACCGCCGATGCCCGCCGCGAGACGGGTTCGGAATCGGGGGCGGGGCGGCGCCGCGTGCCGGACTCGTGCCGTCCGTGGCGTGTCCGCGCGGCGGCCTCGTCGGGGCGGGGGCGGCGGGTCCGCGTGGTTGTTCCCGCGCTCCTGCCCGTGGTGTCGGCCTCGGCATCCACCAGCGCCTGTACCCGGGTCCGTGACGACGTCCTCGGCTTGGCGGTCTTGGTGGTCTTCGCAGCCTTGGGCTTGGCCGTCTTTTCTTTGGCGGGCTTACTGGTGAACATTCCCCAGTACCAGCGCACCACTCCGATGATCAGCACGCCCAACGCGGTGCTGATCATCAGCGGGAAGCGTTCGATCAGCGGGTACCCGGTGGTGATGGCCATGTTCCTGATGCCATCGGCCGGTCCCTTCGACATGATCATGTAGGCCATCGGGATGCTCGCGAACAGGATCAGCGGCGGCTGCACGATGGCGGTGAAGATCGATGAATACCGCACCGCGAAAACCGCCAGGACGCATCCCGCCGCGTAGCAGCCGGCGAACGCGCCGGTCAGCTTCTCACCATTGGCCATCGCGTCAATTGCGAAACCGAGCGCGGTGCCAGCGACCGCGATCAGGATTGCGCCCCACCATGGCACACCCGGGATATCGGGGTGCGCCGACCGGTGATCGGCTTCCACCGATGAGCGGGCGCGTTGACCTGTCACATGTTGAAAGGTACCGGTGCCGAGCCGGATGTTCGGTAACGGTGCCCGTCAGCGTGCTTGTGTCAGCAGCATCGCGCCGACGGATTGGCGTCCGCATCGGCGTACCGCGCGCGCCAAAATTCGGCCTCGGTGGGCACCGGAGCGCCCGGATGACGGCGCCCTAGGTGCTCGACATACCGCTGGTAGTCGTGGTCGCCCATGACGGAGGTGAACCACCACACCAGCCCCTTGATCAGCTTCATGTCCGGGTCCCGGCGAGTTCCCGCGCTGCCCACTGCTTCTCGACTTCCTTCTCCACATCGGTGGGCAGGAAGCCGCTGGGTGCGAAAAGCCGGGACGGAACATCGTCGTCCTCGGTGGTTGGCAGACCTCCGGCCCGCACCGCGCGCAGACACGTCCAGGCGGCGGCCGCGACGACTACCAACACCAACGAGGCGAAGACAATCGACAGCGTTCCCTGCACAAACGTGTTTCGGATCACGGCGTCGATGGCTTCGGGCGTCTTGGCGGTCTTGAACGTCGTCAAACCCGCGTCGCGGGCGTCCGCGTACAGCTGGTGCTGCTTCCAGTAGCCCACCGCGGGATCCGACGAGAAGATCTTCTGCCAGGACGCGGTCATGGTGACAATCAGGTCCCAGGCCAGGGGGACAGCGGGAATCCAGGCCCACTTGTAGAGCCGTTGTTTGACGACGACCGTCAGCACCACCGTCAGGGCGATCGCAGCCAGCAGCTGGTTGGCGATGCCGAACAGCGGGAACAGGGTGTTGATACCGCCCAGGGGGTCGGTGACGCCCATGAGCAGGATCGAGCCCCAGCCGCCGACGACGACCGCCGAGCAGATCCACGCCCCAGGCCGCCAGGAGGCGTCCTTGAAGCGGCGCAGCGGGCCGCCCAGGTTCCCCAGGGAATCCGACAGCATGAACCGGGCAACCCGGGTGCCGGCGTCGACGGTGGTGAGGATGAACAGCGCCTCGAACATGATCGCGAAGTGGTACCAGAACGCCTTGAACCCGCTGCCGCCGAATACATCCGACATGACGTGCGAGATCCCGATGGCCAGGGTGGGGGCGCCGCCGGTGCGCGAGACGATCGAGGTCTCGCCGATGTCCTTGGCGGTTTGGGTCAGCTGCGCACCGGTGATGTCGGGCCCGCCGATCGGCAGTGCGTTGACGTAGGCGGCCGCGGTTTCGGCGGTGCCGCCTGTGGCCGCGGTGGGTGCGTTGATTGCAAAGTACAAGTGCTGGTTGAGGATCGCCGCGGTGACCAGTGCCATGACGGCCACGAAGGATTCAGTGAGCATGCCGCCGTATCCGATGAAGCGGGCCTGGCTCTCCTTCTCCAGCAGTTTGGGTGTGGTCCCCGAGGCGATCAGCGAATGAAAGCCCGAGAGTGCCCCGCAGGCGATGGTGATGAACAGGAACGGGAACAGCGATCCGGCGAAGGCCGGGCCCGAGGTGTTGAAGGCGAACTCGCTGACCGCCGGCAGCTGCGCCACCGGCCGGGCGATCAGGATGCCCAGGGCCAGCATCGCGATGGTCCCGACCTTCATGAAGGTCGACAGGTAGTCGCGGGGCGCGAGCAGCAGCCATACCGGCAGCACCGAGGCGGCGAACCCGTAGAACATCATCAGCCAGGCGATGGTGGTTTTGTCGAGGCTGAACAGTGTTTCGCCCCAGCCCGATTCGGCAACCCAGCGGCCAGAGATGATCGCGGCGAGCAGCAGTGCGACACCGATGACGGTCACCTCACTGACCTTGCCCGGCCGCAGGTAACGCAGATACACGCCCATGAACAGCGCGATGGGGATGGTCATCGCGATGGAGAACACGCCCCAGGGGCTTTCGCCGAGGGCGTTGACGACGACCAGGCCCAGCACCGCGATCAGGATGATCATGATGACGAAGATGGCCACCATCGCGGCGACACCGCCGACGGTGCCCATCTCGTCGCGGGCCATCTGGCCCAGACTGCGGCCACCGCGCCGGGTTGATATCACCAGCACCAGGTAGTCCTGGACGGCCCCGGCCAGTACGACGCCGACGACAATCCAGATGATTCCGGGCAGGTACCCCATTTGCGCGGCCAGTACCGGGCCGACCAGCGGGCCCGCTCCGGCGATGGCGGCGAAGTGGTGACCGAACAGCACCCGGCGGTCGGTGGGGACGAAGTCCTTGCCGTTGTCGAGCGTCTCGGCCGGGGTGGCGCGGTCATCACGCGGTCTGACGAGCTTGCGTTCAATCAGCTTGGCGTAGAACCGGTAGGCGATGAGGTAGGTGCAGATCGCGGCGACGACGAACCAGACCGCGTTGACGTGTTCCCCGCGCAGCAGCGCGATCATCGTCCAGGCGAAGGCTCCCAGTAACGCCACCAACACCAGCACCACACGCGACGTGGGTGAGGGTGCCCGATTGTCGATGACGCCGACGGGTGGAAGGTCGGGGTCGGTCCGCAGCAGTTCGACGCCGAGTGGGGGAGTCAGGTCCTGGGGCTCTGCGGCGGTGGCCATGCGCGTTACCTTAGGTCCCCGCTGTGGCGCCCTGTCGTACATCGAGTGTCTGTTCAAGTTCAGGGAAAGATCGGGGCCATTCCTGATGTGGCTCGTGATCTTGGTTCATAGCGTTGGGTATGACCAAAACAGAGTGGTTTACAAGGTCTTTGGGTGCCGCCATGGTGTTGCCGATTGCGGCGGTGGCGCTGGCGGCCGTCGCGCAGGCACGCCCGCAGGACTATGGCGACCCCGAGACTGTGATCAGTTCCCTTGAGGAACAAGGAAATTACGTCATGCTGAATCGAACGGGTACGTGGCCATTGGAGGACTGCGTGGTAACTGGGGTGCGGCAGGGCACCTCGGTGTACCGAGAAGAGCATCCTGTCGGCGCCCACCGCAAGTCGGTTCAGAAGGTGCTGGACCACGGAACCTACTACGTGGACCTGGCATGCTGAGCCGCGAAGACCAGGGAAAGATCAGGGGCTTCCCTGATGCGCCTGGACGTTTCGGCCGCCTACGGTGAACTTATGACTACTGCACTGCGACGGCCCCGCGCGGGGAAGATGATCGGCGGGGTGTGCGCGGCAATCGCGCAGCGCTTCGGATGGGATGTCACGATCGTCCGGGTGCTCACGGTCGCGTCGATCCTGCTTCCCGGGCCGCAGGTGCTGGCCTACCTGGTGTTGTGGGCTCTTATTCCGCGGGAGCAATAGCCCGACGGCGGGCGTTAAGTTAATTTTTCGTAACCAACGGGTGTATGGGGTTCCTCTGACCGGCAAATCGTGGGTTAGGCTGCGGGCGTGCGGCGATACGACTACCCCCTACGGGTTATTGCGGTAGCCGTTGTCTTGGGCGTGCTGTGCTTCGTCGGGGTGAATCCGGGAAGTGTCATGGGCCAGGCAACGGCCATGACGCACGCCGCCGATCGGGACGGTGCGAGTGCGGCGCCGGCGGATGCGCCTCAGGTCGATGCCTTCGCGCAGGTGGTGCAGATCGCCAAGATGTGCCGCGGGGTTCTCGCAGGGGCGATGCTGCTGGTGCTGGGGTTCGTGGTGCGCTACGTATTGCTCACCGCGACGCGGGGATCGCCTGTGCTGCAACGAATTACCGGCGAATCGGGCCGGATGGTGCTGCTCAAAGGCTGTGTGAATCGGTGCTGAGGGGGTCGGTTAACCCGACCCCGTATCAGCCATGCCGCGATAGCGCGGTTCTACACAGGAGCATCCATGATTTCTCGTTTTGCGGTATCCACGCTGGCGGTCGCAGCGACACTTCTCGCCGCGCCGACGGCGCAGGCCGGTCCCGATGGCGAGAGCGCCGCCGACGTGATCGCAGACCTGGAGGCGCGCGGCAACATCGTCGTCGTCAACCGCGTCGGTAGCGGTCCCATGAGCGATTGCACGGCAACTGCCGTTCGCCCCGGCCGGTTCCTCAATCCGGGGACTGTCGTCAATACCCCTGGAGTGGCCTGGGGTGGCATTCTGCTGCAGCACCGCGTGGTGAACGTCGACATCAAGTGCTGAGGAAATCCCGCAGCACGATCGCGTGATTGTGCTCCGGGTCCTTGGCGGCGTAGAGCAGCGTGACGGTGCCATGTTCGCGTTCAAGCTCGTGGGCGGTGTCCACCGCCGGGTTGGTAGCCAGCTCGGCGCGGTACTCGTCGGCGTAGGTGGCCCACTCCTCAGCAGGGGCGTGGTGCCAGCGGACCCGCAGGTCGGGGCTTGGGGCGATGTCCTTGAACCAGAGGTCGACCTGCGCGGCAGCCTTGCTCACGCCGCGCGGCCACAGCCGGTCGACCAGCAGGCGATAACCGTCCGAGGGGTCGGGAGTCTCGTAGATCCGCTTGGTGGAAAAGGTCACCTGAGCATTCTTATCTGCCGGGGTCCGTAGACTCACCATCTCGTGAGCCTGAACTTGGGAATCGTTGGTCTGCCGAACGTCGGAAAGTCGACGCTGTTCAACGCGCTAACGCGCAACAACGTGCTGGCGGCCAACTACCCGTTTGCGACCATCGAACCGAACGAGGGCGTGGTGCCGCTGCCGGACCCGCGCCTGGACAAGCTGGCGGAGGTATTCGGCTCGGCGCGGACCCTGCCCGCGACCGTGACGTTCGTGGACATCGCCGGAATCGTCAAGGGTGCCTCCGAGGGGGCCGGGCTGGGGAACAAGTTCCTGGCCAATATCCGTGAATGCGATGCCATCTGTCAGGTGGTGCGGGTATTCGCCGATGACGACGTCGTGCACGTAGACGGCCGCGTCGATCCGGCCGCCGATATCGAGGTGATCGAGACCGAGCTGATTCTCGCCGACATGCAGACGCTGGAGAAGGCGGTGCCGCGGCTGGAGAAGGAAGCCAAGACCAAGAAGGACCGTCAGCCACTGGCCGACGCTGCCAAGGCCGCTCAGGAGGTCCTCGACAGCGGCAAGACGCTGTTCTCGACCGGGCAGGACTGGTCGGTGGTGCGGGAGCTGAACCTGATGACCACCAAGCCCTTCCTGTATGTGTTCAACGCCGATGAATCGGTGCTCGGTGACGACGCGCGGGTCGCTCAGCTGCGGGAGCTGGTGGCCCCCGCCGATGCGGTGTTCCTGGACGCGAAGATCGAGTCCGAGCTACAGGAGCTGGACGAGGAGTCCGCTGCTGAGCTGCTGGAGTCCATCGGGCAGAGCGAGCGGGGTCTGGATGCGTTGGCGCATGCGGGATTCCACACGCTCAAGCTGCAGACCTACCTGACCGCTGGGCCAAAAGAGGCGCGGGCGTGGACGATTCACCAAGGAGACACCGCGCCCAAGGCGGCCGGGGTCATCCACACCGACTTCGAGAAGGGCTTCATCAAGGCCGAGGTGGTGTCCTACGAGGACCTCGTCGAAGCCGGTTCGATGGCCGCGGCGAAGGCTGCCGGGAAGGTCCGGATGGAAGGCAAGGACTACGTCATGGTCGACGGTGACGTAGTCGAATTCCGCTTCAACGTCTGATCGGGGAATCAAGCGAAATAATGAGCCGCAGACGGCGGGATGACTTCGACGAGCAGAGCTTGCACCTCGCGCAGATGCTTCGATCCTGGGACGTGCTCGGTGTCTATCGGGGTGAGATAATCCCGTCAGACGATGAAGAGTACGACGATCTGGTTGCTCCAATTCGTGGGTGGTTAGAGAGCAATGCGGGGCCTGAAGAGTTGAGCGCGCGGCTTGTTGATCGACTTGCGAGTCATTACGGACTGTCCTCGAATGACGATCTGGCCGAACTCGATTTCACACGACAGATCCACGCCTGGTGGTTACGCGATGGGCGCTGACCTGGCGGAGTTCCGGTTTGGATCAACGTCTACGTCCAAAGCAGTGACCCGGTGAGCAATCCGTACGTTGCCAATGAGTTGCTGTCGCGACTGGTTGGTGAGCGTATGTACTCAGTTGAGTTTGTCGTCAATGACTACGTGCAACTGAGGTTCGACGGCACACCTGGTGTCGGAAATCCAGTGGTGCTCAATTGTTACGTGTGGCCCGTGGTGGAGTACGCCGACCGTGAGTGGCGGGAGACCGATCAGGGATACGCCGATGCCCTGCGCAACCTGACCCCGGGCACTGTGCTCACGACGATGGAACGAACAGGCGTTGGTATTCGAATCGAGCTGGACACGGGTGCCGTTGCAATGCATCCCACCCGTGAAGAGGTGGCCGTGGAGATCGCCGAAATCATGGGTTTCACGGACGGGGCCTGGATGGTGTGGCGACCGGGTGAAGATAGCTTCGAGGATATGGTGTGAAACAAGATCAGGTCGAATTCCGCTTCAACGTCTGATCGGCAGAAACCGTAGCCCTGCGACACGGTGAGTGCTTCACTGTCATGGTCAGTCCTACTGCACTGTGTAGTAGACGATTCGTAGGGGGCAGAATGCGATGGCGCGGTGTAAGTCACGTTGAGTTCGCGGTACTGGAGTACGACGCTTCTATCGCATTCTATGACGCCTTGTTCGGCTGGCTGGGGTACAGCAGCTTTTCATCGTTGAACATGGAGTATCAGTCGATTTACTACATGACTCAGCATTTCAATCTGCACAGCTACATCGGTGTGCAGCCGGCCCGGACCGGAGGAAAGCTGACCCATGCCGAACAGGCCGTGGGCGTCAATCATGTTGCGCTGTGGGCCCGCAGCAGGAAAGAGGTCGACCGCTTTTACCGCGAGTTCTTGATCTCGCGGGGTATCGAGGTTACTGACGAGCCTAAGACGTATCCACAGTACTGGCCCGGCTATTACGCCGTGTTCTTCGACGACCCAATCAACGGTATTCATTGGGAGTTGGCGTGGATACCGAAAATTCCTACTCCACGACAGGTTTGGTCGTTCTATCGTGCGCTCAGCGGCTTCGCGGGCAGTCGGCCAGACCTCGCTAGTAGCGTGCCGGGCCTTGTCTGGCAGGCACGGCGAACGCTACCTCGTCGGTGAACGGCGTAACCGTTCAAGTTGACAGATCTCGCCGCACCGCGACGTAGTCGAATTCCGTTTCAATGTCTGATCATCCGATGGGTTCAACCCATTGAGCGCGGGACGGCCCGGGTTCGAAGGGTTCGCCGAAGTACTGCGTTTCGCGGATCACCTCGCCGGCTTCGAACTCCATGATGCTTACAACGTGAAACGGCTGTGCGTCGTACGTCGCAACGAGCTCGCTGACCCATAGATCGCCACTACCGGTGATCCGTCGCACGCTGAACCGTTTCCTGTTCGGCTGAGCTTCGCGCGAGGCTTGAATGTTGGCGCGGCCACGAATTCGCTCACCAGACTGCGGATATTCGAGAACCGCATCGTCGCGATAGACGCGATGTTCCGCATCGAAGTCGTTCGCGTCGGAGGCAGTCCAGTGGGCTTCGAGCGCACCTCGCAGATCCGCGTCGTTCATAGAGGCCTTTCTTTCGGTCAGATGGTCCCAGTTTCCCGGACTTGTCGGGGTGCGCACCTAGCATCTGGCTCACCGCGCAGCCCGCCGATCCTCGGCGGCATCCCCAGGAGGTCTACCAATGAGATTCGTTTCGACACGAATCATCACAGCCGACGTCGATCGGTTGGCCACGTTCTACGAGATGGTCACCGAAGTAGTGGCCGTCTGGGGGAATGAACTCTTCGCGGAGATTCCGACACCGGTCGGCACGCTGGCGATCGGCAGCGAGAAAACCGTCCCGCTGTTCGGGCAGGGATCTGCCGAGCCGGCGGCGAATCGCACAGCCATTCTCGAGTTCATCGTGGATGACGTGGACGCCGAATTCGCCCGGCTTCGCGAGCGTCTCGCCGATGTGGTCACCGAACCGACAACGATGCCGTGGGGGAACCGCGCCCTGCTGTTCCGGGATCCCGACGGGAATCTCGTCAATCTGTTCACCCCGGTCACCGACGAGGCGCGTGCCAAGTTCGGGGTATGACTCGTCGTGGACATGTGCGCACGATGAGTTTCGATTCGACGCATTCGACTAATCCGCTGCCGTCTCGTTCAGGATCGAAGTGATGAATTCCGAGCGCGGTGTGAATACGTCGAGGAGACCGACTGCACGCACGGCCGGCGCTAGGTTTCGGAGTTCGCTTTCGATGGCTGCTCGCCGTGGATCTGACTCGGCAGTGGTCTCTAAGAGTTTGGCATTCGCGATGAATGCTGCAACTGTGCCCTTCCGTACGGTGAGTCCATCGACGGTGGTTGAGTTGTCGGCGTCGGACAGAACGTCCTCGGGGCGAACTGCACCTTCACTTGCCACCGGGACTCCCTTCACGTGGTCGTATATCTCTCTGCGAGGGTAGCAATCTTGCTCTCCGCGAAGGTCGCTATGCAGTGCTGCAGAGAATCTGCCGCGCGTTAGTCCTGCACGTAGGACACGACCGCCATCATTCCGGCTTCGCCGTGATAGATGTTGTGGCAGTGGGTAAGCCACTGCCCGGGGTTGTCGGCATCGAAGTCCACCTCGACGGTCTTCATGGGGGCGACGAGGACCGTATCTTTGCGGGCGCGGTATGTCCCCTTCGCGTCGCGGACCGAGAAGGTGTGCCCGTGGAGATGCATGGGGTGGAACATCATCGAGTCGTTGACGAAACGTAGCCGTGTCCGTTGACCCTCACGTACGGGCAGCCCGTCGCGCGGGTCGTAGGTCTTGCCGTTGATGGTCCAGGTGTACTTGCCGACGGGTCCGGCCAACCGGACATCGTGAATGACGTCCGCGTTGCGCTGGCTCAGTTGAACCTCGGGGGTAGCGCTGAGTGTCGCGGTGTCCAGCGGCACCTGCGACTTCATCAGCATCGCGGCATCTTCGGCGCGCCCGCGCACCGGGGTATCTCCGGAACGCAGAATCAGTTGGGCGAAGCCATCTTTGCCCTCGGGTACGGCCACCAGCGGCACCGACGAACCCGGGATGGTGACGACGGCATCCACTCGCTCGCCCATGGTCACCAGGATGGTGTCGGCCTGGAAGGGCTGCACCGGGAAGCCGTCGGTGTGCGTAACCGTCATCGGCACCCCGGGAATGCTGACCCGGAACGCCGTATCGCCGCCGGCATTGACGATGCGCAACCGCACCCGCTGTCCGGCGCGATACGTAGTGGCCTGCGGATCGGCAGCCACCCGCCCATTGATCAGATAGTGGGGGTACTTCACATCGCCGGCGTCCATCCCCAGCGGCGCGGTCGGGTCAGATCCCATGCCTCCCATCATCGAATGATCCATCGGGGGCATGCCCTTGGCGCGTAGCCCTTCGAGCACCTGGTCGGGATCGGTACCGGTGCCGTCGATCCAGTCATCGAGCGCCACCACCAACTCCTCGTCGTACTCGGTGCGCTCATCGGGGTCCTCGATGATCAGCGGCGCGTACAGTCCGCGATCGATCTGCGTGCCGACGTGGGGGTGGAACCAGTACGTCCCCGCGTGAGACACCGCGAACTCGTAATCGAACACTCCGGTCGGCGGTATTTCCGGCTGAGTGAGGCCGGGCACGCCGTCCATGTCGTTGCGCAGGGCGAGCCCGTGCCAGTGCACGGTGGTGGGCGCCGGGAGGTTGTTGACAGTTTGCACGCGCAGGATTTCACCCTTGCGAACACGGATCTCCTGGCCGGGTACCCGCCCTCCGTATGCCCACGTTCGCACCTGGGTTCCGGCGAGGTCGAGCTGAGTGGGTCCGGCGTTCAGAGCGAACTGTCTGATCGCGGCCCCCTGGGGTCGCCGGGCCGCTTCCACTGCGGCGACTCGGGCTGAATCAGGCGTAACGCGTTGTGGTGTCGCGGTTCCGGAGGGGCTCCTGGTGCAGGACGCGAGAAACCCGGCTGCGGCCACGGTCATACCCAGGCGGAGGAGCTCGCGGCGGCCAAGCAGTGGTGAATTGCCCGTTGTCATGATGCTATATATACCCCGTAGGGGTATTTAAAGCGAATCGCGTGCTACGGTCGGGGTGTGTTGCCGTCCAGTGGTGAACTGCAACCGGTGTGGCGGGTCCGCGTCGTGTCGGGTGCTCGTGTCCTGGCCGAGGCGACGTGGTGAAAATCAGGGGTTCGTCGGGATCTCGATGGATAGCCGTGTTTGTCGCAGGCGTGATCGCCGCACTGCCGGTACTGCATTGCACGGTGATGGCCGATGCGGCGCTCCCGGTCGCCTCGCACCAGCTCGCTGCGTCCGCGTCTGACGCGGTTGAGGGTGTGGGCCAGCACATCGGCCGGGCCTCCCAGGACTTCACCAGCCAGATCTTCGATGTGATCGCCGGAAAAGTCCGATCCGGTAACGCATTCCGAATGCTATGGGCGGCGGCGCTGGTCGTGACCTTGGCTGTTTCGCTGCTCCCTTTGCGGGTGGTGGTCACACGCGCGCCTCCTCGTCGTCCTGCGTGTGTCACGGTCGTTGGCGGCAGGGCCCGTCTGCATCAGATCTGCGTGAGTCGGCGCTGATGAATCCCTTGCGGCGGATATGTCCTGCTGCCGCATACGGCTGTCAGTGAAGACTCGCCACACCGAAGTGGCGCAGACGTTGGGAATCGTTATGTACGGACGCCTCATCTTCCACCGCCTCGGCGGCCTCTGTTTGGCCGCGGCCGCTGCTGGTGCACTCATGGCTGTTGGCACGCCGCGTGCCGACGCCGGTCCCAAGAACCATGGGAACGCCGACGTTGTCATCACGTCCCTGAAGGCCCGGGGAGACAAGGTCGTCATCAATCGGCGCGGCAGCGCACCGCTGACCGAATGCGTTGCGACCTCCGTGCGCGAGGGGCGGTCGGAGTACCGCTGGCAGCGCATCCGTGTGGCCGATCCCACCAGTCCGCTGGTCCAGGTGCTGGACTACCGGGTCATGCATGTCAGCGTTGAGTGCTGACCACAGTTAGATAGCGATCAGGTCACATACCCCATGAGGGTATGTTAAATCGTGCTAACCTCGCGTCATGCTGACCGGAGCGCGCCGCACGAGTCGCCGTGGGCGGCTGTGGCTGGTCGCGGTCCTCGTCGCAACGGTCGCGACCCTGCCGGTCTTGCACTGTGTCTCCGTCGGTCATGGTGGCGGCGAGGCGCCGCACCATAAGGCGACGCACGCCGCACTCCAGGGGCACGGGCCATCGGCTACCCATGCGCACCTCGACAACGCGGTCCACGAGATGGCATGTCAGACCGCGGACGGGCTGGTCGCACTGGCCCGGGGTTTCAATCCACTGCGGATTCTCTTCGTGCTGGCCGCGTTTGCTCTCGCCATGTTGGTGTTCCAGCCCGTGGCTGCCCAACTCTCGCGCGGTCCACCACGTGCTATCGGTTATCACGGGGCCCGAACGGGCCGCGACATTCTCACCAAACTCTGCGTCATTCGGCGCTGATCGGCCCCTCGGGCAAAGCGGAGTTCCGCCATGCCCGCACGCCGTCATCAGCTTCCCGGCCGCGCCGTGCGGCCCCCACGCAGGGATTCTCAATGAACAACAGCATTGCTCTGTCATCTCGTCGTAGCTGCACACACCTAGGGCCTAAGTTCCACGACCCCAACACGCTGGTGGGCAACACCCCGGTGCTGTGGGTATCGGAGCCGTTCGCGACGCCGGGCACCGGCTTCTGGGCCAAGCTCGAAGGTCATAACCCCAACGGCATGAAAGACCGGCCCGCACTGCACATGATCGAACAGGCCAGGGCGCGCGGAGAACTCAAGCCCGGTGCCATGATCGTCGAATCAACCAGCGGGACGCTGGGGCTGGGGCTGGCGCTGGCCGGAATCATCTACCGGCACCCGGTCACCCTCGTCACCGATCCGGGCCTGGAGCCCATCGTGCGCAGCATGTTGACCGCCTACGGCGCTCGCGTCGAGATCGTCACAGAACCACATCCGATCGGAGGATGGCAGCAGGCGCGTAAGGATCGTGTCGCAGAAATACTTGCCGCCGAAACGGATTCGTGGTGCCCCGATCAGTATCAGAACCCCGACAATGTCGATGCCTACCGCGGGCTCGCGGAAGAACTGATCGACCAGCTCGGAACAGTGGATACCCTGGTCTGCTCGGTGGGAACCGGCGGACATTCCTCGGGTGTGGGACGTGTACTGCGGGAACATAATCCGGACCTGCGACTGGTAGGGGTCGACACCATCGGCTCCACGATTTTCGGGCAGCCCGCCAGCTCACGCCTGATGCGCGGTCTCGGGTCGAGCATCTATCCGGGCAATGTCGACTACGCCGCATTCGACGAAGCGCATTGGGTGGCACCGAATGAGGCCGTCTGGGCGGCCCGGACGCTGGCCGCTGCGTACCACGCCAGCGGCGGGTGGAGCGTCGGGGCAGTGGCATTGGTCGCGGGGTGGGTGGCACGGACATCGGCTCCCGGATCGCGTGTCGCGGCAATCTTCCCCGACGGTCCGATGCGCTACCACGGCACCATCTACGATGACGATTACTGCCGCAGCCACGATCTGTTGGACCGTCCACCGGCGCAGGATCCCGACGTGATCGACGATCCGTCGGATCGGGTAGTGGACCGATGGACCAGGCTGACCCGCGTGATCGACCCAATCGGGAGAATGGCGTGATCGAAACCTTCCGTCAGTTCCGGTCTTTCGATCGGCCCAGCCAGATTCTGATGGTGAATCAGTTCGCCATCAACGTCGGCTTCTACATGCTGATGCCCTACCTCGCCGGATACCTGGCCGGGCCGTTGGGCTTGGCCGCATGGATGGTGGGGCTGGTGCTGGGTGTCCGGAACTTCTCTCAGCAGGGCATGTTTCTGGTCGGCGGCACGCTGGCCGACAGGTTCGGATACAAACCACTGATTGTGGCGGGATGTCTGTTGCGTACCGGCGGATTCCTGATGTTGGCCTTCGTCGGCTCCCTGCCGGCGATACTGATCGCCTCGGCGGCAACGGGTTTCGCGGGTGCTCTGTTCAACCCCGCGGTACGCGCCTACCTGGCAGCAGATTCCGGGGAACGTCGGGTGGAGGCCTTCGCCGTCTTCAACGTCTTCTACCAGGCGGGAATCCTTTTCGGGCCGATCGTTGGGCTCGCATTGACGGCATGGGACTTCCGGATCACCTGCGCCGTCGCCGCAGCGGTCTTCGCGGTCCTGACGGTGATCCAGTTGATGGCGCTGCCGCCGAACCGCGCCGAGCAGGAAGCGGAACGCCAGCCGGTGCTCGCCGACTGGCGTTCGGTGGTGTCCAACAGGGCCTTCCTGTTGTTCTCCGGCGCCATGATCGGGTCCTACGTGCTGACGTTCCAGGTCTACCTCGCGCTGCCGTTCCAGGCCGCTCTGCTGACCGGCGACAAGAAGTCTGAAACGGTATTGGTGACAAGCATCTTCGTGGTGTCCGGATTGGTCGCTATCGCCGGGCAGGTGCGACTCACCGGGTGGCTTTCCGCGCGATTCGGCCCCAGCCGCAGCCTGGTCCTCGGAATGCTGGTCATCGCGGCAGCCTTTGTGCCGCTGATGCTGCTACCGACAGCGGCGTCGGCAGGGCAACTCGCTGCCGTCGGTGCGCTGCTGCTGGCGGCGGCCCTGCTGGCCGTGGGCACCATCGCGACGTTCCCCTTCGAGATGGACACCGTGGTCAGGTTGGCGCGCAACAGGTTGGTGGCTACCCACTATGGGCTGTACAACACGATTGTCGGCGTCGGCATCTTGGCCGGGAACCTGCTGACCGGCTCGATATTCGGTTACACCCAGCAGCACGGTAAGCCGGCCTTGTTATGGGTGTCGCTGACCGGGATCGGGCTGGTGTGTGCCGCGGCGCTGTTCGCGTTGCGGCGGGCAGGTCTGCTGGACCAGGGCAGGGAAGTGGCGCGGGCTGCCAATGCCTGAGTAGTTTGTGGAGGCCATGACCAGCCCCGCTAAACCCATCAACCTCGTCAACCTCGAGAGTGTTTCGAAGTCGTACGGCGTCAAGCCGCTGCTCTCGAACGTCAGCCTGGGGGTGCAAGCGGGAGACCGCATCGGGGTGGTGGGCCTCAACGGTGGCGGCAAGACCACGCTGCTGGAGGTGCTCGCCGGTGTCGAACCGGCGGATCAGGGCAGAGTGAGCCGGACCGGTGACCTGCGCCAAGCCGTCGTCACCCAGCGCGACGATCTTGAAGGCGAGACGGTATTCGACGTCGTGATCGCGCCCCTGGGCGTCGCCGAACACGAATGGGCCGGGGATGCGCGCATCCGTTCGATCCTCGAAGGGCTTGGAGTGGCGGCCCTCGGCCTCGACCGGCGCGTGGATGAGCTGTCCGGAGGCCAGCGGCGGCGCGTGGGGCTCGCCGCCGCACTTGTTCGCGATCTGGACCTGCTCATTCTCGACGAGCCGACGAACCACCTGGACGTCGAAGGCGTTCAGTGGCTGGCCGAGCATCTGCTGGCGCGGCGCACCGCGCTGGTCGTCGTGACCCACGATCGGTGGTTCCTGGACACCGTGGCCACCCGCACCTGGGAGGTCGTCGACGGCAGCGTCGAATCGTATGAAGGCGGTTATGCCGACTGGACGTTCGCCCGTGCCGAACGGGGGCGGCAGGCCGATGCCGCGGAGGCGCGCCGCCGCAATCTCGCACGCAAGGAGCTGGCCTGGTTGCGGCGCGGTCCACCCGCGCGCACGTCCAAACCCCGATACCGGATCGAGGCGGCCGAGGCCCTGATCGCCGATGTGCCGCCGCCGCGAGACTCGGTGGCGCTAAGCGCATTTGCGCGTCGGCGCCTGGGCCGTATCGTCATCGAACTTGAAGACGCGACGGTGACGACACCCGCCGGTGAGGAACTGGTACGCGATCTGACCTGGCGCCTGGCCCCGGGCGAGCGCATTGGCCTGGTGGGCGTCAACGGATCCGGAAAGACGACTCTGCTGCGCGTGCTTGCCGGTGCGGTGCCGTTGGCGGCCGGACACCGCAAGGAAGGCAAGACGGTCAGCATCGGCTGGCTGCGCCAGGAGCTGGACGACCTGCCCGGCGACATCCGGGTGCTCGATGCGATCGAGTCGATCGCGTTGCGGATCACGCTGGGGGACAAAGAGCTTTCCGCCTCACAGGTTGCCGAGATGCTGGGGTTCAGCCCGGCACGTCAACGCACGCCGGTCGCCGACCTCTCCGGTGGAGAGCGTCGCCGGCTGCAGCTGACCCGGGTGCTGATGGCCGAGCCGAACGTGCTTCTTCTCGACGAGCCCACCAACGACCTGGACATCGAAACCCTGCAGCAGGTCGAGGATCTGCTGGACGGCTGGGCCGGCACCCTGGTTGTGGTCAGCCACGACCGGTATCTCATCGAGCGGGTGTGCGATTCGACGTGGGCGCTGTTCGGTGATGGCAAGCTGACCAATCTGCCCGGTGGCATCGAGGAGTATCTGCGCCGGCACGTCCAGCCCACCGCGGCCCCCACCAAACCGGCACCCGATCGTGGCCGTGATGGTGCGGCATTGCGCGCCGCGCAAAAAGAGCTCGGACGACTCGAACGGTCCGTTGCCAAGCTGGGGGAGCGAGAGGCCGTGTTGCATGAGCGGCTCGCTGAACATGCCACCGACCCGGACCGGGTGGTGACGCTGACCGCCGAACTCAATGCCGTCGTCGCCGAGAAGGACGCGGCCGAGGTGCAGTGGATGGAACTCGCCGAAGAGCTTGAGTAGCCCACGCGGGCGTGATCCTCAATAAAAAAGCGAGGGCAGTCGGTGTGACTGCCCTCGCTCTAGAACTGAATGGATGAGTGAGAAACATCCGGGACTTGGCCCGGCATGCGATGCGCTACGCGCCTCGCCGATGCGTCCCCCCTATGGGGTTCGCCTACCTGCCGTTATACGGCTAGCGGGAACCACTCATCGGTCTGCTCCGAGTTGTCGCCCTCAACCAGCATCTCGCCGCTGTAGATGGCTTCGAAGTCGATCTCGATGACCGTGGCACCGAATTCCTCGTTCGTCATGTACTGAACAGTAGGGGTCACTATTAAGAAATCATTGAGTTACGAATCGGAAAAGTCTGGCAATTTTCGCTAGACGCATCGGCGCAGGTCATAGACCATGAGCGACCTTGCTGAACTCTTAAGAAAACGGGTTGGTGCCCTTAATGAGCACCCACGCGGCGATCGCGCCCCCGATTCCGGCGATGAGCAGCACCGATGAGACCGCGGAAGGCCACTCGTCGCGGCCAAATCGCCCGTCCACAGAGATGCGTCCCGGACCTAACAGCAGCAGCGCCATGGCTGCCGCGCCGAGCACAAGGGGGAACTGCACGGCCGGGCCCGATTGCAACAGGTCGTTTCGCGCCACATAGGTCTGGGTTGCGACGTAAAGCATCGAACCCAGCACGGCACTGGCGCCAACGGGAGTGAGAAGTCCGGCGACCAGCATGGCGCCCCCGATGCTGTAGACACCCGCGAGCACACGCGCCGCCGTATCGGGATGCGCCAGGATAGGCGAGGAGCCCAGTTGTGCGAATTGCTCGGAGGCGAACACGATGTTCAGCCCACTCCAGCACAGCGTCACTCCCACCGCGACACGCAGGACCAAGAGTCCAATATCGTTGCGGGTCAACGGATCGCTGTACTGCTTGGTGCTCGGCACGCCGGAAGTCTATGGCATGAGGGCTATGGTGAATTCGCTATGGCGGCGGTCCATTCCCGGTATGACGACGGCAACGACATCCCCGGCATACCGTCCGTGCGGGTGGCGCGCGCCGAACTGACAGCGATCACCGCGATCACCGCTCTCGTATTCGGGTGGGCCAGCAGGGGGTACGGGTACTTCTTCGACGAGGCCTACTTCGTTGTCGCGGGCCGCGACCATTTGTCGTGGGGATACTTTGACCAGCCCCCGTTGGTGCCCTTCATCGCGGGCCTCGCCGACAACATCGCGCCCGGCTCCCTCTGGGTGCTGCGCCTGGCGGCGACCGCCGCGGTGGCAATTGGCACGTTGATGTGTGGGCTGATCGCCGCTGAGTTCGGCGGTGGCCGCCTCACGCAATCCCTCGCGGCCATCGCCTACGCCACCGCGATGTTCCAGATCCTGGCCCACTGGCTGCAGACACCGGCCATCGATCCGGCGCTGTGGTCGGTGGTGTGCTGGCTGTTGGTGCGCTGGACCCGCAGTCTCCGGGAACGACTGCCTGACGATCGGCTGCTGCTGTGGGCGGGAGTCGTCACCGCGATCAGCATGCAGACCAAATTCCTGATCCCGGCGCTGTGGATTTCGGTACTGGTGAGTGCGGCGGTCCTCGGCCCGCGGGTGCTGCTGCGCCGCCGGCAATTGTGGATTGGGGCGGGTTTCACCGTCGTGGCCACCATCCCGACCCTTCTCTGGCAGGGCACCCACGGCTGGCCATACATGCGGATGGCCGGGATCGTGGCCGCGGAGTCCGAACGCGGGGCGGCGTTGTTGGCGGGCATGCTTATCGGTTCGGTGTTCATCGGACTGGTGCTGCTGCTGGCCGGAGTTGTGGCGCTGCTGGCAGCGCCGTCACTGCGCGCCTACCGATACCTGGGCGTGGCCGCGGTGCTGGTGGGAGCGTTCATGTTCGCCTCTCATGGCCGTGCCTATTACGCCATGGGGCTGTACGCCTTGCTGATCGCCGCGGGCGCGGTGGGGCTTTCCCGGTGGCGCCCTTCCCGGGCCGCGGTACGGGGCGTGGTCTACGGGCTCATCGGGGTGGCGACGGCCGTATCGGTGATCATGGCGATCGTCAGGCTGCCCATCGTGTCCGAAGCCACTGCCGCACGCTGGTTTTCCTGGGCGGGCGAGATGGGGCCCACCATGCTTGCCGGTGGCGATCACTCCACGGAGGGCCTGCGCCAGGTGGCACGCGACACCTATGATTCGATGCCGCCCGAGGTACGTGACCGTACGGCTCTGGTGCTGCAGATCTATCCCATGGCCGCCGCCTATGACGTCGAGGCCGGACGTGAGGGCGTTTCCCGTGCCTACAGCTTCCACCGCGGGTACTACTACTTCGGGGCGCCGCCGGAATCGATGACGGACATGATGTACATCGGCGTCGATGCTCCGGATTCCGCACTTGCCCAAGGGTTCCGCGGGGTGCAGCGAATCGAGCTGCTGCACGCCTCCGGCGAGGACGAGACACAGGTCTACCGCTACTACGGCAGAATTGCGCCGTGGCAACAGCTATGGGACCAGTGGCGCACCTACAAGTAGGCGGCTCATCCGTCGAACAGATGGCACCCCGCGACGCCCAGATGTACTGGATGTCGACCAGAATCCCGAACGATCAGTTCCTGCTGTTCTGCTTCGATTCGCAGACGCAGGATGTCGCCGCCCTGCGGGACACGCTCGCCGCGCGCGCGTCGCGCATCGCGGATCTGCGGGTGCGGGCCGTCGACGTCGCCGGACACCTCGATTACCCGTACTGGGCGCCGCGTGACGAATCCCAGGTGCCCCTCACGGTGCACTCGCTGCCGGATTCCAGCTGGACGCAGTGCCGTTCCGCGATCGCCGCACTGCTCACGAGCACCGTCGACATCCGCGAAAGCCCTTGGCATCTTCACCTTTTCCCGGGAGTGCACGGCGCACCGAGGTCATCGGGTCCCGCGATTGTCGCGGTACTGCAGGTATCGCACGCATTGGCTGATGGTCAGCGGGCCACCGCGGCCGCGCGGGCATTGTTCGGCGATGCGGCGGGGGAGGCCGGGCCGCTGCCGGAGGCACCCGGTTATGCCGCACTGCGGGGGCTGGCAGGCTTTCCGGTGAAGCTGGGTCGGCTGCTGAGTGCGAGCCGCGATGGTTATCAGGCATACCGTCAGCAGCAGGAGCTTGTCGCTGCGGGTGAGCTGGAGCCGGAACCGCAGGGATTCCCACTGATTTCACTGAATGCACGGCCCGATGAACATCGGGAGATCCGGATGATCGTGCGGCCACGCGATGAGCTTCGCACCGAGAACGTGAGTGTGACCGTCGCGGTTCTCACCGCGATCGGCATCGCGTTGCCGCAGTATCTGCGCGATCACGGCCAGTGGGTTCCCGAGCGGCTGGGCGCGGAGGTAACCGTCGCATCTGCCGGTGAATCTTTGGCACGCAATAATTTCCGCAATGTTGGCGTCGACCTGTGCTGGGGTGAAACGGATCTACGCGCCCGGGCCCGGAAGATCGCGGACGGTATCGAGAGCAGGCGCCGTCGCGCCGTGCACCCGGTGCTGGTCGCGCAACGTGCTGGAGGCGCGGCGCTGCCCGCGCCGATGATGTGGGCGGGTGTCAACGCCTTCAACACCGATCTGATGCCGCCCACCGTCGCGGGTAACACCGTGGTGTCGAGCGTGGTGCGCGGTGCCGCCGATCTGATGTTGGGCGGTGGGCGGGTGGTGTTCACTGCCGGATTCCCCGCGCTGTCGCCGGTGATGGGATTGACCCATGGGGTGCACGGCATCGGAGACACCGTGACGGTGAGCGTGCACACCAGCGCGGCAGTGATGCCCGATGCCGATCACTATGAAGACCTGCTGGCCGACGCGCTCACCGAGGTATCTGCCCGATTGCGATGAGTTTTCTGATCGGCGCGGGTCGATACAGATATGCCGACGATTACTCCATGCCTCTGGTTCGATACTCGCGCCGAAGAGGCCGCCAGCTTTTATGTGTCCGTGTTTCCGAACTCCCGGATTCTCGAAGTCACCCACTACGGACCGAACACTCCCATGCCGGAGGGCACGGTGCTCACCGTCGAATTCGAGCTCGACGGGCAGCGGTACACCGCTCTTAACGGTGGACCCCAGTTCACGTTCGATGAGGCGATTTCGTTTCAGATCGACTGCGGGTCTCAGGAGGAGGTCGACCGCTACTGGGACGCGCTGACGGCTGACGGGGGAGAAGAGTCCCAATGCGGTTGGCTCAAGGACAAATTCGGGGTCTCCTGGCAGGTGGTCTCGCGCGAGCTGATCGACTTGATCTTCCACTCCGATCCGGTGACCGGTAACGCGGCGATGCAGGCCATGATGACCATGCGCAAGCTCGATGTGGCCGTCGCCAAGGAGGCGGTGGCCGCAGCGCAGTCCGGGTCTTAGTCGTCGTCTCCGAAGTCGACGTTCCAGCCCATGGACTTGTAGCGGCGTTTTTCCGACTCGCGGCGCTGCTTCTCGGCACGTTCGTGCTCGGACCAGTCGCCGATGACGCCGGGGGATGCCTTGGGTAGATCGCCGAACAACTCGTTGCCGTTGTCCCAGTTGATGAGGAATTCCGGGGTCTGGTGTTCGTCGTCGTCTTCGCCCTTGCCGCCGCGGCCGTGGGCGCCGCCCATGGGGGCCATACCCATGCCATCCATACCCATTGCGCCACCACGGACCCCGGCACCGCCGATGCCGGCGGCGTTGGTTCCGGCGCCGCCCGGGCCGGGTACACCCGCGCCACCGCGCAATGCTCCTGGGCCGCTGAGGGTTCCGGTACCCGAGCCGGAGCCGGAGCCCGATGGAGAGCCGAAGCCTGCTGCGGTCGTGTTGCCGGGTGCCAAGCCGGAGCCGTCCTTGCCTAGGCCGCCCGCGAGGCCACTGAGTGCATTGCCCAAGCCGCTACCCGAACCGCCGGAGCCGCTTTGGGGGCTGCCGCCGCCCGCGCCACTGCCGCCGCCCGAACCCGCGCCCTGGCCTTGTCCGCTCTGGCTACCCGAGCCGTCGCTGAAGGCAGGCTTGGTGTTCTTATCGGCGAGACTGTTGGCCAGATTGTTTGAAGAGCTTGGGTTTTGGCTGCCACCGCCGCCGTTCTGGCCTCCGCCACCTCCACCACCGGTACCGGTTTCGGTTCCGCTGCTGGGCTGCTGAAGCGTGATGTTGCCGGGGTTATTGCCCTTCGGTGGCTGGACATCGGTGACGTTGTCGCCCTCGCGGACAACCGGCTCGCTAAACAGTCCGACCATCTGCAGGCGTGCGAAGAACTGTTCCTGGTTCTTCAGCTGTTGTATTGCGGCATCCGACGATCCAGACTTCTTCTTCTGCGCGACCTCTGCATCGGACATCGGCGGCTCGATACTCGACTTGGCGGCACTCATCGCGTCGGCAAGTGGTGGCATCCTGTCCGCGACGTGCCGAATGCTGATGATGCCTCGTTCTGAGGCCCGGAAATACTCGGACATGTTGGTCTGCAAGGATTTCGCGGCCGCGCCGCGCCAGTCCTCGACCAGCATGCCCTGCACTTTGCCGCCAAGAGTGTGCATGATGTCGCCCAGCTGCTCGGCGATGCTGTTGATCGATTCCTGGGCTGCCTGCGGGCTGCCCGTCTGGAATGCCTGGGCGGCGTTGTAGATCGACTGGTGGTCGTGGCCTTCCCAGTGTTCTTTCTGGATCTGCTTCTTCCCCATGTCTTCTCCTCCTGAAAACTATTGGCTCTAAGGTATTTTCGGCTCGATCTGCTTCATGATCTGGAGGGCCAACGGGCATTGGTCGTAGCGTTGCTCGGTCAAGTCGAGATTGAGATCCACCTGGACAGCGGCGATGGCTTGTTGAGATGGAATGGCCACCGTGCAACTCGCACCGTTGACATTGTGTACGAGCCATCCGGATCGCGTACCAACGGTGACCGGCTCGTGACGGTCCCACTTGTCATTGGGCTGTGCTATCTGCGACAACGGTGTGTCTACCGCGTACACCTTGACGCCCCATTTAGGTCCGTCCCAGATGCACCCTCGAACGTTCTGGCCGAACGCGGTGGCGTGCGCGTCACGTTTGTTGGGTTTTACTTCCCACGTCGCAACATCTGCGTCGGTAACCGCGGTGCACGCATCGAACGTTGTTCCTGCTACCGGGTCGCGGTCGGTACTTGTTGTTGAGGGCGACATGCCGGCAGACGATGAAGATGAGGTCGGCGAGGTTGATGCGGAACCTGTATGTGGCGTGCCTTGGATTCCGTCGTGCGTGCACCCTGCAACGAGAGCAGTCGACGTGGCGACGACAGCGATCCACTTAATCTTCATTGGTTGAGTCTTCCTGACCTGTCAGCTGGTGGTGGGCGGCGGGTAGACGCCCAGACCATTGCTATCGATCGTGTCGCCTCTAAGCTGCTCGAACGACTCCGCGTTGCGGTGCTCGGTGTTGTCATACTCGTTCTGCGCGACCTTCGCCCACTCGGCCCACGTCTTTACGGTCTTGATATGTGCATCAATGACTGAGGCGACTGAGTCTGACGCGCCGGTTACCAAGTCGTTCAATGCGCTGTTCCAAGACGTGCCTTCTGCGCATGCACCCATGCCGAGTTCAACGTCGAACGCAAGTGCGTCTCGGCGGAGCACTTCCAGCTTGTCCACGGCGCCGCTGAACTCCTGCGACACCTTCGTCGCGGCTCCGGGAGCCAGGTGCAGCTCGTTCATATCGAGCCCTGAGTCTCCGGGCATGGACGCTCCCCTCGCTGGTCAAGCAGACATATTTGTCCTACATATACCTCTGACGTCAGCTGGCCCGATTTGGTTCCATGTTTTTTCGAATGAGGAGGAACTCGGGTCGTCAGGTGCCTGCCGCCGGCCAGCCGGGGTCGGCAGGCAGAGTCGGGTAGTCGGATTTGGGATGTTCGCCCGTGATGTAGGAGCTCAGCTTCTCGTATGGATCAGGAATTTTCTTGGCGCAGGCGTACAGCGTGAGGCGATAGTCGTCCAGCGGCCAGTCCGTAACGCGGTCCATCCAGGCCGCCGTGTTCAGACTCTCGGCGGTGCGGATTTTCCAGCCGCCGAATACGTCGGTCAAGGGATGAGGTGAGCTCCCGCCTTGAGACGTTTTCGTGGGGTCCGGTTCAGACGGTGAGGGCGGGGTTAGGGTGATCCGGAGGGGCAGCGTCGCGAAGTCGGCCGGTGCCGAAGTCGACGATACGTTTGGTGGAAGTCGGTTCGGATAGCGGTATTTGCCGTTCTCTTGCCGTACTCCCGTGGCGTAGTCCCAGACGCAGACTTTTGCGATGTAACCCGAGGTCGGGTCGCCGCTGAGGGACAGTATGTGTTCTCGCCAGGTACCGATGATTGGGGTAGTCGCCTGGAATCCGCGGCTCTCCAGTTGCGGGTCGCCGGCAACGAGCGGCCGTATTAGAGGACTGACGTTTGGGGCGTTCGGTGGGACAGCGTGCTCGAAGCCTGGGTAGTAGTACGCAGGGTTGGCCATGAGACCTCCGACTACGTAAGACTCGCGGTAAGCGCGGACGATGACGGCGGGACCAGTCAGTAGATCGATGCCTGGTTCGGCAGACCAGCGAATTCGCAGGTCTTTAGTCAACCCAGTGAAGGGGGTTGGCGGTTGGTCTTGGGGGGTACATCCGGCAAGCATCACCATGACCGTGGCGAGCACGCTGATCAGAGTCCGGGCGCTTATGCGCCATTCTGGGGGGCGCGTCACTGAGTCGACTTCACAGCATTGTTATATGCGTCGACAAGCGGACCAGCGTCGCCTGCTTTCCCGGGTACCTGGCCGAGAGCAGTGTCAACCATGGTGTGGTACGAGTTCGAGAGAAGCCCCAAATGAGCGGGGGAGCCATCGGGAAGTCGCATGGCTTGCAGTTCGGCTAAGGTGCCCACTCGCATAGCTCCTGGGTGTTCAGGTCCAACGGGCACAAGCATATTCGGCGGGAATTGGTCAGGCCTTAGCACGCCGGTAGAGACATATGCGTTGAGGAGTTGTTGCTGACCGTTGGCCGGATTCATGTTCGGAACCGTGCTGTTGGCCAGCTGGCCTGGGCTGGGAGCAGATCCGATCACGGTCTCCTTGAGGCTATCGGAAAGGATCCCAAAGGGAGTGGTCGCGTAGTCCGGTATTGGCAGGACCTTCGTGATTGACCCGTACGCGACTTCTTTGAGTTTCTGTAGATCCTTGGCGTACTGCTCTTTGGAAACGGTCTCGGCATTGTGTTGCGCATCGTTGCCTGCGGCCAACCCGGCGTCCGCCAGGCCGCGGAATCTGCCCGCCTGATCCAGGTCGCCGATAGGGCCGGTGCCGAGTTGCTTGACGGCTTCGGCGTAATGGTTCGTGGCCATAATTGAGTCCCCGTACAGGGCACTGCCCAGCGTGGTGGCCGCCTCCGCATTCGTGTCAAGCACCTTGAAAAGTGCCTTGGCTTGAGGCATAGAACCATTGCCAATGGCGTCATCGGTGTCTAAGGCTTCGTCGAACCCGGGGGTGCCCCCGAATATTGCAGGTTCTCCGCCGCCGATGACCGCTGTGTAGGGGGCCAGGCCCCATGCCATGCCCTTCACCAGCTCGGGGCTGAGCTGGCCAAGCGTCTTCGTTCCCTGTCCAAGGCCCTGGTTGTCGTTGGCAGGCAACGCATTCAGTTCTTTGTGTTCGGACACGTAACTGGCGTACGCATGTGCTGTTTCCCCGGAAATCTTTGCCTGCTCGGCAGAGGTGCCCGGTCCAACTTGAGCCGAGTCGTGGGTCCAACTCATCAAGCCGCCCGCCGCCTTACCGCCGTCGGTGAATTGATGATGCGTCAAATCACCAAGGAATTGATCGTTGCGCTTGCCATCGGGGTTCACCATCATGTCGTGGTCCACGACGTGATCCCGGCCAGCCGACGAGAAGATATTCTGAATCGTCGAATCTGCGGCACCTTCGTGGCTGTCGTTGTTTTGGTTCTCGAAGTGCAAGATGTCTGCACCGCGCTGCATGAGTTTCCGATCTAGCTCGGTGCCGTTCTGGAAACCGGGATCTCCGTCTTTAATAACATCCGACAGCCTGTCGAGATTGCCAAGGGTCGATCCTTGGGTGACTGGCGCGGTTCCCTGGCCCGGGCCCTGCGACACATAGCTGTATCCAGGCGACTTGTCATTCAACGCGTTCTGAACAGAGGTGGGCAGCTTGTCATACCCTCCCGTCGTGAGTTCGGTGGTGGAACTCTGTGCGCCGGGGCGTAATTCGGTCTTTGCGTAGCCGTACTGATTCGAGCCCATCATCTGCAGCGCGTTACCGATGATGCTTTTGTTGTTGCCCAAGCGTCGCTCGGCCCGGTGAATGTCTTCTACGGACATCCCATTCATCTGCGCCTGTAGTTGCCCCAATACCTGCTGCTGCGAACGCGTCAACTGCACCGGCCTGCCAGCGTCGCGATCCGCGATCTGCTCGGGGCTCAGGATCGATGCCGCCTGGACGCGCGCCTTTTGCTCTTCCGTGGCGGTACCGGCGAGAACGTCGTGGACATCGCGTTCGGCTTGTTCGGGGCTCCCCTCGGCGATTTGTTTCTCGGCCATGGTGTGACCGCCGGTGCCCTCGTCGAGCACGCGAGCCAATGAGTCGTCCAACATTTCGCCGCGCGCAATGAGGCCCGTCACCCGCTGGTGAAGTTCCTTCAGTTTGTCGATGACCTTCTGTAATTGGTCTTTGTTCAAACCAGTGATATCCGGCGGCGTCACCGTGTTGGTCTTGGGATAGATGTCCACCTTCGGGGGCGCCGCAGCGTATGCCAAGAAGGAGCCGATGTCGTCGGCCAGCGCTTGCGACTCTCCATAGGCCTTGTTGGCATGCATCGCCACATACATCGCCTCAAACCCGGAGTTCTCGAAGCGGGCGGCCGAGCGCTTCATCGCATCCCTGGCAGCGTCGCCGGCATCACCTTTCCAGGTCGACATGTCGATGATGGCCTGCACCTTGTCCGCGGCCTGCTGGCTGGCATCACCCCGTTTAGATGCGGCATCCGCGAGTGCCTTGATCTGCGGTGGCCAGTGCTGCAACTCGTCGAGTGTCATCCCCATATTTGTTTCCCCCTAGACCGCGCTGCTTGGTCCCGCTTGCTCGATACCCGCACGGTTGATTTCGTCCCGGTTCACGAATTTGGCCGCAGACGACCTGTGGTTGTCACCGTGACTGGTCAACTCAGTGTGATGGTCTGCGGATTCCTTCTCCCAATCGGAAATCCGGCTGTTCAACGCCTTAGCCGCCCGCCCAGATCCAAAACCCGCCTGGGCATCGGTCATCGCATTGTGGGCAGCGTCGTGTGCGTCCTTCAGATCGGAGGCGTGCGAGTGGAGTTGGTCCGCATGAATCTGCAGTTCGGCGGGGTCCAGATGTAGGTAGTCACCCGATGAACCCGAAACGCTCGACATGTCTGACTCTCCTCTTTTGTGGCATACATGCCCCTATATAGAGATCCGACGGCGCAAGGTCGCGTTTGGTTCCATGTTTTTCAACCGGTCATCGCCGTGGGTCCCGACCCCTGGCCCACCCCTTCGCCGAGCGCATACTGCACGCAGGGGAAACGCCAGAAAGGCCTGCGTGCGGTATGCGGTCGGCGGGGACGCTCGCAACCTTGACCGCCTAACTTATCGCTGATAACTTAACGCCGTTATTCTCCGGAGGAAGGCGTTGCGATGCTGGAACGTTTGGCTCGATCGGTTATCGCGGCACCTCGCCTCGTACTCGGTGCGGCACTACTTATCGCCATAGCGGCCGCCATCTTCGGCGTACCGGTCACCAAGCATCTCGCCGCGGGCGGGCAGCAAGACCCCAATTCCGAGTCTGCCCATGTGACACGGGTTCTCGCGGATAAGTTCGGCATCAGCGATCAGTCCCTGGTCTTCATGCTTACCAGCGAGCAGGGTGTAAAGAGCCCGCAGATGCGCGCCGTCGCAAGCGATCTGGAGCGCCAGCTCAAGGAATCCGGCGACGTGCTCAACCTGACCTCGGCGTGGACGGCGCCGCCGCCCGTCGCCGAGGATCTCTTCGGCACGGACGGCAAGTCCGGGCTGATCGTCGCCGGGTTGACCGGTGGCGAGAACGACGCGCAAAAGCACGCGGCGACTCTCATCAAGTCGCTCGCCGTCGATCGCGACGGCGTCTCGATCAAGGCCGGAGGAGTCGCCACCCTCTACAACCAGATCGTCACACAGTCCGAGAAGGACCTGCTGGTCATGGAATCGATCGCGATTCCGATCAGCTTCGTGGTACTGGTCTGGATCTTCGGCGGCCTCTACGCGGCGCTACTGCCCCTGGTGGTCGGAGTGTTCTCGATCGTGGGGGCGATGTCGATCCTGCGGGGCCTGACGTTCGTCACTGATGTATCGGTGTTCGCGTTGAACCTTGCCGTCGCAATGGGATTGGCGCTTGCTATCGACTACTCGCTGTTGATCATCAGCCGCTATCGCGAAGAGGTGAACGCCGGTAAGCTGCGCGATGAGGCGCTGGTGCTCACCATGACCACGGCGGGGCGCACCGTGCTGTTCTCGGCGCTGACGGTCGCCCTCGCGCTGGTGGCGCTGATCTTGTTCCCGATGTACTTCCTCAAGTCATTCGGCTACGCGGGTGTCGCCGTGGTCTTTGTCGGAGCCATCGCGGCACTGGTCATCGTGCCGGCAGTGGTCACGCTGCTCGGCGACCGGATCGATGCCCTCGACGTGCGCCGTCTCATCCGCAAGATCCTGGGCAGGCCAGAACCCGTCGCCAAGGACGTCACCGAGACGTTCTGGTACCGGAATACCAAACGCGTTATGGCCCGCGCGGTTCCGATCGCCATCGTGATCGTCACGGCATTGGTGGTTCTCGGCCTGCCATTCCTTGACGGCAAGTTCGGGTTCCCGGACGACCGGGTGCTGCCCGCGTCGGCCTCGGTGCACCAGGTCGGCAACGAAATGCGCCGGAACTTCAACAACAACAGCTCCACCAACCTGTCCGTCATCGCCGAGGGCATCGGGGCGGTGCCGCCGACGGGAATCGATCAGTACGCGACGGACCTGTCGAAGATCGAGGACGTCAAGGAGGTGGCCGCACCCACCGGCGCCTTCATCCGGGGCATGAAGGTTGGCCCGCCCTCCGGTGCAACCGGGATCAAAGATGGGACAGCACTTTTCACGGTGCAGACGGGTGCCAAGCCCTACACGGCCGATGCCGAGCGTCAGCTCGACGCCATCCATGCCCTGCCCGGCCCGGGCGATACCACGGTGAAGATCGGCGGGGGAGCGCAACTGGACCGTGACGCCGTCGACGGCATCGTGGACAAGCTGCCCTTGGTGCTGGCCATCATCGCGATCGTCACCTTTGCGCTGCTGTTCCTGTTGACCGGCTCGGTGGTACTGCCCCTGAAGGCACTCGTGCTCAACGTGTTGTCCCTGACGGCAACCTTTGGCGCGCTGATCTGGATTTTCCAGGAGGGGCACCTGGGCGGATTCGGGACCGAGGCCACCGGAACGATCGTCGCCACCATGCCGATGTTGTTGTTCTGTATCGCGTTTGGGCTGTCGATGGACTACGAGGTGTTCCTCATCTCCCGGATCCGTGAGTACTGGATGGCATCCGGACGCACCCGCGCCGACAACGACGAAGCCGTGGCGCTCGGCGTGGCCCGCACCGGGCGGGTCGTCACCGCCGCGGCGATGATCATGACCATCGCCTTTGCCGCGCTGATAGCCGCGCAGGTGTCCTTCATGCGCATGTTCGGCACCGGACTGACCATCGCGATCGTGGTCGACGCCACCATCATCCGGATGCTGCTGGTGCCCTCGTTCATGCGAATGCTCGGGCGCTACAACTGGTGGGCACCTAAACCGCTGGTCAAACTCCATGACCGAATCGGATTCAGTGACTAAGCGTCCGCGTTCGTCGCGCGGTGAAGGAGACCAACTGCGCGACGAAATCATCGACGCCGCAATCGGACTTGTCCTGGAGGCCAGGGAGCTGCGCGCGCCGTCGATCCGTGAGGTGGCCCGCAAGATCGGTGTGACCCCACCGTCGATCTATCTGCATTTCGCGGATAAGGACGAGTTGATGGACGCGGTGTGCGGGCAGTACTACCAGCGGCTCGACGATGAGATGGTGGCCGCGGCCGTTGATCAGCAGACCACGCTGGAGCGCCTGCACGCGCAAGGTATGGCCTACGTGCGCTTCGCCGTCGCGACCCCGCTGATGTACCGGCTGGCCACCTCGGCGCCGCCCCGCGATGACAGCGAACTGGACGAAACGCTGGTGAGTGCGGCATTTGCGCACTTGCACAAGGGGGTTCAGGAACTCGTGGAGGAAGGCTTCTACCCCGACGGCGACACCGTCGCAATGGGTCTGCAGCTGTGGTCGGCGGCGCATGGAGTGGCCTCGATGCTGGTCACCAAACCGTATCTGCCGTGGGGTGATGCGGAACTGTTCGCCGACAACGCCTTACGCGCAGCGTGCCTGGGACAGGCGGTCAGTGATGTCGATCTGACCGCAGTGCTGCCGCGTCAGAAGTAGAGCCGCACCGACGCCAACGTGCCCGGTGCCGCCGAGTTGTTGGAGAACTCGAAGAGCCCGACTCCGCGCCGATCACCCAGATGCACGGTGGCCGACACCGAGGAGCCCGCGGCCAGCAGCTTGTTAACGGTCAATGAGCTTGTTGCCGAGACAAACTCGGCCAGCGATGCGTCGGTGACGCCGTCCAGGGAGAGGGAGGCATCGGGGGAGAGCAGCCGGGTGACCGTCGGGACGTCCCGGGCAGCCAGGGCGCCCGCCAGTTCCTGGACGCGCTGCTTGCCAGTCTCGCGAACGCCCTTGAGGCCGCGCATGAACCCCAGCACCCCGTTGAGCCCCTGGTTCTTCAGCAGCTGCGGTCCCAGCTTCGCGCTCGCCAGTAGCCCTTCGCTACCGGCGCCCAGTAGTTGGCCGATCATCGCGCGCAATTCCCAGAATGCGAACAACCGATCGATCTTGAGCGATGCGGCCGGACCGTCCTCCACCACGTCATAGCGCAGGTGCATCGGGATGTGCATGGTGACGCCGGTCGACATCGTGGTGTGAATGGTCAGATCGCGCAGTACCGACATTCCGGCAACCACATCGTTTTCGACCTCGAACACGATGGTGTTGGGCGCGATGAAGGTGTCGTAGAACTTGCTGATCGCGGCCTCACCGATATGAGGCCGCGAACCCACCGGGTCGTTGACCTGGCCGTAGGTGGCGAAGAGGCCGACCCAGCTGTCCTTGTCGTGTGCACCGACAGCTGCGGGCGACGCCTGAACGGTCGCCAGCAGCTCGTCGGCGAATGGTGCGCTGGACACCGGTTTAGGACAGTGCCCCGAGCACCGCGTCGTAGTCGGGCTCCTGAGCGATCTCGGGCACCAGCTCGGTGTAGGCGACGTTGCCGTCGGCGCCGATCACGACGATCGCGCGGCCCAGCAGCCCGGTCATTGGGCCGTCGGCGATCGTGATGCCGAAGTCCTCACCGAACGCGCTGCGGAATGCCGAGGCGGTGCCCACGTTCTCGATGCCCTCTGCGCCGCAGAAACGCTTCTGGGCAAACGGCAGGTCCTTGGACACGCACAGCACCGGCGCGCCCGCTTCAGCGGCACGCTGGTTGAAGGTCCGCACGCTGGTCTGGCAGACGGGGGTGTCGATCGAAGGAAAGATGTTGAGGATCACCGGCTTATCCCGGTACTGATCGCTGGTCACAGGGCCGAGATCGGCGCCTACCAGCTCAAATGCCGGGGCAGGAGAGCCGACAGCGGGAAGCTCGCCGACCGTGTTGATGGGGTTTCCGCGCAACGTGATCTGTGCCATGGGTCCAGTGTTCCAGAGTTCGTGTGCTGTTTGCATCAGCGGGGTTAGGTTGGAGGCATGACGACGCCCGTCAGCTTCGATAACCGGTTCTTCTCGGCAACGTGGTCCGCCATCGCGCGGCGCGAACCTCCAGAGATCAAGGAGCTGCGCGCCGAGAATCTGCGGGGCCTGACCGGACGCGTCCTGGAGGTGGGCGCGGGCACCGGCTCGAACTTCTCGCTGTACCCGAGCACCGTGACGTCGGTGATGGCCCTGGAACCCGAGTCCGGGCTGCGTCCGCAGGCCGAGGATGCGGCCGCTGCCTCGGCGATCCCGGTGACGGTGACCGCTGGCGTGTTCGAGGATCTCACCGTCACCGGCGAGGACCGATTCGACGCGGTGGTGTGCTCGCTGGTGTTGTGTTCGGTCGGCGACCCCGATCGTGCCGCCGCGCAGGCATTCGAAGTGCTCAAGCCCGGCGGTGAGGTGCGTTTCTTCGAGCACGTCGCCCACGGGGGCGCGCTCGGAGTGGCTCAGCGCGTGGTCGACGCGACGTTCTGGCCCCGATTGTTCGGGAACTGCCATACGCACCGCGACACGCTGGCAGCGCTCGAACGGGCCGGGTTCCAGATCGAGGAACGGCGCGACGACTGGCTGAAGATATTCGGAATCCCGATGCCGTCCTCGTCGATCGTGATCGGGCGCGCGGTCAAACCCGCGTAGTGCAGACGCGCTTGGAGTGCCCGCGGATCAACCGAATTCGACGACCGTCATCGCCGGCCTGATCCGGTCAGAGAACGGCAGGTCGTAGAACAGGGGCGTGGCCAGCTTCAGGAAGTTTCCGCGTCCGGGAGGCATCCGCACCTCACGCACCGTGCGCACACCGTCAAGAGCCCGCAGCTGTCCGTATTGGTGCGCGGTGAAGGAGAACGGCATGGGCGGCACCGTGTAGTGCTCGCTGAGCTTCCAACCGCGCCGCTGCGAATAGACGCTCATCAACCAGGGGATGGTGTCGAAGACCATCCACCCGCCGGGAAAGCGCTTAGCGCAGGCGGCGATGAGGTCGAACACCACATCGCGCTCCAGGTACATAAACAGCCCCTCGGCGGTGATCAGGACGCCGTTGGAGTCGTCGACCTGGTCCATCCAGGAGTGCTCGAGTGCCGACTGCGCGATGTAGCGGAGCCGATCAGAGGGCGGAAGCAACTGTTGGCGCAACCGCACGATGGGTTCCAGGTCGACGGACAACCAGTTCAGCTCGCCGTTGTCGATGCGCCAGAAACTGGTCTGCAGACCCTCGGCCAGCGCCACCACCGTGGCACGCGGGTGGGCCGCGAGATAGTCGTTGGAAACGTTGTCAAAGGTCAACGCCCGCAGCGCGATTCCCTGGTGGGTGCGACCAAAGTGGTGGTAGTCGTAATCGAGGCTGTCGCGCAGCACGATAGCCATCGGGTCCTCAAGAACGCCGTCGGGCCGGTTCGCCTCGGTGGCCCGCTGATTCAGCGTGATGAGCGCGGTCTCCGACACCCCGTCGAGGTGGCGGGCATCAATGGCAGCCATGCCAGCCACAGTACTAGCGAACGAGTTTGTGCAACGTCCGCAGGTTGCGGGTGGTCGTCGTCGACTTGTACCGCTTCTTGCCCATCGTCTTACCGACGGGGCTGGCCAGGGTCTGCGACTTGGGCACCTGCCAATACAGCACGCCATCACCGGCGGCGATGCGTTCACAGTCATCGAGCTCGCCGCCAAGGGCTGCCAGTTCGGTGAGCACCGCAGGGTCGCTGCAGAACATCACGTAGGAGTGCACGTCCTCGATATCAGGCTCCCACGGGAACGCATCGATGATGCGGCCGACCGTGTCCAGGTCGTACACCAGCACCCAGGCCTCGTAACCGAAGCGATCGCCGAGTACCCGCTGTAGCCGTTCCTTGACCGCAGAGGCGGTATCGCTAGAGTCCAGCAGCACATTGCCGCTGGCGAGAATTGTTGTCACACCAGCGAATCCATCGGCGGTGAGGGCGTCGCGGACATCGGCCATCCTCATGGTGATGCCACCAACGTTCACTCCGCGCAGCAAGGCGGCGTACCTGGTCATGATGGCTTCTCCCAGGTGAGCAGGTGACGCCACAGCACGAGGCGCTGTAGCCGGGCGCCGGGAAGCACGCGCTGGGCGATGCGTCGCACCTCGTCGTGGCTGTCCAGGCCCTCACAAATAATCGGCGAGGGATGCTCCCACCAGCCGTGGCGGAAGCGGTAGTAGCGGTGCGTCCAGAAGCCGAGGCTGTTGTACCAAAGGTCGGCCAACGAGTGACTGGCGGCGAAGCCGACGACGACGATCCTGCCGCCTGGCTTCAGCAGGTCCGACATCCGCTGTAAACCACGTTCGACATCCATGTGATGCAGTGAGGCGATGGCGGCGATGAGATCGAAAGATCCTGCAGGAAAAGGATGCTGGAGGAAATCGGCGTGGATATATTCGACGTTGGGTGCCGATGTTTCCGTGCGGGCGATCCGCAGGCTCGGATCGTCGGAATCAATCCCTACCACCCGCTGCGCCAGCGGAGCCAGTTCACGTGTCAGCATCCCGGTGCCGCATCCGACGTCGAGCACATCAGTGGCGCTGGCGGGAACCCTGCGCAGTACCTCGCGCTGGTAATGGATGTTGTGGTTCCACCGGGTGGGCACACTTACCCGAACTGCAGCAGCGTCATGGAGGGACGTGTCCGGCGCAGAAATCCACGATCAAGGCGCTTGGCGTTGACGAACTTCCAGAGGCCACGGCCGGGCTGCAGCGGTATGTCGACGGCGGCCACCACTCCCGGAACTGAGGAGAGTGCCTCGCCTTCGTCGGGTGTCAGCGCGAACGGCATGGGCGGGGCCACATAGCGGTCCGACAACTTGAGCCCTTGCAGGGTGCGCCTGCTGAACCAGTGCGGGATGCTGTCGAACATCATCTGGCCACCGGGAAAACGCTTGGCGCAGGCTTCGATCAGCCCGAGAGATTCCTCCGGCTGCAGGTACATGAGTAGGCCCTCGGCCGTGATGAACGCGCCCTCTGAGGCGTCGACCCGATCCATCCAACTCAAGTCCAGGGCCGACTGCGCCAGCCCGACGATCCGCTGGTTCTCGGGCAGTAATTTCGTGCGCAGTTCCATTACCGGTGGCAGATCGACTGAATACCAAGTGAATTGGGCTGCCGATTCCGCACCGCCGAGGCGCCAGAAGCTGGTCTGTAGGCCCTCGGCGAGTGCGACGATCGCCGCCCGGGGATGCGTCGCGAGATACACACGTGCCTGTGTGTCGAAGGCCAGCGCCCGCAGCCCGTGAGACTGTGACGGGCGCCCGAACTTGCGGTAGTCGTACTCGATGGCATCGAAGAGTTCAGCGGCCAGCGGATCCTTGATCACACCGTCCGGCCGCTTGGCTTCGGTTCCGCGATTGTGCAGAGTCCACAGGGTGGTAGCCGAGACGCCCTCCAGGCTGTCTCCGCTGATCCTCGATGAGCCACGTGGGCGAAGAGCATCAGACTCGGTCATGACGCTGATGCTAGTGAAATGGGGCGACGATAGGACTGCCCCTTGGTTAGGCTGACCGGTATGACCGAATCGAAGGCGGGCGGAGACTCGGCCGCGGATGATGCCAAGCGCAAGTTCCGCGAGGCCCTTGACCGCAAGAACAACAAGGCCAACGCCGCCGCCGACCACAAGGACACCGCAAGCAAGCCGACCCATGCACATGGCCGGGCCGGCTCGCATCGCGAATTCCGCCGGAAGAGCGGTTAAGCCTCTCGTCTCTGGCTGGCCAGTGACCGGGCGATGATCAGCCCGGCCAGCACCACCACCCAGCACACGAGACCAAAGCCCTTGAGCCCCCACACCACTGACGCCAGGGTGAACCCGCCGGCGGCCATCAGCGCTATCCCGACGGCCGCGCTGCGCAGACCGGGATGCGCCACGTAGCCGCCGTCCCAGCCGGGCAAGGGGTTGTTCTCCAGCGGTCGCAGGGCCAGGAAGAGGCCCGTCACCAGGATGACCATCGTCACCACCTGCAGCACTGACAAGAAGACGAAATTCGTTGCCGTGGTGTCGTATCGGGGGAATCCCAGGAAATCGAACACCAGGTGCATGCCCAGCAGCGCGGGCATGTGCCAGAGGTACAGCGTCATCGCGCCAGAGTTGCCGATGGCCACGGCCCACCAGACCCGTGGACGCTGAGCCCACCGATTGATGGCAGGCATCGCCGCGATGGCCAACGCCGACAGGACGATCGCGTGCCCGGCCAACACCAGCGACGGCGGGATCATGTTCGGCACCTTCTGGCCGGCCACCCCGACCAGGCTGATGGTGTACGGGCCGAACGTCACCAGCGCGATGTTGATCGCGAAAACGGCTGCGGCGAGCATCAGCGCCGCCTTCTGGGTGATCAGCTGCCGGCGGTACCCCACGCCTAAAACCGCCGGCAGCAGCCACACCACGAAGTTCACGTATCCGATGCCGGCGGGAGCCCCCAGCCCCAGCCGCAACACGTCAACTGCCGCGATACCCAGATAGATCCCGGCCAGCGCGCCGAGCATGCTCCGCGTGGTCGTGATGCGGGCAAGCAGCGGAATCGCCGCTAGCACCAGCACGTAGGCGCCCAGGAACCACAGGAGCTGGGTGCTTACCCCCGCGACCGGCTCGTACACGTGCAGCGGCAGGATCTGCCGGAGAATCAGCAGCGCCACCGCCCAGAAGCCCAGGTAGTAGAACACCGGGCGGTACAGGCGGGTGCAGCGATGCATGAGCCAGGATCCCCAGCTGGTTCCGGGCTTCCAGGAGCCCACGCTCGCGGCAACCCCGGCGAAGAAGAACAGCGGCATGATCTGGAAAACCCAGGTGAGTGCCTGGAAAACGGGGCGGCCGTTGAGCAGGTTGCCCCACAGCAACACACCATTGTCGATGGCGCTCACCGCCATGACGGTGTGCCCGAGGACCACGCCGACCAGCGACACGATCCGGATCACGTCAAGTGCGCGGTCGCGCGTTGCCGCCGTGGCGGCGCCCACCTCATCGGCGGTGGGCAGGCCCAGAGTCATCGTCATGCACCTAGCGTCGCCGAGTGCCGATCGCCGACACAGCGCGTCGCTACGCGATCGCGCTAGGTAGTTTCCCCTGTCTTCGACGTAGGGCTACGGGTGAATCGACTGTTGACTTACGCAGCCTTGTTATGGGGATTGGGATAATTTTCATCGAAGACGAGCACAGGCCTGCCCCTCAAACCGCCTTTGGCCAATGTCTGGTGCGCGAGCGCGGCCTGCTCAGGGGTAAAGGTCATTCCGACACGCAAGCTCAAGATCCCCGCCGCGGCCATATCACGTAGTGCATCAATCGCGGCGGTTTCATACATATGCCTATTCACGAAGGCGGTGGTCCATTGCACGCCGCGCTCGGTCGAGCCTTCATAGGGGCGCAAGGAAGCGATGCTCCCGCCGTCCCGGACCGCGCCCAGGGCTTTCTCGTTAAGCAACGCAGAGTCGACGACACCGTCTGCACCGTTCGGGACGATCGCACGGATGTCTGCGGCGAAAGCGTCCCCACGTGGCACAAGGTGGTCGGCCCCGAAGGAGCGGACAAGCTCCCGATCTTTGTCGGCGGCATCGGCGATCACAGTGAGGCCTCGCGCTTTGGCGATCTGCACGGCATAGCCGCCCACGGCGCCTGCCGCTCCCGTCACCGCCACCGTTGCTCCCGGGCCAAGGTTCAGTTTGTCGAGACTGAGGCGAGCAGTGAGGGCGTTCATCAATAGCGTGGACCAGGCGATCAGGTCTGCGTCCGTGGGGACTGGTGCCACTGACGCCGCTGGTACTACGACGTATTCGGCCTGGCCTCCGAGCTTTCCCGAAGGTCTCGTTATCGCGATCGCCGGCTCACCAACGGAGAGCCTCTCCGCTCCTGGCCCCACTTCGTCGATGAAACCAGCAGCATCCCATCCCACGATGTAGGCGTCCGAATACGGAAACCAATCTTCGCCCTGCTCTTCGACTCTCGTTAACCCTTCCCTGGCCAAGGTGTCGGACGGGTTCACATCAGCTGCGACGACTCGGAGTCTCACCTCGCCTGGCCCCGCATGCGGCTCGGGCAGCTCCAAAACTTTCATCACCTCTGGACCGCCAAAATCAGTGAAGCCAACTGCCCGCATCGCATAAACCCTTCTATACCAAGACCTTTACGCGCCCCGTGTTGAGGCGGGAGCTGCAACGCCATGGGTGCGGCGCGCATTCCCTGATCAGCCACACTTGGCTAATAGAAGACAGGCCTAGCGTTTTCGGCCAGTATGGGAAAGACGGATTTGTCAGACGCTGAGTTGGCTCTCGGCCCGCCGCGTAGGACTAGCCGCCGAGCGCGGCGATGAGGTCCTTGATCTTGGCGGCCTCGTCCTCGGTGACCTGCTCCTCGGACTCGACCGCCGTCAGGAAGCCGACCTTGAGGCCTGCGCCATTGGCGGTTTCCTGTGCGGTGAGCCGGGCGCGCCGACGTGCGGTGTACAGACGCTGGCCCAGCGTCGCGCTGGGGCTGTTTGCTGCATCCTTCATCAGATCGTCGTAGCGATGGCGCACCCCGCTCAGCGCGACGATCACCGAGGGCGTCACGCGGCTGCGGCCGGCGGCCTTCGAGATCGCGCCCTCAAGCTTGCGCAGTCCGCTCAGCACGACGGCGACGCGTTCGCCGTACTCGGCGTCGCTGGGTTCGGGCAGGGTGTCGATCGCGGAGGCGTACATGTGCACCGCCGCATCGACGAGGCTGACAATGACTGGGGCTTCGCCGTCATCCGGCACGACTTCAGGCACGACCCATCGACTCCTTCTGAAAAGACCGGTAATGACCCCGAAGTAGGCGGGGGTCGCCGACAACTTAGCGCCGATCCAGAGCCTGGACAACCCCTATCGGATGAACGGTTTCTGATCCGAGTGTCTAGGCGGGGGTGTGCGAACTGTGCTGTGCTACCAACCTTTTCGGCAGTACAGCTGTGGTCATGGGGTGTGGGGGCAACAGATCTTGATTAGCCGGTGCTCACCGGTGCGTCCGGTTTCACCCGGCGCGGGCGCTCTTGCCAGATGACGGCGATCAGGCACAGCGCGGCCAGGGCGGCCACGGCGAGTGCGAACGTGACGCCCGCGGTGCGCAGTCCCCATGCTTGGGCGGCCAGGCCCTCGCCGATGACCGGCAGGGCGATTCCCACATAGGCGACCACGAAGTAGCTGGAGGTCACTTCGGCGCGGTTGTCCTCGGGGGTCCGGTCGGCGATGGAGGCGAGTCCGCGGCTGAAGCTGATGCCCTGTCCGATGCCCACCACGACGGCGCTGGCCAGGTACCAGGGCAGTGACGAAGTATGCAGGGCCACCACAACGAGCAGCATCCCGGTCAGCAGGATTGCGCAGCCAAGGATCAGTGCCTTGGCGGCCGGTATCTGCCGGACGAGAATCTGTGCCACACAAGAAGATCCGAACGTCAGGAAGACGCTTGCCCCGGCCACCGCGTGGTTGTCGATGCCGAGTACCCCGGACAGGAACCCGGGTGCCACCGCCGTGAAGGATCCGAGCGCCGCGAATCCCGCGAACCCCGCCGTCGCCGCTGCCGCGAATGTCACCCGGACCTCGGGAGGCAGCGAAAGGCGTTGCACACCAAGTTTTCCGTGCCGCGGTGCGGTCTCGGGTGCCAGCAGCAGGGCGACCACGGCGATCGACACAAGTCCGATATGAACGATGAAGGCCAGATGTGTGGGCCAGGGCGCGTACTGAACGAGAACACCGGCCACCAAGGGGCCCAATCCAAGGCCGCCGGTGTTGGCGATGGTGGCCACGGCGGCGGCTCGTCCCCGCCATTGCTCGGGTGCTGCCTCGATGACGGCGACGGTAGCGGCACCGGTGAAAAACCCTGCGGACAGTCCCGAGACGATGCGCGCGACCAGCAGCAGCGGAACCGAGTCGACGAACAGGAAGATGACCGAGCTGAGGATGGCGAACCCGGCACCGGTCAGCAACAGCGGACGACGGCCGAGAACATCGGACCAGCCGCCGAACATCAGCAGCGCGAACAGCACGCCTGCGGCATAGGTGGCATAGACGACCGTGGTGGTGAGCACGGAAAAATGCATCTGCTGCGAGTACAACGCGTACATGGGAGTCGGCATTGTGGTGCCGATCATGACTGCCGAGAAGCTGAACGCCAGCAGGATGAACGCGGCCGAGTGGCGCAAGCGAGCAATCACAACCCAATGTAAGTCACGGGCGGGCCTGTCTCATTCCGCCACGATTAATGGGCAATCGCTTTCTCCGCGCCGATGCCCGTCAGAGAGCGCACCTCCATCTCGGCGTTCAACCCGGGATCGCCCTTGTCGCTGGAGGTGAGCGTCCCGATGATGCCCAGCAGGAAGGCCAGTGGAATCGACACGATGCCCGGATTGGCGAGCGGGAACCAGGCGAAGTCGGCCCCCGGGATCATCGCGGTTTTGGCGCCGGAGACGGCGGGGGAGAAGACAATGAGCACGATGGTGGAGATCAGGCCGCCGTACATGCTCCACAGCGCGCCGCGGGTGTTGAACCGCGCCCAGTACAGCGAGTACACGATGGTCGGCAGATTGGCGGCCGCCGCGACCGCGAAGGCAAGCGCCACCAGGAACGCGACGTTCTGCCCGTTGGCCAGGATGCCGAGCCCGATCGCGATGACACCCAGCACCACTGCGGTGATCCGCGACACCCGGACCTGCTCTGCTTCAGAGACGTTGTGGCCCTTGATGACCGAGGCGTAGATGTCATGTGCGAAGGAGGCCGAGGCGGTGATCGTCAGCCCGGCCACCACCGCGAGAATCGTGGCGAAGGCCACCGCCGAGATGACCGCCAGCAGGATCACGCCGCCGAGCTCGAAGGCCAACAGCGGTGCGGCCGAGTTCTGCCCGCCCGCTGCCGCCAGGATGCGATCGGGTCCGACGAGCGCCGCAGCGCCGTAACCCAGCGCCAGTGTGAACAGATAGAAGGCGCCAATCAGTCCGATCGCCCACACCACCGAACGCCGCGCCTCCTTGGCGGTGGGCACGGTGTAGAAGCGCATCAAGACGTGGGGGAGACCGGCGGTGCCCAGGACCAGCGCGAGTCCGAGCGACAGGAAGTTGATCTTCGATGTCAGGGAGCCGCCGTACTGGGCGCCCGGAGCTAGAACATCGCGGGACGCAACACCTTTGGTGTGGCTGTCGGAGACGGCGTGCTGCGCCGCGCCGAGGATGTCGGAGAAGTTGAAACCGAATTTGGCGAACACCGCAGCCGTCATGAGTGCGGCGCCGCTGATCAGCAAGACCGCCTTGATGATCTGCACCCAGGTGGTGCCCTTCATCCCGCCCACCAGGACGTAGACGATCATGAGTACGCCAACCACGCCGATCACAATCGATTGGCCCCATCGGCTGTGAATGTTGAGCAGGAGTGCCACCAGGCCTCCGGCACCTGCCATCTGCGCGAGTAGGTAGAACAGTGACACCGTCAGAGTGGACGTGGCCGCCGCCAGGCGCACTGGGCGCTGCCTGAGCCGGAAGCTCAGCACATCGGCCATGGTGAACTTGCCTGTGTTGCGCAGTAATTCGGCCACGAGAAGCAGGGCCACCAGCCACGCCACCAGGAATCCGATGGAGTACAGGAAGCCGTCATAGCCGTACACCGCGATGGCCCCGGCGATTCCGAGAAAGCTCGCGGCGGAAAGGTAGTCGCCGGCGATGGCGATCCCGTTCTGTGGGCCGGAGAAGGCGCGGCCGCCGGTGAAGAAGCCCTCTGCGGTCTTGTTGCTGCCGCTGGCCCGGATGACGAGGTAGAGGGTGGCGGCGACGAAGACGGTGAAGATCGCGATGTTGGTGGCCGGATTGCCGACGGATTCGGCCGCCCGCGTCGATATGGTGCTCATGCCTGTTCCACCTCGGCGCGGATGGCCGCGGCCTTCGGGTCCAGCTCGCGGTTGGCGAATCTGACGTAGAGGCCGGTGATGACGAAGGTCGTGAGGAACTGGCCAAGGCCCAGCACGAGTCCCACGTTGATGTTGCCGACGAGTTTGATCGCCATGAAGTCATGGGCGAACGCGCCCAGCACCAGGTACAGGCCGTACCATCCGAGAAAGAATGCCGTCATGGGAAAAACAAAGCGGCGCAATGTCTTCCGAAGCTCCTGAAACTCCGGGCTGCTCTGGATTTGCAGGGCTCGTTCGGTGGAGAGCTCGGTCGGATCGATCGCGGTCAACGCTGGCTCCTTATGGGTACCTGTAAGGGTGCTGGGAGAGCGTAATGAGAGCTGAGTCACAGCGGCGGGGTTTCTGGCGCTGGTTTGTCAGGTGTTCACCTGACCGGCTGCGGGAGCGACCGCTCACACGCTCCGGTGTACCGATTCGTCCCCGTACTGCTGGTTGACCGCGCGCAAGAACTTCTCGGCATCGGTCGGTTCGACCGGAGGCAGGTGGATCGTTTCGCTGACGATGCCGTCGGGCAGGCGCGGCTCGGAGCCGACGTCGGGGATGAAGTTCTTCAGGGCGCCATCGGTGAAGGGCACGCCGGACTTGACCTGGTTGTTGGAGACCAACTCGAATGCCCGCGTCATCGCGTCGCGGGATTCCTCGGGCAGCGCAGCTTTGATCGCGGCGATCTCGGTGGCGGACTTCCCGTCGAAAGACTGCGCGAACTCGTACAGATACTGCAGCTGGTTGGACGGGATGGTGACGCTCTTACCCGCGGCGAGATCTTTGAGCTGCCGATCATCCAAGAGTGATGCCGCGTTGACCCTGCTCAGCACGCTCTGATCGCGCTGGCTGTCCGCCTGAAAATGCTCCCCGTCTCGATTTCCCTGTGCGGGAGTCAGCCCGCAGAAGGGGTTGAACGAGGCTGCCAACTCATCGCAAATGGCGTCGATCTGCTGCTGGGCTTCCAGTTCGGCGGCCCACCACTTGTCGTAGGCCTTGCGCATCATCCGCGTGAACTTGGCGGCGCTTTGGTTTGCCTTCTCGATGACCTCCGCGCTGGCATCGGGCTGCATGTTCCAGCTGACGGTGAGGTCCTCGGCCACGGTGTAGCCGTGGTCGCTGGCCTCGTTGTACAGGTCGACCGCCTCGCGGCGGTACTCAATCGACTGGAACTCCAAGGTGACCAAGGCTTTCGGGGCGTCATCGAGCAGCACCTGGGTGGCCAGGTAGATCGTCTTCTCGTCACTGGCCGCGGTGTCCTGGACCGCGCGCGCGGTTTCACCGTCCCACGGAAGGCCGCCGGGCATGTCGACCGAATGTTTGTAGTCCTGGGCGCGATGTTGCAGCTCGGTGGCGGTCAGCATCGCCAGGCGCAACGGCACGATCGACTGTTCGGGATGGTTGGTCAACAACCGTCTGGCCGAGTAATCCGACTTCATTGCGGCCTCGACAGGGACGCGGCCGAAAGGATGGTTTGGCGCACGTACTCTTCGGTATCCCCGAACCGGGTCTGTGCTTGCTCGGACAAGTCAGCCATGTTGACGCAGCGCGCCGCGAACATGCGCTGTAGCTCGGGGATGACTTCGGTGACCAGTCGTCTGACGGCAGTCAGCGATGGAGCATCCCCCGCTTCGACCCTCGTGGGGTTGTCGGCCCGGCTGCACAGTTTGTGGGCCTGTTCTCGTAATTCCGGCGACAGCTTGCGCAACGCCTCTAGATCAACGTCCAATTGGCCTGACAGCGGCAGCCTCCCCGAACACTGTGATCTTGGTCGCCCAAGTTGCCGTAGCGTAGCACCGCTGGCGTTGTCAAAGTTCAGAAGGAAGGAATGTCACATTGGCGAAATTGCAGCTTGCGCAAGATCCGGCCGCCGATGAGTTGCTGGAGGAGAATCCGCTAGCGCTTCTGATCGCCATGCTCCTCGATCAACAGATCCCGATGGAAGTGGCGTTCGCCGGGCCGAAGAAGATCGCCGACCGGATCGGCGGTATCGACGCGCACCAGATTGCGGAATATGACCCCGACAAGTTTGTGGCCTTATGTTCCGAACGGCCCGCGATCCATCGCTTCCCCGGCTCGATGGCCAAGCGCGTCCAGGTGCTCGCGCAGGAGATCGTTGATGAGTACAACGGCCGCGCCGAGAACATCTGGAAGACCGGCGATCCGAACGGGGCCGAGCTGCTCAAGCGGCTCAAGGCGCTGCCTGGTTTCGGTGAGCAGAAGGCCAAGATCTTTGTGGCGCTGCTCGGCAAGCAATACGGGGTCCAGCCGAAGGATTGGCGCAAGGCCGCCGGAAATTATGGCGAGAAGGACACCCATCTGTCGGTTGCGGATGTTGTCGACGGCGAGTCGCTGGGGCTGGTGCGCGCCCACAAGAAAGAAATGAAGGCCGCGGCAAAAGCAAAGGCGGCCAAGGCATAAAGCCCTGACCGCCTCGCTTGTGTCGTGAACTACGGCAGCGCCGCGAACAGCGGTGCCGACGGGACCACCCCAACACCGGGAGCGGTCGCGGCGGGCAGCCCGGCGACGGGAGCCGCTGCGGCTGCTGGGATTCCGTTGACCAGGGCCGGCGGAATCAGCGTCTGCTGCACTCCGGCAGGCAGCAGCTTGGGCAGGTTGGTGGCCCACAGATCAACGGTCTGGGTGACACCGTCTGCGCCGGGGATCTGCGAAACGCCGGGCACGCTGCTGGTTGCGGGAACAGACGCGGGGGACAGCGCCTGGGCGGCTGCCGGCGTCAGTGCCTGAGCGGCCGGCGGCAGCGCAGGTGCGGCGGGCGCCAGGCCCGGAACCTGAGCGGCCGGTGCGGCGGGAGCCAGGCCCGGAACCTGAGCAGCCGGTGCTGCGGGAGCGACGGCGGGCAGCGCCGGTGCGGCCGGTGCGGCGATGGCGGCGGGTGCCGCGGGAGCAACCGGTGCGGCGGCGGGTGCGTTACCGAAGCCCGAAGCTGCCTGGCCCAGGATCGCGGCGGGGTTGGTCGGGTTCGGCCCCGGGGCGGGGATGGGGTCAGCGCTGGCGGTCGACGCCAGGCCCAGCGCCAGGCCGGCCGACGCGAAGGCCGCGATCGACGCGCCCATGAAGACGTTGGTGATCCGTGACATATTGAACTCCAATGCTGTTTCGCTAGACGTGATTACTGGTGTTAAACGCCAAGGTAATCCGTTACGCGTGTTACTCAAGTGACGCGTGTGGCGTAGATGGAACCGTTACCAAAACGAGTGAGCGAGGTTATCGAAGCCCCGATGAGAACAGAGCCGACCAGGGCGAATGCCGAGCCCCAGGTTTCGACACGCGGCGTGTCGGCGTGGCGGCGTGTCCGCGAATGGGGTCCGTGGCTGTTGGCGCTGAGTGTTGCGGTGCGCCTCGCCTGGGCGTACCTAACGCCGCACGGTGCCGACCTTGTGGACCTGCATGTGTACGTCAGCGGTCCGGCAACTCTGGGCCACGGCAATCTCTACGAGTTCACCTACCCGGACAAGACGCCGGACTTTCCGCTGCCCTTCACCTATCCGCCCTTTGCGGCCGTGGTGTTCTGGCCGCTGCACCTGCTTCCGTTCACTCTGCTCGGGGTGTGCTGGATCCTGGGCACCATCGCCGCGCTCTACGCGGTGGTCCGGCTGAGTCAGCGGTTACTCGGATTCGACGACGCGCGTGGGGCCGCCGTGTGGACGGCCGTGACCATGTGGACCGAACCGGTGCGTTCGACCCTGGACTACGGGCAAATCAATGTGTTGTTGATGCTGCTGATCTTGCTGGCAGTGACGTCGTCGCGGTGGTGGATCTCCGGAACGCTGGTGGGACTCGCAGGCGGGGTGAAGCTGACTCCTTTGGTCTCCGGCCTCTACTTCCTGGGTGCGCGCCGCTGGGCGACCGCGATCTGGGCCGCGGTGGTCTTTGTGCTGACCGTGCTGGTGGGCATCGCGATCGTCGGGGAGCAGGGGCGCTACTACTTCACCGATCTGTTGGGTAAGCCGGACCGGATCGGGCCGATCGCCACCGTGTTCAACCAGTCCTGGCGGGGCGGGATCTCCAGGATTCTCGGCCACGACGCGGGCTCGGGAGCACTGGTGCTGGTGGCATACCTGGCGACAGCGGTACTGGCCTTTTTCGCCTGGCGGGCCGTGGACGACAGGTTGGGGCGGATCTGCGTGGTGCAGATGTTCGGTCTGCTCATCTCGCCCATCTCGTGGACCCACCATTGGGTGTGGATGGTTCCGTTCATGGTGTGGCTACTCCACGGGCCCTGGCGAGAAAAACTGGGCGCGAAGATCTTTGGGTACGGATGGTTGGTGCTGTTACTGGTCGGGGTGCCCTGGCTGCTCAGTTTCGCCCAACCGGACATCTGGCGCATCGACCGGCCCTGGCCGTTGGCATGGGCCGGGCTGGTGGACATTGTGGCGGCAATGGCGACGTTGACCTGGATGGCGGTGGCGGGGATCAGGTCACGGGCTTGGAATCGGGAGGTTTCGCCCACCGGCTAGCGTTGCGGTCATGTCTGAACATTGGACCGTCCTGGTCACCGGCGCCTCCAGCGGGATCGGCGCGAGCGCGGCCCGGATCTTCGTCGAGCGCGGGCACCGCGTCTTCGGTACCAGCCGTAATCCGGACACCATCACCGACCGCATCGCCGGGGTGCAGTATCTGCGGCTGGACCAAACCGACAAGGCCAGCATCGCCGAATGTGTCGCGCAGGCGGGCGAGGTGGACATCCTGGTCAACAACGCCGGAGAAAGTCAGATCGGCGCGCTGGAAGACATCTCCATCGATGACTTCGAGAAGCTGTATACCACCAATGTTTTTGGGCCCGTGGCGCTTACCAAAGCGGTGCTACCCGGGATGCGAGAACGGCGCCGCGGCGCCATCGTGATGGTGGGGTCGATGGCAGGCACCTTGCACGTGCCCTTTCGGTCGACCTACAGCTCGGCTAAATCGGCATTGCACACCGTGGCCGACTGCCTGCGGTACGAGGTCGCGCCGTTCGGGATCACGGTAAGCACCGTGGAACCCGGCGTCATCGCCACGGGGATCGAGACGCGGCGAAATCGCATCGTGGCCGAGGGATCCGCCTACCGCGAAGCATTCCAGACGGTCGACGCGGCCATGGCCGCGCGGGAACAACACGGCATGGCCACCGAGGACCTGGCCCGCCTGGTTGTGGACGTGGCGCTGAATCCGAACCCGAAGCCTCTGTACGCCAAGGGCAGTAACGCCCCGCTCATCATGGCCGCGCAGCGGCTACTGCCCGCCCGGCTGTTCCTGAAGTTCTTAGCGCGCATGCACGGACTGAAGGTGGGGTAGGGCATGTTTCCCATATCCCCCCAAGGGGTCCACCCCACGGGCTCGTCGGATGCCTTCCACTCCAAGGACATCGGCAGGCTGCTGCTGCAATGCCCCGACCGGATCGGCGTGGTCGCCGCCGTCAGCGCGTTCCTGGCCGAGGCAGGCGCGAGCATCATCTCGCTGGCGCAGTACTCGACGGAACCGCAGGGTGGCTGGTTCATGCAGCGCACCGTCTTTCACCGTTCCGGGCTCAGCGCCGCACGCGAAGACATGGAGAAGCGATTCGCTTCCATCGCTGAAGAATTCGACATCCAGTACCGATTCAGTGAGGCCGCCAAGCCCAAGAGAGTCGCGATCATGGTGTCGCGTACAGATCACTGCCTACTGGACCTGCTGTGGCGCAACCGTCGCGGCGAGCTCGACATGTCGATCGTGATGGTGATCTCCAACCACCCCGACCTTGCCGATCAGGTGCGCTCGTTTGGGCTGCCCTTCGTGCATATCCCGGCAACTCGCGAGAACCGCGCCGAAGCCGAACGCAAGCAGCTGGACCTGCTGCAGGGAAACGTCGACCTGGTGGTCCTGGCTCGATACATGCAGATCCTGTCGCCGGAATTTCTCAACGAGATCAGTTGCCCGCTGATCAACATCCACCATTCATTCCTCCCCGCGTTCACCGGCGCCATGCCGTATCGCCGTGCACGGGAACGCGGCGTGAAAATGATCGGTGCCACAGCGCATTACGTGACAGCGGAGCTGGACGAGGGCCCGATCATCGAGCAGGACGTGATCCGGGTCGACCACACGCACACCGTGGAAGACCTGGTGCGGCTCGGTTCCGATGTGGAACGCCTGGTGCTGTCGCGTGCGGTTGCCTGGCACTGCGAGGACCGGGTCATGCGACACGGCAACGTCACCGCGATCTTGTAAAAGTCCGCAGCGCCCGAGTTCCTCGGCATCCACGGTCCTGTTGCCCGCGTCTATGCGACAACTAGGGCAGTGCAGAGCCGGTAACACGTTTGTCGCATAGACGCGGGCAGGGCTGATGTGGCATGGACCTAGCGGCCGGTCTGTGAGTCGATGGTTTCGGCCAGCGCCAGATCCTTGTCGGTGATACCACCTTCGGAATGCGTGGACAGCACGAATGTCACGGTGCGCCATCGGATATCGATATCGGGGTGGTGATCGGCGGCTTCCGCGTGCTCGGCGATGCGGCGTACCGCGTCGATTCCGTCGAGAAAGGCGTCGAACTTGACCGTGCGGCGCAGGGAGTCGCCCTCGCGGGCCCACCCGGGAAGCTCGGCGAGCGCTGCGTTGATCTGGTCATCGGTGAGCAGGGCCATCAACTCAACGTATAGCGTCGACCACCATGGCGATAGTGGTCGCGGGTGCGGTAATCGATGGCGACAAGCTGCTTATCGCGCAGCGATCCAAACCTGCCGAGTTGGCCGGGCAGTGGGAGCTCCCGGGCGGCAAGGTCGCCGAGGGCGAATCGGAGCCACAGGCACTTGCCCGGGAGCTACGCGAGGAACTCGGGATTGAGGTCGAGGTTGACACCCGCATCGGCGAGGACGTCGTCGTCGGGAATCTGGTGCTGCGTGCCTATCGCGCACGCTTGCGCGACGGCGGCATCCCGCACCCGCATGAGCATCTGGCCCTGCGCTGGGTCACCGCCGACGAACTCGACACGGTGGAGTGGGTCGCCGCTGACGCGGGGTGGATCCCCGCGCTGCGGGCGGCGCTAGTGGGCCCGCGCCCGGTGTAGCACCTTCTTGAGCTCCTTGTCGGAGAGCCCGTGCTGCTCGGCTTTCTGCATCTTGTGCACCACAAGAGGGCACTTCATACAGCGTGGTTTGCTCTTACAGCACTTCTTCTTGGGCTTGAGTCGTGCGACCTTGCTGGCCTTCACTGAGGGTCCTACTTCTGGGTCTAAATGTGTCTTGGGCTGTGTTTGTGTCTATGTCGGGCGTCACACGTGATAACGCCAGTTTCGTGAACAGGGGTCCTCACTGCCAGAATTGGCAGACGTGACCCACAGTTTCCGGAACGTAGCCATTGTTGCGCACGTCGACCACGGCAAGACAACCCTGGTCGACGCGATGCTCAAACAATCGGGTGCGCTCACGCACCGAGGTGATGACGCCGTCGAGCGCCTGATGGACTCCGGTGATCTGGAGAAGGAAAAGGGCATCACCATCCTGGCCAAGAACACCGCGGTGCACCGGCACCATGCGGATGGCTCCATGACGGTCATCAACGTCATCGACACCCCCGGCCACGCCGACTTCGGCGGCGAGGTGGAGCGCGGCCTGTCGATGGTCGACGGAGTGCTGCTGCTGGTGGACGCCTCCGAGGGGCCCCTCCCACAGACCCGGTTCGTGCTGCGCAAGGCACTCTCCGCGCACCTGCCGGTGATCCTCGTCGTCAACAAGACCGACCGGCCCGATGCGCGCATCGCCGAGGTGGTCGAGGAGAGCCACGACCTGCTGCTCGATGTGGCCTCTGACCTCGATGAGGAAGCACAGGCGGCCGCGGAGAAGGCGCTCGATCTGCCCACGCTGTACGCATCGGGCCGCGCCGGCATCGCCAGCACCACCGAGCCCCCGAACGGGGAGAACCCGGACGGCGAGAACCTCGACCCGCTCTTCGATGTCCTGCTCGAGCACATCCCGCCGCCCAAGGGTGACCCCGAGGCGCCGCTGCAGGCCCTCGTCACCAACCTGGATGCTTCGGCGTTCCTGGGCCGGCTCGCGCTGATCCGCATCTACAACGGACGGATCCGCAAGGGTCAGCAGATCGCCTGGATGCGCGAAGTAGATGGCCACCCCGTCATCACCAACGCGAAGATCACCGAGCTGCTCGCCACCGAGGGTGTCGACCGCAGCCCCACCGAAGAGGCGGTCGCCGGTGACATCGTCGCCGTCGCGGGTATGTCGGAGATCATGATCGGCGACACGCTCGCCGACCCCGATCACGCGCACGCGCTGCCGCGCATCACCGTCGATGAGCCCGCCATCTCGGTGACCATCGGCACCAACAGCTCGCCGCTGGCCGGCAAGGTGTCGGGGCACAAGCTGACCGCACGCATGGTCAAGTCGCGGCTGGACTCGGAGCTCGTCGGCAACGTGTCCATCAAGGTCGTCGACATCGGCCGTCCGGACGCCTGGGAGGTGCAGGGCCGTGGGGAGCTGGCGCTGGCCATCCTCGTCGAACAGATGCGCCGTGAGGGCTTCGAACTGACCGTCGGCAAGCCCCAGGTGGTCACCCGGCAGATCGACGGCAAGCTGCACGAGCCGTTCGAGGCCATGACCATCGACTGTCCCGAGGAATTCGTGGGTGCCATCACCCAGCTGATGGCCGCCCGCAAGGGCCGCATGGAGGAGATGGCCAACCATGCCGCGGGATGGGTCCGCATGGACTTCATCGTGCCGTCGCGTGGCCTGATCGGATTCCGCACCGACTTCCTGACGCTGACCCGCGGCACCGGCATCGCGAACGCCGTCTTCGAGGGTTACCGCCCGTGGGCGGGCGAGATCCGCGCGCGGCACACCGGATCGCTCGTGTCCGACCGGACCGGCAGCATCACCCCATTCGCGATGATCCAGCTGGCCGACCGCGGGCAGTTCTTCGTGGAGCCGGGTGAGGACACCTACGAGGGCCAGGTCGTAGGGATCAACCCGCGTGCCGAGGATCTTGACGTCAACGTCACCCGCGAGAAGAAGCTGACGAACATGCGCTCGTCGACCGCCGATGTCATGGAGACCCTGGCACGGCCCATCGAGCTCGACCTCGAGCAGGCCATGGAGTTCTGCGCGGCCGACGAATGTGTCGAGGTGACCCCGGAAATCGTGCGCGTGCGCAAGGTTGACCTGGATGCCAACACCCGGGCGCGCAATCGCTCACGCGCGAAGGCAGCTGCCAACAACAGCTAGGTTTGGCCGATGGCCTGTCGTATCAGCGAGCTCGTGCTCGATTGTCGCGACCCGGAGGCGCTGGCACGGTTCTGGTGCGAGGTTCTGGACTTCGTCGTGCTGAGTCGTGAGGAAGACGGCTCGCTGGAGATCGGGCCCCGCGAGGGGTTCGGCGGCCCGCAGCCGACGCTGTTCCTGAGTTTCAGTGCTGAACCGCGCTCCGGGAAATCGCGGCTGCATATCGACGTCAACCCCACCGACCGCGATCAGGACGCCGAGCTCGACCGCCTGCTGAAGCTCGGCGCACGTCCGGCCGACATCGGTCAGACCGGCCAGGAGCAATGGCATGTCTTGGCCGACCCCGAAGGCAACGAGTTCTGCCTGCTCAAAGCTCGCCTCAAGGAGCTTTGAGGCTCGCTGTCTCGCATCGCCGCCGGAATGGGAGCAGACTGCATGGCGTGGTTGATTTCAACTCCATCAAGCGCCTCGTGGTTCACAACGCACAGCGGTATCTCGTCAACCCGGTGGGACGAAAACTGCCGGTCGTGATGCTGGAAACCACAGGCCGCAAATCCGGACAGCCGCGTCACACCGCGATCGGCGGGCGCCTCGTCGGTGACCAGTTCTGGTTGGTCTCCGAACATGGCGATCACTCCGACTATGTGCGCAACATCAAGGCCAACCCGGCGGTGCGGCTGAGAATCCGCGACCAATGGCGCACCGGCACCGCGCACCTGCTTCCTGAGGATGACGCCCGCGCGCGGCTGCAGCAGCTGCCGACGGCAAATAGCGCAGTGGTCCGTGCCGTGGGCACCGAACTATTGACCGTTCGGGTCGACCTCGACTGACTTTGGTAACGGCGGTTGCCCTGGCTCAATGAACTCGTTTGAGGGATAACGGCTTTCGCGATCGCTCGAGGGGTCCTGTGGGTACTATCGCGATATGGAGCAGACCCAGCCCGCATTGCGCATCATCGAACAGAACGTGGCGGCGGCGCAGGAACTTCCGTTCGCCAACACCGCGGACCAGGACGACGCCGACAGGGGATTCATCGCGGCCCTGGAACCGGGCATCGTCACCGATGCTTCCGGAAAAACAGTGTGGGACAACGACTCCTACGGCTTCTTGCGTGACAGCTGCCCGGCATCGGTGCACCCGAGCCTGTGGCGGCAGTGCGGCCTGAACATCAGGCAGGGGCTGTACCTCGTCACCGAGGGCATCTACCAAGTACGCGGCCTGGACATCTCCAACATGACGCTCGTCGAGGGGGAGCGCGGGGTCATCGTGATCGACCCGCTGGTGTCCGCGGAAACCGCCGCTGCCGCATTGGCGCTCTACCGGAGTCATCGGGGCGATCGCCCGGTGACCGGGCTGATCTACACCCATTCCCACGCCGACCATTTCGGGGGCGCGCTGGGGGTGGTGAGCGCGGAGGATGTCGCGTCGGGTCACTGCCCAGTCCTGGCCCCGGCGGGATTCCTGGAACATGCGGTGGCCGAGAACGTGTATGCGGGAACCGCGATGACGCGCCGGGCCGTGTACATGTACGGTGCCGTGCTGCCGCGGGGGCCACTGGGGCAGGTGGGCTCCGGCCTGGGCCAAACCAATTCCATCGGCACCGTCACGCTGATTCCGCCGACTCTCGACATCACCCATACCGGGCAGGAAGAGACCATTGACGGAGTGCGCATGGTCTTCCAGCTCACGCCGGGCACCGAGGCGCCCGCGGAGATGAATTTCCACTTCCCGCAGCGCCGCGCGCTCTGTATGGCCGAGAATGCCACGCACACCCTGCACAATCTGCTAACCCTGCGCGGCGCACTGGTCCGCGATCCGCACGTGTGGGCGCGGTACATCACCGAGGCCATCAACCTGTACGCGCGCGCTTCCGATGTGGTGTTCGCCTCGCACCATTGGCCCACCTGGGGGACCGAACTTCTGGTGGAATACCTTGCCCTGCAGCGAGATTTATATGCCTACTTACATGATCAGACGCTGCGCCAGCTCAACCAGGGGCTGGTGGGCTCCGAGATCGCCGAGTCGCTGCAGCTTCCCCCGGCCCTTGCCAACGCGTGGCATGCGCGCGGCTACTACGGGTCGGTCAGCCACAACGTCAAGGCGATCTACCAGCGCTACATGGGCTGGTTCGACGGCAATCCGGCGCACCTCTGGGAGCATCCACCGGTCGCGAACGCGCAGCGGCACGTCGAGTTCATGGGTGGCGCCGAGGAGGTACTACGTAAGGCGCGCATTGCCTTTGAGGAGGGCGACTATCGATGGGTGGCCCAGGTGGTCAACTATGTGATCTTCGCCGATCCGGCCAACGAAGCGGCCAAGGCGTTGCAGGCCAGCTGTTTTCGGCAACTGGGTTACGGATCTGAGAACGCCACCTGGCGCAATTTCTATCTGATGGGCGCCTACGAACTGTCTCATGGCAACGTCGGGACTCCCATCACAGTCGGTTCGCCCTCGGTAGTGGCGGCGCTGACGGTGGATCAGGTCTTCGACGCGCTCTCGCTGCGCATCAATGGCCCGAAGGCCTGGGATGAACACTTCGTCAGCGATTGGCGTTTCATCGACGAGGATCGCGTGCACCGTGTGGAGCTGCGCAACGGCGTGCTGGTGCACTATGACCGGCCCGCGGACATCAGTGAGCCCGACGTGACCTTCACTCTTACCCGGCCGATCCTCATCAAGGTTCTGCTGGATGGCACGGACCCGGCGCAGCTTGTCGCTTCGGGCGAGATCACCGTGGACGGCGACGTGACCGGATTCGCGCGGCTGGTTGTCGTGCTCGATCAGCCCGATCCCAACTTTGCGATCGTGACCCCCTGACCGGTTGCCGCGGGCGCCACGCCCCACCCCACCGATAAGGTTGGTCCTCATGCCGATCGAGTCACCGCGCCTGCGACTGTGCGCAGTACTCGGTGTGGTGCTGCTCGCGGGGTGCTCCGTCAGCGCGCCACCGGCCGTGCAAGGCAGCGAAACCACGAATTCCACGACACCGCCGCCGCCCAAAAAAGAGCAGATCGTGGTGGGTATCGATTCGATCGGGGCCGGATTCAATCCGCACCTGCTGTCGGATCAGTCGCCGGTGAACTCCGCGATCAGCTCGCTGGTGCTGCCCAGTGCCTTCCGCCCGGTGCCCGACTCGACCACCACCACCGGCTCACGCTGGGAGCTGGACCCGACGCTGCTGGTATCGGCCGAAGAGACCAGTCAAGAACCCTTCACGGTCACCTACACGATCCGTCCCGAGGCGCAGTGGACCGATAACGCACCCATCGGTGCCGACGATTTCTCCTACCTGTGGCAACAGATGCTCGTTCAGCCCGGGACCGTCGACCCGGCGGGCTACGGAAACATCACCGACGTGCAGTCACGTGACGGCGGCAAGCGTGTGGTCGTCACCTTCGACCACAAATACCCGGCCTGGCGTGAGCTGTTCACCGATCTGCTGCCCGCGCACATCGTGAAGGACATTCCGGGCGGGTTCGCCTCCGGGCTGATCAAGTCGATGCCCGCGTCCGGAGGGCGCTTCCGGGTCGACGCGATCGACCCCCAGCGTGACGAGATCCTGCTCGCCCGTAACGACCGGTACTGGGCCAAACCCGCGGTTCCCGACGAAATCCTGTTCCGGCGTGCAGGCGCGCCCACGGTGTTGGCCGACTCGATCCGTAACGGAGACACCCAGGTAGCCCAGGTGCACGGCAGTGCGGTGACCTTCGCTCAGCTGTCCAACATTCCCGGCGTGCGCACCGCGCGCATCGTCGCGCCGCGCACCTTGCAGCTGACCTTGCGCGCCGGACAGCCCACCCTCACCGATGCCAAGGTGCGCCGCGGGCTGCTCGGACTGCTGGATGTCGGGCTGCTGGCCGCGGTGGCTGCCGGCAACGACAACGCCGTCACCCTGGCGGCGGCACAGGTGCGTTCCCCCTCGGACCCCGGATACAAGCCCACCGCGCCCACTGCTCTCACCCGCGACGCGGCCCTGGCGTTACTCAAAGAGGCGGGATATGAAGCCGTCGAGGTACCGCCGGCACCCGGCGCCCCGGCAGGTCCGCCACAGATCACCCGGGACGGCGAGCCGCTGAGCCTGGTGATCGGTGCCGCTGCCAACGATCCGACGTCGGTCGCCGTCGCCAACACCGCCGCCGATCAACTGCGCAATGCCGGAGTGCGGGCCAGCGTCCTGGCCCTCGACCCGCCCACGCTGTACGGCCAGGCGATTCCGGACGGCCGTGTCGACGCCATCGTCGGCTGGCACCAGTCGGGCGGAGACCTGGCCACCGTGCTGGCCTCCCGCTACGGCTGCCCGGCGCTGCAATCGAGCAAGCTGCCCGAGACCCGCACCACCACTCCGCCCCCGCCACCGGCGAGCAATACGCCGGCGCCGCCAGCGCGGGAAGAATCCGTTCGCGCCCCGAGCAATCTCACCGGGTTGTGCGATGAGGGCCTGCAGGCCAGCATCGACGCCGCGCTCACCGGGCAGGCCGATGTGGGCAAGGTTGTCGATCAGGCCGAGCCGCAATTGTGGAAGATGGCAACGGTGTTGCCGATCATGCAGGACACCACCATCGCCGCGGCCGGGCCCAGCGTGCAGAACGTCGAGCTGACCGGTGCGGTTCCGGTGGGAATCGTGGCCACGGCAGGAGAGTGGAAGAAGACCCGCCCATGACCCGCCGTCTGATGCTCGTGCACGCGCACCCCGACGATGAATCCCTGACGACCGGAGGAACCATCGCGCGGTATGCCGCCGAAGGCGCCGACGTCAAGGTTGTCACCTGCACCCTCGGCGAGGAAGGCGAGGTGATCGGCGACCGCTGGGCGCAGCTCGCCGTGGACTACGCCGATCAACTCGGCGGGTACCGCATCGCGGAATTGTCTGCCGCGCTGAAGCACCTCGGGGTCGAGCAGCCCGTTTTTCTTGGTGGTGCCGGGCACTGGCGTGACTCCGGCATGGCCGACACCGGGCCACTGCATCCGCGGGCATTCGCCGGCGCTGACATCGACGATGCCGTCGCGGAACTGACGCGGTTGATCGACGAGCACCGCCCGCACGTCGTCGTCACCTACGACCCCTTCGGGGGATATGGGCATCCCGACCACATCCAGGCGCACACGGTGACCACCGCTGCGGTCGAGCAGGCCTCCTGGAAGGTGGCCAAGCTGTACTGGACCGTCATCGCCACCAGTGCGCTGAGCGCGGGGCTCGCCGCGATGAAGCAGCTGCCTCCGGGATGTGAGCCGGCGCCCGTCGACGTCATACCTACATATGCCGACGAGCAGATCAGCGCCGCCATCGACGTCTCGGCCTATCGCGACGCCAAGGCCGCCGCGCTGCGCGCGCATGCCACTCAGCTCACCGTCTCCGAGGACGGGACCTCGCTGGCGCTGTCGAACCTGATCGCATTGCCCCTCGCGGACATCGAGCATTTTGTGCTGGTGCGTGGTGTGGCCGGTGTCGACACCGGATGGGAATCAGATCTGTTCGCCGGCGTGGAGTTGTAAGCTCGATCCATGCCACCTGATCCGGACCTGGACCCCAACCAGCAGCATTGGCAAGACCGGCTGGACAACTTCCAATGGGTCGTCGGCTCACTCGTGGCCCAGCTCGACTCCGTCCCGATTTAGACGCCTGAACGTTTATCTGCGCGCGTTCGTACTGACCGCGCTCGTTGTCGACGGCATCATCAGTGCCATTTTCGGCGCTGCTCTGCTCAACACGCGCTTTGGCGGGGTTCTGGTTCCGCTGGGCCTGGTCATCAGCGCTGTTCTCAACGTGGTGCTGGTGTGGTGCGCGCTGCAATGGGCACCGTCGACGCGATGGTCGGGGGCACCGCTGTGGGCGTTCGTGGCGACCACGACGCTGCTGTTGTTCGGCGGGCCCGGCGGTGACGTGATTTTCAGCGGGTTTGGCCCCGTGCTGCTGTTGGCGTTCGGTGTGCTGCCCGCGGCATATGTCCTACGGCGGGCGAACGCCTAGCCCAAGTATTCAGACTCGAGGACCAGGTCCTTCACCAACGTCTGGTACTCGACATGGGTCTCGTGCTCGATGGTCTGCCAGCGCTTTCCCTGCTGTTCCTTCATGTACGCGCGGTACTTGGGGGAGCCGGGGAAGCCAACATTGTCGGCCACCACGATCGTGCCCGGATGCAGCCAGCCCCGTTCCATCAGCCGCTGCAGGTCGTCGAGGTAGACGTCCTTCCAGTGGTCGATGAACACGAAGTCCAGGCATCCCTCGGTGAATCCGTAGTCCTTGGTCAGTGTGTCCAGGGTGGTGCCGTCGTCGGCTGTGCCGGTGAGGCAGGTGGTGCGGTCGGCCAGCCCGGCGTGGGCCCAGACCCGGCGGGCCACCGAGGCGTTGGCCCCCGACTTCTCGATGGAGAAGAACTTGGCGCCGGGAGCCGCACGCGCGATCCGTAGCCCGCTGTAGCCGCAGTACGCGCCCAGTTCGAGGGCGATCTTGGGGTTGGCGCGTTTGACGGCCGCGTCGAGCAGCTGCCCCTTCTCGTCGCCGACATTCATCAGAATCGATTGGTCATACGCGAAGTTGTCGATGGCGTTGATCGCGGCGTCGACATCCCCGGCCGGGGCGGTGGCGATGACGTGCTCGGCGGTGGCCTCTTCACGGCCATCGCCCATCTGACCAGTGCGCATGACGTTCAGCCCGCCGAACACCGCACGCAGAAACGAATACCGCAGAAACGGAAGTTTCTGCTTGAGCGTTCTCGTAAGACTCACGAAGATCAGCCTAGCCATCCCGGGTGTTTTCGCAGCGTGGTCCCGTTGATGAACCCCCGAGTGGTGGGGCTTTTGGTACGGGCGGATGATCTGGGGGTGACCGACGGTTGTACAAACGTGCCCGACGACGTAACGCCGCTGCCGAATCCCGCCTTTCCCGCGCCGAAAGCGGCATCTTCTGTTCCGGATGCCGCACGCGCAGGTGGCTCATCGCCCGCGCTGAGGCGGGTGCTGCGCCGCGCCCGCGATGGCGTGACGCTGAACGTCGATGAGGCAGCGCTCGCGCTGACCGCGCGGGGAGACGATCTGGCCGACCTGATGGCCAGTGCGTCGCGCGTGCGCGATGCTGGGCTGGAGTCCGCCGGGCGTCGCGGCGCGGCCGGGCGTCTGCCGGTTTCCTATTCGCGCAAGGTCTTCATTCCGGTCACCCATCTGTGCCGGGACAAGTGCCATTACTGCACGTTCGTGACGGTTCCAGGCAAGCTGCGCGCGCAGGGCCAGGGCATGTACCTGGAGCCCGACGAGATCTTGGACATCGCCCGTCGCGGCGCCGAATTGGGTTGCAAAGAGGCCTTGTTCACGCTGGGCGATCGGCCTGAGGACCGCTGGCCGGAGGCCAAGCAGTGGCTCGATGAGCGTGGATATGACACCACGCTTGATTACGTGCGGGCCATGTCGATCCGGGTGCTGGAAGAGACGGGACTGCTGCCGCACCTGAACCCGGGCGTGATGACATGGTCCGAGCTGGCTCGGCTCAAGCCGGTGGCGCCGTCGATGGGGATGATGCTGGAAACCACGTCGCGGCGGCTGTTCGAGACGCGAGGCGAGGCCCATTACGGCAGCCCCGATAAGGACCCCGCGGTGCGGCTGCGGACGCTGACCGACGCCGGCCGGCTGTCCATCCCCTTCACCACCGGGCTGCTGGTGGGCATCGGGGAGAACCTGACCGAACGGGCCGAGACCATTCACGCGATCCGGAAGGTGCACAAAGAGTTCGGGCACGTGCAAGAAGTGCTTGTGCAAAACTTCCGGGCCAAGCCGGACACCGCGATGAAGTCGACGCCCGACGCCGATATCGACGATTTCCTGGCCACCATCGCCGTGACCAGGCTGGTACTCGGCCCCAAGATGCGGGTGCAGTCGCCGCCAAACTTGGTGTCCCGCAGCGAATGCCTCGCGCTTATCGCGGCGGGTGTGGACGACTGGGGCGGTGTCTCGCCGCTCACGCCCGACCACGTCAATCCCGAACGCCCCTGGCCCGCAGTGGACGATCTGGCCGACGTGACCGCCGAGGCCGGATACGACCTGGTGCAGCGGCTCACCGCGCACCCGCAGTACGTGCAGGCCGGGGCGGCGTGGATCGACCCGCGGGTACGTGGACACGTGGAGGCCCTGGCCGACCCGGAAACCGGTTACGCCCTGGATATCTCGCCGACGGGATTGCCCTGGCAGGAGCCCGATGAGACCTGGGAGTCGACGGGCCGGGTAGACCTGCATGAGGCCATCGATTCGGAGGGCCGCAACACCGACACCCGTAGCGATCTGGCGAGTGCCTTCGGGGACTGGGAATCTATCCGCGAACATGTTCGTGAACTGAATGCGCGTGCCCCGGAAAAGGTGAGTGGTGACGTGCTGGCGGCGCTGCGCTCCGCCGAGAGAGATCCGGCCGGCTGCAGCGATGACGAGTACCTGGCGCTGGCGACCGCCGAGGGTCCGGCTATGGATGCTGTTGCCGCACTGGCTGATTCGATCCGCGCGGATGTGGTCGGCGACGACGTCACGTACGTGGTGAACAGGAACATCAACTTCACCAACATCTGCTACACCGGCTGCCGTTTCTGCGCCTTCGCGCAGCGCAAGGGCGATGCCGACGCCTTCTCGCTGTCGGCCGAGGAGGTCGGAGACCGCGCCTGGGAGGCGTATGTCGCCGGTGCTACCGAGGTCTGCATGCAGGGTGGTATCGACCCGGAGCTGCCGGTCACCGGGTATGCCGATCTGGTGCGCGCGGTCAAGAAGCGGGTGCCCAGCATGCATGTGCATGCCTTCAGCCCGATGGAGATCGTCAACGGTGCGTCCAAGGGTGGCCAGAGCGTTCGTGAGTGGTTGACCGAACTGCGCGCCGCAGGTCTGGACACCATTCCGGGCACCGCCGCCGAGATCCTCGACGACGAGGTTCGGTGGGTGCTGACCAAGGGCAAGCTGCCCGCGTCGGAATGGATCGATGTCATCAGTACCGCACACGAGGTGGGGCTGCGGTCCAGCTCCACCATGATGTACGGGCACGTCGATACGCCCAAGCACTGGGTGTCGCATCTGCGGGTTCTCTCCGGAATTCAGGACCGCACAGGTGGATTCACCGAGTTCGTACCGCTGCCATTCGTGCACCAGAGTGCCCCGCTGTACCTGGCGGGCGCCGCGCGGCCCGGGCCCACCAACCGCGACAACCGGGCGGTGCACGCATTGGCGCGCATCATGCTGCATGGGCGTATCCACAACATCCAGACCAGCTGGGTCAAGCTGGGTATCGACGGCACACGGGTGATGCTCGAAGGAGGTGCCAACGATCTGGGCGGCACCCTCATGGAGGAGACCATCTCCCGGATGGCCGGATCTGAACACGGATCCGCCAAGACCATCGCCGAGCTGGAAGAAATCGCCGACGGCATCGGACGCCCCGCAGTGGAACGCACCACCACCTACGCACGGCGGCCGTCCGCGGCGTAAAGCTTGGCTACGCTGAAGCCTTCAGTGAGTCTGCTCGGGTGAGGCAGTTGACGTCGTGACCATCCCCGCGTGTGCCTGAATCGCGAAGGCGCCCGACGAGGATCTCGCACGTGATGGATTCAGCCGATCCCATTATGGGGTCCGCCCCTACAAGCTGACTGCCGTTCGCGCTCTGAGTAAATCTGGTCGTACCGCCGCAATGATTGGTCGTCGTCAGCACTCTCGCAGGTGATGAATCCGGCGCGGTGATGTCTATGCAATCCGTACCAGTCCAGGTGACTAGGGTCTCGTAGCTTGCGCCGTCACCGCCGCCCGACAGCAATCCCGGTGCGGGAATCGGTGTCGAAACGGGTTGTGGCGCTTGTATGGTGGGGATTGCTGGCGCGGGGACAGATTGGCCTGGCGCGGATCCAGATGAGCCGGTCTCACACGCGACACCGTCACCATCGCGGTCGAGCTTCGAACTGTATCCAGGCTGGCCTCGGTACAGGGGCGCAGCTCCGGCCGCTCTTGCAGCGGCGCAATTGGGGTAGGCCTGTGCCAACGGCGCCGAGACGAAACCAAACGATGGGCCTACCAATGTGGCGATAGCGAGATGCAGAATCTTGGTACGCAGCTGACCCTCCTCAGATGCAAACGTGACCTTGATCTTTACCGGATCTAAGAGCTGTCGGGAGGCGAATCGCGAGAAGAAATTGGGGCGCGGCCCGTACCTGACGGCGGGTGCGGATTTCGGCAGTGGGCTGCCGTTGATGGCGGTAGCCTCGTGCCCTGATGACCGAATTACCGCCCGACGAGGAGTCGATGCCGCCGACTACCCAGCGGCCATTGAATCCGCCTGCCGCTGCGTACTCCGAGGCGGATGACTCCGAGATCTCCGTAGGCAATCGCTCATGGCGCTGGGTGTGGATCGTCTGCGCGGCGGCGGCCCTGGCCATTGTGGCGGCGTTGGTTCTGGCCCTGCTGGAGGTGGATAAGGCTGAGGAGCCGGTGGCCCCGGCTCCGGTGACGACGGCGACCGAACATCTGCGTGTGCCAAGTAGTTCGGTGCCCGTCGCGCCGCCGACGGAGACGGTGGTCACCACCGTTATCGAAACCACCGTGGTGGTGGAGACGCCCGCGCCGGTCGCGCCGACAGAGGTGACGCCAACAGAAGTGGTGCCGACACGTCCAGAAGAAGGCCGGTTGTGTCACGAACTGCACCCGCGGCGCGACTGCGACGGATACCGCTAAGTTGACGGTCTCTGCGCGCACCTGACTGACTGGATCGCGGTGGGTTAACTCCGGTGGCTGGTTTGGGCATCGTGATGTGCGTGATTACCCGACTCGTAGCGACAAGCTTCATCGTTGCCATGCTTGGGTTCATGGTCGCGGTACCGGCCAGTGCAGAGCCGAGAGAGATGGCGCCGCAGTCGTATTCGCGGACGACCCGCGATGGCTGGCAACTGCAGATCAGGCTCGACAATGAACGCGTCAACGTGGTTCCCAACCTGGCCGCGGCAACCAACTCGCGTGAGGCATTCATTACCTTGTCGGGCACGGCGACCGCCTCCGGCGGCACCAACCCCATCACCGACAGCCTCTTCGTCATCGGATATCAGCTCGGTTGCCAGTCGGATGTGTCTTCGGGCTTGCAGCTTGGTGGATCGGCGGGTATCGCACCGTCGGTGAGCCTTGGCGTGGCGCCCACACCGTCGGTGGGAGTGGGAGGCAGCGCGGGAGTCAGCGGGTTCGTTCAGACCGTGGTGCAGCCGGGCGTCATCGTGAACCTCCCGATGGCCAATATGGTTCTGTCCCACGGTGGTACGGGTGCGCTGGATTTGGACAACGTGCATGTGAAGGCCGATGCCTGTGGTGGTGACGTGACGATCCGTTCCTTCGCCTCGTTGCGGGCGTCGACGGAGACCGGTCACACCGAGTTCGCAATCTATGGCGATCCGATCAAGATCTGATGATGAAATTCGTCTGTGCCACAGGGGTATTAGCGTCCGTGTTGTGGGCGCCGCAAGCCATGGCGGACCCGCCACCGGTGAACCCGATGCCTGCGGTGCCCGTGGCCGTGCCGGGTGGGACACCCAACTATGCGGCGACCGCGGCGCAACCACCGTTTGGGCTGTCTCCGGCAACGCCGCGCGGTGCCCGGATCTCCGCCGGTGTCGACTCCGGGTACACCGCCCGAATCGGCGCCGGGATGACCGCCGGACAGCTGGAGGACCCACGTGGCATGACTGAAGGGGTGGCACCATGATCCGAACATTTTGTGTAGCAACGGTTGTGGCGGCAATCGCGGTCGGCATTGCCCCGCCTGTCGCCGCGGCTCCGCCGCCGCCCGTTCCGGCGCCCTATAACCCGGTCTTCGTGCCCGGCCAGCTGCCCGCACTGCGTCCCTCACGCGGTACTCAGCTGCCGGTGCTGATGTCGGGCCCCGCCCGGGGGCCCCGGATTTCGGCCGGGGTAGTCGATGGCGCGGGGGCGCCGGGTGGAGTGAAGCCGGGTGTCGGAGTCGGCGACGGGAAGCTGGAAAGTCCGACCGGCACAGCGACGCGCTGACCCCTGCAAATCGCCCAAGTATTTGGCAGCTGCATCTCAGCGGCACCTCAGAATCGCTTATTAGCGTGGCGGCATCCGGCGCCATCGGCTCGGTAGCAGATCGAGCGATGACCGTCACGGAGGTGCCGAGAAATGCCGTCCTACGAAGACACGGTGCGGGCCTGGAGCGACGGCGGGGACGAGCCCACGCAATTGCTCCCGGTGACCCCGCCGTCTCGCGGCACATCCCGTCAGGTCTGGATCGTTGCGATAGCCGCGACGGCGGGTGTGCTGGCGATCATCGCTCTCGGGTTTCTGCTTCTCGTTCCCGAGAAGACAACGGTGCCACCACTTGTCCCCATCACGTCGGTGACGACACCCTCGACATCCGCGCCGGTGTCGTCATCCCTATCACCGTCTGCGCCACCCTCGTCGATGGAGACGGTCACCGAAACGGTGACCGCAACCACCTACCTCCCGGCGCCGGCGATCACGCCCACAACCGACGCGCCACCGAGTACCACCGCAACGGACCCGAACGACATCTGGAGGGCGTGCCGCCAGATGCATCCACACCGCTGGTGCAACGGATATCGGTAGGCCTGTCGGCGGTTCCGGTGACTACAGCTTCGCGGCCAGCTCGGTGCCCTGCTTGATCGCGCGCTTGGCGTCCAGCTCACCGGCCAGCGCAGCGCCACCGATGACGTGGGCTTCGACCCCGGCTTCCTTCAACACGTCGTCGAGGTCGCGCACCGATTCCTGGCCCGCGCAGATCACCACGTTGTCGACCTCGAGCACCCGCGGGTCTTTGCGCTCCTCACCGAAACTGATGTGCAGTCCGGCATCGTCGATCCGCTCGTAGTTGACCCCCGCCAGCTCGGTCACCTTCTTGGCCTTGAGTGATGCGCGGTGCACCCAACCCGTGGTCTTGCCCAGCCCCTTGCCCAGCGATCCCTTCTTGCGCTGGCACAGGTAGACCTCGCGAACCGCTGGAGCCGGAATGGGTTTCGTGAGCGAACCGCGGGAGTCGTGCTCCTCGGAGATACCCCACTCGGCCCGCCACTCCTTGAGGTTCAGCGTCGGCGACTCGTCGATCGTCAGGAACTCGGACACATCGAAGCCGATGCCGCCGGCGCCAACTACCGCCACACGCTTGCCGACGGGCTTGATCTGCTTGATGACCTCCGGGTAGGAGAGCACCATCGGGTGGTCGATGCCGGGGATGGCCGGAACCCGGGGCTTGACCCCGGTGGCCAAGATGACATCGTCGAACTTACCGGCGATCAGCTCCTGCGCATCCACCTTCTTGTTCAAAAGCACGGTGACGCCGTACTTCTTGAGCATCGTCGTGTAGTAGCGAATGGTCTCGTTGAACTCTTCCTTGCCGGGAATCTTGCGGGCCATGTCGAACTGGCCGCCGATCTCGGGGTTGGCCTCGAACAGCACCACCTTGTGCCCGCGTCCGGCTGCGGTGACGGCGGCCGCCAGTCCGGCTGGGCCCGCGCCGACGACGGCGATCTTCTTGGCATGCCGGGTCGGCAGCAGCTTGAGCGTCGTCTCGTTGCCCGCACGCGGGTTCAGCAGGCAGCTGGCCTTCTTGTTCACGAACGAGTGATCCAGGCAGGCCTGGTTGCAGGCGATGCAGGTGTTGATCTCGTCGGCGTGATCGGCCGAGGCCTTCTTGACCCAGTCCGGGTCGGCCAGCAGCGGCCTGGCCATCGAAATCAACTGCACCTGACCGTCGTTGAGGATCTGCTCGGCGGACTGTGGCATGTTGATCCGGTTGGATGCCATCACCGGAATCCGAACCTCTTGAGCGATCTTGTTAGACAGATCCACGAACGCGTTTTGTGGCACCGAGGTGACGATGGTGGGCACTCGCGCCTCATGCCAGCCGATGCCGGTGTTGATGATCGTCGCACCGGCAGCCTCGATCTCCTTGGCCAGTGCCACGATCTCATCCCAGGTCTGGCCGTCGGGCACATAGTCGGCCATGGACAGCCGATAGCAGATGATGAACTCCGGTCCGACCGCCTTGCGAACAGCCTTGACCACCTCGACGGCAAGTCTGCGCCGGTTCTTCGGGCTGCCGCCGAACTCGTCGTTGCGATCGTTGGTGTACGGCGCGAGGAACTGGTTGATGAAATAGCCTTCGCTACCCATGATTTCCACGCCGTCGTAACCGGCCTTCTTGGCCATCTTGGCGCTATGTGCCCAGTCTTCGATCGTCTGCCAGACACCCTTGGTGCTGAGCTTGCGCGGCTTGAACGGCGTGATGGGTGACTTTTTGTTCGACGCGCTCACCGAGAACGGGTGGTATCCGTAGCGGCCCGCATGCAGCAGCTGGACGATGATCTTGCCGCCGTTCTTGTGCACCGCGTTGGTGACAATGCGATGCCGGTACGCCTCAAGGGAAGTGGTGAGCTTTCCGGCCAGCGGCTTGAGCCAGGCGGCACGGTTGATGGCGTATCCGCCGGTGATGATCATGCCGACGCCGCCTTTGGCGCGCTCGGCGAAGTAGGCCGCCAGGGCGGGCGTATCCCAGGGGAAGTCCTCAAGTCCTGCGTGCATGGATCCCATGACGACTCGGTTCCTCAACGTTGTGAAGCCAAGGTCCAAGGGGGACAACAGGGTTGGATATGGATTACTCATGATTCTCGCTTTCAGTCCGGGCTGTGGACAAGGAAGTGATCATTTCGTCGCACCAATCGGTGAAGCCCTCTTCCATGCGGACACCGCCGCGTAGGACGAGATATTGATGCAGGGCCGCGCCGGTGAGCTGATCCGGAGCGGGAAACTGGCGTTTTTCCATTTCGCGGTAGTTGTCGAGCATGACGAGGTGCGTGTCGCGTTGGACACGGATGTGTTCGACCACCATGTCGATGTCGCCGTAGGTACCCGCGCGGACCTTGAGGGCCAGGTCGCGCATGTCGGTGCCCTCGGAACTGTTGACCCACCGGGACAACTCGCGATAGCCGAGCTCGGCGACGTCGTAGACCTTCTTCGCAGGCCGTCCTTCTTGGTCGACGACGGTGCAGCGCAGCCAGCTGTCGTCCTCCATACGGCGCAGCGTGCGATAGATCTGCTGGTGCGTGGCGCTGTAGAAGTAGCCGATCGACCGGTCGAATCGGCTCGTGAGCTCGTAACCTGACCCGTTCTGCTCGGCCAGGGATAACAGGATCGCGTGGGTGAGTGCCACGGCAGCATGCTGACACGAAACCTGACCCCTATGCAACTTGTTGCAGTGCAACAGTCTGCATACAACTGGCCAGTTAAGTGTCGCGGTCGGTAACGCTGACGGTCTGACACATGTAGTCGGTGCGGCGCTCGAGAGGTTGTCCGTGATGGAGGGATCGCCCAACCGTGTGCGGGCGGGGCGGATCAGGCGCGCACCGGGGGATATGCCGCCGACTGCGTCGACGAGGGCGCGCGGGCCGGCTGCATCAGCCCCGGCGAGTGCACGGATTACGTTGCTTGCGAACGGGTTTGTCCAGGTTAAGTCGTTGTCTTGGGGGATGACAGGCCTCGCCGGTGGCCGGGTCGCGTATGCGCCGGCACGGACTACGTCGTAGGCCCTTGATCTACCCGAACGGCGCATGCCCGATGGGCGCGATCGGTGGGGGCATGCCGCGTGGCACGCGTCTGTGGCCCGGGGGCTGAGCGTGGCTGCTGGCGGCAAGTCAAGTTAAACGTTAAGCTAAGTACCTGTAACCGGCGGATACGGCTAGATCGCCTTGGCGAGTTAGGTCAGCCTGTGTCGCGGGGCACATCTATGGACCGGGATACTTGCCGCAACGCATGAACTGGACATCAGCGCAGGAAATGAGGAAACCTTCGTGACCTACACGATCGCGGAACCGTGCGTCGACGTTATGGATAAGGCATGCATTGAGGAATGCCCCGTCGACTGCATCTACGAGGGTGGGCGCATGCTCTATATCCACCCCGACGAATGTGTCGACTGCGGTGCTTGCGAACCGGTGTGCCCTGTGGAGGCCATCTTCTATGAGGACGATGTGCCGGATCAGTGGACCGGCTATATCCAGGGCAACGCCGACTTCTTCGTAGACCTGGGCTCGCCCGGTGGTGCCGCGAAGGTGGGCAAGACCGATTACGACCCGCCGTCGGTCAAGGAGCTTCCGCCCATGGGTGAGGGACACTGAACTTGTCCTCTGAGTCCCGGCTGCGGGTCTCGTCCCGGCTTCCGGAGTTTCCGTGGGACACCATCGCCGGTGCGAAGGCGACCGCTGCGGCGCACCCCGAAGGGATTGTCGACCTTTCCGTCGGTACCCCGGTAGACAGTGTGGCCCCGGTCATCCGCGACGCATTGACCGCGGCCAGCGACCTTCCCGGATATCCGGCGACCGCCGGCACACCGGCATTGCGCCAGGCAATCCGCGACGCGGTATCGCGGCGATACGGCGTGGTGCCGCTCGCCGACGACGCCGTGCTGCCGGTCATCGGCACCAAGGAACTCATCGCGTGGCTGCCGACCCTGCTCGGGCTGGGCAGCGACGACCTGATCGTCATCCCCGAGTTGGCGTATCCCACCTATGAAGTGGGCGCCCGGCTTGCCGGTGTGCCCACGGTCCGCGCGGACTCGCTGACCCAGCTGGGGCCGCAGCATCCCGCCCTGATCTACCTCAACTCGCCCAGCAATCCCACCGGCGCGGTGCTGCCGGTGGAGCATCTGCGCAAGGTTGTCGAGTGGGCTCGAGAGCGCGGCGCCCTCGTGGTGTCCGATGAGTGTTACCTCGGGCTCGGGTGGGACGCCGAGCCGGTGTCGGTTCTCGATCCACGGGTCTGCGACGGCGATACCACCGGATTGTTGGCCGTGCACTCGCTATCCAAGACCTCATCGCTGGCGGGGTACCGGGCCGGATTCGTGCTGGGCGACGCATCGGTGGTCGGCGAGTTGCTCGCGGTACGCAAGCACGCCGGGATGATGGTGCCGGGACCGGTGCAGGCGGCGATGACCGCGGCGCTGAACGAGGACGAGCATCAGCGCGATCAGCGTGCCCGCTACCAGATTCGTCGCGACAAGCTTTCGAAGGCGTTGATCGGCAACGGATTCCGGATCGACCACTCCGAGGCGGGCTTGTATCTGTGGTCGACGCGGGGTGACTCCTGTGATGAAGCGCTGGCGTACCTGGCCCAGCGTGGGATTCTGGTGGCTCCCGGACGGTTCTATGGCCCCCGCGGCAAGGAACATGTGCGGGTGGCCCTCACCGCGACCGATGAACGGATTGACGCCGCGATCGCGCGCCTGGCCGACTGACCGTCGAAGACCCGAGCTACCACACGTAACGTCCCGCCGGATTTCGGTGTTACCTGAGGTTTCGTTGCGCATTGTCTAGATTCCTCGACAGCCACGGGGGAACAGGACGATGCTTAGTGCATGGATGCCATCACCAACGTGCCGGCGCCCGTCAACGAGCCGGTGCTCACGTACGCCCCTAACACTCCCGAACGCGACCGATTGACGACGGCACTGGGTGAGCTGAGTGCCTCGCCCATCGATCTGCCGCATGTGATCGGTGGCGTTCGCCGAATGAGTGAGGGTGAACGCATCGATGTGGTGCAGCCACACAACCACCGTGCCGTGCTGGGGACCGTCACCAACGCAGGTCATGCCGAAGCCGGCGACGCGGTCGAGGCCGCGGTCGCCGCGAAGAATGATTGGGCGGCACTGTCATTCGATGACAGGGCGGCGGTCTTCCTGCGGGCCGCCGATCTGCTGTCAGGTCCGTGGCGGGCCACCCTGAATGCCGCCACCATGCTGGGGCAGTCGAAAACCGCGTATCAGGCTGAGATCGATTCGGCCTGCGAGCTGGCCGACTTCTGGCGGTTCAACGTGCAATTCGCCCGGCATATCCTCGCGGAACAGCCCAGCAGCGGCGGCGGCGCGTGGAACCGGATGGAGTACCGCCCCCTCGAGGGCTTCGTCTACGCCATCACCCCCTTCAACTTCACCGCCATCGCTGGAAATCTTCCAACGGCCCCAGCACTTTTGGGTAATACGGTGGTGTGGAAGCCGTCCGTCACCCAGGCCTTCGCCGCGCACTTCACCCTGGAGCTTCTCGAAGCCGCCGGGTTGCCGCCCGGTGTCATCAACCTGCTCAACGGAGACGGCATCGCGGTATCGGATGTGACGCTCGCCGACCCGCGTCTGGCGGGTATCCATTTCACCGGCTCCACCCGGACATTCCAGCACCTGTGGCGTGAGGTCGGGACCAACATCGACAGGTATGACACCTACCCGCGGCTCGTTGGTGAGACAGGCGGCAAGGACTTCGTCGTCGCGCACACCTCAGCGCGTCCAGACGTGTTGCGTACCGCACTTATTCGCGGTGCCTTCGACTACCAGGGGCAGAAATGTTCGGCGGCCTCTCGCGCCTTCGTGGCCCGTTCGGTGTGGGATCAGATGGGCGATGAGTTCCTCGACGCCACCTCCGCGTTGACCTACGGGGACGTCACCGACCTCGCCAACTTCGGCGGTGCCGTCATCGACGAGAAGTCGTTCAAGCGCAACGCCGCCGCCATCGATCGCGCCAAGAGTGCCGGGGTGACGATCGCGGCGGGAGGCGAATACGATGACAGCGAAGGATATTTCATCCGTCCCACGGTGTTACTCTCGGACGACCCGACCGACGAGGCATTTTCCACCGAGTACTTCGGCCCGATCCTGGCGGTACACGTCTACCCCGACGACGACTACGAGCGCATCCTCGACATCGTCGATACCGGTTCCCGATACGCGCTCACCGGCGCTGTCATCGCCGACGACCGCCAAGCCGTTCAGGCGGCCAGTGACCGGCTTCGCTTCGCCGCGGGCAACTTCTACATCAACGACAAGCCCACCGGCGCCGTCGTCGGCCAGCAGCCCTTCGGTGGTGGCAGGGCATCGGGTACCAACGACAAGGCCGGATCGCCGCTGAATCTGCAGCGCTGGCTGCTGCCGCGATCCATCAAAGAAACATTCGACGCCCCAACCGAATACGAATACCCCCACATGGAGCGTGAGGATGGCTGAGTGGTTCGGCAAAACAGCCAGACCCGCCATCCTGGCGGCCAGTAGGTCTGCGCGGCTTCGGCACGCCGCCGAACGCATGCCGTTGACGCGCCAGGTGGTGCGCCGCTTCGTCCCCGGTGAATCCGAGGACGATGTTCTTGCGGCGGGTACCGCACTGCTGGACTCGGGGCGGTTCATCTCGATTGATTACCTGGGTGAGGACACCACCGATATCGAGCAGGCCACCCGTACGGTGTCGGCGTACCTCTCACTGCTGGACGCTCTGGCGCAGCGCAGCGACACCGTACATACCGGTGTGCGCCCGCTGGAGATTTCCCTGAAACTCTCCGCTCTGGGCCAGGCGTTGCCGCATGGTGGCGAGCAGATAGCCCTGGAAAACGCGCAGCTGTTGTGTGCCAAGGCCGATCAGGCCGGGGTATGGGTCACCGTCGACGCCGAGGATCACACCACTACCGATTCGACCCTGGGTATCGTGCGTGAACTGCGCACCGACTTCCCGTGGCTGGGTACCGTGCTGCAGTCCTACCTGAAACGTACGTATGCCGATTGCGTCGATCTCTCCGGTCCGGGCTCGCGCATTCGATTGTGCAAGGGGGCCTATGACGAGCCTGAATCCGTGGCGCATAGAGACCCCGAGGACGTCGATGTCGCGTACCTGCGTTGCCTGCGCGTCTTGATGGAGGGTGACGGCTACCCGATGGTGGCCTCACACGATCCCGCCATCATCGATGCGGCCAACCTGATGGCGCGCGAGACAGGCAGGGGACCAGGCGATTACGAATACCAGATGCTGTACGGGATTCGCGATGCCGAACAGCGCCGCCTCTCAGGTGAGGGGCACCACATGCGGGTGTACGTGCCGTTCGGCGAGGAGTGGTACGGGTACTTTGTGCGACGCATCGCCGAGCGTCCCGCCAACATGACCTTCTTCCTGCGCGCGCTGCTTTCCGGGGGCTAGGCATGTCTCAGCGGCCCTGCAAACGGGTCGCGTCCTAGGCTGGGCTCATGCTGCTGACGTCCCTTCACCCCAAGTCGCCCGATCTCGCGGACGCGGTTCGCATCGGTGAGGACAGCTGGGGTCGCGCCGACCTGGTAGGTGCGGCGACGGCAGCAGCCGAACGCATCGGTGGCGCCTCGGGTCCGATTGCGGTGCTGGCTCGTCCGAGCATCGACACGGTGCTGTCCGTCATTGCCGGCCTCATCGCCGGAATCCCCATCGTGCCGGTGCCGGCAGACGTTGGGGTGGCCGAACGCCGCCACATCCTGGCCGATAGCGGTGCCATCGCGTGGCTGGGTGAAACACCAGACGAGCTAGAGGGATTGCCGCATGTGCCGGTACGCCGCCACGCGCGTTCCTGGCATCAATACTCCGAACCTCGCCCCGAGTCGACCGCACTCATTGTGTACACCTCGGGGACAACCGGTGCGCCGAAAGGCGTACAGCTGAGTCGGCGCGCGTTGGCCGCCAGCCTGGACGGGCTGGCTGATGCGTGGGCGTGGACACCCGACGACGTTCTGGTACATGGGCTTCCGCTGTTCCACGTGCACGGGCTGGTACTCGGCCTGCTCGGATCGTTGCGTGTGGGAAATCGGTTCGTACACACCGTCAAACCAACGCCCGAGGCGTACGCCGCTACCCCCGGCACGTTGTACTTCGGTGTGCCCACGGTCTGGTCGCGGGTGGCGGCCGACCAATCCTGTGCTCGTGCACTGTCTTCGGCGCGGCTACTGGTGTCGGGGAGTGCCCCACTGCCGGTGCCCGTTTTTGACGAGCTGCGCGCGCTCACCGGACATGCCCCGATCGAGCGCTACGGCGCCACTGAGACTGTCATCACGCTATCGACGCGTGCGGACGGAGAGCGGCGCGCAGGCTGGGTGGGTCACCCCTTGACGGGGGTGCAGACCCGTCTGCTGGCCGAGGATGGCGGCGCGGCCCCACATGACGGGGAAACCGTTGGCCAGCTGCAGGTTCAGGGCCCCACGCTGTTCAGCGGCTATCTCAACCTGCCGGAAAAGACCGCCGAGGTACTCACCGCAGACGGCTGGTATCGCACCGGGGACGTCGCCGTCGTCGACGCCGGCGGAATGCACCGGATCGTCGGACGCGAATCGGTCGACCTGATCAAATCGGGTGGCTACCGCATAGGTGCCGGTGAAATCGAAACCGTGCTCCTGGGTCATCCCGGGATCGTGGAGGTCGCGGTGGTGGGAGTACCCGATGACGACCTAGGGCAACGCATCGTCGCCTACGTTGTCGGGGATGTGGTGGAGGACGACGTCATTGGCTTCGTGGCACAACAACTCTCGGTGCACAAGCGTCCTCGCGAGGTCCGTCGAGTGGACGCGCTACCCCGGAATGCCATGGGGAAGGTCCTGAAAAAGGAGCTGATCACTTGGACGTGACCGCGGAGATCGTCGATCAGATCAATTGGCACTGGACCTCCCAGCTGCGTCCCCGCTTCGACGGGCTCACCGACGACGAATACTTCTGGGAACCGGTGCAGGGCTGCTGGAGTCTGCGGCCACGCGGCACCGCGACGACTCCGCTGCAGGGTGGATCAGGCGACTATGTGATCGAATTCGCCGCTCCACCCCCCGAACCCGCGCCGGTCACCACCATCGCCTGGCGGCTCGGTCATATTCTCGTGGGCGTACTCGGGGCGCGTATCACCAGTCATTTCCCCGAGAGTTGGGCCGGACCGGCCATCGATTACCTGACCTACGACTACCCGGTCACCGCGGCCGACGCCCTGCAGCGCCTTGATGTCTTGTATGCCGCATGGCTCAACGGCGTGCGCGGCAAAGACGACGGGGCAATGGCACTACCGGTCGGACCAGCCGAAGGCCCATGGGCCGACAAGCCGTTTCTGACGCTGGCACTGCACATCAATCGCGAATTGCTGCACCACGGCGCGGAGATCGCGCTGTTGCGTGATCTGTACGGCCAGCGCCGGAACTAGTTGGCGTGCAGCGCCGCGTTCAGCTCGAACGCGCCGCCATCACGCGACACCACCTCAACCGCACCGGTCTGCGAGTTGCGCCGGAACAGCAGATTGTTGGTGCCGGACAATTCCAGTGCCTTGATGGTCTTACCGTCGGGGGTGGCGACCTTGGTGCCGGCGGTGACATAGAGCCCGGCCTCGACAATGCAGTCGTCGCCCAGGCTGATGCCCACACCAGAGTTGGCGCCCAGCAGCGAGCGCTGGCCCACAGAGATCACCTGGCTGCCGCCGCCGGACAGGGTGCCCATGATCGATGCGCCGCCACCGACATCGGATCCGTCACCCACGACGACACCGGCCGAGATGCGGCCCTCCACCATCGACGCGCCCAGAGTGCCCGCGTTGAAGTTCACAAATCCTTCGTGCATGACGGTCGTCCCGGAGGCCAAGTGCGCACCCAGCCGCACCCGGTCAGCATCGGCGATACGCACTCCGGTGGGCACCACGTAGTCGACCATGCGCGGGAACTTGTCGACGCCGAACACGGTCACCACACCGCGCGCACGCAGCTTCGCGCGCACCGTCTCGAAACCCTCGACGGCGCACGGGCCGAAGTTCGTCCACACCACGTTGGTGAGCACACCGAACAACCCGTCCATGCTGGCACCGTGCGGTGGGACCAGCCGGTGCGACAACAGATGCAGGCGCAGGTAGGCGTCGTAGGCGTCGGCGGGCTTATCGGCGAGCGAGCCAATGGTGGTACGTACCAACACCTTCTCGACACCACGGTCGGCATCGGGCCCGGCCAGCGCTGCCAGTTCTGCGGGTGCGTCTGCTGCGTCGATTCGCTCGGTACCCGGAGTGCCGGGTGCGTCGGTCAACTCGGGCGCCGGGAACCAGGTATCCAGTACCGATCCGTCCGCCGCGATGGTCGCCAGGCCAAGTGCTACTGCTCCGCTCACGGGGTACACGCTAGCCTGAATCGGTGGCGCTCGAACTCGCTGGTGACCCGATAGCCCTGACGGCTGCCCTGGTAGACATCCCCAGTGAGTCCCGGCACGAAGCGCAGATCGCTGACATCGTCGAGGTTGCCCTGCGGGAACAGACGACCGGATTCGAGGTCATACGCAACGGCAACGCGGTGCTGGCCCGCACCGATTACGGTCACAACACCCGGGTGATGCTGGCCGGACACCTCGACACCGTGCCCGCCGCCGATAACGTACCGAGCCACTGGGAACGGAACGAGGACGGCGACATCTTGTTCGGGTGCGGCACCGTGGACATGAAATCCGGTGATGCGGTCTTCCTGCACCTGGCCGCCACCGTGACACCCCGTGTCGACCTGACACTGGTGTTCTACGACTGCGAGGAGATCGAGTCCTCGGCCAACGGGCTCGGCCGTATCGAACGCGAATTACCCGAGTGGCTCGACGCCGACCTTGCCATCCTCGGTGAACCCACCGCCGGTCTCATCGAGGCAGGTTGCCAGGGCACCCTGCGCGTGGTGATCCGGGCCGCCGGTACCCGCGCGCATTCGGCGCGATCCTGGCTGGGGGACAATGCCATTCACAAGCTAGGCGCCGTCCTGGACCGGCTCGCCTCATATCGGGCGCGCATCGTCGACATCGACGGCTGCGAATATCGGGAGGGGCTGTCTGCGGTGCGGATCGACGGCGGAGTTGCCGGGAACGTCATCCCGGACGCGGCCGCCGTCACCGTCAATTTCCGGTTCGCCCCCGACCGCAGCCCCGAACAGGCGCTCGTCCACGTGCGGGAGGTCTTCGACGGACTCGACGTCGACATCGAACTGACCGACGCCGCGGCCGGGGCACTGCCCGGCCTGGACCGCCCGGCCGCCGCCGAATTGATCGGCGCGGCTGGGGGAGTGGTGCGCGCGAAGTACGGCTGGACCGATGTGTCCCGGTTCGCGGCGCGAGGGATCGCCGCGGTCAACTACGGGCCGGGTGACCCCAATCTGGCGCATACCCGCGGCGAACACGTTCCGGTACAGCAGATCACCGACGTGGCCGTCGTACTGCGGCGCTACCTCAGCGCGTGACGGGTGCGGCGTAGGTTCCCGGTGTCTGACCGAGGATGCGCCGGTACACGTCGATGAACGCACTCGGTGTGGCCCAACCACACTGATGCGCCACATAGGTGACGGGCCGCCCCTCCGCGAGCAGTCGCAACGCGTGATGAAGACGGATCTGCGTGCGCCACTGCGGGTACGTCATACCCATGTCGGTGCGGAACAACCGGGTCAGCGTGCGCTCACTGGCACCTACTTGCCGCCCCAGTTCGGCCACGGTCCAGACCTGTGTCAGGTCGTCATCTACCAGCGCACACGCCTCGGCCAACCGCTGATCACGCGGGATGGGCAGCTTCAGCGCCTGCTCTGGGCTGCGCCGCAGCTGGTCGATGAGTACGACCTCCAGCCGCGTGACCTCCTCCCGGGGCAGGTCACCGGGAACCGAACACGTGATGATCAGCTCCCGCAGCAGCGGGGACACCGCGATGACGGTCGGAGCTTTCAGTTCCACCAGGTACTTCTCCGGATCGAACGCCACGGAATGAAACTCGGTGGGGCCGTAAAAGCGATGTTCGTGGCCAGCGCCGGCGGGTATCCACAGCGCGCGATTCGGGGGTGCGATCCAGGTGCCGTCGTCCGTCGTCACCGCGATGACACCGGAGGCGGGATACACGATCTGATGCACCTCGTGCCAGTGGCGGTCGATGCGTTGCCCACCGCTCAACGACATCACTCCGGTGAGGTGGCGGCTAATCAACATAAGACGCTATTTTATCGGAAGTCGGCGGCGGGGGAAATTATCGCGCTGATTCTGCGGGGAATAGCCACCTGAATGCGTGGGGTTGGCCGAGACGTGAAACTCGGAGTGGCGATCGGCCGACCTCTCAGCGTCCAGACCGACACCAACCTGGTCGATGCGTTCATCGCGCACGGGCGCAAAGTCACCGATGCCGGCGTCGGGACGCTGTGGCTGGGGCAGATGTATCACTATGACGCGATCACCGTGGCCGCGGTGATCGGGCAGGCGATCCCTCCGGAAAAGCTGAGCGCTGTGGGGGTTTCGGTGATCCCCATCAATCCGCGTCACCCCATCGAGGTATCGGCGGCCGCGCAGACCGCCCAGGCCGCAAGCCACGGGAGATTTCAGCTCGGGCTGGGGCTCGGCGCGCCGGTAATCGAGGGCCCGAGCTATGGCCTGCACGTGGACAAGCCGATACGCCGCCTACGCGAATACCTCACCACACTCCGGCAGCTGCTCGATACCGGAACCGTCGACTTTCACGGCGAGACCCTCACGGTCGCACCGAAATTCACAACGGCGCAGCCAGGCGGCGAGAACATCCCCGTGTTGGTCGCGGCCATGGCCCCACAGGCGCTGCGGGCCACCGGCGAGCTGGCCGACGGCACGATTCCGCTGCACGCCGGACCGCGAGCGCTCAGCCGGGAGATCGTTCCGGTCATCGATGCGGCCGCCGAGCAGGCCGGGCGGCCACGCCCGCGTGTCATCGCCGGTGTCGCCGTCGTGGTCACCTCCGATCCGGCACGGGTCCGGGCGCTTGCCATCGAGGACATGGCGTTCTACGAGAACATCCCGTCATATAGGAAAGTGCTTGACGCCGAGGGGGTTCAGCACACCGGGGAGCTGGCGATCATCGGCGACGAGGAGCATGTGGCTAGCGAGCTGCGGCGATACTTCGATGCGGGAGCCACCGAAGTGTTCGCAAGCCACACCGAGTTGGGCGGACCGGAAGACGAGGCCCGCACGCTGGCGCTACTGGGTGAGCTGTCCCGCGGGAATTGATTTGCCCGCTGCCCCTAGGCTGGCGGCGTGCCAGAAAGTACCGAACCTCAACTGCACGGACCGGTTCAGCTGCGTCGTGATCGGTGTGAGAACACCACCGCCGACCAACGTCTGCTGGACACCCGCGACACCACCACCTGGACGCACACCGATCCGTGGCGCGTGCTGCGCATTCAGGGCGAGTTCGTGGAGGGCTTCGATGCGCTCGCGGAAACCCCCAAAGCGGTAACGGTTTTCGGCTCGGCCAGAACGAAGCAAGACTCACCCGAATATCGGCTCGGGCGGGAGCTGGGTGTTGCCCTGGTCAAGGCGGGGTATGCCGTCATCACTGGCGGCGGACCGGGCGCCATGGAGGCCGCGAACCGTGGTGCGAGCGAATCGGGCGGTTACTCGGTGGGCCTGGGTATCGAGCTGCCGTTCGAGCAGGGCCTCAACGAATGGGTGGACCTGGGCATCAACTTCCGCTACTTCTTCGTCCGTAAGACCATGTTCGTCAAGTACGCACAGGCCTTCGTGTGTCTGCCCGGTGGATTCGGCACTCTCGACGAACTCTTCGAGGCGCTCACCCTGGTGCAGACCCGCAAGGTCACGCGATTCCCGATCATCCTGCTGGGCACCGAGTACTGGTCGGGTCTGCTCGACTGGATCCGCGGGACGATGCTGCCCGCGGGCAAGATCGGTGAGCAGGACATCGCGCTGCTCTCGGTCACCGACAGCATCGACGAAGCGGTGGCGGCCATCGTGCAGGCCGAGGCGGTCAACGGGAAGGGGAGCCACCGATGAGTTTGTCGGTCTGTGTGTATTGCGCGTCGGGGCCCCGCCATCCGGAACTGCTGGATCTAGCCACTCGTCTGGGCACCGCCATCGCCGAACGCGGCTGGACGCTGGTCTCCGGGGGCGGCAACGTCTCGGCCATGGGCGCCGTGGCGCAGGCGGCGCGCGCCGCCGGAGGACGCACCATCGGGGTCATCCCCAAGACACTCGTACATCGAGAGGTCGCCGATACCGACGCCGACGAACTCGTCGTCACCACCACCATGCGCGAGCGCAAGCAGATCATGGAGGACCGATCCGACGCCTTCATCACCCTGCCCGGCGGGATCGGCACGCTGGAAGAGGTTTTCGAGACCTGGACCGCCGGCTATCTGGGGCTACATGAGAAGCCGGTGGTGTTGCTGGACCCCGACGGTCACTACACCGGACTGCTGCGCTGGCTCGATGAACTCCAGGACAAGGGTTACGTGGCCGCACACGCGCGGGACAGACTACTGGTGCACACCGATATCGTCGCCGCCCTGGACGCGTGCAGGCCAACGGATTGACGGGGCTGGGTCGTTCGTCAACAATGCGGTGAGCCATTGCCTACTGGGCGGTAAGGAACAGGGAGAACTAGATGTCCGCAAGCAGCGCCATTCCGTCGAATCCCCGTGATCGGGTTCACCTGACCGAGGTATTGGCGCAGCTGCCGGGCATGGCCTGGGACCTGCCGATTCTGGCGCGCGGCATCATCAGCGGTATCAAGTCCAACCCCAAGGGCCGCTGGTCGATCGGGGCGCTCTTCGCCGAACGCGCCGCCAAGCACGCCGACCGCGTCTTCCTGCGGTTCGAGGGCACCGACATCACCTACGCGCAGGCGAACGCCACCGCCAACCGGTACGCCGCCACGCTGGCCTCGCACGGTGTGGGTCGCGGTGACGTCGTCGGCATCATGCTGCGCAACTCGCCGCAGACCGTCCTGCTGATGCTCGCCACCGTGAAGCTCGGTGCCATCGCCGGAATGCTCAACTACAACCAGCGCGGGCATGTGCTGGCGCACAGCATCGGCCTGCTCGACTCCAAACTGCTGATCAGCGAGGCCGACTTCGTCGAACCGATCAACGAATCCGGCGCCAACGTCATCTCCCTGCTCACCGGCGACGAGCTGGACCGGGCCTCGGTACTCGCGCCCACCACCAATCCCGCCGCCACCGACGCGGTGATGACCAAGGACCGGGCGTTCTACATCTTCACCTCCGGAACCACCGGCCTGCCCAAAGCCAGTGTGATGACGCACTATCGGTGGCTGCGCGGCATGTCCGGAGTCGGCGATATGGCATTGCGGCTGCGTCCCAGCGATGTGCTGTACAGCTGTCTGCCGCTGTACCACAACAACGCGCTGACCCTCGCCGTATCGACCACCATCAACGCCGGCGCCACGCTGGCGATCGGCAAGTCGTTCTCGGTGTCGCGCTTCTGGGACGAGGTCATCGCCAGCCGCGCAACCGCTTTCATCTACATCGGCGAGCTGTGCCGTTACCTGCTCAACCAGCCGCCCAAGCCCACCGATCGCCAGCACAAGGTGCGCGTCATCATCGGTAACGGGCTGCGGCCCGAGCTGTGGGGCGAGTTCACCCACCGTTTCGGCATCAAGCGGGTCTGCGAGTTCTACTCGGCCAGCGAGTCCAACACCGCGTTCGTCAACGCGCTCAACATCGACCGCACCGTCGGTATCTGCCCGATGCCCATCGCCTACGTCAAATACGACATCGAGACCGGAGAACCGCTCCGCAACTCGAAGGGGCACCTGACGAAGGTCGGAGCGGGCGAGGCGGGTTTGCTGATCAGCAAGGTCACCAGTCTGGCGCCGTTCGACGGGTACACCGATCCGACAGCCTCGGAGAAGAAGCTGGTGCGTGACGCCTTCAAGAAGGGCGACACCTGGTTCAACACAGGCGATCTGATGCGCAACCTGGGCTGGGGACACGCGGCCTTCGGTGACCGACTCGGCGATACCTTCCGGTGGAAGGGCGAGAATGTCGCGACCACCGAGGTGGAAGGCGCACTCCACCACGCCGACGCCATCGAAGAGGCCACGGTCTTCGGCGTCGAGGTACCGGGTACCGATGGCCGCGCCGGTATGGCCGCCATCAAGCTGCACGACGGCGCCGAGTTCGATCCAAAGGCATTGAGCGACATCGTGTATCAGTACCTGCCCGCCTACGCGCTGCCGCTTTTCGTAAGGATCGTGGACACTCTGGAGCACACCACCACCTTCAAGAGCCGCAAGGTGGAGCTGCGTGAACAGGCGTACGGGGAGGCCGTGACCGATCCGCTGTACGTGCTCGCCGGTCGCGGCGAGGGTTATGTGCCGTTCTACCCGGAATACGCAGGCGAGGTCGCGGGCGGCCAGCGTCCCAAGGCATAGCCCTTCGGCGGGTTACTGTTCCACCGTGGGAGTCAGTCGACGGGTGCGTGCCTCGCGGCGCCGTCAACGTCTGGTGAAGCTTGCCGACAACGACCTCACCGACGCGCAGTGGCTGACACTCGTGGAAGCCTGGGGTGGTTGCGCCTATTGCGGCGCGACCGGAACAGCGTTGCAACGCGACTGTGTCCAGGCGATCTCCCGTGGTGGCCGGTACACGCTGTCCAACGTGGTGCCGGCCTGCCCGTCCTGCAATGCGAGTAAGTGCAATGCGGAGGTGACCAGCTGGATGCGGCGCAAGCGGCTCGACGAGACCGCCTTCCTGCGTCGCTACGTGGAGATCTCAGCAGCGGGCTAGCCGGCGGTGTACACACCGGTCGGTTCAGCGTGGTAGCCCTTGGCGCCGATCTCGCGGGCCAACGGACTGCGGAAATCCTGCTCTGTGGCAAGGCAATCGAGGATGTGGCGATAGTCGTAGCGTGGTGTCCAGCCCAGTTCGGTGCGGGCCCTGGTGTTGACGTAGACCCGGTCGATCGTCGGGAACATCGTCCATCCGCGCGCCGCGTACAGATTGGGCTGCTCGGGGAAGTGTTGAGCCACCACGCCCGGTGCATCGGTGCGCAGCTGCGCGATATCGGTGCGGGAGAACGGCGTGGTCGCCGAGATCACGTACTTGGCCCAGCCGATGTCGGCCGCGCGTTCGGTCGCCAGCAGGTGTGCCTCGACGACATCGGCCAGATCCACCCGGCGATAGAGGTATTCGTTGGCCTTCACATTCGCATCGGAGTAGCGGGCCCGGACCGCATCATTGTCGTCCTGCTCGGGGAAGAATCGGGAGGTGCGCAGCACGATGATGGGCAACCCGCTGCCCTGGTGCACCACATGCGCGACATCTTCCGCGGCGGTCTTGGTGGCGCCATAGATGTTCTTGGGCACCGGCGCCACCTCCTCGGTGATCCAGGCGGCCTCCTGGGTGCCTACCAGCGCGTGCCCGAATGCGCTGGTGGTGCTCGTGTAGACGAATCCGGCCACGCCCGCGGTGACGGACTCTTCCAGGAGCGCGAGTGTGCCCTCGATGTTGGTCTCGACGAAGTCGGCCCGCGTATGCGAACCCACATGCGGTTTGTGCAGGGTTGCGGTGTGCAGCACCGACGTCACCCCGGCCATCGCCTCGGTGACAACCGCGCGGTCGGCGATCGACCCGACGATATCGGTGGCCGGTCCGGCCGCGATGTCGATGCCGACGACATCGGTCCCGCCCCGGCGCAGGGTGCGGACCAGGGCTTCCCCGAGATGGCCCGAGGATCCGGTGACCAGGAATCGCTTTCCGCCCATGTGCCCATACTGCTCAGGCCCGCAAGTCATTTCGCTCGCCGAGTGTGAAACGCGGGCGGGAAACCGGGGGAAATCTCGCCCACGTTTCCCACTCGGTGCAGCCGCAGGGGCCCTGGCCTGCACAATGAGGGCGTGCATGAGACGTTTTGCGGACGGCCCGTCCGCACCGATCGTGCCCTCATCATGGCGATCGTCAACCGCACGCCGGACTCCTTCTATGACCGGGGTGCCACCTTCACCGACGAGGCCGCCCAGCTCGCGGTGCACAAAGCGGTGGCCGACGGCGCCGATGTGGTGGACATCGGCGGCGTCAAGGCCGGCCCGGGCGAGACCGTCGACGCCGAGGCCGAGATCGCGCGGGTGGTGCCCTTCATCGAATGGGTGCGCGGTGCCCATCCTGACCTGCTGATCAGCATTGACACCTGGCGCACCGAGGTCGCGGAGAAGGCCTGCGCGGCGGGCGCCGACCTCATCAACGACACCTGGGCCGGCGCCGACCCGGAGCTACCCGCAGTGGCTGCCGCCCATGGCGCCGGACTGGTTTGCTCACATACCGGCGGCGCGGTGCCGCGCACCCGGCCCTATCGGGTGAACTACGGGACCGAGGTGGACGGTGTCGTCCAAGCCGTCATCGCCGAGGTGACCGCGGCCGCCGAACGCGCGGTGGCTCTCGGGGTATCGAAGGACTCGATTCTGATCGATCCGACGCACGACTTCGGCAAAAACACCTTCCACGGGCTCGCTTTGTTGCGCCACGTAAACGATCTCGTTAATACCGGGTGGCCGGTGCTGATGGCATTGAGCAACAAGGATTTCATCGGGGAGACTCTTGGTGTGGGACTGACGGAACGACTCGAAGGCACTCTCGCCGCTACCGCCCTGGCGGCGGCGGCCGGTGCCCGCATGTTCCGGGTGCATGAAGTCGGGCCCACACGCCGCACGCTGGAAATGGTGGGCTCCATCGTCGGAACCCGCCCACCGGCGCGAACAGTGAGGGGGTTGGCATGACCCATCAACTAAACGAAGTAATTGGTATCGATCCGAGCTGGCTGGAAACGCACAGTTGGAACCGGCCCGATTGGACAGTCGAGCAGCTCATCGCCGCGAAGAAGGGCCGCACCGTTTCGGTGGTCCTGCCCGCGCTCAATGAGCAGGAGACGGTCGCCGCGGTCGTCGACACCATCAGCCCGCTGCTGGGCAGTCTGGTGGACGAGCTGATCGTGCTCGACTCGGGCTCCACTGATGACACCGCGATCAGGGCCGTGGCCGCGGGTGCGCGCGTGGTCAGCCGTGAACAGGCGCTGCCTGAGGTGCCGCCCAACCCGGGCAAGGGTGAAGTGCTGTGGCGGTCGGTGGCCGCGACCACCGGCGACGTGATCGCCTTCGTCGACTCCGATCTGATCGACCCCGATCCGATGTTCGTGCCGCACCTGCTCGGCCCGCTGTTGTTGGGTCAGGGTGTGCATCTGGTCAAGGGCTTCTACCGGCGTCCGCTCAAGGTCAGCGGGTCCGAGGATGCCAACGGTGGTGGGCGGGTGACCGAACTGGTGGCCCGACCCATGCTTGCCGCTCTCCGGCCCGAACTGAGCTGTGTGGTGCAGCCGCTGGGCGGTGAGTACGCCGGCACCCGGGAGCTGCTGTCCTCGGTGCCCTTCGCACCCGGATACGGCGTCGAGATCGGCCTACTGATCGACACGTACGACCGACTCGGACTCAATGCCATCGCCCAGGTGAACCTGGGTGTGCGCAGCCATCGCAACCGGCCGCTGGTCGAACTCGGTGTGATGAGCCGTCAGGTGATGGCCAGCATGCTGTCGCGGTGCGGGATTCCCGACTCAGGGGTGGGCATCACCCAGTTCTTCGCCGACGGTGACGGGTTCACCCCGCGCAGCTCCACGGTGTCGCTGGAGGACCGCCCGCCGATGAACACCCTGCGCTGAGCCTTCAGGTCTTCGGGATCTCGCGCTCACCGTCGGTGGGCGACCAGACGGTGACGATCATGTGGTCGTCGTCGAGTCGCACGGCCGAGGCTCCCTCGATGTCTGCGACGTAGAACGGCGAGAACCGGCGGCCGCGCAGGTCGAATCCGATTGTGGCGTAGAGATACTCGGCGAACGAGGCGTGCAGGTCGAGATCCTGCTCGTCGTGCACGGTGCCCCAGACCTTGGCGTCACCCTGGCTGATGCGGGTATCGGTGGTGGCCGTGTGCAGCTCGAAGCGAGGGTCGCGGGCAAGATCAGCGAGCTTGGCGGTGGCGGGCATGCCGCCGACGATCAGCCTGCCCTCGAAGATGCGCGGTTCCATCGGGCTGATCCGTGGGGCGCCACTGCGGCGCAGCGTCGAGAGAAAACACAGATTGCGCGTCGCGTGGTGGCGGCGCGCGAACACGTCGGCGATGGACGGCGCCTGCTGGGTGAACTCTTGCCAGGAGGTCATGGCCCCACGGTAGGTCGCGATGTCATACCTCGCTGGCAAGATCAGTGTTGTGACGTTCGCACTGACGTATCTGCTGGTTCTCGTCGCGGTGGCCGCCGTGCTGTTCGTGCTGGGCTCGATACTGTTCGGCCGCGGGGAGGAGTTGCCGGCGCTCCCCAAGGGCACCACCGCGACAGTCCTGCCCGCCGATGATGTGGCCGGTGCCGATATAGACGCCGTCAAGTTCTCATTGGTCTTCCGCGGGTACAAGGCCAGCGAGGTTGATTGGGTGCTGGACCGGCTTGCCCGCCAGATCGACGAGCTGCGCGCCGAGCTCGACGAGGTGCAGGGCGCCCGGGCCGGCATCGAAGCCAATGCCGAATAAGGAGCCCTCCCGCTGCTCCTGGGCCGCCGACCCGCCCGGGTCGACGCTGTACGCCGACTATCACGACAACGAGTGGGGACGCCCGTTGTACGGGCGCGACGCATTGTTCGAGCGGCTGTGCTTGGAGGCCTTCCAGAGCGGGCTGGCGTGGATCACCATCTTGCGCAAACGTGAGGGGTTCCGTCGTGCGTTCGACGGCTTCACACCGGAGAAGGTTGCCCGGTACGGCGACAAGGATGTGGCGCGGCTGATGGCCGATGCCGACATCGTGCGGAACCGCGCCAAGATCGAGTCGGCCATATCCAATGCCCGCGTCGTCCTCGATTTGGACACCGATCTTTCCGACCTGTTGTGGTCGTTTGCACCGAAACGCCGCGCCCGGCCGCAGCGTCTTTCCGACGTGCCCGCGGTCACCGATGAGAGCATTGCGATGGCCAAAGAACTCAAACGCCGGGGGTTCCGTTTTGTAGGTCCTACCACGGCATATGCCCTGATGCAGGCCACCGGGATGGTCGACGATCATGTGCGTTCCTGCTGGGTTCCGCGAGCCGAAACCGCCCCCTCCGGAAGGTCCAGTTGAGGGTCTGCTGTCCCCAGATGTCCGCGATAGGGAAGAATGGTTCAGTGAAACGGCAGCTCAGATAGGGAACAATGGTCGGAGATGCCGAACACCCTTGGCTGGAATTTGGAGGGAGCACACGATGGCGGCCATGAAGCCCCGAACCGGCGACGGTCCTCTCGAGGCTACGAAAGAGGGGCGCGGGATCGTTATGCGCGTGCCACTGGAAGGTGGCGGTCGCCTGGTGGTCGAGCTGACCCCCGATGAGGCTGCCGCACTCGGCGACGAACTCAAGAACGTCACCAGCTAGGCCCTGCCTCGGGCGTCAGCCGCAGACTTTTTGATAGATCTGCAGCGTCATCTCCGCGATATGCGCCCACGAGAACTCTTCGATACATCGCGCCCTACCGGCATTCCCATATTCGGTGGCGCGAGCCGGGTCCGCGACCAATGCGTTGACCGCGTCGGCGAGCCCTGCCTCGAACGCCGCGGCTTCGCTGCTCTCGTACGCCACCAGAGTTCCGGTGACACCGTCGGCAACCACCTCGGGTATGCCACCGACACGCGATGCCACGACCGCTGTGCCACACGCCATCGCCTCGAGATTGACGATGCCCAGTGGCTCGTAGATCGACGGGCATACAAACACCGTTGCCGCGGAAAGTATTTCCCGCAGCTTGGGGATGGGAAGGAATTCGCGTATCCAGTGCACTCCGGGCCGTGCCGCGGCTAGCTCGGTGACAGCACCGGTGATCTGCTCGGCGATCTCGGGAGTGTCCGGCTCACCGGCACACAAGATCAGCTGCACGTCGGGGGAGAAATGGTGTGCCGCGGACACCAGGTGCGCGAGACCTTTTTGCCGGGTGATGCGCCCGACGAACACGGCAATCGGGCGGCCCAGATCCACGCCGAGCTCGGCAAGAACCGACCCCGGTTGGGTGATCGCCTCGGCTGGGTCAACCGGATACCAGGTGGTTGTGTCGATTCCGTTGCGCACCACATGGATCCGGTTCGGGTCCAAACCGGGGTAGGTCGCCATGATGTCTTCGCGCATCCCGCTGCTGACCGCGATGACGGCGTCAGCGGCGTGTATGGCGGTGTGTTCCACCCACGAGGACACCCGGTACCCGCCGCCGAGCTGTTCGGCCTTCCACGGGCGACGTGGCTCCAGGGAATGCGCGGTCAAAACGTGTGGGATGCCATGCAGCAGCTTGGCCAGATGTCCGGCCAGGCCCGTGTACCAGGTGTGTGAATGCGCCACCGACGCACCAGCCGCCGCTGCGGCCATCACCAGATCGGCCGACAACGTCGTCAAGGCGGGGTTGGCGCCGTCCAGCGCGGGGTCTGGCCGGTGCACGAAGGCGCCGTCGCGGGGTGCGCCCATGCAGTGCACCTCGACATCGCACAGTGTGCGCAGCTGAGCCACCAGCTCGGTGACGTGAACACCGGCACCGCCGTAGACCTCGGGTGGGTACTCCCGCGTCATCATTGCCACCCGCGTCGGGGATGAGCCGCGCGCGTGAAGACCCTCCGTCATAGCCACGACCGTAGTAGGTGGCCCCGACGACCGCAGGCCCGCCGGGGGTGTACCGCTGGCCGCTTCTGCCGAGTGCCGATAGGTTGATTGCTATGAGGGCATCGCCACACGTTCTGGGGATCGTGCTTGCCGGCGGTGAGGGCAAGCGTCTCTACCCACTGACCGCCGACCGCGCGAAACCGGCGGTGCCCTTCGGCGGTGCCTATCGCCTCATCGATTTCGTGCTGAGCAACCTGGTCAACGCGCGGTTCTTGCGTATTTGTGTTCTGACCCAATACAAATCGCACTCACTGGACCGGCACATCTCGCAGAACTGGCGGCTCTCGGGCTTGGCGGGGGAGTACATCACCCCTGTCCCTGCTCAGCAGCGCCTCGGTCCGCGCTGGTACACCGGGAGCGCCGATGCCATCCACCAGTCGCTCAATCTGATCTTCGACGAGGATCCCGAGTACATCGTGGTGTTCGGCGCCGACCATGTGTACCGGATGGATCCCGAGCAGATGCTCGACTTCCACATCGACAGCGGTGCCGGAGTGACCGTGGCGGGTATCCGGGTGCCCCGCAGCGAGGCCAGCGCCTTCGGTTGTATCGACGCCGACGACACCGGCCGTATCCGTGAGTTCATCGAGAAGCCCGCGGATCCTCCGGGCACACCGGATGATCCCGACGCGGCCTTCGTGTCGATGGGGAACTACATCTTCACCACCAAGGAATTGATCGACGTCATTCGCGCCGACGCCGACGACGACCATTCCGACCACGACATGGGCGGCGACATAATTCCCCGGCTGGTGGCTGACGGGCGGGCCGCTGTCTATGACTTCAACACCAACCTGGTGCCCGGCGCCACCGAGCGCGATCACGCGTACTGGCGCGACGTCGGAACCCTCGACGCGTTCTATGACGCGCACATGGATTTGGTTTCGGTGCACCCGGTGTTCAATCTGTACAACCGGCGCTGGCCCATCCGTGGCGAGTCCGAGAACCTGGCGCCTGCCAAGTTCGTCAACGGCGGCTCCGCGCAGGAATCGGTGGTGGGTGCCGGCAGCATCATTTCGGCGGGTTCCGTGCGTAACTCGGTGCTGTCCTCGAATGTCGTCGTCGACGACGGTGCCGTGGTGGAGGGCAGCGTGCTGATGCCCGGTGTGCGAGTGGGCCGTGGGGCGGTCGTGCGGCACGCCATTCTGGACAAGAACGTGGTTGTCGGTGTCGGAGAACAGGTTGGTGTTGATATCGAGCGCGATCGCGAGCGTTTCAACGTCAGCGCGGGCGGCGTGGTCGCCGTCGGCAAGGGTGTGTGGATCTAGCCTCTCACCACACCAGTGGCACAAGACGGCTGCGGACCTTCTCGGTGTATTCGTCGTAGCCGGGCAGGTCGTGGCGCAGCATCTTCTCCTCGTCGATGATCCGCACCACCAGTGAGCCGAATGCGGGAATCGCCGCGAGCAGGCCCCAGAACGAACCCAGCGCCAACGGTATGCCCACCATCATCACCAGTGATCCCGTGTACATCGGGTGGCGCACCAGCCCGTACAGACCAGTTGAGGTGACGGTCTGCCCGGACTCGACGGTGATACTCGCTCCCGCATAGTGGTTCTGGGCCACGACCAGCGTGGCGGCACCCAATCCGACGATGACCAGTGCCTCTCCGACGATGACCAGCCAGATCGGTACATGAGACCAGCCGAACCTGTGATCGAAGGCGCTGACCACGACCAAGGCCAGGAAGGAACTCAACAGCACCGTGACCGCGAGCTTCTGTATCAAGCGTGTCTCCGCGATGGGGCCGCCGCGCATACGACGCCGCAGCACCTCGGGATTCGTCCTGGCCAAGTAGACCGAGGAAATCGTGGAACTGATCGCGAAGATCGCCAGAAACACCCAGGCCTGCCAGTAGTCGAACGTTCCCGCGGGCCAGAACAGTGCCGCGCCGAAGACAGCGAGGGCGATGATTCCCGAGATAAGAGCTTGTACACCAGTTTTCATTATCTTCCTTTCTCAGAGGGCGTCACGACGGCGGTAGATCTCGCCCGCGGCTGCGATAAGCCCGGTGCCGATGACAATGAGGACCAACATGGTCAACCACGGATACTCGACCGGCGCGCTGACCCGCATCACCGGTGAGAACTTCACAATCCAGGACGGCAGCTGCAGGATGCCTGCGTACAGCATGCCCACGGAAAATGCCACCACGAGCCAGCCGATCCAGCTGTGCCGCAGTGCAACTGATAGGGCAGCGATACCGGCGATCACCAGCAGGGCGGGAATCTGTGCCAATGCGGCGAGCGTGAGACGCCACACCAAATCCGGATTGTGCAACGTGCTCGCCGCGCCCAGTCCACTGCCCAGACCGGCGATCAGCATGAGAATCGCACCGCCCACCAGTGTCACCGCGACCGTGGACAGTAGCCAGTTCCAGCGCGATACGGCGCGCGCCAGTACGGCTTCGGCAATGCCGCTCTGTTCATCCTTGGCGAGCCTCATGATCGCCGACACCACGTACGCGGTGACCGCGATGGCGAGCACCTGGTTGAAGGTGGCGAAGATGCTGTCCAGGCCGTGGGCCTGGAACGCCCGGGTCAACAGCGGGTTGGTGTCAATCGAATCCCGCAGGCTCTTGGCCATCGACCCGAAGGCCATACCGCTCAGGAAGATTCCGACTCCCCATCCGGTGAGCAGCCCGCGTTGCAGTTGCAGGTTGAGTCCGAAGACGGACCTGATCTCGGGGGCATTGGCGTCCTCGCCACGCGAGGGCAGCACCCCCGCGTCGTATTGGCGGTGTCCTTCGAGCGCGTGCGCGGCGAGCATCAGGGACACGGTGGTGCCCACCAGCAGGAGGAGGGGCCACCAACGCAGATCGACGAATGGCCGCATCTGCTGGGCCCACGCCAGGGGCGAAAACCAACTCAGTGTGCTGCCCCTGTTGTCGATGATGTCGCCGAGTCCGCGGATCACGACGGCTGCTGCCAGGGATGCCATCGCGACACCGGTGGCGGCTCGGGAGGTGCGCCACAACTGGGAGGTGACCGCCGCGATACCGGCGAAAACCATGGAGGCTCCGGTGATTCCGAGACTGATTCCGAGACTGTCGGCGACATCGAATCCCGCGGCGGACAAAGCAATCGTCATGGCCAGGGCCAGAACGGTGTTCATCAGGCCCACCACGATGAGCGCCGCGTAGGTGCGTGCCTGGTGGCCGACGACCGCCGACATGACCAGCTCGGCACCGCCGGATTCCTCTTCGGCGCGGGTGTGCCGGATGACCGTCAAGATGGACATGATGGCGGCGGCGGCGATCATGACGGTCATCAGTTCGTTGGCGACCATGACACCGATATCGGTTTCGTTGATGCCGAAGTTTGGGCCGCCCATGATGATTCCGGCGGGGGTCTTCATCATCGTGACCCGGGCCATCCGGTCGGCGGACGTCGGATACATCGACGCGAACGCCAGCGGGGTATAGGTCATCAGCAGCGTCAGCCAGCCGACCCACATGCAGATCCGGAGCCTGTCGCGGCGTAGTGCCAACAGGATCAGGGTGCCTGTTCCGGTCAACGGATGTTTCGGGGTACCGTCCGAAATCGGCTGACGCATGGGGAGCGTCGCGAAGTCGCTTCTCATCGCGGTACGCCCTGATACTCGCGCATGAAGAGCTCTTCAAGTGATGCCGGCGCCACGGTGAGGTCGACGATCCCGAGGCTTGCCAGCTGTTCCATGATGCGGTCCAGGTCGCTGCGATCCACCGTGAAGGAGGCCCGGTTGCCGCCGATCGTGAGGTCGCGCAACTGTGGAATCGATTTGAGACCAGAGGGATTCGCCAGTGTGCGTACCGTCACCGAGGTCCGCATGACATGGCGCAGCTCGGCCAGGGAGCCGGACAACACCGCGCGTCCGGCGCGGACAATGGTCACCCGGTGGCACAGCTTCTCCACCTCGGCCAGGATGTGGCTCGACAGCAACACCGCGCATCCGCGCGCGGCCACTTCGGCCACACACTCCTGGAAGACCGTCTCCATCAGCGGATCCAGGCCGGATGTCGGCTCGTCGAGTATGAACAGTTCGGCGTCGGAGCAGAACGCCGCGATGAGCGCCACCTTCTGACGGTTGCCCTTGGAATAGGTGCGTGCCTTCTTAGTGGGGTCGAGTTCGAAACGCTCGATGAGTTCGTTGCGCCTCGGTAGTGAAATATGTTCGGTGCCACGCATTCTGGTGAGGAAGTCAATCGCCTGCCCGCCGGTGAGGTTGGGCCACAGCGTGACGTCCCCGGGCACGTAGGCGATGAGCCGATGCAGATCCACGGCGTTGACCCACGGGTCGCCGCCGAGGAGCTGCACGGTGCCGGAGTCGGCGCGCAGCAGGCCCAGAAGTACTCGAATGGTGGTGGACTTTCCCGCGCCGTTGGGGCCGAGGAAGCCCGCCACCTCGCCGTGGGCGACCGACAGATCGAGCCCGTCGAGTGCCTTGGTCTTACCGAATGACTTGGAGAGGCCTCGTATTTCGACCGCAAGGTTGGAATACATCACTTCGAGTCTCCTCCGTTGCGAGAGTTTTCCTGTTGTGCCGCAAACGCATCGAGCATGGTGGAGTCGGTCATGAGGCCTTCGGTGTAGACCTCGATGGCGGGGAAGATCAGCTCATCGGAGTAGCGGCGCAAGATCGTGCCCAGGTCGTCGTCGGGGTACATCTGTACGTAGATCGATAGCGCGCCTACGCCGTTCAAGGAGAGCCACAGCGCCCGGCCCTTGGGATCACGGCTCGGCTTGATCGTGCCCGCGCGGACTCCGTCGTCCAGATATGCCTCGGCGTTCTCGATGGAGTGCTGAAGAAACGCGCGGCCGGGCTCGCCGCCCGATTGCACACTGAGCAGCAGGTACCTGACCATCGGCGCGAACGTCTCGATCTCGTCGATGGCATCGAGCCAGACCTTGGGGTCGTTGGAGGTCAGCGTGCGCGATTTCTCCGAGCGGATGTACTCCAGCAGGTATTCATCCACCGCCTGGCGGAGCCCGTCCTTGGATCCGTAGTGATGGATGACCAGTGCGGGGCTCACTCCCGCGGCTTCGGCGATCGCTCGCACGCTGGTGTTCAGTCCCTGTTCGCCCCACAACTTGATGGCGGCATCCCGGATGCGGGCGGCTGCGGTGAGATCCTCGACTGAACGCATGTTTAGTACGTTAAACACACGTTCAGCCTGACGTCAAGGATCTAGCCCGCGTCAGATGAAGGTTTTGACGAGAACGATGCGAAGGCGCCGCCGAAACGACGGTTTACGCGTCAGTCGCGGGTGGCAGCGAGCAGGCCGTCTCCCAGTGGGATCAGCACTGCGGTGAACCGGCCATCATCGGCGATGATGCGCGCGGCTTCGCGAACTCCGACCACATCGGGATCGTTGGCCGCGGGGTCGCCCGCGCGTCCGCCGGCGGACACCCCGTGGATCACTACCGCTCCGCCCGGGCGCAGCAACCGAATGCCGCCGGCCAGGAACTCGGGTTGATCGGCCGGCGCGGCATCGATGACGAGCAGGTCATACGACTCGTCGGCCAGTCGTGGCAAGACCTCCTGGGCGCGCCCACCGATCAGCCGGGTGCGCGATGGGGCGATGGCCGCCTCCGAAAAGGCCTGTTTGGCACTGCGCTGGTGCTCGGGCTCCAGATCAATGGTGGTCAGCACGCCGTCCTCGCGCATTCCGGAGAGCAGCCACAGGCCGCTGACCCCCGCGCCCGTCCCGACCTCGACGACGGCCTTGCCGCCGGAAAGGCGTGCGAAGACACTGAGAAGGGCGCCGACAGCGGGCGTTACCGGGCCCGCGCCCAGGTCAACGGCACGTTCCCGGGCGGCGGCGACGATGTCGTCTTCGGAGATGGCGCCCTCGGCGTGGCTGACCATCGCCTCGACGCGGGATCGATCTGCGCTGCTGGTCACGATTCGATCCTGTCGAGTGGGAGGGCATCTGTCCCGCGACACGCCGCACTCATCAAGGATGTGACGGGTTTCTTGTCCCGGATCCCCCGGCGAGATCGGATCGAGACCGCATTCTCAGGAAGAGTTAAGTTAGCTCATAAGTGGCCCACACCTCGGTGATAGAAGGTCATTCACATGTCGCGATCCATCCTGAACGAGAGCCCGAGTGCCCCGCGCCTATCTGGGAATAACACCCGTGGCATCCGGGTTGAGCAGGCTGACAGCTTCCCCATTGGGGGTGAAGCCGCCACAACCGAACAGGAGGAACACGCGATTTCGCTTACGCGTATCAGCGAGTCGGCCGAATACACCGACTTCGTCGAGGCCATCGATCCCGCCGAACTATCCGGGACCGCAGTGTTCGATGCCACCGGAGACCAGGCAGCCATGCCGTCTTGGGATGAGCTGGTTCGTGAGCACGCCGACCGCGTGTACCGCCTGGCCTACCGCCTGTCGGGTAACCAGCAAGACGCTGAGGACCTGACTCAGGAGACCTTCATTCGGGTGTTCCGCTCGCTGCAGAACTACCAGCCCGGCACCTTCGAGGGGTGGTTGCACCGCATCACCACCAACCTGTTCCTCGACATGGTCCGCCGCCGTGGCCGCATTCGCATGGAGGCGCTGCCCGAGGATTACGACCGCGTCCCGGCGACCGACCCAGATCCCGAGCAGATCTACCACGACGCGCAGCTGGGCGCCGATTTGCAGGCCGCGCTGGACTCGTTGGCGCCGGAGTTCCGTGCCGCCGTGGTTCTGTGTGACATCGAAGGTCTGTCTTACGAGGAAATCGGCGCCACCCTGGATGTGAAACTCGGCACCGTCCGCAGCCGCATCCACCGCGGTCGCCAGGCCATCCGTGAGTATCTGGCTGCGCACTCCTCGACGTCCGCGCTCGCGGCCGCCGAGTAGCGCGCAACACCATTGGTGCAGGTTGGTACGCAATGAGTACATTCGCGCGCTATCTTCGAGTTAGGTCGGCACGAGTCCGCCGGCCCTACCGGACCGAAGGGAGCGTCGCCGTGGTGGATAGCGGCTCGTTCCGGCGAGCGTTCTCGAGCTTCTCGTCGTTCTCCCGGCTGCCGTCCCCATTCGCCTCGCAGAGCGAGGCGCCGGTGGGTGCTCCGCGCCAGTTCGGATCGACCGAGCATCTGTCCACTGAGGCGATAGCCGCGTTCGTGGATGGCGAGCTCCGGATGAGCGCGCACCTGCGAGCGGCGCACCACTTGTCGATGTGCGCCGAATGCGCGCTGGAGATCGACGCACAGCGCCAAGCACGCAGCGCACTGCGTGATTCCGGGGGCATCCGGGTGCCGGTTTCGTTGCTCGGGTTGCTCAGCCAGATTCCGCACATCCCGCATGAGGCCGCACCGCCTTCACCGTCTTCACATGAGGGCGACTTGCCACCCGCGTTAGCCAGTGATGAGGTGCGTCGTCGTCGTAAGCGCCGGTAGGGTGGGCCGGTGACCGCACATCAGGACACCGCCCCCCGGTTGGCGCCGCGCCCGGTTGACCGGCCGCCCGTCGATCCGGCTTCGCAGCGGGCTTTCGGCCGTCCTTCGGGGGTATCCGGTTCGTTCCAGGGGGCGGACAAGTACCGAGACCAGGGGGAGTACACACCGCGGGTGGGTCCGCCCGACCCCGTGTTGGCTCAGGCCTTCGGACGGCCCGATAACGCCACGACCTCCTTGCAACGTCATCCCGCCGATGCCGGCAAGCTCAACGCCGTCGACGAGGGCCCGGATGCCGCTGAGGATCCGTGGCGCGACCCGACCGCGCAGGTGCAATTGGGCAGGCCCGCGGTCACCAAGGCGCCCGTCGCGCTCGACGGCACGCCCGCCCCGAAGCTGGGCGTCCGCGAGGTCCTTTTCGGCGGACGGGTTTCCATCCCGGCGCTGGCCGTCCTTGCGGCGATCGCGCTGCTGATCGGCCTGGTCGGCGGCATCGTGGGCCGCAAGACGGCCGAGGTGGTGCAGGCCTTCACCACCTCGAAGGTCACCTTGACCACCGACGACAGCACCCAGCCCGATGAGTCACGTTTCACGGCGGTCGCCAACGCCGTCAAAAGCGCGGTGGTGACCATTGAGGCCAGCTCGGACGATGAGGTAGCGCAGGGTTCGGGGGTTGTCATCGACCCCAAGGGTTATGTCATCACCAACAATCACGTGATCTCCGATGCCGCGAAGAACCCCGGCAAGTTCAAGATCGAAGTCATCTTCAACGACAGCAAGAAGGTGCCCGCCAATCTTGTGGGTCGTGATCCCAAGACTGACATCGCGGTGCTGAAGGTGGATAACGTCGACAACCTGACCGTGGCGCGTCTGGGCGACTCGGACAAGGTCGCCGTCGGTGCCGAGGTCATTGCCTTCGGTTCACCGCTGGGTCTGCGCAGCACGGTGACCAGCGGCATCATCAGCGCACTGCACCGTCCGGTGCCGCTCTCGGGTGAGGGCAGCGATACCGACACCGTGATCGACGCGCTTCAGACCGATGCCGCCATCAACCACGGAAACTCCGGTGGCCCGCTCATCGATATGAAGTCTCAGGTGATCGGGATCAACACGGCCGGAAAGTCGTTGAGCGACAGCTCAAGTGGCCTCGGATTCGCCATCCCGATCAACGAGGCTGCCGAGGTCGCGCAGTCGCTGATCCGTGACGGCAAGATCGTGCACGCGACGCTGGGTATCAGCAGCCGCACGGTGAGCAACGCGACCGCTACCGGCGCCGAGGTGGCCAACGTCAAGGCCGGCAGCCCCGCCGAGAAGGGCGGCATGCTGGAGAACGATGTCGTCGTCAAGGTGGGTAACCGGACGGTGGCCGACGCCGATGAGTTCGTGGTCGCGGTGCGGCAGCTGAAGATTGGACAGGAAGCCACCATCACGGTGCTGCGTCAGGGCCGTCCCGTCGAGCTCAAAGTTACTCCCGGCCCCGACGGTTCCTGATGTTCGGCAGTGTCGGCTGGGGGGAGCTGTTAGTCCTGCTGGTCGTGGGACTCGTGGTGCTTGGTCCCGAGCGGTTGCCGGGGGCGATCCAGTGGACCACTGAGTCGCTGCGCAAGGTCCGTGACTACGCCAGTGGCGCGACGGCCTCACTGCGTGAGGAGCTTGGGCCGGAGTTCGATGACGTGCGCAAGCCGCTCGCCGAGCTGCAGAAGCTGCGCGGTATGACGCCACGCGCCGTCATTACCAAACACCTTCTGGACGGCGATGATTCGGTGCTCGATTCGTTGACCAAGCCGCTTGAAGACGTGAAGAAGGCGGTCTCGGAGCCAGCCCCCACGCCCGTCGCCAACCCTGATCTCACCAAGCCTGGGGAGCCGGGCCCGACCCGCTACGACGCCGACGCGACCTAGTTGCGCCGTGCGGTGTCGATGTTCAGCGACATGCCCGCCAGTCCGCGGCTACGTGTCGAGAGCTTGTCGGCGACCGCCCGAAGTGCCTGGCCCGCGGCCGAATCCGGCTGACTGAGCACGATGGGCAGCCCGTCGTCGCCGCCCTCACGTACCGCTGGGTCCAGTGGAATCTGGCCGAGCAGTGGCACTTTCGTTCCCACCACCCTGGTCAGGCTTTCGGCGACGGTGTCGCCGCCGCCGGATCCGAACACCTCCATGCGGGTGCCGTCGGGCAGCACCAGCCAGGACATGTTCTCCACGACGCCGACGATGCGCTGACGTGTCTGGGTCGCGATCGCTCCTGCGCGCTCGGCCACCTCGGCGGCGGCCTGCTGCGGGGTGGTGACCACCAGAATCTCGGCACCGGGAATGAGCTGCGCCACCGAGATCGCCACGTCGCCGGTGCCCGGCGGCAGATCCAGCAGCAGCACGTCCAGGTCTCCCCAGAACACGTCGGCCAGGAACTGCTGCAGGGCGCGATGCAGCATCGGCCCGCGCCACACCACCGGGGTGTTGCCCTGGGTGAACTGGGCGATGGAGATGACCTTCACGTCGTGGGCGACCGGGGGCAGGATCATCCGTTCCACCTGAGTGGGGCGATCCGAGGTGCCCATCATGCGCGGTACCGAATGGCCATAGATATCGGCGTCGAGCAGCCCGACCGACAGCCCCTTGGCTGCCATTGCCGCCGCGAGGTTGACGGTCACACTGGACTTTCCGACACCGCCCTTTCCCGACGCCACCGCGTACACCCGGGTAAGCGATCCGGGCTGAGCGAAGGGAATGACGGGCTCGGGGCTATCGCCACGCAACTGTTTGCGCAACTCGGTGCGCTGCTCGTCGTTCATCACATCCAGCAGCACGCGCACGGTACCTACGCCGTCGACGTCGGCGGCGGCCTGGGTTACTCGTTCGGCGATCTCCGCCTTCTTCGGGCATCCGGAGGTGGTGAGGTAGATCCCGATCTCGACGTTGTGGGCATCGTCGAAGGTGATGTCCTTGACCATCCCCAATTCAGTGATGGGGCGGCGAAGTTCGGGATCGATAACCCCGGCGAGTGCACTGCGCACGGCCGTGGTGAGCTCGGATGTCACTACCCGAGTCTAGGGCGTGCGGTTTACGGCTTTGGCGCTGCCGGTCCCGGTGCTGGTCCGGGGGCCGGCCCGAGCTCCACTGGCGGCGGGGGCGGAGCGAACGGATTGAACGGCTGCGGGGCCGGTGCAAACGGGTTGAAGGGTTCAGCTGGCGGCGGTGCGAACGGGTTGAAAGGCTCGGCCGGTGGTGGTGGTGCACAGAAGAACACGCACGGTGCCTGGGGCGCCTCGGGCGCCGGCGTGACGGCGGCGGGTGGGCCCACGACACCGACCCGGTCCGGTGTCAGCGGGGTGAGGATCGGCAGCTGGGCCAGCGGGTCATTGGGGGACAGTCCGGCGACGTCGGTCGCCGAGCCCGGCCCAAGCCCACGTGACTCGCCACCGCCCAGGTGAGCCTTGCGCTCGGGTGCGACATCGGCGGCGGTCAGCGGTGGCAGGTTGAGCGGGATGACCCCGGTGGCGTAACCAGCGGCCCAGGCGAGCACGTTCTGTGCGTAGGCCACCGAATTGTTGTACCGCAGGATGGACGACATCACCTGCGAGCGATCCCGCAAATTCAATCCGCCGCTGCATAAATAGCGGGCGGCGGCCAGGCTCGCGTCGAAGACGTTCTGTGGATCGGCCTTTCCGTCGCCGTCACCGTCGGAGGCGTAGTGGTTCCATGTGCTCGGCAGGAACTGCATGGGGCCCATGGCCCGGACGTACACCTGTGCACCTTGGGTGCGGCTCTGCTCATGGTCGACGATGACTTCGTTGCCCGGAAGACTCCCATCCAGGCTCGGGCCATAGATGGGACGCACCACGCGGCCTTTGATATCGGTGGCGCCGTTGTTGGCATGCCCTGATTCGATGCGGCCGATGCCCGCCAGCAGGTTCCAGCTCACCCCGCAACCGGGTGCGGCCTTGGCCATCATCCGTTCGGCGTTTTGGTAGGCGTCCAATGCGATCTTCGGGATACCAAGCCCCCCGGGGGCCATCACGATTCCCGGTGGCGGCGGTGCGATCGCGGCGCTCGGCGCGACACGGTACTGCGTCGGCGGGCGCATCACGGTCACCAGATTCAGTGGGCCCATTTCCGCCTGCTCGGCAACCGCGGAGGCCAGCGGGACTGGAACGGGTACGACGGCCTGCCCGCTGACTTGCGCGCCACTGGCCGCCACCGCAGAGCCGACGACCACCAGGGCGCTCAGTCCACCCACCCGGAGCCAGGGCACCGGTGCGCCTGCAACGCGGAGCACCGCATCACGGGCATGCTTGACCGACGACGCAACCCAACCCGGAAGCTCCACTGCGCCCCTATCTCTCGGGCCCTCGCTTATTCGCTGTGGTCCCAATCTGCCGGCACCCATTCTGACGTATGCAGTCGTGACAGATGTGACCGATGTGAACCGGAGCAACCATACCGGCGAGATGTCGGTCCGGTTGCAAAATGGGCAAACCCCAGCGAATTTCGGATCCCCGACGAATCCCCCCTGGCCGTGGCGAGTTCGGTTCCGGCACGTGAGGCGAAAATGGGCGAGTGGCTATCTCGGGCCACAGAGATCGCGATTAATCTGACTTACAGTCAGTATCTGGACGTAAAAGTAATCAATTGATAGCGTTGCAGCATGACCGCTTCACCAGATGTCGCCGTCCGTTGGGAGCTTGGCTCCGATCGTCCCCGCGAGGATTACGGATTCTTCGGACCGGACTCACCGACGTGGAAGGTGTGGACCAGCCCCACCGCGCTTATCGGGTTTCAGCGCTCGGTGGTGCTCGAGCACTTCGAGCCCCATCTGGCCGCCGCCGTGGCCGATTCGGCGGGCATCTATCGGGATCCGCGCGGACGGATGGATGGAACCCTCGCCTACTTCCTCATCGTCGCGACCGCCGATTCGCGAACTGCGGTCGAGGCCTCCGAGCACCTGCAGAAGGTTCACGCTCGCTCCAAAGGCACCGACCCGGTGACCGGCAAGCGGTACAGCGCCAATGATCCGGCCTCGCAGCTCTGGATCCACGTCACCGGCTGGCATTCGGTGCTCAAGTGCTACGAGATGTTCGGTCCCGGGCCGCTGAGCCAGGCCGAGGAGGACCGCTACTGGTCCGAGTGTGTGATCGCCGCCGAGCTGCAGACCGTCAATCCGGCCGACGTTCCCCGGTCCCGTGAGGAGGTGCGTCAGTACTTCGCCCAGATGCGTCCCGCGCTGTGTACCTCCGAGCGGGCACAGCACGCGATGCACTACCTGCTGCGCACCCCGCGGTCGGGCAGCAATCTGCGGTTCTGGGCAGTCAGCCGGATGATGGCCCCGGCGACCATCGCGACACTGCCACGGTGGATGCGGGAGCTGGGTCAATTCGATCAGCCGGGAATCGTCGACGCCGCGTACCGTCCCTTGGTGTCGGCAGCCATGTCGATCGCCAGCGTTCCCGCGGTGGAAGACTCCATCGCGCGATTCGCCAAGCTGCCGATGACGGCGACGACACTGCGTGACTTCCATGCGGGCAAGACGCCCGTGCGCCCCGTAACTCTCACCCCCGCCGAAGCCAAGGAACGATACGGGAGGCGCGCCACCGCATAATGGGGCGCTTTACGCTGGCTAGTTGTGACAGCTCCCACCTACCGTCCGCGCCGCACCACCCTGGCCGTTCCGGGCAGCAGCCAGAAGATGATCGACAAAGCGAAAACCCTTCCCGCGGACGAGATCTTCCTGGACCTTGAGGACGCCGTGGCGGCACCGGCCAAGGTGGAGGCGCGTCAGCGCATCGTCGATGCCCTCAACGCGCCGGGATGGTCTGGCCAGCTGCGATCGGTGCGTGTTAATGACTGGACTACTGAGTGGACCTACGCGGATGTGGTGGATGTTGTCACGCGTGCCGGCGACAACATCGACAACATTCTGCTGCCCAAGGTGGTGGACGCATCGCATGTGACGGCATTGGATCTGCTGCTGACCCAGGTTGAGCGTTCACGGGGTCTCGAGGTGGGCGCGATTGGCATCCAGGCGCAGATCGAGAACGCCGAAGGACTCACCAACATCGATGCGATCGCATCGGCGAGCCCGCGGGTGCAGTCGCTGGTCTTCGGCCCCGCCGACTTCATGGCCAGCCTCGGCATGCGCACCCTGGTCGTCGGGGAGCAGCCCCCGGGCTATGACGGCGAGGCGTATCACCACGTGCTGATGACCATCCTGGTTGCCGCGCGTGCTCACGGCGTCGACGCCATCGACGGCCCCTATCTCAAGGTGCGCGACGTCGATGCCTTCCGGGTTGCGGCCGGTCGTTCGGCCGCGCTGGGCTTCGACGGCAAGTGGGTGCTGCACCCCGCACAGGTTGAGGCCGGCAACGAGATCTTCAGCCCGCGCCAGGAGGACTACGACAGGGCCGAACTCATCCTGGACGCCTACGAGTGGCACACCTCGGTGGCAGGTGGCGCACGTGGCGCGGTGATGCTCGGGGACGAGATGATCGATGAGGCCAGCCGCAAGATGGCTCTGGTGATCGCCGGTAAAGGGCGCGCCGCGGGTATGGCGCGACAGGCACCCTCGTTCGAGCCCCCGGTGGGCTAGTACGAGCTCGAACTGCCGCCCGAAGCGATGCCGATGATCATGATCAGCACCCAGAACACGATCACCGCGGCACCGATGATGATCCCGGCGATGGCGACGCCCTTGCCGTCCTGCGGGGAGTTCTTGAGCTGGTTGAGTGCGATGAAACCCATGATGACTCCGGCAATCGATCCGATGCCGCAGAAGACGCCGACGATCGACGCGATCAACGAACCGATGGCCAGCGGATTGGTGCCGCCACCGGTCTGCCCGTAGGCGCCGTACCCGTACGGGTCGGCGTATCCGGGCGCCGGATATCCGGGATAACCACCGGCAGTGGGATAACCCGGCGGCGGGTATGGGCCCGGCTGTCCCGACTGATACGGCTGTCCCGACTGATACGGCGGATACGTCTGGCCATATTGCGGATATGCCGGCGGAGCCGTCGGATACGGAGGCGGAGCCGTGGGATAGGCGGGAGGAGTGGTCGGATAGGCCGGGTAGGACGGGGGAGGTCCGGGCGTCTCCCACGCCGGGGGAATGCTCGGAGGCACCTGGCTGGCCGACGACGCGGCATCGGCCGGCGGCGCGGACTGCTCCAGGGACGGATACTCGTATCCGGACGAGGCGTCGGGGCCGGTGCCGGAGGGTTCGTTGCCCGGGGTAGTCATGGCGCAAACCTAGCGTATTGAGGGCGTTTCTGGCCGCGCTGCGGGCGGAAAGTCGCAGGTCGCGGTCAAAGGGGCACCATCTGGTGCGGTCGGGCGTTAAATGGGTGCTAGCTAGCGCGTTACCGTGCATCACCGACTTCTGCAGGAGGACCGAACTCGTGGGACAACCGCTCACACCCGGGCAACCACAGCGCTCGACGTCACCGCGTTCCCCGTTGTCTTCGTCCCTGTCTTTGCCGACGCCACCGCAGGGTTGGCCCATCGGCTCGTACCCGACGTACGCGGAGGCTCAGCGCGCCGTCGACTATCTGTCCGATCAGCAATTCCCGGTCGAGAACGTCACCATCGTCGGCGTGAACTTGATGCAGGTCGAACGGGTGACCGGCCGATTGTCGTGGCCCAAGGTGCTCGGCGGGGGCATGCTCAGCGGAGCGTGGCTGGGCCTGTTCATCGGCCTGGTGCTGGGGATGTTCAGCACCAATCTGGCCGGCTCACTCGTCGTGGGACTTACCGTCGGATTGGTGTTCGGATTGGTCACCGCCGCGGTGCCCTACGCGATGACGAGGGGCACAAGGGATTTCGCATCAACCATGCAGCTTGTCGCGGGTCGCTATGACGTGCTGTGCGAGCCGGCGCAGGCAGAGGCCGCGCGCGACATGCTGGCCAAACTGGCTATCTGAGTCTGCTCGGCGGTGAGCCGTATGGCGTTGGCCTGCGGCGTTGCCCGCGCCCCGGGTGGTGGGACGCGCGCACCGAACATGTTGCATGTCACCTGGTTTTAGCTCTACGGTTGCCGCGCGGGACGGGTGTGCCCGCCGTACCGGCACACGGAGGTGCCGAGACGCGTCAACGAACCAGGAGGCGGTCGTGTTGGAGTCGTCGGCCGGATGGTTCCGACGGAAGGGTGTGGCGCTGGGCGTCACGTGCCTGACGCTGGCTTCGCTGACGGGATGCGCGCGCTCCGACGACGGGGTCGTCATCCGCTTCTACACCCCGGCCAGTGAGGCCGGGACCTTCACGGCCGCGGCGCAACGATGCAACAAGGAACTGGGTGGGCGGTTCACCATCCGGCAGGTGAGCCTTCCGAAGCGGGCCGACGAGCAACGGCTGCAGCTGGCTCGCCGATTGACCGGTAACGATCGCACCCTGGACCTGATGGGCATGGACGTGGTGTGGACCGCCGAGTTCGCCGAAGCGGGTTGGGCGCTACCGCTTTCGGACGATCCGGCGGGTGTCACCGATGCCAACGCCCAGCGCGACACTCTCGCGGGCCCGCTGGCCAGCGCCCGCTGGAAAGACAAGCTGTACGCCGCCCCGTTGAGTACCAACACCCAGCTGCTCTGGTATCGCAAGGATTTGGTTCCGGAACCGCCCGAGACGTGGGAGCAGACGGTGCAGGAAGCCGAGGGCTTCGCGCGATCTGGCGGACCTAGCTGGATTGCGTTGCAGGGCAAGCAGTACGAGGGCCTGGTGGTGTTGTTCAACACCCTGCTGGTCAGCGCGGGCGGCTCGGTGCTGGGCGATGACGGCAAGCGAGTCACCTTGACCGATACCCCGGAGCATCGCGCCGCCACGGTCACCGCCCTGCGGATCATCAAATCGATCGCGACGGCTGATGGTGCCGACCCTTCGATTACCCAGACCGATGAGGGCACAGCGCGTTTGGCCTTTGAGCAAGGTAAGGCCGCCTTTGAGATCAATTGGCCGTTCGTGATGGCCAGCATGATGGAGAACGCAATCAAGGGTGGAGTTCCATTCCTGCGCCTGGATCGGCGCCCAGACCTGACCGGTGCGATCGCCGGTGCTGGCCGCTTCGAACCGAACGATGAGCAGTTCACGGCCGCGTACGAGGCGGCCAGTGCGGCACTGGGTTTCGCGCCCTTCCCGTCGGCGGTCGCAGGCCAGCCCGCCAGGGTCACCATCGGTGGGCTGAACATCGCGGTCGCCAAGACAACGCGCTACAAGGCGCAGGCCTTCGAGGCGTTGAACTGCCTGCGCAGCCGCGAGAACCAGAAGGCGACGGCAATCGAGGGCGGCCTACCCGCGGTGGACTCATCCCTCTATGACGATCCCGAATTCCAGGCCAAGTACCCCGCGTACGCGATCATCCGCGAGCAGCTCGCCAACGCCGCGGTGCGTCCGGCCTCCCCGTACTACCAAGCCATCTCGACGAGAGTCTCCGCTGCGCTGGCCCCGATCACCGGAATCGATCCCGAGCGCACCGCCGATCTGCTCACCGATCAGGTGCAGAAGGCCGTGGACGGACGGGGGCTGATCCCGTGACCGGTTCGGGTGTCAAAGGGGCCGCCTCGGCGGGGAAGAAGGCTGAACGGCGTCTCGGTCTCTTACTCATCGCACCGGCAGCGCTTCTCATGCTCGCGGTTACCGCATACCCCATCTGCTATGCCATCTGGCTCAGCCTGCAGAAGTACAGCCTGGCCAGCCCGCAGGACCGCAAGTTGGTGTGGTTCGACAACTACGTCACGGTGCTCACCGATAGATATTGGTGGAGCGCCCTGGTGGTCACACTTGTGATCACGGTGATTTCGGTGGTCATCGAGCTCGTACTCGGCCTGACCCTCGCGCTGGTGATGCATCGAACGATATTCGGGAAGGGTCTGGTGCGCACTGCCGTGCTGATCCCCTACGGAATCGTCACCGTCGCAGCGTCTTACAGCTGGTACTACGCGTGGACTCCGGGTACGGGATATCTGGCGAATCTTCTTCCGTCGGGTAGTGCGCCACTGACGCAACAGATTCCGTCGCTGGCGGTGGTGATCTTGGCGGAGGTGTGGAAGACCACGCCGTTCATGGCTCTGCTGTTGCTGGCCGGCTTGGCGCTCGTCCCAGACGACTTATTGAAGGCCGCCCAGGTCGACGGTGCCAACGGCTGGAGCAGACTGATCCGCGTAACCATCCCGATCATGAAACCGGCGATTCTTGTGGCGCTGCTGTTCCGAACCCTGGACGCCTTCCGGATTTTCGACAACATCTACGTGCTCACCGGCGGCAGCAACAACACGGGGTCGGTGTCGATTCTGGGGTACGACAACTTGTTCAAGGCCTTCAATGTCGGGCTTGGTTCGGCGATCAGTGTCCTGATCTTCCTGTGTGTGGCCATCATCGCGTTCATCTTCATCAAGGTTTTCGGTGCCGCGGCCCCGGCGGCCGATGACGAAGGGGCAAGACGGTGAGCCGCACAACGCCCTCGCGCGCTGCGGGCTGGGTGATCGCCGACGTGTTGGTGCTGTGCTACGCGCTGGTACCGGTGCTGTGGGTGTTGAGCCTGTCTCTCAAACCCACCTCGACGGTCAAGGATGGCAAGTTCTTCCCATGGCCGGTGACGCTCGATAACTACCGCAGCATCTTCAGCGGAAACGTGTTCACCTCGGCACTGGTGAACTCCATCGGCATTGGGCTCATCGCGACATTGATCGCCGTCAGCGTTGGCACCATGGCCGCGTACGCGGTGGCGCGACTGGACTTTCCGGGGAAGAAGGCCCTCGTCGGCGCGGCCCTCCTCATCGCGATGTTCCCGCAGATCTCGCTGGTGACGCCGATCTTCAACATCGAGCGCTCGGTCGGCCTGTTCGACACCTGGCCAGGACTGATCATCCCGTACATCACCTTCGCGTTACCCCTGGCCATCTACACACTGTCGGCGTTCTTCCGCGAGATCCCTTGGGAATTGGAGAAGGCCGCCAAGATGGATGGAGCCACACCGGCACAGGCCTTCTGGAAGGTTATCGCACCGTTGGCCACGCCGGGCATTGTCACCTCCGCGATCCTGGTCTTCATCTTCGCCTGGAACGACCTGCTGCTGGCGATCTCGCTGACAGCCACGGACCGATCCATCACGGCCCCGGTCGCCATCGCGAACTTCACCGGCAGTTCGCAATTCGAGGAGCCCACCGGATCGATTGCCGCGGGCGCCATCGTCATCACGGTGCCGATCATCATCTTCGTGCTCATATTCCAACGACGGATCGTTGCCGGACTGACCTCCGGTGCAGTGAAGGGTTAGCGATGGCTGAGATTGTGCTGGACCAGGTGTCCAAGACGTACGCGGACGGTTCCGCGGCGGTACAGGATGTCAGCCTGAATATCGCTGACGGCGAGTTCATCATCCTGGTCGGGCCATCGGGGTGCGGTAAGTCCACGACGTTGAACATGATCGCCGGACTCGAGGACATCTCCTCGGGCGAGCTCACCATTGCCGGTGAGCGGGTCAACGAGAAGGCGCCCAAGGATCGCGATATCGCCATGGTGTTTCAGTCATACGCGTTGTACCCGCATATGACTGTGCGCCAGAACATTGCCTTCCCGCTGACCCTGACCAAGATGAGCAAGGCCGACGTGAACGCAAAGGTCGAAGAGGCCGCGAAGATCCTGGATCTGACCGACTATCTGGATCGCAAGCCCGCCAACCTCTCCGGCGGACAGCGGCAGCGGGTGGCGATGGGCCGCGCGATCGTCCGCAGTCCGAAGGCATTTCTCATGGACGAGCCGTTGTCCAATCTGGATGCCAAACTGCGGGTGCAGATGCGCACCGAGATAGCGCGGCTGCAGAAGCGGTTGGGCACCACCACCGTCTACGTCACGCATGATCAGACCGAGGCGATGACGCTCGGTGATCGGGTGGTGGTCCTGCGCGCCGGAAAGGTGCAGCAGGTCGGTGCTCCCCAGGAGCTTTACGACACCCCGGCCAACCTGTTCGTCGCCGGTTTCATCGGATCCCCGGCCATGAACTTCTTCCCGGCGACGCTTACCGATATCGGAGTGCAGCTGCCGTTCGGTGAGGTGACACTCGAGGCGAGCGTCTACGCCAACGTTTCCGCCAAGAAGGCCGGCGTTTTGGGCAGCGACGTGATCGTGGGGATTCGGCCCGAGCAGTTCGAGGACGCCGCGTTGGTCGACACCTACAAGCGGATTACCGGACTGACGCTCACGGTTAATGCCGACCTGGTGGAGTCGCTGGGCTCGGACAAGTACGTGCACTTCACCACCGAAGGCGGTGCGGCTCATTCGGATGAGCTGGCCGAACTCGCCCAGGAGGCGGGCGTGGCTGGGGCAGACGAAAACGAATTTGTGGCAAGGCTTTCCGCGGCATCCAAGGTCGTGGAGGGGCAGCCCGTCGAGCTGATCATCGACACCGGCAAGCTGGTGATATTCGATGCCGCATCCGGGGAGAACATTTCACTGCCCGGCAATGACACTGTCGGGCAGTGACCGGCCCGGGGATGAATTCGGACGAGATCGTCCGTCACGTACGCGCCCATCTGGCCGATCACTTCACGGGTATCGGTGCGGGCGAGCCGGATTCGGCCTCGGTCACCTTCCTTGGGTCTGAACCCTATGAGCTCCTGCGCTATGGTCCCGATGATGCCGGGGTATCGCATTTCGTCTCGGTGGGAGCCTCGCGCTATCCCATGGCCGACCCGGGGGAGATGCTGACTTCAGAGGAGCTGGGTCCGCGCGCCGAAGTGCTGATCAGTTTGCGCGGCAATGTCTTTCCTGGCCTGGCCCGATCTCTTGCGGTGCTGGCCGCCTCGCCGGCGGTGGAGGGGCTGGTGCTCACCGAGGACGCGCTGGTCGATCTGGGCCAGCCGCTCTGGGACGATCCGGCACGGCAGGCGTACACGGCGGTGCTGCTGCAGAACGGCGATATCCCGGATCTCCTGTTGCCCGAACCGCTCTCGCCGGTGCGTTTTCTGGTGGCCGTGCCTATCACGGCCAACGAAGCGGCCTGGGTGCGGCTCAAGGGCGCCGATGCGTTGAGGGACGCATGGCTGCAGGCCGATATCGATGTGAAGGACCCGTCGCGCGCCCACGCGCAGCCGAGCTAGCGCGCTACAGCCACCCGTTCTTCCGGAAGTTCCGGTACAGCAGGGTGCATACGACGACCATGACGAGCAGCACGATCGGGTAGGCGGCCGGCTCGGCCAGCTCGGGCATGTGCTCGAAGTTCATGCCGTAGATCCCGGCGAGCATGGTCGGAAACGCGGCGATGCCCACCCAGGCGCTGATCTTGCGCATGTCGGTGTTCTGCTGCATGGCCACCTTGCCCAGGGCCGCATTCACCAGGGAGGTGAGCATCTCGTCGTAGCTTCCGATCTGATCGGCGGCGTGGCTCTGATGATCGAGCACGTCACGCAGATATCGCCGGACTTCCTTGGTGATCAGGTCGTTGTGGTCCTGGGTGAGCTTGCTGAGCGCTCCCGTGAGCGGGCTGATCGCGCGGCGCAACTCCACCACTTCACGCTTGAGCATGTAGATGTGCTCGATATCAGTGCTGGATCGGGGCGAGAAGACGTTCTGCTCCATCGCATCGATATCGGTTTCGACGAGGTCGGAGACCTCCATATACGAGTCGACCACGCGATCGGCGATGGCATGCATGACGGCATACGGGCCCAACCGCATGTGGTCCGGATCGGAATCCATCTGGGCGCGCACCTTCGCCAACCCGCTGTGGTCGCCGTGGCGCACCGTCACCACGAAGTCGCCGCCCACGAAAATCATGATCTCGCCGGTTTCCACGATCTCGCGGGCCGAGGAGATTGATTCGTGTTCAACGTAATTCACGGTCTTGAGAATCAAGAACAAGGTGTCGTCGTACCGCTCGAGCTTCGGACGGTTGTGCGCGTGCACGGCATCCTCGACGGCCAGCCGGTGTAGTCCGAACGGCTGGGCGACCGCCTCCATCTGATGTTCGTCGGGTTCGTGCAGCCCCACCCACACGAACCCGCGGTCCAGCGAGCGCACCTTCTCCAGCGCGGCGGTGGGCGTGTACTTGCCCGGCAGCCGGACCCCGTCGACGTACACGCCACAGTCGACAATGGCGCGGGCGAGAGGGACCGGGATGCGTTTGGCATCGGTCTCGGGTTCACGGCCGCGGATAGGTGAACGCAACGACGACGGATTGACCGACGGAAATCGCGCCATGATGTGGGCTCCCTGCTCGCAACCAATCGTTCTGCGGAACCGTTCCGCGAGATGGTAACCCGCGAGCCTGTGGGACCGCCTGGGACACTGAAATCGTGACATTCGATATTGCGGTGTTCACCTCAGTGTTCATCACCCTGGTCGTCATCATGGATCCCCCGGGTGCGGTACCGGTGTTTCTGTCGCTGACGGGCCGGCAGCCCGCCGCCGAACGACATCGTGCCGCCTGGCAGGCGCCGGCGGTCTCGTTGACCGTCATCTCGATGTTCGCGATTGGCGGCCAGGCGATCCTGACCTATCTACATATAGGTGTGCCCGCGCTGCAGGGTGCCGGCGGCCTGCTGCTGCTCATCACGGGCCTATCTCTGCTGATGGGCGGCGCCACCAGCCAGAACGCCGATAGCGGCGTCAACGTGGCGCTTGTCCCGCTGGGCACCCCGCTGATGGCGGGACCGGGAGCCATCGCGGCGACCATCATCGCGGTCCGTCAGGCGCAGGGGCAGGTGGGCACCTATCTGGCCATCGCTGCCGCGATCCTGTGCGTGCACGTGGTGCTGTATCTAACGCTGAGGTTCTCTACGGTGCTGATCAGGGTGCTGCGGGAGGGCGGGATCATGCTCTTGGCCCGGGTCGCAGGCTTGTTACTGGCTGCCATCGCGGTGCAGATGATCGCCGAGTCGGTGCGCGGATTCGTGGCAGGCGCGTAACGGGCCGCTCACATTTCCAGAGTCGCCAGGAGTGACTTTCGAGGGGGCCAGTAGTCTCACCGCTGTGACCGCATCCGACGTTGTCGTGACAGATGAAGAGATTTTCGAAGCACATATCGACGGGAAGCTGTCGGTAGAGCTCAAGTCGCCGCTGGACACACAGCGCGCACTGTCGATCGCCTACACCCCGGGTGTTGCGCAGGTATCGCGGGCCATTGCCGCCGACGCCAGCCTGGCCAAGAAGTACACCTGGGCCCATCGCCTGGTTGCGGTGGTCAGCGACGGCAGCGCCGTGCTCGGTCTCGGCGATATCGGCCCCTCGGCATCGCTGCCCGTCATGGAGGGCAAGAGCGCACTGTTCAAGACCTTCGCCGGGCTCAACTCCATCCCGATCGTGCTCGACACCAAGGATCCCGACGAGATCGTCGAGACGCTGATCCGGCTGCGCCCGACCTTCGGTGCGGTCAACCTGGAGGACATCTCCGCGCCGCGTTGTTTCGAAATCGAGCGACGGGTGATCGAGGCGCTGGACTGTCCGGTGATGCACGACGACCAGCACGGCACCGCCATCGTGGTGTTGGCGGCACTCATGGGAGCATCGCGGGTGTTGGGCCGCGATCAGAAGTCGCTCAAGGTGGTGATCTCCGGTGCGGGCGCGGCCGGCGTCGCATGCGCCAACATCCTGCTGGCCGACGGCATTACCGACGTGACGGTGCTGGACTCGAAGGGCATCGTGCATTCCAGCCGCGATGACCTCAACGAGTTCAAGGCAGACCTTGCCGCACGCACCAACCCGCGCGGTCTCACCGGCGGACAGGCCGAGGCGCTCGCGGGTGCCGATGTGTTCCTGGGTGTTTCGGCCGGAAAGGTCGACGAGTCGCTCATCGCGACCATGGCAGACGAGAGCATCGTCTTCGCATGTTCCAACCCCGACCCCGAGATTCACCCGCATGTGGCCGCCAAGTACGCCGCGATTGTCGCGACCGGGCGCAGCGACTTCCCGAACCAGATCAACAACGTGCTGGCCTTCCCCGGTGTGTTCCGTGGGGCACTGGACGCCGAGGCCACCAAGATCACCGAGCGGATGAAAGTGGCTGCGGCCGAAGCAATCTTCTCGGTCGTCGAACCTGACCTGGCGCCGAACAAGATTGTGCCCAGCCCGTTGGATCCGCGTGTCGGACCCGCTGTGGCGGCCGCTGTCCAGGCTGTCGCGCACGAGAGCGATTAGCCGTTTGAAGTTTCGTGCACTGACGGTGGGGCTGCTGGTGATGGTGGCCGTGCTGGCCGGATGCTCGGAAAGTGGTGGCCCCGCACCATATTTGACGGTGGTGACCACGAAGGAACCGCAGTATCGGGTGCTCGCGTACATCTATGCGGCGGTGGTGAAGGCGACCGGTATCGACACCAAGGTGCGTGAGAGTGTTGATCCGGTATCGGAATTGGACACCGGTATCGCCAGCGTCGCACCAGGATTCACCGGGAGGCTGTTGCGGCAGTTCGCGCCGCAGCAGCGCCCCAGCGGGGACGAAGAGGTCACCTATAAGGCGATGATCGCTGCCCTGCCCGCCGGCGTTGCGGCGGCCGATTATGGGACGGCCGAGGATCGCCCGGCCATTGCGGTTCCGTCGGTCGCGACGAGTGTCTCGGCCAAGCCGACGCTCGCCGGGTTAGCGCGACACTGCGATGAACTGGCGCGTGCCGGGCAGGTGGGGCAGGGGCCCGTTCCCGTCGCTCGCATCGGTTCCTGCGCGACAGGTAATCCACGTCAATTCCCCAGCACCGGTGAGCTTTTCACGGCACTCAAGGGCGGAGAGGTGGCGGTGGCGTGGACGTCCACCGCCAACCCGGCTCTTCCCGCCGATGGAGTCACCCTGGTCGACGACGAGAAGAGTTGGCTGCCCGCCAACAATGTCGTTCCGCTGTACCGGCGCAATGAGCTATCCGAACCGCAGGTGTTATCGCTCAACAAGGTTGCCGGTGAGCTCACCACTGGGGATCTGGCGGTGATGACCCGGGAAGTGTCCGGCGGCGCGGATCCACAGCGCGTGGTGGATACGTGGCTCAACGACCACCAGATCTTGCTGCGCTAGCCGGTGGTGCTGATGTGCTGGTTCGCGATAACGGTAGCGAGCCGGGTCACGTGATCAACGACCTGTTCTTCGGTGAGAACAAGTGCGCCTGAGTGCCATTCGCTCATCATCCCGGTGAAACCGTTGAGGCCGATGGTGACATCCACGCGGAAGGCGGCGGGGTCGGCGTCGGGCCGAAGGTAAGGGCCGCCGGTGTCGATCATGAGTTCAATCAGCTCCCGCTGGGAGGCCTGTCTCGTCTTTTCGAGCGCGGGGCAGCCGGTGTGGGTGCCCAGTAGCACGTGCGCGCGGGGAAAGTCATCCGCGATCCACGTGACGAGCACGCGCAGCGCCTCATTGAGGGTTTCCAGCGGAGGCCGTTTCGGATCAAGGGCCATCACTTCCAGCACCGAGGTGAGTAGTTCGGCCCTGATGCCTTGCCACACCGCGACTAACAGGTCGTCTCGATCCGAGAAGTCTTCGTAGAAGTACCGGGTGTTAAGGGTCGTCTGCGCACATACTTTGCGCATCGTGACCGCTGCCCAGCCGGACTCGCGCCAGATATCGAACGCGGCCACGACAAACCGTGAACGACGTTCCTGGCGTCGTTGTGCGTGTGTCTGGCCGCCATAGAGGTCGGACGTGCGGCGCATCTGTCGATGATCGCAAATGCCGGTGACCTCTTGAAAACTTTTACGATTAACGCTCTAATGTAATCTGAACTCACGTGAGATCAGATGATGGTCCGGAGATCTCGGATCTCACTTATCGGAGAGGCGGAGACAATGACGTCTGCAGCGGTCCAGGGTGTCGATACGACCGATAAATCGGTGGTCGTGTCAGGGGCACCCGCGAGATACCTGAACGGCCTGACGATGAGCATCGACATGGCCCGTTACGGCCTGGATGTCAGCCGGGGCTGGGTTCCGCGGGTGTCGGGGCATGACATCTCACGTTTTCGATGTGGCACCAGACGCTTTGTATGCGTGACGCATCCGGAATACATCGATCACGTCCTGCATACCGGCAGGCTGAACTACCACAAGTCCTTCGAGTACGAGTTGTTGCGTGCTCTGCTGGGCGTCAACTTGTTCACGGACGAAGACGAGTCCTGGCAGTGGCATCGCACACTGCTCAACCCTATGTTCGCCAAGCGCAGGCTGAACGGGCTTGTCGACTTGATGGTGGCTCCGATAGACGATCTCGTGGCGGAGATGAAGTCTAAGCCGGATGCCACGGAGCTGAGCCTGTCGGATGCAATGGTCAAGCTGACGCTCAACGTGGTTGGAAATGCCTTGTTCGGTAAGCAGTTTGGCGCCATCTCCGACGAGATGTCCGACAAGGTGACTACCGGATTGAGGTTCGGAGAGAAGCTGCTGCGACTGTTTCTCATAGTGGAGCCACCTCGGCGGTTGTTCCGGATAATTATGCGGGGCGCCTTTCTGCCGATCCCGCTTCCGTGGCCGTTCCGGACCATGCAGATTGTGGCGAAGTCGCTGGACAAGTCGGTATGGGACTTGGTGCGGGACCGCAAAACAAATCCGACAAACGGCCTCGATCTCTTGAATTACATGCTGACCACCGAGGACGAAGATGGAAAGCCTTTGCCGCTGAAACGTGTTCGTGACGAGTCGATGACCTTCATGCTTGCGGGCCACGAGACAACCGCAAATGCACTGTCGTGGATGTGGTACCTATTGGCCCTGAACCCGCCGGCTCGTGATCGAATGCTCAAAGAGGTCGATGACGTCTTGGAAGGGCGGACGCCGACGGCGGACGATTTGGCACAGCTGCCATGGACGACAGCCTGCTTCATGGAGGCGATGCGTTTCTACAGTCCGGCGTGGATAATCCCGAGGCTTGCCATCAAAGACGATGTTGTTGGCGGTCACCACATTCGGAAGGGAACGACCGTCATATTGCCCGGGCATCTGGTCCATCATGACGAGCGCTGGTGGCCGAACCCGGGGGAGTTCGATCCCTCACGATTCTTGCCTGGAGCAGGAAAGGGGCGCTCTAAAAGTGCCTACCTGCCGTTCGGTGGCGGAAAGAGGATCTGCATCGGCCAGAGTTTCGCCGTGATGGAGTCTGTGTTGGTGACGGCAATCTTGAGTCAAAACTTCGTGTTTGACTTAAGGCCCGGGCACCCGGTTGATCCGGAGGCCACGTTGACGCTGCGCCCTCGTCATGGTCTGCAGGCCATCGCCCGGCGGAGACACACGGCATGAAGATTCCACAACGCGTCGTGATAACGGGTGCTGCTAGTGGTATCGGCGCCGCCACCGTGCGGCATTACGCACGCGAAGGCGTCGAGGTGATCGGCCTGGATATCAACGGGGACGCCCTGCGGGCTGCCGTTGGTGCCGCTCGGAGTGGCGGTGACCGAGTCTTCGGATATGCCTGCGATGTAGCGGATCTGGCATCGGTCGAGGAAGTTGCCGCCCGTATCAAGGCCGAACACGGCCCCGTCGACATCCTCGTGAACAACGCGGGTGTGGGTGTGGGGGGCGACTTTCTGGAAACCACACACGAAGACTGGATCTGGCTGCGGTCCATCAATTACGACGGGGTTGCCCATGGTTGCAGGGCGTTTGGACCCGACATGGTGGCGCGTGGGAGTGGCCACGTGGTCAATGTGGCCTCCGGGGCCGGTTACATCCCGACGCGTCGGATGGCGTCGTATTGCGCGTCCAAGGCCGCGGTCATCATGTTCTCTCGATGTCTGCGGGCGGACTGGGCCAGCCACGGTGTTGGGGTCAGCGTCATCTGCCCGGGTGTCATCAAGACTCCGATTCTGGAACACACCCGCTTGCGGGGCGCCATCGGCAGTGAAAAGGAGCTGATGGCAAAGGGATTCAAGCTGGGTCACCCACCAGATGCGGTGGCCAAGGCCATTGCTCGTGCCGCCCGGCACAACATCGCACTTGTTCCCGTGGGCGTGGAATCACGGCTCGCCTATCACGCACTCCGCGCCCTGCCGGCCTCCGTCGGCAATCTACTGGCCCGCATTTGACCCACTCGAGAACGGGAACCTTCATGGTCGTCTCCACCCATAGCGATTCGAATGTGACACCCAATCCGTCAGCGCATCCGACCGAACGCCCGATACCACCTGACCATGAGGTGGTTATCATCGGTGCGGGATTCTCAGGGATTGGTACAGCAATAGCGCTGTATAACACGGGGTTCCGAGATATGCTCCTGGTTGACGAGGCCGACGGGGTGGGCGGTACCTGGCATTGGAACACCTACCCCGGGATTGCCGTCGACATACCTTCGTTCAGCTATCAGTTCTCCTTCGAAAAGCTGAAAAGCTGGTCCCGCAGCTACGCGCCCGGTCGCGAGCTCAAGGCTTACGCCGAACATTGCGTGCGCAAGTACGGCCTGGCCGACAAGATCCGTTTCAACACCACGATCGTCACAGCGCAGTTCGACGCATCAGCATGTCTGTGGCGTCTCACCACCGCTGCGGGTGAGCAGCTGACCGCGCGCTTCGTCATCAACGCGTGTGGAGTCCTCACTCGCCCGGTGTATCCGGAGATCCATGGCATCGAGGATTTCGAAGGCCAGACCATGCATACCGCCCGCTGGGACCATACTCAGAACGTCTCGGGAAAGCGTGTGGGGATCATCGGAACCGGGGCGTCCGCGGTTCAGATCATCGCCGCGATTGCCCCAGAGGTGGAGCATCTCACCGTGTTTCAGAGAACGCCCATTTGGTGTCTGCCAAAACCGGACTTTTCGCTGCGCGGCACCGTATCGCGATTCTTGACGCGACTTCCCGGCGGGCTGCAGGCGACGCGGCTGGCGAGCCAGGCATTCGTGGAGGCCACCTTTCCGATCCCCGCGCACTATCACGGGGCGATACCCGGCATGTCACCCGTCGTGGAGTCACTTGCGCGCAGGTATTTGCATAGCCAGGTTTCAGATGCCGAGACCCGTGACAAGCTCACGCCCCGTTATGGACTGGGCTGCAAGCGTCCAAGTTTTCACAATGGATACCTCGCGACTTTCAATCGCGAGAACGTCACACTCGAAACGGATCCGATCACCGGTATCGACGCCAGTGCCGTCCATGTATCCAGCGGTGCGGAGCATCAGCTGGATACGCTCATCTTGGCAACTGGTTTCAAGGTAATGGACCCGGGGAACATGCCGACCTATGAGCTGATCGGGCGTGATGGCCTTACGCAACAATCATATTGGGATACACACCGTCTACAAGCTTACGAAGGTGTAAGCGTGCCCGGATTTCCCAACCACTTCTCGATCATGGGACCGTACGGATACAACGGGTCGTCGTATTTCGCGCTCATCGAGGCCCAGTCCACCCATATCGGCCGGTGCCTTACTCGTGCCCGCGCGTTGGGCGCCAACTACGTCGAAGTCACCCAACGTGCCAATGACCGTTTCTTCGCCGAGATGCTCAGACGCAGGCGCCGTCAGATCTTCTGGCAGGACAGCTGTGCGCACTCCAACAGCTACTACTTCGACAAAAATGGCGATGCGCCGTTGCGTCCGACCACGACGCTGGAATCCGCTTGGCGCAGTCGCACATTCAACCTCGACGACTATCGATTCGGGTGCGCGGCCCCGGCGGTTGCGGAAGGCTGAGAATTGCTGTCAGTGAGGGGGGCCCGCAGCTGAAGCTCGCTGACCTGGGGTGACGCCGTCGGCAATCAGATTGTGACTTGACCCGGTTATTTGACACGTGGTACCTAAATGTTCATTATGGCGATCCCTCTGGGCCCCAATGTTGCGGCCACAGCACCTGTACGTGGCACTGAGCTGTACCCGGGCGACCTGCCCGGATTGCGGCTCCCGAACGGCGTGGAGGGCTGGGCGCGGCCCGAGCTGGCCTCCGTGGTCCGAACCTTCGAGTGGATGTTCACCAAATACCGCCTCGGCGGCGGTGGCCTCTGCGTCTACGTCGACGGTGAACCGGCATTGGACATTTGGGCCGGTGCGGCTGCTGCCGGGCAGGGCTGGACACGTGACACCGGAGCGCTCGTGTTCTCGGCGTCGAAGGGTATCGCGGCCACCGTCATTCACCGTCTGGTCGACCGGGGCCTACTTGCCTATGACGCCCCGGTTGCGCGTTACTGGCCGGAGTTCGGGGCCAACGGTAAGTCGTCGATCACCGTGCGTCAGGTTCTCGATCACCGCGCCGGACTGTCCCGGTTGGACGGGATCGCGCGCCATGCAGAGGAAGTCACCGACCACGAGCTCATGGAACAGCGTCTGGCCGCGGCGCCGGTCGACAAGTTCTACGGCAAACGCGCGTATCACGCGCTCACCTTCGGGTGGCTGCTTGCGGGCCTGGCCCGGTCGGTCACCGGCAAGGACATGCGTGAGCTGTTTCGTACCGAGATCGCCGAGCCACTCGGGGTCGAGGGGATACACCTCGGACGACCGCCACGGACCTCGTCGACCAAGGCCGCCTCGATGTACCCATTCCTGGATCCGGTGGCGACCCGGCCCGTGGTGGGCCGGGTGCTGCCGACAGTCATCCGTGCCATCGATCGTCTTCCCGGTTTCGAGGGTGCGATCGGCACGATGTACGAGCCCGGAATGGAACGGATCCTCGCCGACGACGGCACTCTGAGTTCAGCGCTGTACGACATGCAGGCACCGGCGGCCAACGCGGTCGCGACGGCACCGGCGCTCGCCAAGATGTACGCAGCCCTGGCAGGCGGTGGCACTGTCGAGGGCCGCGAGTTCCTTTCGCCGGAAACTGTTGCCGGGCTTGCTCGTAGAATCAATCTGAGCATCGACCGCACCATCGTGTTCCCCATGGGCATGCACCTGGGATACATGTCGCTGCCTATGAATGGATTCCGCGGCGGATTCGGCCACATCGGGCTCGGTGGCTCCATGGGATGGGCCGACCCCAAGCGCAAGATCGCTGTCGGCCTCGCGCATAACCGGCTGCCACTGACCATGGCTCTCGATCAGATCTCGTTTGCGTTCTTGTGGCCGCAGATCGTCAAGGCCGTCGGCTGAGATCGTGAAGTGCCCCCAATCGTCGAGCGTCGATTGGGTATCTGTCCTGACATCTGATTCATCACCCTTGTCTTGACGCCAAGTACCTGGTACTCACTGTTACTTATGGCACAACCTCACGGCCTCGACGACGCGGTCCCGGAATCACCGCTACCCACCCCCTTCGCCTATCCGCCGCTGGAACGCGGTGTGGAGCTGCCGCCGGGGGTGAACGGCTGGGCGCGCCCCGAGTTCCGAGGTGTGGTGCGCGTCTTCTCGCTTGCCTTCACCCGGTACCGCGTGGGCGGTGGCGCGATCTGTGTGTACGTGGACGGCGAGCCTGTACTGGATCTGTGGGCCGGTCAGGCGCAGAAGGGGCAGGCCTGGACGCGCGATACGGCGCCGGTGATCTTTTCGGCTTCCAAGGGAGTTACCGCCACCATCATCCACAAGCTGGTGGACCGCGGACTGCTGGAGTACAACGCCCCGGTCGCCCGGTACTGGCCCGAGTTCGCCGCCCACGGCAAGGGCGCGATCACGGTCGACGAGATCCTGTCGCATACGGCAGGGTTGTCGCGGCTGACGGGTATTGCGCACAACTACGAGGAGATGTTCGACCCGGATCTGATGGCCGACCGGTTGGCCGCGGCGCCCGTCGACAGATATTTCGGCAAGCCCGCCTACCATGCATTGTCCATCGGCTGGCTCATGGGACGGCTTGCCAAGGCCGTCACCGGTAAGGACCTCGAAGAGCTGTACCGCACCGAACTGGCCGAGCCGCTGGGCGTCGACGGTATCCACATGGGTAGGCCGCCCAAAGGTGCGCCCTCCGAATCAGCCGCGCTCACACCGCATTTGGACAGGGTCGCACGGTCCGGCTTTATCCGTCGGACGGCTCCGCCGGTCATGGGGATGCTCGACAGGATGCCCGGGGCCAAGGGGGCGGCCTCCACGCTGTACCAGCCGGGTGCCGAGATGCTGCTGGCCGACGACGGGCACGCGAGTGCTCCCGTGATGGATCTGCGGTGCGGCGCCGGTAGCGCCTGCTGTACCGCGCCCGCGTTGGCCAAGCTCTACGCGGCCCTGGCGGGCGACGGGAGCGTTGACGGAACACGGTTGCTCTCGCCCGATGTCGCCCAGGGCCTCGGACGCAAGAACAGCTACCAGATAGACCACACGCTCGGGATACCGATGGGCTGGCACCGTGGGTACCACTCCCTGGTGGCGCCGGTGATCGGTGGCGGCTTCGGGCATATCGGCGCGGGTGGCTCCTTCGGCTGGGCCGATCAGAAACGCAAGATCTCGGTTGCCATCGTGCACAACCGGCTACCGACCACGATGGTCTTTGACCAGACCATCATCGGCACCTTCTTGCCGTCAATCATCCGTGCGGCGCGCTAGCCGACACGGATGATCGGCCCGGGTCGTTACTTCCCGGGCTTGGGCATGATGAAGCCCGTCACCAGCGAGAAGATGTCCTGGTAGCGGGAGCCGGTCACGCGTACGACCAGGTCCAGGATCTTGGCGTCGGGTCCGACGAGCACCCGTGGCTTCTTCTTGCGGACGGCGGTCAGGATGATGCGGGCCGCGGCCTCGGGGCTGGTGTTCGCAAGGTACTTGTCGAACATCGCGGCCATCGCCTGCTGGTCGTAGCCCTCCGCGGTGGTGGAGTTGCGCGCGATGGCGGTCTTGATGCCACCGGGGTGCACACAGGTGACCGCGACCGGCTTCTTGCCGATGATCATCTCCTGGCGCAGTGATTCGGTGAAGCCGCGCACCGCGAACTTGGCCGAGTTGTAAGCACTTTGGCCCGGCATGGACAGCACGCCGAACAGGCTGGAAACGTTGACGACGTGACCGTCGCCGGAGGCGATCAGGTGCGGCAGGAAGGCCTTGGTGCCGTTGACCACGCCCCAGAAGTCGACGTCGATGATCCGCTCGATGTCCTTGAACTGGCTTTCCTCTACCTCGCCCTGGTAGGCGATGCCGGCGTTGTTGTAGATCTGGTTGACCTTGCCGAAGTGCTCCTTGATGGCATCGGCGTAGAGCAGGAAGGCTTCGCGCTCAACGACATTGAGGCGATCGGAGCGAACCTCCGCGCCCAGGGCCTTGACCTGGCGTTCGGTCTCTGCCAGGCCTTCGGCGTCGACATCGCTGATGGCCACCTTGGCGCCCGAGCGCGCGAGTTCCACCGCCAGTGCACGTCCGATTCCCGAACCCGCACCGGTCACCACGGCCACCTTGCCGCTGAAGCCTTCCATAGATGTCTCCTTGTTAGACGACTGTCAAATAGTCAGAGTAATGGGTCAGTGGGAACGTTTGGGCATCAGGAATCGCTCGACGAGAACGAACAGATCCTGGTAGCGCGCACCGGTGAGTCGAACCAGAAAGTCGATCACCTTGGCATCGGGGCCGACGAGTACACGCGGCTTCTTTTTGCGGACTGCGGTAAGGATGATCCGGGCCGCCGCCTGCGGACTGGTGCGTGCGACCCGATCGAACAACTTCGCGAACTGCGCGTGGTCGTAGCCCTCGGCCATCGTGGCGTTGCGGGCCACGTTGGTCTTGACGCCGCCGGGGTGTACGCAGGTGACCGCGACCGGCTTCTTGCCGGTGATCATCTCCTGGCGCAGTGATTCGGTGAAGCCGCGCACCGCGAATTTGGCTGCATTGTAAGCGCTTTGGCCGGGAGCTCCCATGATGCCGAAGATGCTGGAGACGTTGACGACGTGGCCGTCGCCGGATGCGATCAGGTGGGGCAGGAAGGCCTTGGTGCCGTTGACCACGCCCCAGTAGTCGACGTCGATGATCCGCTCGATGTCCTTGAATTCGCTGACTTCCAGGTCGCCGTGGAAGTCGATGCCGGCGTTGTTGTAGATCTGGTTGACCTTGCCGAAGTGCTCCTTGACGACGTCGGCGTAGAGCAGGAAGGCTTCGCGCTCGGCGACGTTCAGCCGATCGGAGCGAACCTCCGCGCCCAGGGCCTTGATCTGACGTTCGGTCTCGGCGAGGCCCTCGTTGTCGATATCGCTGATGGCCACCTTGGCGCCCGAGCGCGCGAGTTCCACCGCCAGTGCACGTCCGATTCCCGAACCCGCACCGGTCACCACGGCCACCTTGCCGCTGAAGCCATCCATGACTACTCCTGACAGATTTACGTTGCGACGCTGACGTCAATCAGTGAGGGTAATGGATGGTGGCGCGGAGCGGTCGGGTGCCGGGTAGGTGAGGGTCAGGCCTTGAGGCCAACGCAGATCCAGTCGACCGACACCAGCGGTGGCGTGAACGGGCGCTCCACCGGGCGATGCACGACGACATCGAACCCGGCACGCGAGAAGAGCCGCTCCATTTCCCCGGCCGTGGGAAAGTGCGCAGGTCCGCGTTCTCCGGTTCCGCGCCGCATCCAGCGCCGCTCCCTCGGACAGATCGTGGCGACCGAGACCATGCCGCCCGGGGCGAGTACGCGATAGAACTCCGCCAGTGCCGCGGGCTGATCGAAGAAATGGAATGCCGACGTTGTGACGACCGCGTCCAGAGTGCCGTCGTCGAACGGGAGCTGCTCCGCGGGCGCCTTCCTCCACTGGACGTCGGCGGACCGTGCCCTCGCCTTGGCGAGCATGCCATCGGACATATCGATTCCGTAAACAGATGGCTGGGGCAGCTCGGACTGAATCCGCGACGCCAATATGCCAGTACCACAGGCAATATCGGCGATCCGCCGTGCGTCGTGTGCGCGTAGCTGCCTGATGGTGTCGTTTTGCGCCGGGCTGTAGATGTGGCGCTGCACGAGCGGGAAGTTGTACACCTTCGACATCACGGTCCAGTACCGCGTGACCAGATTATTAAGCGAACGCCGTGGGGCGATGGCAGTCATCGTTGAAACCTAGGATCGGCGCTCGCGGAAAGTCGGTGACTCGTCCTGATCTTTGTGAAAGATACGAGGCCCACGCCCGAAAGCTATGACCGGCCCCAATAACCGGCGAACCGCTGCGATGAACCTTCGAGCAAACCTCCCAACTCGGGTACAGGACGGTAGGGTGCGCAAGGGTCTCACGGATGTGATCGGTGAGGGATACGGGTATTCCACGATGCAGTGGGAGAAGGTTGGAGTCCGCTGATGACGGCGTCACTCAGTGATCGGTTCATGCGTCGGCTGCCGGAAACGGCGCGCCGCGCGGTGGACTGCTTCGCTTCCGAGGTGCCGTACTACGGAATGCTGCCGCGCGAGGTTCTCGACGGTGAAATCACCGAGTTCACCAAGCAGCACTTCCGAATCTTCTCCCGGGTGATGCTGGAATCGCGGGCGCCCACCGAGGACGAATTCGCGGTGTCGATCCTGGCTGCGTCTCGGCGCGCGCAGGAGGACATACCGCTACCGGCGATCCTGGCCGTCTACAACGTCGCCGCTCGGGTCGGCATCGAGACACTCCGGGAGTTGGCAACCCCCGACGAGTTCGATCAGGTGCTGGCCATCAGCATGCAGGTGCAGCGATACCTGCAATTGATGCTTCCTGCCGTCACCGCCGCGTATCTCGAAGAGCGCCAAGGTCTTTATAGCGCGACGACCGAGGCCCGGCGCGACCTCTTCGATGCTCTGGTCAAGGGGGTGCCGTGGACCGATGCCGCCGAACGTGCCAGTGTCACGCTCGCACTGTCGTACAACGTGCTGTTCCTGTACATGCCCGAGCCCGCAGCCAACACCGTGGTCGCGCGCAGACGTGCGCATCTGGTGCAGGACATCGTCGACGAGCACGCACGCGAGCCCGTGCTTACCTCCCTGGATGGCCGCGGCGGCACCATCTTGCTGCCTGCGGTGGGCGCGGTGGAGTCACTGCTGCCCTTGTTCTCCGAGGTGGCCGGGGGACCGGTCACGCTCGGAGTTTCCCATGCGACCGACCCCGGTGAGATTGCCGCCGCAGCGGATGAAGCACGCGAATTGGCCTTGCTCGCATTACGGCTCGGCCGAACACCGGGTGCGTACCGGCTCTCCGATCTGCTGCTGGAGTACCAGATCACCCGTCCGGGCAGAGCCCGGGATCTGCTTGCCGCCACCATCCAGCCACTCGTGGCCCACCCGCATTTGCAGCAGGCGCTCAGTGCGTATCTGCAACACGAGCACGGACGGCAGCTCGCGGCTAAATCGCTGCATGTGCATCCGAATACCCTCGACTACCGGTTGCGCCGGGTCGCGGAACTCACCGGCCTGGACCCCGCGCAGCCCTCGGCCGCACGGACATTGGCGGCGGCCCTGCTAGCGGTCAGAACTGCCGGCGGTATGCCGTCACAGTCGTCCGGCAAGTAGCTTCACGACCGCCAGGATCTGTCGGAGGTACATGATCACGGCGCGTGGCGACAGGACCGTTGACAATACGGTCCGGACATCGGGTCGCGTGGGTAATGTCTTGCCGCGCATGCGTTCATCAAGCCAGCCGAGCGCGTCATGACCGCCGGACAGTAACAAGAAGACGCGGTCGCTGGCGCGGTCGCGCCGGTAGGTGACCTGTGCGCCACCGGCTATGTAGTCCTCGGCGAGCTGGTCCGTGCTGGAAACCGGCAACAAGACATCGTGGATCGAGTGATAGAGATAAATCGGTGCGGTGGGGGTGCGCAGCCCCAGTGTCATCGCGTCGGTGAGGGCGGCGATTTCCGGGGTGTCCATCACCTCCTCAAGCGGGCGATCGAAGATCTTGTTGAAGTTGAGAAATGGCCAGTACAGCAGGGCCTGAATGACGGTGAGACGCTCGGCCTTCTCGACCATCCGGCGGCCTCTTTTGGTGAGGTGCTTCTGCAGAAACTCCTGGATGGAGGGGCTTACCCGCATCATTGCCGCCAGCACGATGATGATGAGGCCCGAAGCGTACTGGCCACTGAGCTGGTGCATGAGGGGGCCAGGTTGGGGTGCGGGCGCGCCGATCAATGCCCCCACCAGGTTGAGTTCGGGTGCGTACTCACCGGCGAGTTCGGCGGCCCAGGCGGTGGCGTTGCCGCCGGCCGAGTACCCCCATACCGCGGTTGGTGTCTGGTTGGTCAAGCGCGGGATGCCGTCCTCACCGGATGCGGCAATGGTGGCGCGCAGCGCGTCCAGTACGTGGTAGCCGGGTTGTTTGGGTGCCATCCAGAGACCCTTCGGGCCCTCATGGTCACTGATGGTGACGATCCATCCCCGTTGGAGTGCGGCAACCGCGAGCAGAAACTCGTTCTGCGACTGGTTGATACCGAAGGTGCGGTGCTGCAGGTAGTAGGAGGGGAATCTCTTGGGGGTGACAGCGTCGATAGCACTCTGAAAGGCCAGCAGCGGCGATTCCGATGTCGCGTTCTTGGGGACGAGCACCGTGGTGACCGTGGTCTCCGGCGCACCGTGCAGGTCGGTGCTGCGATAGAGCACCTGCCAGGCATGCAGCTTCAGCGGGAAGATCCCGAAGAAGCCGATCTGAACTCGCCGGCGTCGCAGGGGTGTTCCGGGTGCGGCCTTCTCCCAGCCGTCAGCTGGACGGAAGAACGGGTCCTGCGGCGACGGTAGTGGCTTGCCAAGTTGCATCGGCCAGGCCTCGATGGGCTGGGTCGCCGGGGCCGACGTGGGCGCAGTGCCGGCTGTCATCTGGCTCCTGTCCTAGCTCTTGTCATCCCGGGTGAATCGATGGGCTGTGCTGATGCCGAAGAAGAATCAGGGGATTTGCGCAGCGTATTCAACAAGAATGATTCGTGGCAACGAATCGACATTGAATCGGGGTTACTCACCAAGGTGCCTGTGTGACCTTGTGGTTCATCACCGATGAGGCAAACGGCCGAAGTCAACCTCGAGACCATTCTCAGGATACATGGGCCACCATCATCGCTGCCCAGAGGGTTGCTAGTGGGGAATGCCGCTACCCAAAATGAACACACTGGTTAATTTTCTTGGCACAAAGGATGGCCACCGATGCGCTATCTACAGGCGCCCGAGGAACAGCTTCAAGATCCCCCATTGCCAGCGCAGTTGGCTCCGCGCGGCGCGGAAGGTCAACGAGGTCGAGATCACGGTACGGACGTCCGGTTCCGGCGGCAGGGGTCTGCCCGCTAACCGCGCAGCCAACCATCCAAGGGCGTCACTGCCGCCGAGTACCGCGAGCAGGATGTGCTCGGTGGTCCGGTCGCGCCGGTACGTCACATGCGTGCCGCCCGCGATGTAGTCGTGTGCCAGCTTGTCGGAGGCCGTGATCGGCAGCAGCTGGTCGTGGACGGCGTGGTACAGGTAGACCGGTGCGCTCGGCGTGCGTTGCCCCAGGCGCATTTCGTCGGTGACAGTGCTGATTTCGGGGGTACTCATCAATTCCTCGACGGGCCGATCGACGAGCGTGTCGAAGTTCTTGAAGGGCCACCGCAGCGCCGATTCGACCAGGCCCACCTCCGCCGCTTTGGTGATGATCTGACGGCCACGCCGGTTCAGGTGCTCGCCAAGGAATTCGCGTGCACTCGGGTGTGCCCGCATCATCGCGGCCAGCACCGGTGGGATGAGTCCCGAGGCAAATCTGCCGCTGTGTTTGCGCACCAGCGCGCCCGGCTGAGCCGCGGGAGCGCCAAGTAGGGCTCCGGCGACATTGAGTTCTGGAGCGTAGACAGGAGCCATTTCTGCCGCCCAGGTGCTCGCCGTCCCGCCTCCGGAATATCCCCAGAATCCGACGGGGGCATCGGCGGGGAGCTGGGGTATGCCGTGTGTGCCACTGGCGTTCAAGGTAGCTCGCACACCGTCCAGCACGTGGTACCCCGGCTGCCGGGCCACCATCCACAGTCCTTGTGGGCCTTCGTGATCACTCACCGAAACGACCCAACCGCGGGCGAGTGCGGCCACCATCAACAGCAGTTCGTTCTGGGTCTGGTTGAGCCCGAACGTATGCGGGAGCAGCCCATAAGAGGGGAAGGCGCGCGGGGACACCGCATCGATGGCGCATTGGTAGGCCAGGACCGGCGATGTCTCATGTGCGTCGCGGGGAACCAGCATCGTTGTCACGGTGGTTTCGGGCGCTCCGTGCAGATCCGTGGTGCGGTAGAGCAGGTGCCAGGCCTGCAGGCGCAGTGGAATGACGCCGAACAGTGCGATCCGAACTTTCCTGCGCCGCAACAGACTTCCGGGCAGTGTGTTTTCCCAGCCGGACGGAGGGCGATAGAACGGGTCTTCGGGCGAGGGCCTGGGCTTGCCGCTGAGCGGTGGCCATTCCTCCACCGGCAGTGTTATGGGTTCGATAGCGGGTGCGGTCTTGGCCGTCATTGGCGCAGCGTATTGAACACGCGCGCAACGGGGCAGAGGTCCAAGAATGAATCAGGCCCGCCCCCTAAGGGGCGGGCCTGACCTTGGGCTCAATCACTCCTGCGCAGATGTGGGGGCGAAGGCCTCGTCGATGATCTCCTGCTGCTCGACGGCGTGCACCTTCGAGGAACCGGATGACGGCGCCGACATGGCGCGGCGGGAGATCTTGGTCAGACCCGCCAGGCGCGGCACCACCTCGGGCAGGTTCAGACCGAAGGTCGGCCAGGCGCCCTGGTTGGCAGGCTCTTCCTGCACCCAGATGTACTGTGCGCCATCCGGATAACGGCTGAGAGTCTCCTCCAGGCGATACCGCGGGATGGGGTACAGCTGCTCGATGCGCACGATCGCAACGTCGTCACGCTTGTCGGCAGTCTTACGTGCCAGCAGGTCGTAGTACAGCTTGCCGCTGGTCAGCAGAATCCTGCGGACCTTGCTGCGATCGCCGACCCCGTCCTCGTAATTGGCTTCTTCGAGGACAGAGCGGAACTTGCGGTCGGTGAAGTCCTTGATATCGCTGACCGCAGCCTTGTTGCGCAGCATGGACTTCGGTGTGAAAACCACCATCGGCCGGGTGATGCCGTCCAGCGCGTGCCGGCGCAACAGGTGGAAGTAGTTCGCGGGTGTCGAGGGCATCGCGACCGTCATCGAGCCCTCGGCGCACAGCTGCAGGAACCGTTCGATACGGCCCGAGGTGTGGTCGGGGCCCTGTCCCTCGTGGCCGTGGGGGAGCAGCAGCACCACTTCGGAGAGCTGCCCCCACTTGGCCTCGCCGGAGGAGATGAACTCGTCGATGATGGACTGCGCGCCGTTGACGAAGTCGCCGAACTGAGCCTCCCACAACACCATTGCGTCGGGGTTGCCCACCGAGTAGCCGTATTCGAAGCCGACGGCCGCGTACTCGGACAGCGATGAGTCGTGCACCACGAGGTGGCCGCCTGTGGGGTTGCCTTCGGCGTCGACACTGACCAGCTGCAAGGGACTGAACTCATCGCCGTTGTGCCGGTCGATAATCACCGCGTGGCGCTGGGTGAAGGTGCCGCGCTTGGAGTCCTGGCCGGACAAGCGCACTACCTTGCCCTCGGCGACCAGGGTGCCGAATGCCAGGAGCTCGCCGAATGCCCAGTCGACCTTGCCTTCGTAGGCCATCTCGCGGCGCTTCTCCAGCACGGGCTTGACGCGCGGATGCACGCTGAAGTCCTCGGGTACCGCCAGGAAGGCGTCACCGATGCGCTGCAGCAGTGCCTTGTCGACGGCGGTGACCAGCTTCTGCGGGAGCTGCTGGTCTTCTTCCACCGACTCGCTGGGCCGCTGCTGGTACTTCTCCAGGTCGCGGACCTCGTTGAACACCCGCTCCAGCTGACCTTGGTAGTCGCGGAGGGCGTCCTCGGCTTCCTTCATCGAGATGTCGCCGCGGCCGATAAGGGATTCGGTGTAGGTCTTGCGCACACCGCGCTTGGTGTCGATGACCTCGTACATCTGCGGGTTGGTCATCGAGGGATCGTCGCCCTCGTTGTGGCCGCGCCGGCGGTAGCAGACGAGGTCGATGACGACGTCCTTGTTGAACTTCTGCCGGAAGTCGACGGCCAGGCGTGACACCCAGACGCAGGCCTCGGGGTCGTCCCCGTTCACGTGGAAGATCGGGGCGCCGATCATCTTCGCGATATCGGTGCAATATTCGGTGGAGCGGGAATGCTCCGGCGCGGTGGTGAAACCGATCTGGTTGTTCACCACGATGTGAATGGTGCCGCCGGTGCGGTAGCCGGGCAGGTTGGCCAGGTTCAAGGTTTCCGCGACCACACCCTGCCCGGCGAATGCGGCGTCACCGTGCAGCATCAACGGCACCACGGTGAAGCGGCCACCATCGGTGCCGACGTCGAGGAGATCCTGCTTGGCGCGAACCAGGCCCTCCAGTACCGGGTCGACCGCCTCAAGGTGCGAGGGGTTGGCCGTCAGCGACACCTCGATGTCGTTGTCGCCGAACATCTGGATGTAGGTGCCCGAGGCGCCCAGGTGGTACTTGACGTCACCGGAGCCGTGGGCCAACGCCGGGTTCAGGTTGCCCTCGAACTCGGTGAAGATCTGCGAGTACGGCTTACCGACGATGTTGGCCAGCACGTTCAGCCGTCCGCGGTGCGGCATACCGATGACCACTTCGTCGAGGCCGTGTTCGGCGCTCTGATCGATGACGGCGTCCATCATGGGGATGACGCCCTCGGCGCCTTCCAGTGAGAAGCGCTTCTGCCCAACGTATTTGGTGGCCAGGAAGGTCTCGAATGCCTCGGCCGCGTTGAGCTTGGAAAGGATGTACTTCTGCTCGGCGACGGTCGGCTTGTCGTGCTTGACCTCGATGCGCTCCTGCAGCCACTTCTGCTGCTCGGGCTCCAGGATGTGGGTGTACTCCACCGCGGCGTGCCGGCAGTACGCGTCGCGCAGCACCGAGAGCACGTCGCGCAGCTTCATGTACTCCTGGCCCTTGAATCCCGAGACCTTGAACTCGCGGTCCAGGTCCCACAGGGTCAGCCCGTGGCTGAGCACATCCAAATCGGGGTGGCTGCGGAAACGGGTCTTGTCCAGGCGCAGCGGATCGGTGTCGGCCATCAGGTGTCCCCGGTTGCGGTATGCCGCAATCAGTTCCAGCACTCGGGCGTTCTTGTCGACGACGGAGTCGGGGTTGTCGACGCGCCAGCGCACCGGCTCGTAGGGGATGCCCAACTCGCGGAAGATGTCATCGAAGAAGTCGTCGGAGAGCAGTAGCTGGTGCACCGTGCGCAGGAAGTCGCCGGACTCAGCGCCCTGGATGATGCGGTGATCGTAGGTGGACGTCAGCGTCATGTGCTTGCCGATGCCCAGATCGGAGATACGCTCCTCGCTGGTGCCCTGGAACTCCGCGGGGTATTCGAGCGCGCCGGCGCCGATGATGGCGCCCTGTCCGCGCATGAGGCGCGGCACCGAGTGCACGGTGCCGATGGTGCCCGGGTTGGTCAGCGAGATGGTGACCCCGGAGAAGTCCTCGGCGGTGAGCTTGCCGTCCCGGGCCCGGCGCACGATGTCCTCGTAGGCGTTGATGAACTGGCCGAAAGCCATTTCCTCGCAACCCTTGATGGCTGCCACCACCAGGGTGCGGTTGCCGTCCTTGCCGGGGAGGTCGATGGCCAGACCCAGGTTGACGTGTGCGGGGGTGATAGCGACCGGCTTACCGTCCACTTCGGCGAAATGCCGGTTCATGTTCGGGAAGTTCTTGACGGCCTGGACGATGGCGTAGCCCAGCAGGTGGGTGAAGGAGATCTTGCCGCCGCGGGTGCGCTTGAGGTGATTGTTGATGACGATGCGGTTGTCGATCATCAGCTTGGCCGGGACGGCCCGGACGCTCGTGGCGGTCGGGATCTCCAGGGAGGCCGACATGTTTTTCACCACGGCCGCGGCGGCGCCGCGGGCGCGGGGGTCACTGGTGGTGCGGGAGCGGGTGCAGCGGCGGATTGGCCGTTGGAGACATCGGTGGCGGGCTCGGCCACATAGTCGGCAAGAAATTCGTGCCAGCTGGAGTCCACCGAGGACGGGTCTTCCTTGAATCGCTGGTACATCTCTTCGACCAGCCATTCGTTCTGCCCGAATTGGGGATTTGAACCGTTCACGGCAGTCTTCGCCTCGCTCCGTCTCGTTCGATATTCAGTCCGTTCAGCGACCGGTACCAGGCTAACGCGTCGCCAAAAGGGGTGAGGTGTCACGGTGATATGACAGAGGCGACATCATCGGCGCCGCTGATTGCCGAAGGGTGGCTGGACCGTGAACAGCCAACCCTTCCGGTTACTAGGTCTTGGGCGCGACCAGACGCAGTTGCACCGGCCACACGGTCGGTGCCGGCCCAAAGGCATTACGCGCGTTGGTAATGATCCGCTTGCCGATGAACCGGTTGCCACCAGCGCCGATGACGGCGCCGATCCCGGCCGGCAACAGCTTGCCGAACGCCATGGCCCCGCGTTTCACCGCGAATTTCTTGGTGAACCGCTTGAGCAGGGTGGCGTTGAGATGACTGAGCGCGGGTACCGGCAGCGTCGAGGTCGCGTCGGCCAGCCAGCCGCCGCCGACGGTGCGTTCCTTGCCCAGCACGTCCGAGACGGTTGTCTCACCGTCCTCGCCGAGTAAGACGGCGAGCACCAGTGTGTGCCGATGTTCGATCTTGGCGACCTCGATGTCGTGGACCGCCGCCAGTGCGAGGGTGAACAGGGACGTCGCCTCCAGGAACAGCACTGCCTCTCCGGCGGTGGCCGACAACGCCGCCAGAGTGCCTACCCCGGGGAAGGCGGCGGCGGCGCCGACTGCCGCGCCGCTGCCCATCACCGTCGCCAGATAGCGCTTCTCCAACATGGTGATGATCTCGCCGGGTGCTGCGCCCGGGTGGGAGGCTCGTAGTTTCTGGACATACGCGCGGACCGCGGGTTCCTGAACTTTGGTGCTCTGGTCCAGGATCAGCGAGAGCAGCTTGCCGGAGGCTCCGACTTTGGTTTCTTTGCCCTTGCCTCCCAGGGCGAGCTGCCGCTGCGGTTCGGTGAAGCGAGTGCTCATCGGCGTGTGTTCCTTCAGTGCGGTGGGCTGGATGGGTCCACTGGTTGTGAGCGAAGATTTTGTCTTCACAGTAATGAAGACGAATGACGAGCGCTTTTCGTTCCTACGCCCGGGGTTGATCGGGTGTGTTTCAGATGACTGCTTGACCTCATCCAGCACTTTTGCTCACCGAGGGTGCGGTATTGGCCTGGCAGGTCGCGAGATGGATTCGGACGGCGGCGAGCAAAGCCGCAGCGGGCGGAATCACCGCGGAATAGCCGTGGTGGCGCTGCTGGCCGCGGTGGCGGCGTTGATTGACTTATTCGGGTCGCGCCAGAGGTTCGGCGACATCGATGGGGATATGGTGCAGGACGGGTACCGGGGGCGACTCATCACACCGTCGCTGGGCATGGAATTGGTGAGATCCAACTCACATTTGTTAGGAAACGGAAGGTTTTGCGGCGTGCGAGCGCTGACCAGTGAGATGACAGCTGCCCGGAGTGAGACGACCACGGACGCTCCGACACCGGTCGATTCGGTCTCTCCCCCCACCACTCGGTTGGGCAGGGCGTGGCTCATCACCGTGTTGGGTGCGATGGTTGCCCTGGGGCCGCTCACCATCGACATGTACCTCCCGGCCCTGCCCGACATTGGGACGGATCTGCATGTCACCTCGACCCTGACGCAGCTGACCCTGACCGGGACGCTGCTCGGATTGGGACTGGGACAGCTCCTCGTGGGTCCGTTATCGGATTCGCTGGGGCGGCGTCTGCCGCTGATTGCCGGGGCGACCCTGCATATTTTGGCGTCGTTGGCCATCACGGTGGCTCCGAACATTGTGGTGCTGGGTGTGCTGCGGGCGATCGAGGGCGTGGGTGCCGCGGCGGCAATGGTCGTGGCGATGGCCGTGGTGCGCGACCTCTACACCGATAAGGCGGCCGCCACCGTGATCTCCCGACTGACGCTGGTGATCGGCATCGCGCCGATCCTCGCCCCATCGCTGGGTGCGGCAGTGCTGGTGCACGGGTCATGGCAGCACGTGTTCGCGGCCCTGTCATTTCTGGGAGTGCTGCTGCTGATTCTCGCGGTCCTGGCGCTGCCCGAGACGCTGCCGCCGGCCGCCCGGCGCCCCTTGCAGGTGACGGCAATCTTGCGGACCTATCGCGATCTTCTGCGTGACAAGGTGTTCGTGGTCCTGGCGCTTGTTGCCGGACTGTCGCTATCAGGCCTATTCGCTTACATCTCGGGTGCGTCGTTTGTGCTGCAGGGCCAGTACGGCATGAATCAGCAGGTGTTCGCGGTCGCGTTCGGCGCCGGCGCCATTGCGTTTGTCGCGGCCTCACAGCTGAACGTGGTGTTGCTCAAACGATTCGAGCCGCAGCAGATTGTGCAGTGGTGCCTGTCGCTGGCTCTGATTCCGGCTGCGGTACTGCTGGTGCTGGCTGGGCTCGGGGTTGGTGGGCTCGTCGGCTTCGTGGCTCCGGTGTGGACATTGATGGCATTCATGGGATTCGTCATTCCCAACGCGCCTGCCCTGGCTTTGTCTCGTCACGGTGAGGCGGCTGGTACCTCGGCAGCGGTGCTGGGCGCCGCACAGTTCGGTGTCGGAGCCGTGATCGCGCCGTTGGTTGGCGCGTTGGGCAATAACGCACTCGCTGTGGCCGTTGTGATGATGGTCGGCGTTGTGCTGGCCCTGGCGGGGTTGGCCGCCGTGAGAAGCCGTGCCACCACCTGAGCGGCGACTAGATTCCGGAGCTGTAGACCAGGACTATCCGCGACCGTGGACGACGTTGTGGGTGGTGCTCTTCGGACTGTTCATGATCCTGCTCGACTCGACCATCGTGTCGGTCGCCAATCCCGCCATCAAGGCCGCTTTCAGTGCCGACTACTCGGCGACGGTATGGGTCACCAGTGCCTATCTGCTGGGTTACGCGGTGCCGCTGCTGATCACCGGGCGACTTGGGGATCAGTTCGGCCCGAAGTCCATGTACTTGGCGGGATTGGCGGTTTTCACCGCCGCCTCATTGTGGTGTGGACTCGCCGGATCGATCGGGTGGCTTATCGCTGCACGGGTAGTGCAGGGGTTCGGCGCGGCGATGTTGACCCCGCAGACACTGACGGTGGTGCAGCGGGTGTTCCCGCCACAGCGGCGCGGAACCGCCATGGGGGTGTGGGGTGCGGTCGCCGGGATCGCGACTCTGGTGGGCCCGGTTGCCGGTGGCCTTTTGGTCGACGGGTGGGGGTGGCAGTGGATCTTCTATGTCAACGTTCCGGTGGGTGTGCTGGGAATGATCCTGGGCGCCATCTACATTCCGCGCATGGCGACGCATCCGCATCGGCTGGATCTACCCGGCATGGCGCTCTCGGCTGCGGGCATGTTCGCGTTCGTGTTCGCGCTGCAGGAGGGGGAGAGCTTTCACTGGGCGCCCGGGGTGTGGGCGATGATGGCCGCCGGTCTGGCAGTCCTGGGCGTGTTCGTGTGGTGGCAGTCGGTGAATCGGGGCGAGCCACTGATTCCGTTGCGGTTGTTCACGGACCGCAACTTCTCACTCGCCGGTGTCGGTATCGCGTCAATGGGCTTTTGCGTGATCTCCACTGGTTTGCCCATGATGTTCTATACGCAATTGGCGCTGGGTTTCTCGCCGACGAAGGCGGCGTTGACGCAGGCACCGACCGCGATCGTGAGCGGGATCTTGGCGCCGGTGACCGGCTGGCTTGTTGACCGGGTCCGTCCCTCGATACTGATCGGCGGCGGCGTCACGCTGATGATGGCGTCCACGTTGTGGTGGACGGCACTGATGCGGCCCGAGACGCAGATGTGGCAGTTGATGTTGCCTGCGGCGGGTATCGGTGCTGCCATGGCATGCATCTGGGGACCATTGGCGACCACCGCGACGCGGAATCTGCCCTCCGAGGTGGCCGGGGCCGGTTCCGGTGTTTACAACACGCTGCGCCAGGTCGGCGGTGTGCTGGGCAGTTCGGCAATGGGGGCGTTGATGACAGCGCGTTTGGCTGCCGAAATTCCTTCAATGCCAGCCGATTCCGATTCCGATGGGGTGTTGCCGCCTGGGCTGCGCGCGCCATTCTCGGCGGCGATGGCGCAATCCATGCTGTTGGGTATCGCCGCGTTGGTCGTGGGCCTGCTGGCGGCCTTGTTCATGCGGCCGGCCGCCCTAAAGGTAGGTGCCGTGCCCCTCGATCACATTGTCCCCATCGAAGATTAGGACCTCGTTGACGAGGCCACCCCGGTGGTTTCGGTAGTTGATGACGAGGGCATTTGCGCCCACGTACGTGCCGATCGGTTCGAAATGTAGGTCAGGGTTGCGGGTGAGGGCATCGGCCCAGTAAGCGCGAATGGCGTCCTTGCCCCGAAAGACACCCCCGGTTTCTGGGGCGATCTCGGCGCCATAGGCGGAGGTAAAGACGGCGTTGTCGTGGAAATGCGCGAGTACTGCGTCGATGTCGTGGGCGTTCCACGCCGCGAACCAGTCCCGACTGAACCCGTGAGGATCGACGGTGAGTGTCATGCTCGGGTGGCGAATAGCACCGCGGGGTTCAGGTATCCGGTGGGATCGAAGGCTGCTTTGACGGCGCGCATGGCGGCGATGTCGCCCGGCGTGCGGGCCATGCCGAGATAGTCACGTTTGATCGTCCCGACCCCATGCTCGGAACTGACATTGCCGCCCAGGTCGGCGATGAGCGTCATCATGGGCTGATACAACGCGGTGGAGTCGGGGCAGCGCAACACATTTAAGTGCAAGTTGCCCTCGCCGACATGGCCGAACAGGACGGGTATGGCATCGGGGACAGTCGCGGCGATGAGCGCGGTGGCGCGCTGCTCGAACTCGCCGATATGTTTCAGGGGCAGCGCGACATCGAATTTCAGGGGTGGGCCGTACACGCCGAGCTCCTCGGCGATGGATTCGCGTACCTGCCAAAGACGCTCGCGGGAGGTGGCATCCAAACCGACGGCGGCCTGATCCGCCACTCCGGCGGCTTCGAGTGCCTCGGCCAGGTCTTCGGTGGGATCGCTATCGCGGGCGAGTTCGATGAGCAGCAGCCATGGGTTGGCGACGGGGCTCGGTATACCCAACCTGGCGTCCATGAGTTCCAGGGCCGCGATTCCACTGAGGTCGCGGAAGATCCGGCTCGCCTCGACCAACTGATCCAGATCGTCGAACCCGGTGATCGCGGCGACGCTGTGTTTCGGTACCGGGTGCAGGCGCAGTTCGAGCGCCGTGATGACGCCGAGGGTGCCCTCGGCGCCGACGAACAGGCTGGTGAGGTCGTAGCCGGTGTTGTCGGCGCGAACATCGCTGTGGCGCTCCATGATTGATCCATCGGGCAGGGCAACCTGCAGGCCAATGACTTGCTCGCGCATGTTGCCATAGCGCACCGTGCGCAGGCCGCCGGCGTTGGTTGATGCCATGCCGCCCAGGGTGGCCGAGTCGCGGGAGCCGATGTCGACGCCGAACTGCAGGCTCTCCTTGGCGGCGGCCTGTTGCAGTGTGGCCAGGGTGACGCCGGAACCCACGCGTACGCGTCGATCGATCGTGTCGATGGTGCCGATCTCGGTGAGTCGCTCGGTGGACAGCAGTACGTCGTCGTGCTCGGGAACGGTCCCGGCGACCATCGACGTGCGGCCGCCCTGGGTGGTGACGGGGGTCCCGTGCGCCTTGCATGCCTTCAGGATTGCGCCGGTTTCCGTGGCGGAACCGGGGCGGATCAGCAGGCTCGCGGCACCGCGATAGCGGCCGGTGTGATCGATGGTCCGTCCCGTCAGCACGTCAGCGTCGGTGCTGACATACCGGTCGCCAACAATCTGGACAAGGGCATCGACGAGCGCGGACATAGACCTCAGTCTGGCATGGGCTACTGCGCCAGGTCCGGACTTAGCGCCAAGAACGCCCCCAGCTCCACCAGTCCGTCTGGTGTGGCCGGCAGATACTCGGTCAATGCCGGGGATCGGACGATCACCGCCTGGAACTTCGCGCGGCTGATCGCCACGTTCAAGCGGTTTCTGTTCAGCAGGAACGACATCCCGCGCGGTACATCGTCGACGGCCGAGGCCGTCATCGATACGAACACCACTGGTGCTTGGCGGCCCTGGAACTTGTCCACTGTCCCCACCAACACCTCGTCCAATCCAGCAGCGGCCAGCGCGGCTCGCACCGTCAATACCTGCGCGTTGTACGGAGCCACCACCAGCACATCGGACTGTGCCAATGGCCGGGTCCCGGATTCATCGGTCCACTCCGAACCGATGAGCCTCGTGATCTCCGAGGCGATCTCCTCGGCTTCCTGCGGACTGCTGGTCGCGTTTCCGTGATGATCCACCAGCCGCGTCCGGACCCCGGGCAGCTGCCCGGCCAAGTTGCGTGGCGGGGCCGCGGACTCGAGCTCGCCATCGTAAGAAAGCTGTGAGACCTGTTGGCATAGTGCGGGATGCATCCGGTACGAGCGCTCCAAGAAGTACCCTCGCTCGGCGGGCAGCGCGCCATGGCCTTCGACCAGCCAGCCCAGCGCCGAGCAGTCCACCGGCTCGGGGTGCACACCCTGCGACACCTGCGGCAGCTGCTGCGGATCACCGAGCAGCAGCAGGTTCTGTGCTCCCCGTGCGACTGCCAGCGTGTTCGCCAAACTGAACTGGCCCGCCTCGTCAATGACCAGCAGCCGCAACACCCCATCGGCCACGCGGGTGGTGTTCGCGAAATCCCATGCGGTGCCGCCGATGACGGCGCCCTCACCGGCGTGGGATGCGATGAAACCCGCATAGTCGCTGTCCCGAATCTGGGTCCACGCGGCATCGCCGCTGTAGGGCGAGGCCTTCTTGGCCACCCGTTCTGGCGGTACGCCTGCCGCGACTATCTGATCGAGGAGGTGTTCTACAACGGCGTGGGATTGGGCCACCACACCGACAAGCCACGCTTCCTGCGTCACTAGTTCGGCGATGACGCGCGCCGCCGTGAAGGTCTTACCGGTTCCCGGTGGGCCGTGCACGGCAAGGTAGGACGAGTCCAGATTCCGCAATGCGGAAGCAATGGCTTCGGTGTATCCGCCGTCGCCGACAGGTGGCAATTGCGCGCCACGAGGGTTGCGGCGCAACAGAATATCGATGGATGCGGTACTGGGCATATCGGGAAGGCCGTGGGCAACATCCGCGGCGACCTGCTCGATGGCGGATTCCAGTGCCTTGGTCATCACCGGTGCGCCGGGTGCCAGGGCCATCGGCGTCTCCGTGAACACCTCGCCGTTCTTCGGCGTGAGCTCCTGGATCGTCACATCCACGGGTACGCCGCCGGATTCGGTTATCTCCACTACGGTGGCCGAACCAGATGCCCGGCGGTCAGGGTCCCCGTCGCCGAGCCCTGCGGGAGCAGGGGGCTCGTAAAGCGCGTAGACACTGTCATCGAGGACGCCGCCAGCGAGGTCGCCCGTCAGCCTCACCTGTCGCCGAAGCTTGCGCTGGCTACCTGATTTATGCCAGTCCTCGATCAGTTCCGCGCCCTCCACGATGAAGACTCCCGCCGTGTCGGCCCATTCGTCGACGGGATTGTTCAACCTATCGAAGTGGCTCCACCAGAATGGTTTTCGCTCCCTGGTGTGATATCCGCGCGCCGCCGAAACCATGGCCGCCGCCGTTTGATCGGCGCTCCGGTCGGTGGGACCGGCATCCCCGACGAACGCCGCCAACGCCGCGCCGACCTCATCGGGCTCCGGCTCGTCCTTTTCGCCGACAGCGGCAGAGGAGGACAAGTGAGTAATGCCGTGCTCGAATGCTCGTACCAGTAACCAGTCTCGGAGCTTTCGTGTGGAGGCGCAGTCATACCGGTTGTACTCGGCGATGGAGTCCAACACCTCTTGCGCTGCGGGGTCACCGCTGTCGCGCAGCGCGCAGTAGCGTGCGTATTCGTTGATCGAGTCCACCGCGGTGGTGACATCACCGGAGCGTTTTCCGGATTCGATGAACAGCGGCTCCAGCGCCTTGAGCCCGTAACCGCTGGATCCGGAGCGAATGCTTTTGCGTACCACGGGATAGAGGTCAACCAACACGTTGTCCCGAAGGAGATCGTCGATCTGCTCCTCGCCGACGCCGTACCGCCCGGCGAGGCGCAGCAGCGCGGTCTTCTCATACGCCGCGTAGTGGTAGACGTGCATCCCTGGATATCGGCGGCGACGTTTGGCTACCAGGTCCAGGAAGGTGGTCAGGGCCTTACGTTCGCTGTGGCGATCGTGAGCCCAAATCGGCCGGAACTTCTCATTTCCGGACCGGTCGTACTCAAGCACGCCAAAGAGGTATTCCAGCCCCCATTGCACGCCGTCTGCCGTCCAGAGCGGATCGCCCTCGAAGTCGAAAAAGATGTCGCCAGGGTTGGGTGCTGGCATCGTGCCCAGTGGAATCGGGTCGGCTACCTCGAATTGTGGTGCACCGCTATCGCGTTGGCGCACCTGCAACTGAGACTGTGCCACCAACTGTTGCAGACTGCGCGCCGACAGATCGGGGACCGGCTCGACACGTGTGGCCAGCTCTGCGACGGTGCCGACTCCGGCCTCCAGCAGCGCCGCACGCTGGCTGATCCGCATGCCCGCGACAAGTAACAAGTCGTCAGTGCGATCGACCTCCGGCTCGCACGCGGGACAACGGAAGCAGGCGCGCACGCGCGCATCTGACCACCGCACCGCGGCGCCGCCCGACAAATGGCGATCAAGCAAGTCCTGCAACTGGATTCGTCGTTGGCGATACACGCCAACCAGATCGGCGACCGGATAGTCGACGGTCGAACGGTCGCCCAAAATCAACCGCACCTCCGGCGACACCGGCACATCCGCCGCCATCAGGCTATCGGCGTAGGCCGCCAACTGCAGCAATGCGGTCACCTTGGCGCTACGGGCCAGTTTGGTATCGCAGACACGGTATGTCTGACTCTCGCGAACCACGAAGTCCGCGAAACCGAGGAACCGGCCGTCGAACATGGCGGCCTGGTAGACCACCGGATGCCCGTCGTCGAAGGCCCGTTTGGTCGCGGCTGCCGCGGCATTCAGTCCATCGAGTGTGAATGTGGGAGGAAACGGGATGCTGGCTACCCCGGAGCCGAAGCGCTTCTGCAGTTCGGCGAGATGGTGAGCCTCGTGAGCGTCGCCCAAAGTCGCGGTGCGCGCCAGTAGTTCATCGTCACGCGGGGGCGTAGGCCCCCAACCGAGTTTGGCATCGAACACCCGCAGCAGGGCGTATTCACAGCGGGCGGCGGAGGCAAGATCCGAAGCGCTGTAGACGACCCGGCCGTCGAGGACGAACACCCGATCACTGTAGGTGCTGGCACCGACGGATCGCGGCTACTGTCCGGCCTGTTGCACCTTTTCCACACCAGATCCATTCCAGCGGAACGACACCACACTTTCGAGACCGGGAATGCCGTTGGAGAAATTGAGTACCACCGTGTCCAGGGTGCTCGCCGACAGGTCGATGGCGTTGTAACCGTAGGTATCGGGGACACCGTGGGAGATCACCCCACCCAGATGGAAGAACACTGCACGGGTGGCGGAATCGGCCGCGTGTGTGGCTCCGTTGCCGGTGGTGACGATGATCGCCGACAGGGGAGCGCACTTGTTGTAGTTGCCCGCTACCGGTACTGGATTCCACGTGGCGGCACTATCGGGTCCCGGGGGTAAGAGTGCGATGGCCGCCGCGATGGCCGGGTCCTTCAGATTCACCGTGCAGTCGTCGTTGGTCGACGGCGGCGGTTTGGGCTTGGATGTGGGGCCCGCGGTCCCGGGAGATGACGGCGTTGGCGACGGTGAGGCAATGGTGTTGGTCGGCGTCTTGGACACTGTGCTGTCGCCGCCGGTGCACGCGCAGGCGAGAGCGAGCGCAGCCGGAAGCACGGTCAGCGCGGCCACCACATCCATCCTTCGCACGGCCCCGCACACTACCGACATTTATCGAAGATGCCACGGAGGCGGGAGTTGAGCGCTATAGCGCCTAGACTTCTTGACGCCATGACCTCTACAGATATCCCCACGCCCGACACCGGCGAATCGAGTGCACCACGCGCGGATGACGCCGTCACCTTCGCGGACCTACAGATTGCCCCCGAGGTGCTGCGTGCGGTGTCCGACGTGGGGTACGAAACACCGTCGGCGATTCAGGCCGCCACCATCCCGCCGTTGTTGGCAGGTTCGGATGTGGTGGGCCTGGCGCAGACCGGTACCGGGAAGACGGCGGCGTTCGCCATCCCCATCCTCTCGAAAATTGATTTGACCTCGAAGAACACCCAGGCCTTGGTGCTGGCGCCCACACGTGAGCTAGCGCTGCAGGTCGCCGAGGCGTTCGGCCGGTACGGCGCCCATATGCCCAAGCTGAATGTGCTGCCGATCTATGGCGGCCAGTCGTATGTGGTGCAGCTGTCGGGCCTCAAGCGAGGGGCTCAGGTTGTGGTCGGGACACCAGGGCGTGTCATCGATCACCTGGAGCGCGGCACGTTGGATCTGTCGCACTTGGACTATCTGGTGCTGGACGAGGCCGACGAGATGCTCACCATGGGCTTCGCCGAGGATGTCGAACGCATCCTGGCCGATACCCCCGAGTACAAGCAGGTGGCGCTGTTCTCGGCCACCATGCCCACCACCATCCGCCGGCTCACCAAGAAGTACCTGCACGACCCGGTGGAGATCAAGGTCGAGGCAAAGACGTCCACGGCCGAGAACATCACTCAGCGCTTCATCCAGGTGGCGGGCCCCCGCAAGATGGACGCGCTCACCCGGATCCTCGAGGTCGAGACGTTCGAGGCGATGATCGTGTTCGTCAGGACCAAACAGGCCACCGAGGAGGTGGCCGAAAAGCTCAAGGCGCGCGGATTCGCCGCGGCGGCGATCAACGGCGATATCAACCAGGCACAACGTGAGCGGACCATCAACGCGCTCAAGAGCGGGACCATCGACATCCTGGTGGCCACCGACGTCGCCGCCCGCGGCCTGGACGTCGAACGCATCTCCCACGTGCTCAACTACGACATTCCGCACGACACGGAGTCGTATGTACACCGCATCGGCCGCACCGGTCGCGCGGGCCGCTCGGGTACTGCGGTGTTGTTCGTCTCTCCGCGTGAGCGGCATCTGCTCAAGGCCATCGAGAAGGCCACCGGTGCCAGACTTGCCGAGGAGCCGCTGCCGTCGGTCGACGATGTCAATGCCCAGCGCGTGACGAAGTTCCGCGATGCCATTACCGCTGCGCTCGCGGCACCGGAAATCGAACTGTTCCGCCGGCTCGTCGAGGACTACGAACGCGATCACAATGTGCCGGTGGCCGATATCGCCGCAGCGCTGGCGGTACTGTCGCGCGACGGCGAGCAGTTCCTGCTCAAGCCCGATCCGCCCCGCGATCCCCGCCATGAGCGTGGAGAACGCCCCGAGCGTGGGCCCCGCGAACCGCGCACGCAGACTCCCGGCTTGGCGACGTATCGCATTGCTGTCGGCAAGCGGCACAAGGTGATGCCCGGCGCCATCGTGGGCGCGATTGCGAACGAAGGCGGTTTGCATCGCAGCGACTTCGGGCACATCACGATCCGCCCCGATCACTCACTTGTCGAGCTGCCCGCCAAGCTGTCGCCCAAGACGCTGAAGGCACTGGAGAACACCCGGATCTCCGGTGTGCTCATCGAACTGCGCCCCGCAGGTGGGGCCGATGGTGCGCGCCCGGCCCGCAAGTTCTCGGATCGCAAGCGTCCAGACCACAAGCACACGGACCACAAACGGTCGGAGGCGAAGCGTCCCAAGCGGTCCCCCAAGAAACCATGACGGCGGTCCCCGCGACTGACAGTGCCCCCGTCGTCCATGGTCCCGGACGCGTCGCTGCGCTCACGGGTATCCGGGCGGTGGCCGCGACCCTCGTGGTGGCCACCCATGCGGCCTACAGCACCGGGAACTATGTCGTCGACGGCGTCTCGCCATGGCGGGCATATCTGCACCTGATGCAGGCTCGTTTGGAGATCGGTGTCCCGATTTTCTTCGTTCTGTCCGGGTTCTTGCTGTTCCTGCCCTGGGTGCGTGCCGCTGCTGATGGAACTTCCCCACCTTCGGTGAAACGCTATGCCTGGCACAGGTTTCGGCGCATCATGCCGGCGTACTGGATTCTGGTGGCGATCGCGTACACCTGGTATCACATCCGGGATCAGTATCCGAACCCCGGACACACCTGGCTGGGCTTGCTTCGAAACCTCACGCTCACCCAGATTTACACCTCCAATTACGGGTATCGCTATATCCATCAAGGCATGACCCAGATCTGGAGTCTTGCCGTCGAGGCGGCGTTCTACGTCGCGTTGCCCTTCTTGGCGTGGCTGCTGATCAAGAAACTCTGTGGGGGTCAATGGCGGCCGGTGCGCCTGCTGGTTGGTTTGGGCGTTCTGGTCCTGGTGACACCGGCATGGATGACGCTGGTATACACCGTCAGTGCCCTTCCCGACGGTGCGAAACTGTGGCTTCCGGCCTACCTTTCGTGGTTCGTGGGCGGCATGATTCTGTCCGTTCTCGCCGTGATGGGTGTGCGGTGCTACGCGCTGGTGACCGTGCCGCTCGCGATCATCTGCTACCTCATCGTGTCCACGCGGATAGCCGGAGACCCGACGACCTCGCCCTGGGCACTGCCGCAAGCACTGACCAAATCGATCTTCTACGTGGTGATTGCGACATTGCTGGTCGCGCCCGCCGGGCTGGGTGACACCGGCTGGTATGTCAGGTTTCTCTCATCGCGGCCCATGGTGTGGCTGGGCGAGATCTCCTATGAGCTTTTCCTCATCCACATGATCCTGATGGAGATCGTGATGGTCGACCTACTGCACTACCACGTCTATACCGGGTCGGTGGTGATCGTTTTTCTGGTGACGATGGTGGTCAGCGTGCCTGCATCGTGGCTGATCCATCGGGCTGCGCAGATGCTGCTGGCGTGGGGTTCACGTCTGCGGAAATCATTGGCGCGACGAACTCCGTGATCAGAGTGCGCTCGTCCTCGGGGTTGTCCTCGGGGTAGGACAGCAGCGAGATGATTACCCGGACATACCATTTAGCCCGCAGGTGAGTCACCGCAGTGACATTCTCCGCGGAGACAAACGCCGATACCATGGCGTTCAGGACTTCCGAATGCAGGGCCAGTGAACCGCCGACATACTCGCCGGGCCGGAACCAGGCCGACAGTGCCGGGTTTTCACGCACCAGCCGCAGGCTGGTGAGCACGGCGCTGACCAGCCGCTCCGTCGGATCGTCGATTCCGGCCACCGCTGTGGTGACCTGCCCGGTGATGGTTCGTGCCTCGCGGTGCACATAGGCGATATGCAGCGCCTCGCGGTTCTCGAAGTACCGGTACAGCGTTGCCCGGGAACAGCCGGCTGCTTTGGCGATTTCATTCATGCCTACGGCAGCGACGCCGTCGCGCACGAACAACTCGGCGGCCGCATCGAGGATCTTTTCCGCGGCGACCGAGGTCCGAGTGTCGCCCAACCAACTCATGCTGGTTCACGCTCTTCGCGCCGGCGCCTCATCGCACGATCATCGCACGCGGATGGGAACCGTCAGGGGCCTTCGCACATACGAGCCGTCCGCCCAGGTGACGCCGTCGAGATCGACCTCGAAATCCGGTATGCGGGTGAGTAGTTCCTCGAGCGCTACCCGAGACTGCATGCGTGCTGCTGCGGCCCCCAGACAGTGGTGATTTCCATGGCTGAAGGTGAGCAGCTTGCCTGGGTTCCGCAGGACGTTCAATTCGCCTGCATCATTGCCGTATTCGCGCTCGTCCCGGTTGGCACTGCCATAGAGCAGCAACGCACGCCGTCCCGCGGGAATCGTGGTGTCTCCGAAGGTGACGTCACGGGTTGCGGTGCGTGCCAGACCCTGCACCGGAGAGGTCAGGCGCAGGAATTCCTCCACGGCGCCCGGGATGAGCGATGGGTCTTCGATGAGCTTCCGGCGTTGGTCGGGGTACTGGTGCAAGAGTTGTATTGCACCGCCGAGCATTCCGGTGGTGGTGTCGTTACCGCCCGTCACCATGGTGAACGCGAATCCGAGGATCTGGAGCGTCCCGCTGATGTCTCCATCGGCGCCGACTCCGGCGGCGACGAGGTGGGACACGGTGTCGTCCTCGGGTTCGGCACGCCGCCGCTCGATGAGTCCGGTGAAATACATCATCAGTTCACCGATGGTCTGAGCGACCTCGCCCTGCATGGACTCGATGTCGATGGCACCGCCGGATGCCGCGGCGACGATGCCGTCGGTCCAGACATCGAACTGTGCACGGTCCTCCTCGGGAACCCCGAGATAGTGCGCGACGACCATGGAGGGCAGTGGCTTGAACAGCTCGACGACGATATCGCCTTCGCCGCGTTCCCTGAGGCGCTCAAGGCGTTCCACCACGAACTCGCGCACCTTGGGTTCTACGGAGGTCACTTGGCGCGGTGTGAATCCGCGGGAGACGAGCTTGCGGAAGTTGGTGTGGGTGGGCGGGTCCTGCATCACCATGGGCGGGTTGTCGCCCATGCCGGTCTTCTCGAGATCGCCGTACATGATGGTCAGACCCCGGGCCGAGGAGAACGTCTCCCAGTCACGCGCCGCCTCGTAGATGTCGGCGTGCCGAGTGAGCACGTAGTAGTCCTCGGTCGGGGCGTGCTCGGGTACCACGTGGTGCACCGGGTCGTGATCGCGCAGCGCCGTATACATCGGCCATGGATTGGTCCAGTTGTCGGATGCTCCGGGGATGTAGCGCGGCACAACTGTGTGAGACACATCGACTGACATGTCTTATGTGTAAGGCATGTAACGGGGAGTGTCAACACTCTTTAGTGAAACTAGACGAGCGTCCCAGGGTTCAGGATGCCTGCGGGGTCGAGCGCCTGCTTGATCCGGCGGTTGACTTCCAGCACCTCTGGCCCGACCTGGCCTCCCAACCATGGCTTCTTGAGCCGTCCTACCCCGTGCTCACCGGTGATAGTGCCTCCCAGGGAGATCGCCAGATTCATGATCTCGCCGAACGCGGCATGGGCGCGCTGCGACTCATCGGGGTCGTTGGGGTTGTGCACGATCAGTGGATGGGTGTTGCCGTCGCCGGCGTGCGCGATCACCGAGATGAGCAGCCGGTGTTGTGTGGCGATGGCTTCCACTCCTTCCACCAGCTCGGCGAGCTTGGGAAGCGGGACGCCCACATCTTCCAGCAGCAGCGGACCTTTCGCTTCCACCGCAGGGATCGCGAACCTGCGTGCCGCGACGAAGGCCTCGCCCTCGTTCTGGTCGTCGGTGGAGAAGACTTCGGCCGCATGGTGATCGGCAAAGATCTGTGCCATAAGGTCGGCATCCTCTGCCGAGGTTCGGCCGCGTTCATCCGAGCGGGCGACGAGCATGGCGGCGGCGTCGCGGTCCAGCCCCATCTTCAGTTTGTCCTCTACCGCGTTGATCGCCACCGAGTCCATGAATTCCAGCATCGAAGGCCGGATCTGTGCGGTGATCGCCAGCACCGCGTCGGCCGCCTCGGACACCGTATTGAACGTCGCCACCACGGTGCACGGCGGCGGTTGTGGGGGCAGTAGCCGCAGCGTGACCTCAGTGATCACTCCGAGGGATCCCTCGCTGCCGACGAAGAGTTTTGTAAGACTCAGTCCAGCAACATCTTTCAGTCGAGGTCCGCCCAGTCGCAGGATCGTGCCGTCGGCCAGGACGACGTGCATCCCCAGCACGTAGTCGGTGGTGACGCCGTACTTGACGCAGCACAGCCCGCCGGCGTTGGTCGCGATGTTGCCGCCGATGCTGCAGATCTCAAAGGACGATGGGTCCGGCGGATACCAGAGGCCGTGTTCGGCGGCGCTGGCCTTTACTTCCGCGTTGAGGGCGCCGGGCTGGGCGATCGCGACACGTGTGGTGGTGTCGATCGTGATGGCGCGCATCCGTTCGGTCGACAGCACGATGGCTCCGTCCTGGGCGGTCGACCCCCCGGACAGTCCTGTGCCCGCACCGCGTGGCACGACGGGGATGTGGTGGGTGCTGGCCCATTTCAGGGTCGCGGAGACCTGCTCCGTACTGCTGGGACGCACCACCGCCACAGGCGTTCCGGCGTCAGGATCGAAGGCGCGGTCCTGTCGATAGGAGGCGGTGATATCCGGATCGGTGATGACCGCACCCTCACCGAGGGTGGTTGCGAGCTCGTCGAGGGCGGTCTGGCTCATATCATTCGCGCCGTCGCGCCGGCGTCGATCGGCAGCACCGTTCCGGTGATGTGCGAGCTGGCTTCGTGAGCCAGGAACAACACGGCGCGGGTGACTTCGTCGGCTTTGAGGAAGGGTGCGTACTGCAGGTGCAGCGATGCGAAGACGGACTCGACGTCCTTGAGGGTCGGTTTCTCGAGGTCGGGGCGCATCATGCCGAAGACGAAATCGTTTTGTGTCATCGGGGTTTCGATGTTGCCCGGTGCGACGGCGTTGACGGTGATGCCGTAGCCGACGAGGTCATGCGCGGCGACCTTGGTCAGCCCGATGACGCCCCACTTCGACGACACGTACGAGGCCTGCGCCCACGTCGCACTGTGTCCGAGCATCGAGGAGACCGTGATGATCCGACCGTAGTTCCGCTTGATCATGCCGGGTGCCACGGCGGCGATGGTGTTGAAGGTTCCGGTGAGATTGGTGCCGATGACCTCGTCCCATTGCGCAGACTCGACGTCGGGCAGCAGCGCGATGGTGCTGATACCGGCGTTGGTGATCGCGATATCGATTCTGCCGAGTGATTCCTCGGTTTCGGCGACAAACGCCTCCAGCGCTGCACGGTCTTTCACGTCGAGTTTGGCTGAGATGCACTGGCGTCCGGTCTTTTCGACCATCGCGACCGTCTCGGCCAAGTCGTCCTCGGTTGCCAGTGGATACCCCACGACGTCGCTGTTCTCGCAGCGGTCACAGATCGCGATATCAGCGCCCGCCTCAGCCAGCGCCAGTGCGTGCGAACGCCCCATGCCGCGCGCGCCGCCGGTGATCAGTGCAGTTCTTCCCTCGAAATCAGCCACGGAGCCGACCCTACCGAGTGGGATCCTTTTGGGGCCGCTGTTCGTCCCGGTCCAACTCCCGCAAGACGGGCATCCGTGTGCTGGCGACGGCGATGAGGATCATGGGTATACCGATGATCGTCAAGGTCGACGCGACGCCGAACTTGTCGGCAATCGGGCCGGCGAGCATGAATCCGAGCGGCCCGGCGCAGTACGCGGTGGACGTCATGACGCCCACGACTCGCCCGCGCAAGTGCTCGGGGGAGCGGGTCTGCATCACGTAGTTGGCGATCGGCGCCACTGGTCCGTAGATGAAGCCCAGGCACGCGCCGAGTACCAGCAGCACCGCGATGGGTGGCAGAAGCGACATGCCCAGCGTGGTGATGCCGGCGGTGAAGGTGGCACACAGCATGATGGTGCGGCGTTGGACGTAGCGGACCATGGTGGCGTACCCGAGGGCGCCGAGCAGCCCGCCGACTGAGATGGCCATGAGTATCCAGCCGAGTTGCTGAGGTGTTCCGGCATCGCTGAAGTGCTTGGGCAGCAACACACTTTCGATCGGCAGGTACAGCGCCGTGATGGCCATGTCGATAAGTGCCAGGGTACGAAGGATCTTGACATTCCAGACGAACTTCAATCCCTCGACGACACCGCTGACGACGCCGGTGGGCTTGGTTTCGGCAGCCGGTTTCCCGCTGCCTTCGACCTTGAGAAAGGCGATGGCCACCACCGACACGACGAAGGTCGCAGCGGTGGCCCACATGGTGTTGACACCGCCGATGGAGGCGATCAGCAGACCTCCCAGACCTGGTCCCACGATGTAGGCGACGTTGAACACCGCTTCGTACCTGCTGTTCATCCGGTCGAGCGACCAGCCGGCAGCCTTCGCCGCGGCCGGCAGCATTGATTCGCGTGCGGTAATCCCGGCGGGGTCGAAGATGGCGCCGAGCGCGGCAAGGCCCGCGAGCAGCGGCACGCTCAGCCCGGTCGTCATCGCCAGAATCGGTATGGCAGACACGGATAACAGCGAAAGTACGTCGGAGATTATCGACATCTTGCGTCGCCCGAAGAAATCGACCGCGGTCCCCGAGATCAGGGTCGAGAAAACCAGCGGCAGGGTGCCGGCCGCGGCGACGATCGCGGCATCCGCGGCAGAGCCGGTGCGCTGCAGCACCAGCCAGGGGATCGCGACGATCGACACACCGTTGCCGATGGCGGCTACAACGGATGCGAAGAGCAGCAGGAGTACCGGCCGGCGATTCACCTGATCGATTGTCGGCGAATCCGCCGTCGGAGAGGACATGTCGCGGAAAAACGTAGCAGCGAGCTGGGCGGGTGGTCGAGCGAATTTCTTGGCTAGTTGGCCTGCACCGCTGCGCGGATGATTTGGGCGGTCGCTTCCAGGTTGGGATCGCGACGAACCATGAATCCCTTTGCGAAGGCAAGTTTGTCGCCTCCGCGTCGCGGCACCACGTGTAGGTGCGCGTGCATGACCGTCTGGAATGCGACGCGGCCGTCGTTGAGCGCCAGGTTGGTGCCATCGCTCTGCAGCTCCGAATCGCGCATGGCGTTGGCGATGCGCTGGCCCACCGTCATGATGGCGGCGGCGTCATCGGGCTTCAGATCCGTGAGGTCCTGTGCATGGGCCTTCGGGATCACCAGGGTGTGTCCACGGGTGATGGGGCGGATATCGAGGAAGGCGAGCGTCGTCTCGTCCTCGTACACACGGAATGATGGCGACTCGCCGGCGACAATGGCGCAGAAGACACACGACATGAGCACACCGTAGCGGGTCGGCAGATCAATTCACTTCTGTCACAGCTGTTTCAGGGCATGGCTGGGTTCCGATGGGCGGTATTAGCGTCCGAACATGTATTCGATTGGGGTGTTGGGGGCTGCGGTTGATGCCTTCTGTGCTGATGCGATCGATGCGTTGAGCGCTTCTGAGGCGTTGGCGGTGTTGGCCCGGTCAGAGTGGTGCGGCGTCGGCTCTGTGCTGCTGGACTGGGGTTGGTGCCTGCGGTGACCACCCAAGCCTCGCCGGTTGAAGCCACCAACAGGCCCGCGCCGAGTACGTCGCCGCTCGACGCAAGTAAGCCGCCGCGCTCGCCGGCCCGCATGCCATGGGCGAGGCATTGGCCGCCTGGCTAGCCGTCGTCTGACCCTATAAGGGCCATGGACTCTCCGATCCCTTGTACTGCCGTGGTTCCTCCTGTCGCCAGGTGGTGCGCCTTGTCGGCGGGAGTCGGGGGTGTTGAAGGCGGCCTTGATGCCTTCTGTGACCGGGTCTGCATCTGTGGTTTAGCTGTGCGCCACCTCACTCCCGGACGTAATTTCCCGGTGCTCGGCGCGCTCACAGGCGACTTCGGCGCAATAATCCTATTGCGGGAGTGTCCCATTCGGGCGGTGGGCGCAATCCGCCTGACCGTCGCGCGTCTGATCGCGCCTAGAGAATCAACTTATAGATGACAGACTTCGTCTACCAGTTGCGAACCTTATCGCCCAGTCTTATCGTTTCTGCTATCAGGTTCACGGCGAGTGATCGCCAAGTGCCAACGTTGTCACCTGATCGAAGTTCGAATCTATCGCCAACTGGCAGAGCCTTTTTCGGCTCGCCTTGAGCGAACCAGACGGCAAAGATGAAAGGCACTCTGATACCCATGAGCAATCTGCTTAGCTACGACCAGATTCACACCATTGTGCGTGAGGAGTTGGCCGAGGTGCTCGGCATCGAGACCGAGGAAGTCACGACGGCGCCGATGTCTGACCAGGGCGTAGAGTCGCTCGATATCGTCGAACTCCGGCGCAATCTGGAGTCGAAGTTCCGCGTTACCTTCCCGCGCAGCAACGTTCTCAGCGCTCTCGCTGATGAGCTTGGAGGTAAGGACCGCGTGTACGACGCGGAAGGTCGGATCACCAAGCTGGCTGAAGGTGCGTTGTATCAATCGGCGTTCGGCTACACGGCCGACGACTTCCAGGCCGGTGCTTGGCCGCACGAGGTTTCGGGGGCGACAACGACCGCCCATTGGGCGTCGATGGCGCATCGCCTCCTCAACCCTTCGGCTGGTCCGGTCACCGGCGATGAACTTCTGGTCGCCGATGTGCGGGAAGCACTCACTCAGGCCAACTCGGCTGTCGCATAGCGTCTTTAGCTAAAGCATCTTCACAGATGGAGCTACAGAAACAGTCACCTGACGACGACGATGTAGTCATCACAGGGATTGGACTTGTCGCGGGTACGGTTACCGATCCCGAGGAGCTATTTTGGCAGTTGAACGACGGTGCCTCCTTCATCCGGCAGCACCAGGAGCATCGCGATGCTGAGTTGCCCGCGTCGGTTTCCGGGCATGTAGATGAGGAAACCGTGCGCAAGCTGGCGAGTGCCTTGCCGGAGCAGGCGGCTCGGGTTGGCGCGGCTGGTGTAATCGGATGGCATGCGGCAGTGGAGGCTTGGAAGCGCAGTGGCCTGCCTAACCTTGCGGGCAGCGACCGGGTCGGTGTGTTCGCCGCGTGCAACAAGCTCGCGTTCGCGCCGGACACACTCGCGGATCTGTCTCGGCTCTACGACCGGCAAGCCGGCACATTCGACCTCGACGCCTACCTGGACCATCGCGAGGCCATATCGGATCTTCCGGATGATCTTCTGCAGTTTCTTCCGGATACGCTGACCGCCTCTCTGGCCGAGTATTTCGGCCTCGGTGGACCGCTGGTGACTCATGCGGAGGCGTGTGCTGCGGGCGGTGTGGCGATCGGCAGCGGCTACCGGCATATTCGCTCCGGCGAATTGGATGTGGCGCTGGTCGGTGGCGCAGAGCGACTGACTACTTACAGCATCGTCACGGCTTTCGCTGCGCTCGGCGCGCTCGCCCCCACTGGTGACAAACCAAGCGCCGAGATAAGCAGGCCATTCGATAAGGCTCGCAACGGTTTCGTCATCGCCGACGGCGCTGCATTCCTTGTGCTGGAACGACGCTCGCACGCCGAAGCGCGTGGTGCACAGGCGCTGGCAAGAGTCGCCGGCTACACGGGCACCGCCGAAGCAGTACGGATAACCTCAAGCGAGCGGGACGGTGCGACATACGCGGCATGTATGCGTGCCGCGATCGCTGATGCCGGTCTGAATCCGTCAGACATACATCATGTGAACGCTCACGGGACGGGTACGCAAGCCAACGACGAGTGCGAAGCTGCAGCTCTGCACTTGGTGTTCGGTGCCGACGCGGCCTCAATTCCGTTGACCAGCACCAAGTCCTCGCTCGGTCATGGATTTGCGGCAAGCGGCGCGATCGAAGCCGTGCTGTCTGCGATGAGCTTGCGTGAACAGGTTATTCCGCCCACGCTGAATTTCAGCGAGCCGGACGATGTCACCAAAGGGCTCGACGTAGTCACCAAGGCCCGGCACTGTGAATTCAACACCGTGCTCTCCAACTCCTTCGGCTTTGGCGGCATGAACTGCACACTAATCCTGGCAAAGGAAGCGTGACACTCGATGAATCAGCGGTTGGCGGTAGGACTGTGCAATCCAGGCTTGTATTCCGCAACCGGGCTCGGCGTGGAGGCCGTATGGGAAGCACTGCGAATAGGAAAAAAGAGCACTGTCCCAAACGAATTCATGTTCGGACCGTGGTCCGAGATTCCTGAAGTCTTCGCCGTTCCCGATCCAGATGCATCGACGCTTGGTATCCACCGAAAAGCACTGCGCACGACGGTGAAACAAACTCGCTTGGCGATGTATGGGGCCCAACTGTCACTGAAGGGCATCTCGGATGTTGGCCGCCCTGAGTGGGGCGCCTATCTCGGCCTACCTATGGTTCTCAGTCCGCTACTGCCGCAATGTGATACGCCTGACCTTGGCGAGGTGGCGCAAGACCCCGAGAAGATCGCCGAGCTGTATCTTCGAGATATTCCACCGTTCTTCGCGCTGACAGATTCGAACAACACGGTGGCTGGCCATATCGCAATCCTGTTTGGGTTGACCGGCCCCACGTCGGTGTATTCGCCCTTCTCCGACGCAGGCATGCAGGCGCTGATCGAAGGTGCACTCGCAGTTGCGGAAGGCGACTGTGAGACTGCGTTGGTCGGCGCGGTAAGCCCGTCTATATCCCCTTGGTTGGCATTGCAATACGACGATCTGGAGTGGAACGGAGCGATCCCCGGCGAAGCGGCGGCATTCTTTAGCGTCGGGCAGTCCAGCGATGTTGTACTTACGGGCTACAGCCGCGGGTTCGCTACCAGTCAGAATCGCCCCGAGGTGCTTGCGGAGACGCTGCGAAATGCGTTGCGCATGGCCGAATTATCGGTTGAGGACGTGGGCTGGATACTGGCCGACAGCCCATGGACAGACGAGGTGGCTCACGCTCAGCATGCCGCGATTAGCGGCGTGTTCAACGATCAGGCGCCGGTGTTCTCCGCGGAGCAGGCCATCGGAGTTACCGGACCGGCACAGCCCTTGGTACACGTGTTGTTGGCCCGGCATGGACTGCTTCGCGGGCTGCGGCTGTTCCCGGCGAACGGAAACGGCGACGATGCCGTGGCCGAAGAATCACTGTCGAACAATCAGGCGGTTGTGGTGCTCAGTTGCGGTGTCCAAGGACAGGTTTGCGCTGTCGTGTTGGAGAAGGTGGCGCGATGAGCGATGTGAACCAGCCCCGGCACGGCAATCGTGTATTGGTGACGGGCCTTGGCGTGGTCTGTGGCCTTGGCATGAACTGGCAGTCCATGTGGGATGGATTGGTAAACGGGCGTTCGGCAATACAGGCATGGTCGCCGCCCGATGTTCCGAACTTCCCCGTCGGCTATGCGGCACCGGTAGACGACCAAGCGTTTACCGCGTTGTTTCCCGATTTCGGTGCGCCGATGGAGAGGCGCACCCGGTTTGGCCTCGCGGCCGCGCAGCAAGCACTGGAGGACGCCGGTGTGACGAACGCTGAGGCGCTGGGCCGCGTCGGTGTTTCGATCGCCTCGGAGATGCCAGAACGTGAATCGGGAGAGTTATTGAGTGCGTACGTCGATGGCGTCGTGGACTGGAAACGCGTACACGAACAACAGATCGGCCTTGACCGGTCGCACGCGCCGTTGGCCACCGGCGATGCCTTGGCGACCGAAATCGCCACGCGCTCTGGCCTAGCTGGTCCCACGCTGAACCTCAATACGGCGTGCGCCGGAGCAACACACGCACTCGGGCACGGCTTCCGGATGATCCGGCGCGGGGAAACGGATGCCGTGATCGCCGGGGGAGCGGTTAGCCCACTGAATCTGCCGATAATGACGAGTCTGTACCTGCTCGGCGCCCCATCAACATCAAAACTCTACGGCGACCGACTATGTCGGGCATTTGACCGCGATCGCAGTGGGATGGTCACGGCCGAGGGGGCAGCAATGGTGCTCTTGGAGAGCGAGTCGTCGGCACTGGCGCGCGGTGCGCATGTGTACGGCGAGGTGGCGGGATTTGGCAGCTCGCTGGACGCATATCAGGTCACCGCACCGCACCCGCAAGGAGGAGGGTCGGTTTTGGCGATGCAGCGTGCCCTCGCCGATGCTGGAGTCGCACCGTCCGAGGTGGGTTATGTAAGTGCGCACGGTACATCCACCCCGCTGAGCGACGCGGCCGAGACGGCGGCGATCAAGGAAGTGTTCCGCGCCGGTGAGCATTACCGCTCACTCATGGTCAGCTCTATCAAGACGATGCTGGGCCACATGCTCGCCGCGGCGGGCGCCCAGCAGCTGATATCGACGGTGCTGTCGTTGCGCGATGGAATCATCCCGCCGACGCTCAACCTGGAGAACCCCGACCCGGCCTGTGACCTTGATTATGTGCCGGGTCAGGCCCGCAAGGCCGATGTCGAGGTGGCAATCAACAACTCGCTCGGGTTCGGTGGGCTCAACGCTGCTCTGGTGGTGCGCCGTTATGACAACTGAACATTCAGATCAATCAATAGTCGTGACGGGAACCGGCGTGGTACTGCCGACGGGCCGTCACATCACGCCCCTGTGGGATGCATGGACTGACGCAAAACCGGCTATTTCGCCGTACCTCGATCCGCTGGTCTCCACGCGCCGGATCACGCATTTCGGCCATATACCGGCCGAGGTCGTGGAGCAAAGCCGGGAAGCGGTGCCACACAGACAGCGGAAATACGGCACCCCGTACACCTTCAACGCGGTATTGGCAGCTCAAGATGCGATCACCGAGGCTGGACCAGGCTGGGCGACCATCGATGATCATCGACGCGGACTATTTGTCGCACAAGACAATTCCACTACACCTAGCATCGGAACCTTCGCGCGAGGACTGACACAACTGGGTGAGGGCCGCGAAATCGATTTCGGCGCAGTGACAAACGAGCTACTCATGAACGGAGGGCTTGATCCGTTCACCATCATTCATGCCCTTAACAACAACACGCTCGCGCTGGTAAGCATCGTCCATGAGCTCCGCGGGGATTGCGCAGCGCTGGTCCAGGGCGAATCTGCGGCAGTCACCGCGCTGCAACGAGCCAAGTTCAGTCTGCGTAACGGGCATTGCGATATCGCGCTGGTAGTGGGTGCAGGCAGCTACAACGAACCACTCACGCTGGCAGGGCATTACCGCCTGGGCCATCTCAGTAAAGACGCTGGCGGCGACGGCCAGCTGCGGAGTTTCGATAGTGCGCAAGACGGAACGATCCTGAGTGAGGGCGCGGTAGCGCTGGTGTTGGAACGCTCGCGAGACGCGACCACGCGCGGTGCCACACCGCTGGTCGAATTATGTGACACGGTTGTCGTTTCGGGCAGCCGCGGCGCCGGGCCCGCACACGTCGCTGGCCGTTACGAAGGCATGCTGCACCAGAACGGGATTGGCACAGAGCAACTCGGTGCGGTGCTGGCCGACGGCAAGGCGGCCCCCGGCTACGACACCACCGAGATCGAACTGCTCACCACCTTGTTCAAGGGCAGTGGCATACCCGTATCGACCGTTCGGCCGATAACCGGTACGCCAGGTGCGGCCGGGCCGCTGGTCGATCTGGCACTCGCTGGGCAAATTTTCACCGAAAATACTCTGCCGGCAATCGCCCATCTCGGAGATCCACTGTCTGATCAGCTCGAGTTCGTACGGGGCGGACCCCGAAAGCAGCGGATCGACTCAGTTCTGGGCACCTATACCAACTTCAACGGAATCTCCAGTGCGGTACTGGCCAAACGTCCAGACACAGCGGGCGCGGCGTGAACATCAGGACCACTTGAGCATCACAAACCAGGGAGAAACGTGTCTTTGAGCGGCAAAGAGTTTGAAGGTCAGGTTGCACTTGTCACCGGGGCCTCACGCGGAATCGGACGTTCCATCGCATTGGCGCTTGCCGAACATGGGGCGGATATCGCAGTGCACTACGGAAACTCGAAACCGGCAGCAGAAGAGGTCGCCGAAAAAATATCCGCGTTGGGTAGAAGGGTCCTCCTCTGCCAGGGCGACATAGCCGATCCGGCAGTACCCGAGCTGCTAGCGGATACCGTGCACGCCGAATTCGGCCGGATCGACGTCCTTGTGAACAACGCGGGCACCCACGGAGCCGGACTGCTCCTTGACATCGCCCCGGATTATCTCGAGGAGACGGTGGCGACCAACCTCCTGGGCCCCATCCGGATGACGAAAGCTGTCGTCGCGCACATGCTGGGCCAGCGATACGGACGAATCATCAATATTTCATCCGTGGCCGCCAGCAAGCCCGATAGCGGCCAATCTAGTTATGCCGCAACCAAAGGTGGCTTGGAGTCGTTCACCAAAGCCATAGCCGTCGAGTTCGCGTCGCGAAACATCATCTCGAACGCGGTGGCGCCAGGTGTCATCTACACCGACATGGCGGAGATTACGCGTACTCATGTCCCTGCCACCTTCGAACGCTTGAAGGCCCAGATACTGGCCAAAGACTTCGCAAAGCCGGAAGTAGTTGCCAACGCCGTCCTGTACCTCGCGAGCCCCCACAACACCTACATCACGGGCGAGGTTCTGCATGTCGACGGCGGATACAAGATGAAATAGCGATCAAAGCCGAAGAGCGCGAACGCATCACAATTTCTCACAGAGCATCCGCTGGGTTCATCACAGACGGGCGCCTCGACAGACTAAGGAGGACAGGTGCGCAGGACCGATGAGTTACTGCCTGGCAATCCTTGGCTGCGCAGGCTCCGCGACGGGAGCGGTGCGACGCGGGTGATCTGTTTCCCCCATGCAGGCGGTTCCGCCAGTTACTTCAGGCGATTGGCGAAGATGCTGCCCGTCGACACCGAAGTGCTCGCCGTGCAATACCCGGGACGGGGAAATAGATTGCGCGAGCGGCCGATAGAGTCAGTGCCCCTGCTCGCAGAAGGCATCGCATCGGCCCTACCCGCTAGCGATAAGCAAGACGTGCTGTTCGGTCACAGCCTCGGTGGCCACATAGCGTTCGAGGTGGCGCAGAGGCTGCCTGTTCGCAAACTTGTGGTGTCCGGGATAGTGGCACCGTCCAAGGTGGTCGATCTCGGTTATCGCCTACTCAACGAGGCCGAAGGAATCGAAAGAATAGCGGCTCTGGGTGGCCTGCCGCCCGAGATCCTCAACGATCCCTCGGCCCTCAGCGCTCTTTTACCGGTGCTGCGAAGCGATTTCACGGCCGGCGAGACATACACCCCACCGCCCGACGCGACCGTCGGTTGCGATATCACCGCGCTCATCGGTGACCACGACGTCTTGGCCCCACAGGAGCGGGTGAGTTCGTGGCGCGAACACACACGTGGCAATTTCGATCTGCAGGTATTCCGCGGCGGCGGGCATTTCTACTTGGAAGACCACATCGACGAAGTAAGCGCCTGCCTCGTTCGGGCGTTCAATGTCAGCCCAATCATCTAGGCGACGATGCCAAAAGCTACTGCCGGAGAATTTCTGACCCCACTGGGAAAGCGAGGAAATGTGTACAACTACATCGTCACGTCCCCCGGGCAAGGTGTGCAGAAGCCGGGCATGCTCGATCCTTGGCTAACCCTGTCCGCTGCGCGCGATCGTATCGCTATCTGGTCTGACGCGGTCAAGTTCGACTTGGTGACCGCCAGCAGAGATGAGAACTCTTTGCGGGATACCGCCGTCGCTCAGCCTGTCATCATCGCGGCGGCGCTGCTGTCACTGAGCTTGTTGCGCGAGAAAGTCGATATCTCCGGAGACAGCGCGCTGTTCGCCGGCCACTCGGTGGGCGAGCTCGCTGCTGGGGTGGGCGCGGGCTATCTGACTGATGAGGCTGCCCTGACGTTGGCCGGCGTGAGGGGCGGTGCGATGTCATCGGCATGCGCCCTCGCCGCTACCGGTATGGCCGCGGTGATGCCGACGAAAAGGGGCGGCGCGTCAGATGACGAGATTGTGGCGAAGACACATGAACATGGCCTCTCAACGGCCAACCGTAATGGCTGCAACCAGTTCGTCGTCGCCGGACCCCTCGACGCTGTCGAGCATTTTGCGGATGCGCCACCCGAGGGCATGCGCGTGATGAAACTGGATGTGGCGGGCGCCTTTCACACATCGGCGATGGATTCCGCGATATCACCGTTTGCGGACGCAGTGAATAGCTGTCCGGTTTCGGCTCCGTCATCTCCCATGATCGGCAATAGCGACGGAGCGATCATCGCAGGTCCATCGGACTTCAAGAAGCGGTTGATCGCCCAGATCAACTCGGTGGTCCGTTGGGACCTCTGCGCTGCCGCGATCGCCGCGGCAGGAACCGCCGACACCCTGTTCATCGAACTAGCACCGAGCGGACCGTTGACTCGTCTGGCGGAACGTTTGGACGCAAAATTTCAGACTGTCGCCATTCGCGAGCCAGGGGACGTGGAGCTGCTTTCCGGCGAGTTTGCGATTGATTAGCCAAGTTCCGTGCGAACACTATGCGTAACAGTGCGAATAGCCAAGAAAGGAGGCAACGTGACAGACACGCGATCGCATCAGGACACGGTGGACGCGCCTGGCGAGCCAATTCGTCCACTTAGCCGCCTGGAGACATACTTCACTTTTGGGTTTGGCCATTTCGGCGGTCAGTCAATGCTTATCTCGGGGGATCTAAATATCGAGGCGCTGAATGACACTTGTATTGAGATGCAGCTCCGCCACGAATCCCTGCGAAGCATCATCCGTAAGAATGATCAAGTCCCCGAGTTTGTGGCGACGCACCAACCGCCCAAATCGATCCGCGTATTCGAGGGAGAAGACCTTGAGACCCGGTCCACTGGGCGTGAGGCCGTATTCGATCAGACGCAGCAGCTTTTCTATGTCGATCTGCTTCTCGGGGACGGCCAGGCCCGCATAACGTTCTTCGTCCACCACTCAATCGCGGACGGCCGTCACGGATCTGCGATCCTCATCGAGTTTTGGAGCCTTTACGTTCAGCGCATCGAGGAAGGGCAGTTCCCGCCGATCCTCACCCAAAAATTCCCGCAGTCGGGGGAGTACTTCCTGAACCGCACTCAGTATCCGGGCGCGGATCCGAGCGTGAAGGCGGATGAAGTATTGCGTGTGCCGCTGTGGGATGAGGCCGCGCTTGCCCAGAAACTCCCGCCCCCTCGGGAGCCCGCGCTCGCCAAACAGATGAAGTTGGAAAAACTCGGCAGAGCAAACCTCGCCCGCCTCGGCAATATCGAAAGCATCTCGATCAACGCGCTTGTATCCGCAGCTCTGATTCGTGCGCATGTCCGCGCTGGCGACCCAGTCCCACTGTATTTCTATCCGGTGGATCTTCGCGACTGTGTGGCGCCTCCGGTTGCCCCCACCGAAGCGACCAACTTGCTCTCCAACGCATGGTTCGGCGATGTTGAGATCGGCCCGGACCTCGTCACACTCGCCAGAAAGATACATGTCCAATTCGACAGGGACTTAGCGGACGGCACAATTCACCGAACGCGAGTTAGAAATGAGCCAACGAAGCTTCTCGCTGATAAGTCTTTTGGTGGCGCAATTCATGCCACTCAGCTAGGTCGAATTCGTGTTCCCCGCCTACCGGGGAATCTGGTCGTAGACGACATCACATCCAGTCATGCATCGGCATTGGGGCCAGCTATTTATACGTTCTTGTACGGTCGGGAAGTTTCGGTGTACACGATTGACTCGCTGAATCAACGACTGCGGGTGGGTTTCCTAGCCGGAAGTTACGAAAAGAGCGATGAGCTTCTTGCGTACATCGAAGACGAACTGACCGCGGCGATAGACGCTCGCATCTGATGGCGTTCCATCGAGGGCTCGGTGCGTTCGGGCGCAAGGTCATCCGACACGGCTGGTTGGTCGTGGTGATAGCGGTCGTGGCCTCGCTTGCTTCCGTATCCGTGGTGAAGGTGCGCGCGCTATCTGCCCCGTCGGGGCCGGTGGTGAGTCCGAAGGGTGCACCGAAGCTCCCGTCGTTCGCTCCCAAGCACGTGGTCTACATGGTGTTCGGGGAATCCGCGGGCACAGGGACGCTCACTTACCTAGACGTCGACAGCAGACCACACCGTGTCGACTTCACGACGTTGCCTTGGACGCACGAAGAAGTGACGACCCGCACGTCGATGTTGGCCAATCTCATGGCGCAGTCGACGGGGGATCAACTCGGTTGCAGGATCATCGTCAACGGCGAGGTTCGCGACGAACAGGTCCAGAGTCGCGAGCAGGGATCGGTCGCATGCAAGGTGAAGTCGGCATGACCACCGCACGAGACGACGTGACACGTGGGTAACAAGCATGTGGGGCCCGACCGCGGCGAAAGGCGCCCTTTCATCGCGCACGCTGTTCGGGTGCTCGCGATCCCGATCGTCCTCTTCTGGGTCGGCGCTGCCGTTGCGGCTAGCTTGTTAGTCCCCAAGCTCGACGGCGTGACAAAGCAACACGCAGGGCCGATGGTTCCCCTGGATGCGCCTTCGCAGCGCGCAATGCTGCACATTGGCGAGAAGTTTCAAGAATCGACTTCCACGAGCCTCGCCTACATCCTGCTGGAGACCGAGGGGCGAATACTGGGGGATGCCGACCACAAGTACTACGACGAGTTAATCCGTCTACTCGACGCGGACAAGCAGCATGTTCAGTTCATCATGAACATGTGGGGTAAGCCGATCACGGCCGCGGGCAGTCAGAGCCCCGACAACAAGGCCGCCTACGTGATGCTGCGTTTGGTCGGCGATATCGGCGAGGCCGCCGCCAACGAGTCCACCATCGCACTACGCAAGACGGTGCAAAACACCCTTGAGCGAACCCCGCCCCCACCCGGACTCAAGGTGTACGTCTCCGGGGCGGCGCCGCTGTCTGCGGACCTGCTTGACGCCGGCGACAAAAGCATGAAGCGTGTCCTGCTTTTCACGGTTGCCGTCATCATCATCATGCTTGTCTTGGTTTACCGCTCCATTGCATGCGTAGTACTGATATTACTCACCGTCGCCTTCGAATTCACGGTGTCCAACGGCATTGTTTCCTTTTTCGTGGTTCACAACGTCATCGGCATTTCGACATTCGCGACCAGCATGGTCGAGTCACTTATCATTGCAGCCGGAACAGATTACGGGATATTTCTGCTCGGCAGATATCACGAGGCACGTAATGCGGGCGAGGATCGGGACCGCGCGTTTTACACAACGTTTCACGGCGTGTCGCACGTCATTTTGGGGTCGGGGCTCACGATTGCGGGGGCGTGCCTCTGCCTTGGTTTTGCGCGGCTTGGCTACTTCAATACGATGGGGCCGGCCTGCGCCATCGCCATGTTGGTCACTGTCGCAGCGGCGTTGACGCTCGGCCCGGCTCTGCTCGCAATCGCAAGTAAATTTGGCCTTCTCGACCCGAGATCGACCCGACAGTCCCGGGGATGGCGCAGGGTAGGCACGATCGTCGTGCGCTGGCCAAAGCCAGTCCTCGTTGCCTCAAGTGCAGCAGTACTGGTGGGGGCCGTCTTTCTGCCGTCCTACCGAGTGAGCTATAACGAGCGGGCCTTCCAGCCGGTGAACACGCCAGCTAACGCCGGATTCATGGCCTCGGACCGACATTTTGCGGGCGGGAAACTGAACTCGGAAATGCTCTTGATCGAGTCCGACCACGATATGCGAAACCCTGCCGATTTCATCTCACTCGATCATATCGCCAAGACCATCTTCCACACTCCGGGGATTGCCCAAGTTCAAGGCATCACCCGGCCGGAGGGCCGTCCGATGGAGCGCGCGTCAATCGCCAACATACTGGCGGGACAAGGTAGTAGCAGTGGTCAACAGCTGCCATTTACCGAGAACCAAGTAGCAGATTTAGATAACCAAGTGGCCGTCATGGATCACACCATCTCGATCATGCAGACAATTCTTGGGCTCATGGATCAAATGACGCAACTCACCCATGACATGGTGGGGACAATGGAGGAGATGAAGGCACTCGCTGACCAGGTGGAAATAAACATCAGCGCCGTCGACGATTTCCTCAGACCTATTAAGAACTACTACTACTGGGAACCGCACTGCGCGGACATCCCCATTTGCTGGATGGGGCGGTCGATGTTCGAGTCGATGGACAGCATCGACGGGATGACGGCACTGACAGCGGAGGCGCTGGCTTCCATGCAGGTCATGGACCAGCTGCTGCCCCGCATGCTTACGCAGACACGCATGGCATTGAGTGACATGACCATCATGCGCGGGATGATGGTCAAGTCACGCGGCACTCAGGCGCTGAACACCTACACCGCGGCCGACGACGCAAACGACATGATCGATATCGGTCAGGATTTTGACGATTCTCGTAATGACGACCTCTTCTATGCGCCGAAATATATCTTCAGCAACACCGACTTCCAGGTCGCTCTCCGGTTTCTTGTTTCGCCGGACGGTACGGCGGCGAGGTTCATCATCAACCATGACGGTGAGGCCCTGAGCCCCGAGGGGGTAGCCCATGTTAATGCCATCGAAAAGGCCGCCTATGAGGGGCTGAAAGGCACATCTCTCGCCGGGGCGAAGATCTACCTCGGAGGCTCGGCCTCGAATTATCGAGACATCGAACAATATGTAAAGTCCGATCTGCTGATCGCGGCTATCGCCTCGTTCACTTTGATCTTCGTCATAATGCTGATAATCACGAGGAGCATAATTGCCGCGTGCACCATTATCGGCACCGTAGCCTTCTCCTTCTCGGGAGCTTTTGGATTGGGCGTATTGATTTGGCAGCACATAGTTGGCTTGAACCTGCACTGGATGGTCCTGCCTCTTGCCTTTATCCTCTTGGTCGCGGTGGGTTCGGATTATAATCTGCTGTTAATCGCACGCATGAAGGAAGAATTGCACGGCGGAATCCAGACTGGGATCATACGGTCGGTCGGGTCAACCGGTGGTGTTGTGACAGCCGCCGGTTTGGTATTCGCATTCACCATGCTGTCCATGGTGCCGAACGATCTACGCGCCATCTCGCAAGTGGGCTCGATTATCTGTGTAGGCCTTCTGCTTGACACCCTGATTGTGCGCTCGTTCATCGTCCCAGCTATCGCCAGAATTCTGGGCCCATGGTTCTGGTGGCCGCGGATCGTGCGTTGGCGCCCGCCGGCGGGTACGTCCGGCACCACCCTCGCGAATGCCCGGAATGGAACATGATGTCGATGTCTACCGCTGAATCGCAGCAGGACGGCGCCGCAGGCAGGATCCGTGCCAAGTCCCGAGAGTTTCGCGTCGCGGCAATTGGCCTGCTCCTGGCCTCGATGATTGGACCCGCGCAGCTGTATTGCATCCAGGGAATTCTGCCGCAGGTCGCGGAGGGGCTGCAGATCTCCGCGGGCGACAGCCAACTCATTTTCCTGGCGGCATTTGCCGGTTTTGCGCTGGGATTGATCCCCATCAGCCTGTTGTCCGAACGCTATGGCAGGCGGAGCATACTGCTGGCGTCGTCAACACTTGGAACGTTGATTTACCTGCTTCTGGTGTTCTGCGACAACCTCACTGAAATCGTCTTGTTGAGAGGACTTCAGGGAGTCTTGCTGGCCGGTGTTTCTGCCATTGTTATGGCATACATAGGGGAAGAGTTCGAGCCCCAGGCCGTTACCCCTGCGATGGGGATATACGCGGCAGGAAACGCCCTCGGGTCACTCTTGGGCCAAATGTTGCCGGCCTGGATTGTTGGGGGCACGGGTTCATGGCGGCTGGCACTCGGCGTGCTGGCCGTGCTACTGCTTGGAGTAATTGTTGTTTCCGCTATCACACTGCCGCGCTCGAACTTCTTCATATCCAGCGATATTTCGTACGCCATGGAAGCCAGGCTCTTCCTCTCGCACCTTTCGAACCCTCGGTTGCTCGTAATATATCTGCTGATATTTTGCTTCATGGGGGCGATTATTTCGATATTCAATGCCTTGCCCTTCAGGGTCGAATCGCCACCATTCAATATATCGCCGAGTATGTACGGCACATTCTTTCTGGTTATTCTGGTGGGCGTTTTCACCGCGAAGACTTCGGGTACCGTAGCCGCGAGGATCGGAATCAGGAACACGCTACTTCTGGCTGTTGTCTTGATGCTGGCCGGAGTAGCGCTACTAGCCGTTCCCGTGGTGTGGATCATTGTGCTTGGAGCAGCGCTTGTCACCGGGGGAGGGTTTGCGGGGTACACGTGTCTCACGAGCCTGTCGGCGACGATCGCGCATAAAGGTAGGGCGCAGGCCTCCTCGCTTTTTCTCGCGTCGAGCTTCAGTGGGAGCGCCGTGTTCGGGCTCGTCGGTAGCCGCGTGCTCACGGATGCGGGATGGGCTGGTCTGTTGATATACATCAGCGGGTTGATGGGCCTCGGTTTCTTGCTGGCGCTCACTGTCCGCGACGCACCACCCGCCGATGCCGAAGGTAGGAAATCGTGATCAGGCCCATTGATGCTGTCTTGAAGTCTGTCCTCGATGCGAGCCCGGCGGTGCATCTTGATCGGCCGGCGGATTTGTCTCTGGCACGTGAGTCCCGCCGACATGCTGTCCGCGGTGAGGCGCCGTCGACCGCGGTTGGCCGTGTGAAGGACATCGTGATTCCGGCGACCGACGCACCCCCCATCGCGGCGCGCGTCTACTGGCCGCTGGGCTTCGAGGACGCCGGAGAGCTCCCACTTGCCGTCTACTACCACGGCGGCGGTTTTGCGCTGGGCAGCATCGATACTCACGACTGGGTGGCACGTTCGATATGCGCACATATCGAAGCGGTGGTGGTCTCCGTGGATTACCGTCTCGCGCCCGAAAATCCCTACCCTGCCGCTGTCGACGATGCATTCGTCGCACTCACTTGGGCGGCGGAGCATGCCACGGAATTGGGCGCGGACCCAGCCAGAATCGCCGTAGCCGGCGATTCTGCCGGGGGCAACCTCGCCACCGTGGCCGCCCAGCTGGCCAAGAGCCGCGGCGGTCCACATCTTAAGTTTCAACTGCTCTGGTACCCGGGCACCACCAGCGATCTCTCCTTGCCGTCGGTCATCGAGAATGCCGCAGGCCCGGTTCTCTCCCGCGACATGATGAAGATCTTTGGCCAGGCGTATCTCGGTGAATTATCCGAAACCGCTGACCCGACAGCACTACCGTTCACCGTTGCGCCGGTCAACGGGGACCTTGAGGGTCTGCCCCCGGTGTACATCGCCACCGCGCAACACGACCCGCTTCGAGACGACGGCCGGATCTACGCGGCACGTCTCGCGGACGCGGGGGTAGCGGTCCAGCTCCGCAACGCGGACGCCCTGGTCCATGGCTATCTTGATTTCGCCAGGATAGTTCCGGCAGCGAAAGAGGAGTTCCTACTTTCCCTGGACGCCTGCAAGGCCGCGTTGTAGGCGTCTTCGTGCCCGAAAGCCAGGCCTTGAGGTCCCCCACCACAACCAGAGTTGGGCAAGGTCATCACTGGTGCGTATGAGCGACCGGACACGCTTTATTCTCCTTTGCTGTAAGGCTTTTGGAATGCATATTTTGGACCGACGTTCAGTTCCCTACGGGGCAAACAATTTTCGCGCGGTGCGCAGCGGGCGATAGTCCTTTGCCCACTCGCGGGATCGTCCTCGATGGGTACCCTCGGGGTGGTGTCAGACCTAGCAATCCAATTGTCCGAGTCCGGCCGGGATTGGCTGATCCACAAGCCGGTCGACATCGCGATCTACATCGTTTTGGCGCTGGTGGTGCGATACGTGTTCCACCGCGCGATCGATCGCCTGGTCCAGGGGGCGAAACGGACAGATCAGGCGGAGAGCCGCCGGCGGTGGTCGCTTTTCACGCGCCGCGCACCGGAGACGGCGGAAAACGAGGCTCTTGACGAGGCCGAGCGACGGCCCTCGACCGTGCGCACCCTGCGCGGACGTGCTCAGGACCCGGCTCGTGACGCACGAAGGCGTAAACGCCGAGCGCAGCGCGCGCAGACCCTGGGTTCTGTTCTCAAATCAGCAGTCTCGTTTCTGGTGCTCGTCTGGGTGATCCTGCAGTCGCTCGCGATCCTGGGAGTGAACGTGGCGCCCTTCATCGCATCCGCGGGGATCGTCGGCGTCGCACTCGGTTTTGGTGCGCAAAACCTGGTGCGGGACTTCATCACCGGAATATTCATGCTGTTCGAGGACCAGTACGGAGTCGGCGACGTGGTGGACGTTGGTGATGCGGTGGGCACCGTTGAAAGCGTCGGTCTGCGCATCACCACGGTGCGTGACCTGCACGGCACACTCTGGTACGTGCGCAACGGGGCGATCGCCCGCGTAGGCAATTTCAGTCAGGACTATGCGGTGGCCTTCCTGCAGGTGCCCGTGTCCTACAGCGCCGATGTCGACCTGGCCTGCAAGGTGGCGCTCGAGGCCGCTGAGCGGGCAGTCGCCGACGATGCGCTGCGCCAGGACGTGCTCGGAGCTCCGGAGATGCAGGGTGTCGACGGAATCACCACCGACGCGATCAGTCTGCGGTTGACGGTGGCCGTCCGGGCCAATGCGCAGTGGGCGGTGGAGCGCGAGTTGCGGCGCCGGATTCTCGTCGCGTTCGACGAGAACGGTATCCGTCCGCTCTATCTCGACGGGTTACTGCGCGCAGATGCCGAGATCCTGGAAAAAGCGGACCGCTGACCGAGGTCGAGGCGCAGTACGCTGGTGATATGGCTGGTAAGGAAATCGACAAGCAGCGGGCAAACGCCGCGCTGGCGGTGATCCGTCAGCACCCCGGTATGGCGCTGTTCTTGGCCGCCCCGGTGCTGGCTGCCCTCGGCGCTGTGTGGTGGATCGCTGGTCTCGGATGGGCGCTGGTTCTCGCGGTGGTCATCCTGCTCGCGGGCGGCGCCGCGATCGTTATGCGCCGCAGCTGACGTAGCGTCCAGCGTTCCCCAGGTTGTTCGCTATAGGCGAACGCCGTGACATTTGTAACCATGTAATTTTGTAATCATGAAACGAGATCAACAATCCGACGCCTCCGACGCCGCGGATTGGTTCGCCGGGCGCCTGCCCGGCGGCTGGTTCAGTGGCGACCCCGAAGTCGTTGTCGACCGCGAAGAGATCACTGTCATCGGCCGACTGCCCGCCGAGGACGGTGAGAAGGAAAGTGATGCGCGCGCGGCCGGCCGCGCCTCTCGCTTCCGGGAAGAGACCCGCTCTCACCGAATGCGCATCGCCGACGAGGCGCAAGCCCGGTATGGGCGCAAGGTCTCCTGGGGAGTCGACGTGGGCACCGCCGAAGATTCCGAGCGGATCCTGTTCACGCACATCGCCGTCCCGGTGATGACTCGCCTGCGCCAGCCCGAGCGTCAGGTGCTCGACACCCTGGTCGAGGCGGGAGTCGCGCGGTCACGTGCCGACGCGCTGGCATGGGCGGTGCGGCTGGTCGGTGAACACGCCGAGGAATGGCTGGGCAAGCTACGGGGCGCCATGACAGAGGTTCGGGATCTGCGCACACAAGGTCCGCAGCTCTAGGCCTGCGTCATCGCGAAGTAGGGACCGCGGCGCGCCAGCAGCTCCGTGTGGGTGCCACTCTCGACCACGCTGCCGCCATCCATCACCACAATGCGGTCCGCATCGCGAATGGTGGAAAGTCTATGGGCGATAATGAAACTCGTCCGATCGCGGCGTAGCTCGGCCATGGCCCGCTGAATCCGTAGTTCGGTGCGGGTGTCCACCGAACTCGTCGCCTCATCGAGTATCAGCAGCTGCGGTCGTGCCAGGAATGCTCGGGCAATGGTGATCAACTGCTTCTCGCCGGCGCTGACGTTCTCGCCGTCGTCGGCAATCCTGGTGTCATATCCGTCGGGAAGTGTCTGGACGAATCGGTCCACGTACGCCGCGCGTGCTGCCTCGCGGACCTCGTCGTTGGACGCCCCCGGCCGCCCGTAGGCAATGTTCTCGGCGATGGTGCCTGCGAAGAGCCAGGTGTCCTGCAGCACCATTCCTATCCGCGATCGAAGATCGTGGCGACTCACCGTTGAGATATCAACGCCATCAAGCAATATCCGTCCGGAGTCGAGGTCGTAGAAGCGCATCAGCAGGTTCACCAGGGTGGTCTTTCCTGCTCCCGTCGGCCCGACGATCGCCACCGTCTGCCCCGGTTCGACGCGCAGCGACAGCCCATCGATCACCCGGGTCTCGGGGGAGTAGCCAAAGCTGATGTCCTCGAACTCCACACCCGGTGACCCGGCGGGAATGGCGGCTGGATAGGCCGGGTCCGGAGTCTCCTCGCCGGCATCGAGCAACTCGAAAACCCTTTCGGCGCTGGCGAGTCCGGACTGCAGGGTGTTGTACATCGCTGCCACCTGCGTCAGCGGCTGGTTGAACTGCCGCACATACTGCGTGAACGCCTGGATGCTGCCCAGCGTCAGGTCACCCGAGGCCACCTTGAGGCCGCCGACCACCGCTACGGCCACATAGCTCAGGTTCCCTACGAACGCCGTAGCGGGAGACACCAGCCCCGAGAAGAACTGTGCGCCAAAGGCGCTGCTGTACACCTTGACGTTCCGATCCGCGAAGATTGCCTCTGCGTCGGCGCGATGTCCATACGTCTTGACGATGGTGAAACCGCTGTACGTCTCCTCGATATGTGCGTTCAGTTTCCCGGTGTTAGACCATTGTGCGACGAACAGCCGTTGCGAGCGACGGGCGATGGCCCGCGTCACCCAGAGCGACAGGGGCACCGTGGCGAGGGTGATCACGGCCAGCAGCGGCGAAATGCTGAGCATCATGACAAGCACGGCGACCAGCGTGAGCATCGAACTCAGCAGTTGGTTGATGCTCATCTGCAGGGAGGTCTGGATGTTGTCGATATCATTGGTCACGCGGCTCAGAATCTCCCCGCGCTGGCGGGAATCGAAGTACGACAACGGAAGCCGATGTAGCTTGTCCTCCACATCGGTGCGCAACGCCACGACCGTGCGCTGCACGGTGACGTTCAGAAGCCGCGCCTGCACCCATGCCAGCAACCCGGCCGCCAGATACAGGCCCAGCGCTAGTGCCAACGTCATCCCCACGGCATGAAAGTCGACACCCGCTCCGGGGGTAACGTTCATGCCGGAAAGCATCTGCGCGAATTGGCCGTCCCCGCGTGCCCGTGCCGCCTCGATGGCTTGTTCCTTGCTCAGTCCGGCGGGCAGCTCTCGCCCAACCACCCCGTTGAACAACAGGTCGGTGGCATGGCCCAGGATTCGGGGTCCGATCACCCCGATCGCGATACCGGTCATCGACAGGATGATCACCACGGCGGTCAGAAAACGTTGTGGAGCAAGACGCCTCACCATTCGCACCGCGGTGCCACGGAAGTCCCGGGAACGCTCTGCCAGCCCTTGCTGCACACCTCGAAAACCGATCCCCTGGGTCATACCAGTGACACCGCCTGCGAGTCGCAGATCTCCTGGTACATCCCACAGCAGTCCACCAGTTCGGCATGGGTGCCCACCGCGGCCACTCGGCCATTGTCGAGCACCACAATCTGGTCGGCATCGGTTACCGTCGAGATCCGTTGCGCCACCACGATCACGGTGGATTGTGCGGCGACCGCGCGTAGCGCCTCCCGCAACCGGGCATCGGTACGTACATCCAGCGCGGAGAACGCGTCATCGAACAGGTAGATGCCCGGACTGCGAATCACCGCGCGGGCAATGGCTATGCGCTGACGCTGTCCACCGGAAAAGTTGATGCCGCCCTGCGACACCGGCATCTGCAGCCCCGCGGGATGCGCTTGGACGAAATCCGCCGCCTGCGCTACCTGTAGCGCCTCCCACATCTCGTTCTCGGTAGCGTCGGACTTGCCGTAGCGCAGGTTGCTTTCCACCGTTCCGGAGAACAGGTACCCGCGTTGTGGAACCAAACCCATGAATGTCCAAAGGTTCTCGGGGTCATACCGCCGGACATCGTTACCGCCCACGCGTACCGAACCCGCGGTCACGTCGTGCAAGCGGGGGATCAATGACAGCAGCGTGCTCTTGCCGCATCCGGTCGCGCCGACCACCGCGGTGACCGTCCCGGGCCGCGCTGTAAACGTAACCCCTTCCAATACCGCGCGTTCGGCGCCTGGATAGCGGAAGCCGGCATCGATGAACTCGACGATCGGATTCGATGCATCCGGGGAATCCGGATCGGGCGGGGCGGTAATCGATCCCACCGTCTCGAACACCTCGGTGATCCGTTCGGCGCACGCCGAGGCGCGCGGCACCATGACGGCCAGCATGGTGAGCATCATCATCGACATGAGGATCTGCAAGAAGTAGGACAAGAAGGCCACCAGCGAGCCCACCTGCATCTGCCCCTGGTCGATACGCAGCCCGCCGAACCAGATCAGCGCCACGCTGGAGGTGTTGATGACCAATGAGGTGGTGGGCAGCATCAGGGCCTGCCACCGGCCGGCGGCAAGTGCCGCTTCGGACACCTCGGCGACGGCCACGCCAAACCGCTTGCGTTCCAGAGTTTCCCGGGTAAATGCGCGAATGACACGAATGCCGGACAACTGTTCGCGCATGACCCGGTTGATGCCATCGATGAGCCGTTGCATGCGGCGGAAGATCGGCAACATCGACCGCACGATGTACCAATTGACCAAGCCGAGCGCCGGCATGCTCACGATGAGCAGCCAGGACAACCCCGCGTCCTGGTGGATCGCCATCGCGATCCCGCCGACGCACATGATCGGTGCCGTCACCAGCATGGTGCAGGTGATCTGGACCAGTACCTGCAGCTGCTGAACGTCGTTGGTGGTGCGCGTCAACAGGGTCGACGCACCGAATCGAGACGACTCTTCGGCGGAGAACCCGGTGATGTGGTGGAACAGCGCCGACCGCATGTCGCGACCGAACCCCATGCCGGTCCGGGAACCGAAGTAGACCGCGCCGATCGAGCAGGTGATCTGTACCAGCGTCACGGCCAGCATCACCATGCCGAGACGGGTGATCGTGCGCGTATCACCCTGCGCGACTCCGTCGTCGATGATCGCCGCGTTGACTGTCGGCAGATAGAGCGCGGCCAGGGTGCTGATGATCTGCAGCATGACGACCACCGCGACCAGACTGCGGTAGGGACGGACATAACGTCGCAGGAGGGCCCGCAACTGACCCTGAGGCATGCGCACCACTGTCGCACACGACTCCCGCAACAAACCCGCAGCTCAGTGGTTGGCGCGGGTTTGTGCCGCTACAGTGCACATGTGAGGTTGGGCTTGGATTCGCGCAACGTGTGGAGCAAGTGTGCTGTCGCCGTGGTGATGGTGGCACTTGTGGTGGCCGGCTGTTCGGGCGGTGATCAGTCTGATCAGCCCAACGGCAATGAGCCGAACGCGACAGCGCCGGCGCAGACCAAGTCCAAGGGCGTCGAAGGTCCGATGTTCTCGGAATGCGGCGGTGTCAGCGATCAGGCGATGATGCAGCTGACCAAGGTCGTGGGTTTGGTGGGCACCGCGAAGAACTCGGTCGGTTGTGTCTGGCTGCGCGGGGGAAGCATCGTGGGACCGCACTTCTCCTTCAACTGGTACCGGGGTAGTCCTATCGGTCGTGAACGGGCGACGGAAGAGCGGACGCGCCCGAGCGTTGAGGACATCGAGATCGCCGGATACAAGGGTTTCATCGCCACTAACGGCTACCCGGGCACCGTGACCACACTGTGCGAGATCGGCATGGACTTCGGAAACGACTTCATCGAATGGTCTATCAACTTCGAGCCCGGATCCGGCGCTCCCGACTCCTGCGACGTGGCCAAGCAGCTGACCGAGACGTCGATCAAGGCGGCCAAGAAATGATGCATCGGAAAACGAAGTCACTCTTCGCGGCGGCGTGCATCGCGCTCGTCGCGTTCACGTCCGCAGGCTGTGGCGGCACCGTCGACGGGGAGGCGGTCATGCCCGGCCGCGGCGATCTGGGTGACGGTACGCCTGCCGAGCAGAAGTACCCCAACCTGCTCAAGGAATGCGACGTCCTCACCACGGACGTTCTAGCCAAGGCCGTCGACGCAGATCCGAGGGACATTCAGAGCACATTTGTGGGCGCGTTGTGCCGTTGGCAGGCGATGAGTAAGAGCGGTGGCCTCGTCGACATCACCCGCTTCTGGTTCGAGACGGGCAGTCTCGAAGCGGAGAAGGCCACAGCGAACAGTCTGAAATACAACGTCCAGGAACGGGCGATTCAGGGAATCCCGTCGATCGTGATGAAGCCGCCGGACCAGCCGGGCGCCTGTGGAGTTGCCAGCGACGCGGCAGGTGTTGTTGGATGGTGGGTCAACCCGCAGGGCCAAGGCGGAGACTCATGCACGCAGGCAATAAAATTGATGGAGATGACGCTGTCAGTGAACATCTGACAGGTCGTGTTCGCTCGTCCCGTGTGGGCGGGATGGTGCTGTGTGCTGTGCTGGCCATAGGAATGCTGTTGAGTTCTGGATGTTCCGGAAACCACCACGAAGTCAACGGGCATGAGGTGGCTACCTCGCATGATGTCCGGGTCGGTCCGGGGTATTCCGAGTGCGGCAGCCTCACCACACCCGATGTCATGGCCGTCGTACGCCGGGCTGACCTCAAGCTGATTGCAAAGACCCCCGCCGGATGCACCTGGTCTCCGAATGGATCGTGGAGCGCGCTCCCGAACGTCACCCTGTCCTGGTATCGCGGCAGCCCGATCGGCCGCGAGCGGGAGGGGGAAGAGCGGACGCGTGACGAGGTCAGGGATTTCTCCGCGGGAGGCAAGAGCGGTTTCATCAGTTCGACGTACGGGATGTGCGTCACCGCGCTGGAGTACGGGGACGACCAATTCTTCGAACTGGCGGTCACCCTGCTCGGTGCGGGTCACGGCACGTCCTCGGACGCATGTCACTGTGCGATGAAGCTGTCCACCCAGGTGGCTGAGAAGGTCTGAGGCCCGCCGACTAGCGCGGCACGTGGAACTTGGTGAGCGATCCGCCGCCCAATTCGAGCCGTGACCATGGCGACCGAGTGGTGAGCACCGCGATCGCGGAGGTGGGGAACTTGGTGGAGATCCGGTTCGCGGCCTCCGCATTGCTGGTACTGGTATCGGCGAGCATGAGTGCCAGCTGCGAGGTGGTGGGTTCATGCCCGACGACGAGCACCGTGCTCGCGGAATCCGGTACCGCATTGATCTCGCCGAGGGTGATTCCCACCGTTGAGTCGTAGAGTTTGTCGCTGAATCTGACGAGCTGGCTGTGTACCCCGGTTTGAGTCAGCGTCGCGCGGGTCCGGGTGGCGGTTGAACACAGCACCGCGTCGATCCGATTGAAATTGTCCTGCAGCCACGTTCCGGCCTGGGTGGCTTGTCGTGTGCCACGCAGATTCAGCGGGCGCTGGTGGTCGTCTACTCCCGGCGGGTACGCCGACTTCGCATGCCGCATCAAGATCAGGGTGCGCTTGGCGTCATCCGGCATGGTCGTACGGTAACCGGGCTGGGTGACGAAAGACGGGCAAATGCCCGACCTGTGGATAAGTCACCAATCCGGGCCCCGGGGATCAGGCGCGGCACCCGGAGGTTGTCGGTGGACGGCCATAGACTTCCCGTGTGAAGTTCCTGCACACCGCTGACTGGCAGCTCGGTATGACCCGGCATTTCCTTGCCGGCGAAGCTCAGCCGCAGTATTCAGCCGCGCGTAGGGAGGCTATCGCCACCCTTGGCGAGGTTGCTGTGGCTGAGGGTTGCGACTTCATGGTGGTGTGTGGAGATGTCTTCGAATCCAACCAGCTGGCCCCACGCGTCATCAGTCAGGCGCTGGAGGTGATGCGTGGCGTCGGGGTGGACATCTATCTGCTGCCCGGCAACCACGATCCCCTGGATGCCGCCTCGGTGTACACCAGTGAGCTGTTCCTGGCCGAGAAGCCCGCGAACGTCCACGTCCTCGATACCGCGGGCGTGCATCGGGTGGCTGCCGGTGTCGAGCTGGTCGCGGTGCCGTGGCGTTCGAAGGCACCCACGCATGATCTGGTGGCCGAACAGCTGGAGGCTCTGCCCGTTGACGGCACCCGGCGCATCGTGGTGGCCCACGGCGGTGTGGACGTGCTGGACCCCGACCCGACGAAGCCGGCGCTCATCGTGCTGAAGGCCGTCGAGGACGCCATTGCCCGTGGCGCGGTCCATTACGTGGCGTTGGGGGACAAGCACTCCCGGACCCAGGTGGGTTCCACCGGGCGGGTTTGGTACTCGGGGGCGCCCGAGGTCACCAACTACGACGATGTCGAATCCGATCCGGGACATGCTCTCGTGGTCGACCTGGACGAATCGGGTGCGGTGCAGGTGGATGCCCATCACGTGGGCAGATGGCGGTTCGTGACGTTGCGGCGGTCGGTGGACAACGCACGCGATATCGCCGATCTCGGACTCAATCTCGAACTGCTGCCCGACAAAGAACGCACGGTGGTGCGTCTGGCGCTCACGGGCACGCTCAGCGTGACCGATAACGCCGTGCTGGAAGAGTGCCTGGACAAGTACACGCGGCTTTTCGCCAGCGTGCGGGCGTGGGAGCGGCACACCGATATTGTTGTGGTGCCTGCCGACGGAGAGTTCAGTGATCTCGGTGTCGGTGGTTTCGCTGAATCCGCGATCGCCGAGCTGAAGGAGATGGCGGCCGCTGGCGGAGCATCGTCGGCGGATGCCCAGGGCGCGTTGTCGCTGTTACTGCGTCTCACCTCCAGTGCCGGGCGAGGCGGATCGGCCAAGGGCGGCGCGGTGACACGAGGGTCGGCGGCGTGAAGCTGCACCGGCTCTCGGTCACCAACTATCGCGGAATCGCTCATCGCGACATCACTTTTCCCGATCGCGGTGTTGTGGTGGTCAGCGGAGCGAACGAGATCGGCAAGACGTCCATGATCGAGGCGCTGGACCTGCTGATCGAATCCAAGGATCGCTCCACCAAGAAGGACGTCAAGCAGGTCAAGCCCACATTTGCGGACGTAGGCTCCGAGATTGAAGCCGAGATCAGCTGTGGCCCCTATCGATTCGTGTATCGGAAGCGTTTCCACAAGCGCGCCGAGACGCATCTGACGGTCATCGAGCCGCGCCGCGAACAGCTCTCCGGCGATGAGGCGCATCAGCGGGTGCTGGACATGCTGGATCAGTCCATCGACATGAACTTGTGGAAGGCGCAGCGGGTTCTGCAGTCGGCGGGTGCGGGCGTACTCGATCTGTCATCGAGCGATGCGCTAACCCGCGCCCTGGATCTTGCTGCCGGACAGTCGGTTGCGCTGTCGGGTAGCGAGCCCGATCTGGTGGAGCGGATCGACGCCGAGTACGCGCTGTACTTCACCGCGACGGGGCGTCCCACCGGTGAATGGGCCAAGGCCGGCGTCCGGCTGACCGCCGCTGAGGATGCGCTTGCCGTCGCCAACGCGGCCGTGGCCGAGGTCGAGCAACAGGTTCGTGAGCACGACGAGCTGACCCGGGAGCTGGCCTCCGTCATCGCCGACCGTGCCGAGGTTAGTCGTCGGCTGGCACCGTTGGAGCAGGCCTCGCAAGCCGTTTCGACCTTGATGCAACAACGCGATAACGCAGCGGTGGTCGCGGAGGCGGCGCAGGCCGCGGCGGTGGCGGCACAGACCAAACGTGACGAGCGGGCCCAACTGGTCGCCGATATCCAGGCTCGTCGCGCCGGGATCGATGGCCTCGCCGAACAGGTGTCGGCCGCGAAGGAAGCGCACGCTGAGGCGCAACAGGTAGCAGAGGCGGCGGAGGTTGCCGCGGCCCGGATGGCCCAGGAAGTCGAGGCTACCCGCGCTCAACTGCAGTCGGCCCGCGACACTTTGGACCGCGCGTTGGCCCGGGATGAGGTGGATGGATTGGCGGCCCGGGTGTCGCGTGTCGACCTCACTACCCGGCAGTTGACCACGGCCGGCGCGGAACTTTCGGCACTGGCAATCACCGCACAGACCCTCGGTGCTATCGAGGCTGCCGCGCAAACCGTGGGCATGGCAGAGGTGGCTCTGGACACCGCTTCGGCGCAGGTGGAGGTGCGTGCGCTCGCCGATGTCGACATCACCGTCGATGGCCGCCAGCTGCGGGTTGCGGCCGGGGAGCAGTGGGCGAGTGCGGCCACCGATACCGTTGAGATCACCGCTCCCGGCGTGGCAGTCACCCGAATCATTCCGGGGGCCAACGCGGCTCAGCTGCGTGGAAACCTCGATGCGGCTCGTGAGGCACTCACCGGCGCCTTGGCGGCTGCTGGTGTAGCCGATGTCGGTGAGGCCCAGAAGCAGTACGAGCGGCGGACCGAGCTGAATGCTGAACGCGACCGGTTGACGGCACTGCTCGATGGGCTGATGGGGTCGGAGAGTCTTGACGCACTGCGTGAAAAGCTGAGCCGCTTGCGCGAGTTGGCGCCGGAGGCCAACGGTCTGTGGGATGCGATCGATCCGGCGCAGGCTCGTACAGAGGTCGCCCGATTGGTGGCCGAGGTGGAGCGGCTGCAGGCCGAAGAGGTCACCCACCGCCACGCCGCCCAGGTCGCCAATCAGAAACTCGCCGAGAAGTCCACCGAGGCAATGGTATTGCGAGAGAAGCAGGGCGCTCGCGCCGAAGAATTGGCCGCCGTGGAGCAGCGCCTGGCCCAGGTTCGGGCATCGGCCTCCGACGATCTGCTGACCGAACGTCATGACCAGGCGGTCCAAGCGGCAGACCTGACCGCCCGTCGCATCAACGATCTGATGAGTCAGTTGGCTGCGCTCGAGGCTGATCGGGTACGCGCCGAACTCGGCGAGGTCTCCGCGCGGGCACAGCGGCTGGATCAGCAGCACGACTCGTTGCGTCATCGGCTACGCGATATCGCGGTGCGTCTGGAAGTGTTCGGCAGGCAGGGCCGTAAGGACCAGCTGGATGCGGCGGCTTCCGAGCGTGAATATGCGGCAACGGAATTCGCCCGGATCGGGGCGAAGGCCCGAGCCGTCGACACCTTGCGATCGGTGATGCTGCGGCACCGGGACGGCATGAGATTGCGTTATGTCGACCCATTCCGTGCGGAGCTAGAGCGGTTGGGGCGCATGGTCTTCGGCCCCACCTTCGAAGTGGACGTCGACAGCGATCTGAGTATTCGCAGCCGGACGCTGGAAGGCCGAACGGTGCCCTACGAGTCGTTATCGGGTGGTGCGAAGGAACAACTGGGCATCGTCGCGCGATTGGCGAGCGCCGCGTTGGTGGCGCCGCAGGATGCGGTGCCGGTCATCATCGACGACGCGCTGGGATTCACTGACAGCGACAGGCTGGAGCGTATGGGTGAGGTGTTCGGCGCGGTGGGCACCGAGGCGCAGGTGATCGTGCTGACCTGCAGCCCTGACCGCTATCACTCGGTCACCGGGGCACAGCGAATCAGCCTGTCGGCCTGAGTGACTCGGCTGCGCCGATACCCCTCAAAATCGGTGCCTCTCAGAAATACGCGTTCGCCGGAAGCGGCGTGCCGTGCAGCAGGTTCTGGCCGATTACCCGGGCCTTGTAGTGCACCGGATTATGCAGGCTGATGGTCCGGATGTTCCGCCAGTGCCGGTCCAGATTTCGGCTCCGGCTGGAGGCGCTGGCACCACCCAGGTCCAGCAGCTTGGTGGCGGCATCGAGTGCCACGGCATCGATGTGGACCTTGGCCTTGGCGACCGCGAGTTGGGCTTCCTCGGCGAGCTGCGCATCGGGAACTCCGTCGCGCAGGGACGCGGTGGCGGCATCAATGGCATCGGCCGCGGCAAGAACCGCAGCCTCGGCCGCGAACGCGGTTGCGCTGAGCTCGCCCAGGGTGCGTTGTAACAACGGATCATCAACAGGGCGTTCGGTGAGAGCATGGCTGAAGTTGCGCTGCCGGGAACGCAGCAGTGCCGCGCCGTCATCCACGACCGACCGCAGCACTCCGGCGACAATCGCCAGGATGTAGAGCTGCAACGACGCATACTGCGTGGTGGGCACCGGGGCCGCGTCATACGGTGTGTCGGAAAGGATTTCGTTGCTGGCGACATCGACCTGAGTAAAGATCGTGGTGCCCGTACCGGTGCGTCGCTGGCCGAATCCATCCCAGTCGTCCACCAGCCGCACCCCGTCGCGATCGCCGGGGACGATGACCGATGCGATCGAATCGTGGTCGGTGGTTGCGGTGACCGTCAGGTAGTCCGCGAACAAGGTCCCGGTGCTGTAGAACTTCTCGCCATTCAACCGATATCCATCACCGGCCGGCAGTAGACGGGTGTTGAACACCAGACTTCCGACGGCCAAGGTCCCCTTCTCGCTGAATGCATTGGCGAACAGGTTGCCTTCGTTCACCTTCGTCAGCCAGGCGGCCGACGTGGGATCAGAAAGCGTGCGCAGCCGTTCTTCGACGAACCAGAAGTGAGTGCGGAAGATGTGCGCGACGATGGGGTCGGCCTGCGCTATATCGATGATGGCGGAAAAGATTTGCCGCACAGAAAGTCCTGCGCCGCCGAGTTCGACGGGGATACGCAGCCGGCCGATCCCCGCTTCCTTGAGCAGCCGAACCTGGTCGAAGGGATTCTCGTCGTCAAGGTCACGTTCTCGTGCCCCGCCGGCGACCTGGGCGAGCAGATTCCGGTAGGTCTCGGTGCCGGGCAGTGCGCGGATTTCGAGGACTGACGGAGCGGAGGTCATGTCTTCGTTGTACGCAGCATGCCTATTGACGGCATCGCTTTGAATCACCCAGAACCGAAGCGGCAATATGGGTCACGATGATTCGCATAGTTCGTTCGTGGTTTCCGTGCTTTCGCTGGCTCACCCTGGTGTGTGCTTTGGCGATCGCGTGCCTGCTGTTGTTCACGCCCGGCAGCGCAGTCCCGTCCGGACCGCCCGGGGCGGACAAGGTGGTGCATTTTCTGATTTTCGGGATGCTGGCGGTGTCCTCGCGATTCGCAAGGATCGGTGAAAGGTTCACACTGGCCTGGGTTCTGGCCTTCGCTGCGTGTTCAGAGGTTATTCAGGCGCTGTGGGTTCCGCGCCGGGACGGAAGTCTGCTTGATGTGCTTGCCGATGCGGTCGGCATGCTCATGGGACTCTGGTTGTGGCAGAAGATTCGTCCTGTGCACCGGCAGCAGTCGGCTTCGGGATGACGGTCGTGACGCTGCCGGTGTGAGCCAGCCCGCTGGTGACCAGGTCTAACTGGCGCAGCGCGCGATTGAGGGCCGCTTGCGCGTCGGCGTCGCTGGGGTGATCGGTATCCACCAGCATGCCGATGGTGTTGAGAATCGAGCCGGCGATGAGTTCGGCGGCGATCTCGAGATCTTCGGTGGTGTGGTGGTTCGTTGCGGGATTGCGCGCGAGCTCGACCACGACATCGTTGGTGAGCATGCGCATCTCGTTGTTGATGGCACGCCGAACCTGCGGCGAGCCGCCATGACGTTCACGCACCAGAAACCGGAAGTTGTTCGCATGCTCGCTCACCCGGTCGACCATGAGTCCGAGAATTTTGGCAGGGTTGTCACTGCCCACCTCGCGCCGGGCCTGACGGAAGGTGTCACGAAGCGCACGAACGCTCTCTTCGGCCAGGACCGTGCCCAGGTCCTCCATCGATTCGAAATGCCGATAGAACGCCGTGGGAACCAAACCTGCGGACTTGGCCACCTCGCGCAGGCTCACGGCGGCGAAGCCACGCACCTTGAGTAGATCCAAGGTCCCGTCGAGCAGTGCGCGGCGGGTGTGCAGCTTCTTTTCAGCACGACTATGGCGCATACCTGTCAGTGTACGGTCGTGCTCTTATCGATTGGCTTCTTTTGTTCGAAACCGTGTTGAGGCCTGGTATTGACAGGTTCATCTACGTTACGCACACTGATCTCAGTGCACGATTGTTCACTATTTGGCCACCGAATTCGAAGGGGCAGTGCAGCATGGTGGGACCTGTAGAGCGCAACGTCAACGTGGTCCAGGAGGTCGTGGAGTCGGTCGGGTCTCGTGTCGGCCGGATCATCCGCATCATCACGCGGACGGTGGGAGAAGTTGGCCAGGAGCTGAGCGGCGTTGTGGCCGACGGGTTCGAAATCGCGGAGGCCAACAAGAGGGCCCGAGCTGACCATGAGCGCTGGGGCGCCTCGGCTGAGGCAGATCTGGACGACGCGGCCGACGACGATGCCGAGGAAGGCGAACTCGTCGACCTCGATGACGAGGACCACGACGATGACGCTGCCGACGCGGGGGCCGATGACAAGAACGACGCCGTGGCGGAAGAGGTGACTTCCGGATCAGAGGTTGACGAGGCGCACGACGGCGTCTCCGAGCAGGAAAGGGTCTAACCGTGTCGGCTCCAGCGTTGCAGCCAGAACCCCTTTCCGCGCCGGTCGCCACGGCGGCCCGTGAATGTCCGGTCAACCACGACCTCTATCCGGGCGGGCCGACCTTCCTGCGGTGGCATAACACCAAGGTGGGCTATCTGAAGTCGTGGCGTCTCGCACTCGGGGCGGTCTGGTCCACCTACCGGCACACCATCTCCGAGTACCTCGCCGACTTGCCCGGGCAGGATGACGTCATCGTCGCGCGGGCGCCCATGCGTAAGACGGTGATTGTCCGCAATCCGGAACTGGCCCGTCATGTGCTGGTGGCCAATCAGGACAATTACATCAAGAGCGCCGAATACGATCTGCTGGCAGTCGGTTTCGGCCGCGGGCTGGTGACCGATCTCAACGAGGGACTCTGGAACCGAAATCGTCGGCTGGTGCAGCCGATCTTCGCCAAGCGCCAGGTCGATCTGTTCGCCCCGCAGATGGCCGAGGCCAGTGCGCGCACCCTCGCCCGGTGGGACGAGCTGTACGCCCAGGGGAAAGCGGTCGATGTCACCGCCGAGATGAACTACCTGACCATGGATATCGTCGCGCAAACGATGTTCGGTATCGATCTGTCCGGCGACATGGCCGAGAAAATGCGGATCAACTTCGCACGCCTGCTCAAGCTCTTCGGTGTGGGCTACATCGTGGGGGCGGCGCCGCCGCTGCGCTGGTTCGTGGACAAGCTCGCCACCCACGGCCCCGATGAGTTGGCGTCACACACCCCGAGGTTGGCTATACGCGCGTTGCGTATCGGCGCGTCGGTGGCCGCGCCGCGGACCATGAGGGGGCTGCGCTGGGTTGAGCGCACCATCGATCAGCTCATCGCCGATCATCACTCCGGCCGGATCACCAGGCAGGACAACCTGTTGGCGCTGTTGATGGCCGCCGAAGATCCCGAAACGGGCGCTAGGTATACGGATCTGGAGATCCGCGATGAACTGATGACCTTCCTCGGTGCGGGCTTTGAGACCACCGCTGCTGCGCTCGCGTGGACCTGGTATCTGTTGTCCCGCAATCCCGATGCGCGTGCGAAACTCGGCGAAGAGGTCGACCGGGTGCTCGGTGGACGGTTACCCACCGCCGCGGATGTCGACAATCTGCCGTGGACCGCCGCGGTGCTGAATGAGGCGATGCGGGTGTACCCGCCGATCTTGGGATTGGCGCGTGCTGCGAAGGCCGATGACGTGCTGGGTGATTACCCGATTCCGGCCGGTACCACCGTCACCGTGTTGATCGACAGCATCCACCACAACGAGCGGGTGTGGGAGAACGCCAGGACCTTCGATCCCGCACGGTTCCTCAAGGAGAACCTGCAGCCCGAACAGCGCAAGGCGCACATGCCCTTTGGGGCGGGCAAGCGCATGTGTATCGCCTCGGGCTTCGCGAACCTGGAGGCCATCATCGGAATCGCGTCGCTGGCCCAGAAATACGAGCTGGAAATGGTGCCGGGTCAGAAGCCGCGCCGCGAGGTGACCTTCACGGGAGGGCCCGAGGGCGAGATCCTCATGCAGCTGCGTAAACGCCATCCCTGGGGCTGAACTGCGCAGGCTTGCCTGAGGATGTCAGCGGCGCCGCACCGTCATGAGCCCGTTGTTCTTCGGGCAGGAGGCGACCCCGCGTGAGTGCCACTTTTCGTTGGGCGCCGTCGTGGTCTCGATGGTGAAGTGCCGCAACACGGTCCGCAGGACAATGTCCATCTCCATGTTGGCGAAGGCCGCACCGACGCAGCGCCGGGTTCCGCCGCCGTAGGGAACCCACGAGTTGCCGGGTTTGGCGTCGGTGAAGCGTTCCGGGTCGAAACGCTCGGGGCTGGGGAAAGCCGCCGGGTCGTCATGCATCAAATTGATGCTCACCACCAGGGAGTGGCCCTGGGGGATTCGGTAGGGCCCGATGTCGACGTAGGGCGCCAGCACGTGACGCCCCGCGAAGTCGATGACCGGCCGGCTGCGTTGTACCTCAAGGATTGTCGCCTGGCGGTATTCGTTGCTCTCGGTCTTTGCCTCCTCGGCCAGGCGCGACAGTACCTGTGGGTGACGGGTGATCCGTTCGAAGGCCCACGCCAGAGTGGTGGCGGTGGTCTCGTGGCCGGCCGCCAGCAGAGTGAGTAGTTCGTCGGAGACATCGCTACGCGACATGGTGGTGCCGTCGTCGTAGGTGGACCGCAACAGCAGGGCGAGGATATCGGTGCGATCCTCGAAATCTGGTGCGGCGAGCGCCTTGTCGATGAGAAGTGCGATCACCTCGTCGTACCGCGCGCGGTAGGCCTTCAATCGGCCCCACGGACTGAACCGCCCATAGACCCGTTTCGGTTGCGGCACCCGAGTGGTCAGAGACGCCAGTACCACCCACGGTGGAATCAGCTCGCGTAGCACGTTCAGCTCGGCTCCGTCGGCGCCGAAGACCGCGCGCAAGATGGCGTTGAGGGTTATCCGCATCATCGGTTCCATGGTCTGGAACTGCTGACCCTCTGGCCATGACGCGCATTCGCGCAGCGTCTCTTCCTCGATGATCTGCTCGTACTGAATCATGGCCTTGCCGTGAAACTTTGGTGCGAGGAGCTTGCGTCGATGGCGGTGCTCGTTGCGCTCCAAGGCGAAGACCGATCCGGGTCCGAGCTGCTGGCTCAGATTGGGCTGGATATTGCCCAGAATCTCGGTGCTGGTGGTGAACACCTGCCGGGTGAGATCTGGGTCCGCCACCACGACCGTGTACCCGAATTTGGGGATGTTGATCGTGTAGACCTTGCCGTACTTCTTGGCCAGCCTGCTGGTGGTCCATCGCCGGGAGGCTACGAAGGCGATGCCCTGGGCCAGCTTGGGAAGTGCCACGAGCGGGGGAGCGGTCGGCTCGGGCGTATCGGCTTCTCGGTCGATGGTTGAGGCTTCGGTCACGTCACCCTCCACGGCGTTGTGGTGTTAGTAGACATGTGTCTTATAGCCCAGCCTACATCTGTCGTGTCGGTCACACCAGGGGGAATCGCGGGAGATTTCACCGGCGGGTCGACTTGACAGGGGTAACTCTGGCACCATGTATCTCGTCTGTCGCAGGAGTCACTGAGACTTGGAGGGCGCATTGATCACTCGATGGGCGACCACCTTGGTCGTCGGTGCCGTTCTCGCGCTGTGCACTCCCGCGATCGCGAACTCCGAGCCCATGGCGGCGGGCAAGGACTTCTCGAAGCCGGCCGTGGTCATCCTCGGGTACGGCCTTAAGCCCGATGGCTCGATGCGGGACAAGCTGTATCAGCGGGTCGTGACGGGCAGGGCGATCGCCAATATGTTCCCGAACTCGTTCATCATCGTGACCGGAGGTAATCCGCAAAACGGGGTGTCGGAGGCCGAGCAGATGCGCAATATGCTTGTCGGCCTTGGGTATCCATCCGATCGCATCATCGTGGAGCCCCGGGCCAACAGCACAGTGCAGAATGCGCAGTTCTCGGTGCCGCTGGCCAAACAGGCGGGCGCCTCGGGAATCATCTTGGTGACGAACTCGACCCATCAACAGCGCGCAGGCCGGAACTTCACTGACGCGGGGGGCAATGTGCTGGCCACCGCGAGCTTCCCCGATGGCGATGCGCCGACCAACATCGGACAGTTCATGCGCGACATCACCAGCCCGTTCCGCTGACGACTGCAGACAACTACCGGACGACCACAGTTCGCCTGAAGGGAATGAACCCGGCAGAATCGGTGGTTGACCGATCAGGGCGCTCATCGATGTGCGCATCTAGCCGCATACCGCACAGGAGCCCTATTCATGACTGCCGTTGTCGATTCACGCGTGCAGCCCGAGTCGCCGGTGTCACCACGCACTCGCCGAGGCGCGATTCTCGCACTTGCTATAGGTGGATTCGGGATCGGGACAACCGAATTCGTGGCGATGGGGCTGCTGCCCAACATCGCACACGGCTTCGGTGTCACCGAGCCTGAGGCCGGGCACGTCATCAGCGCCTATGCGCTGGGCGTGGTCGTGGGTGCACCGATCATCGCGGCACTCACCGCCCGGGCCTCGCGCCGAACCCTGCTCATCGCGCTCATGATCGCGTTCACGATCGGCAATGCGGCCACCGTCTTCGCGCCGGGTTATGCGGCGCTGATCGCCTCCAGGTTCGTCGCCGGGCTGCCGCACGGTGCGTATTTCGGCGTCGCGGCACTGGTGGCCGCACACCTTGCCGGCCCAGGGGAACGTGCCAAGGCAGTGGGGCAGACCATGCTGGGTTTGTCGGTGGCCAATGTCGTGGGTGTTCCGGTGGCCACCTGGCTGGGTAACACGGTGGGCTGGCGTTCGGCCTTCGCCGTCGTGGCGGTCATCGGCGTGGTCACGGTCGCGGCGTTGTTGCGGTTCTTGCCAGGGCTGACGGATATGAAGATCACGAATCCGCTGACAGAGCTCAGCGCGCTGCGACGCGCTCAGGTGTGGTTCACCCTGCTCATCGGCATCGTGGGCTTTGGCGGCATGTTCGCGTTCTACACCTACATCAGCACCACACTCACCAGCGTTTCCGGACTGTCGAGGGCCCTCGTCCCGCTTGCATTGGCGCTGTACGGCATCGGCATGGTCACCGGAAACGTGCTGGGCGGCTGGATGGCGGACCGCAGTGTCGTCAGGGCCATCGCTATCGGCCTGGTGCTGGTCGCCGTGATGCTGGTGATCTTCGCGGCGGTGTCGCGAAATCCTTGGGCGGCACTGGTGCTGGTGTTCGCCGTGGGAGTCTCCGGAACGTCACTGGTGCCCGCGCTGCAGACCCGATTGATGGACGTGGCAGACGACGCGCAGACATTGGCCGCCGCGCTGAACCATTCCGCGCTCAACATCGCCAATGCCGGCGGAGCCTGGCTCGGGGGCCTGGTCATCACCGCTGGGTATGGCTACCGCGCCCCTTCTCTGGTCGGCGCGGCGCTGGCGGTCGCGGGGCTCGTAGTACTCGCGTTGTCGCTGTTATACGCGCGGCGCCGTCCACGTACGCCGTTGGCGGGCTGAGTCGATCAGTGGGGGATGCCGCCCGGCGCCACCGTCGGGGGTGCGATTGTGGGCGGCGGCATGAAGCATGGCGGGACCCCCGGCGCGTACGGCGGAACGCATGGCTGGGGGAAACATTGCTGCCCGTTCCACCCTGATGGCTGATTGAACGGGCAGACCGGAATCGGGTCGGCATTCGCCACCGGCGCCCAGCACAGCGTCAATGCCAGACCAATCAGACCGAACACTGCTTTCTGGCGCACGAAGTCAATTCTATTGGCATAGCCTTTTCCCATGGCTGGGAGTGGCAAAGCAGGGCCCGTGGGCAAGGAGTCGGTCTGGGCGAGGTGGCGCGGTCGCGTGATCGCGGTCATTGCGTTGTTGTTGACCTTGGTTGCCGTGTACTTCGCACTGTCGGCCTTCATCCCGCGGTGGTGGGCACAACGCATCGCCGATATGTCCGGTCACGGCAGCTTCACCAAGGGGATCGGCAGCGGGCTCACGCTCGGTCTGCTGTGCACCGGAATACCGCTGTTGCTCGCGCTGTGGGCATTTTTGATACGGGGTCGCCGCGGCGGGACGTTCTTCGCCGGGGTGCTGACACTGCTCGCGGTCATTGTCGCGGTGCCCAACCTGATGACGCTGACGATCGTGTTCGGCACCAGCAATTCCGCGCATGCCGGTGAGCGTGTGCTGGACGTCGAAGCGCCCGGATTCCGGGGAGCGACGGCCATCGGGGCGACCGTGGCGCTGGTGATCTTCCTGCTCGTCACGTTCTTCGTGGTGCGTAACTGGCGACGCCGAGTGAAGGTGGAAAAGCAGCAGGTTCGTGAGGCTGCCGCCGCCGCGGCGGAATGTCCCGCGGCCGAATAATTGTGTGTGCCCTCGGCAGGAATCGAACCTGCGGCCTTCTGCTCCGGAGGCAGACGCTCTATCCCCTGAGCTACGAGGGCGTCAGGGCTTGGAAAGACTAGCGGGGACAGCCTAGCGCATCCCAACCGGCATCCCGACCACCGTTTCGGTCGCGGGTAAAGGATTCGGGGCCTGGATACCCGAGCCCATAGGATGATCGCCGTGACTCCCGCCGACCTCGCCGACCTGCTACGTTCCACCGCTACCACGGTGCTGGACGAGCGAGGTCTGGACACGTCGGCGCTACCGGACACCGTGACCGTCGAACGGCCCCGTAATCCCGAGCACGGTGACTACGCCACCAACGTGGCCCTGCAGGTCGCCAAGAAGGTCGGCGTCGCCCCGCGTGACCTGGCCACCTGGCTCGTCGATGCCCTCGTCGCCAACAACGCGATCGCTGCCGCGGAGATTGCCGGACCCGGGTTCGTGAACCTGCGGATCGCCGCCGACGCACAGGGCACCATCGTCGCGAACATCTTGGACGCGGGCGAGAACTACGGCAATTCCGACGCGCAGGGCACGCACACCATCAACTTGGAGTTCGTCTCGGCCAACCCGACGGGACCGATCCACATCGGCGGTACCCGCTGGGCCGCGGTCGGCGACGCGCTGGGCCGTCTGCTGGCCCGCCAGGGCGCCAAGGTCACCCGCGAGTACTACTTCAACGACCATGGCGCGCAGATCGACCGGTTTGTCCGTTCGCTCATCGCCTCGGCCGAAGGCAAGGAAGCCCCGGAGGACGGCTACGCCGGCGATTACATCGCCGATATCGCCAAGCAGGTCCTCACTCGGCGTCCCGACGCGCTCTCGCTGCCGGAGACCGAGGCTGCCGAAGTCTTTCGGGAAATCGGCGTGGACTTGATGTTCACCCACATCAAGAAGTCGTTGCACGAATTCGGCACGGACTTTGACGTTTTCACCCACGAAGACTCGATGCACACCTCGGGACGGGTAGACGAAGCCATCGCGCAGCTGCGTAAGACCGGCAACATCTACGAGAAGGATGGCGCGTCCTGGTTGCGTTCGAGCAACTTCGGTGATGACAAGGACCGCGTTGTCATCAAGAGTGATGGCAATCCTGCTTACATCGCCGGTGACATCGCCTACTACCTCGACAAGCGCGAGCGCGGCTTCGACCTGTGTATCTACATGCTCGGTGCCGATCACCACGGGTACATCGCACGCCTGAAAGCCGTTGCGGCGGCGTTGGGTTACGACGCCGACAGCGTCGAGGTGCTCATCGGTCAGATGGTCAACCTGGTGCGCGACGGTCAGCCGGTGCGGATGTCCAAGCGTGCGGGCACCGTGATCACTCTCGATGACCTGGTCGACGCCATTGGAGTCGATGCTGCGCGCTACGCGTTGATCCGGTCCTCGGTGGACACCTCGATCGATATCGATCTGCAGCTGTGGGCCTCCGCGTCTAGTGAGAACCCGGTCTATTACGTGCAATACGCGCACGCACGGCTCTGTGCACTGGCGCGCAATGCCGCGGATCTGGGCCTGCGGCACTCGACCGATCATCTCGAACTGCTCACCCATGAGAAGGAGGGTGCGCTGATCCGGGGGCTCGGCGAGTTCGGCCGTATTCTGCAAAACGCCGCGGTGCTGCGTGAACCGCACCGCGTCGCACGGTATTTGGAAGACATCGCCGGTGATTACCACCGGTTCTACGACTCGTGCCGGGTGCTCCCGCAAGGTGACGAAACACCGGGGGATCTGCATGCGGCACGCCTAGCGTTATGCCTTGCCACCCGGCAGGTCATCGCCAACGGCCTGGACATTCTCGGCGTGAGCGCACCGGAGCGGATGTGAGCGCACACCCGGCAGGCCCCCGCCACGCAGAAGGGGAACAGCACACCGCCATGAGCAGCGCACCTCCGGTCAACCCGACCGAATTGGCACCGAACGTATGGCCCCGCAATGCCTCTCGCGGCACCGACGGCGAGGTGACCCTTGCGGGCCTCACCGTCTCCGAGCTCGCCGAGAAGTACGGCACGCCGCTTTTTGTCATCGACGAGGACGACTTCCGATCGCGCTGCCGCGACATGGCCGCGGCGTTCGGTGGCGCTGCGCGCGTGCACTACGCCTCGAAGGCGTTCCTGTGCACCGAGATCGCGCGGTGGATCAAGGATGAGGGGCTGGGCCTGGACGTCTGCTCAGCGGGCGAGCTGGCCATCGCGCTGCGCGCCGATTTCCCTCCGGCGCGAATCGCGTTGCACGGTAATAACAAATCTGAGGCGGAGCTCGCCCAGGCGGTGCAGGTAGGCGTCGGACACATCGTCGTCGATTCGATGATCGAGATCGAGCGACTGGACGCGATCGCGGGCAGTGCCGGTGTGGTGCAAGACGTTCTGGTGCGTGTGACCGTCGGTGTCGAGGCTCACACCCATGAGTTCATCTCCACCGCGCATGAGGACCAGAAGTTCGGGTTGTCCCTGGCCGGTGGGCAGGCACTGGAGGCCGTGCGACGTGTCTTCGCCACCGACAACCTGCGACTCGTGGGACTGCACAGCCACATCGGTTCGCAGATCTTCGATGTCAACGGGTTTGAGGTCGCCGCGCACCGGGTGATCGGGCTGCTGCGCGAGGTGGTCGCGGAGTTCGGTACCGAGAAGACCGCGCAGCTCAACATCATCGACCTCGGCGGCGGCCTCGGCATCAGTTATGTGCCGTCCGACGATCCGCCTCCCATCGAGGATCTGGCGGCCAAGCTGGGCGTGATCGTGCGCACCGAGTCGGCGCTGGCGGGCCTGCCCGAGCCGCGTTTGGTGATCGAGCCCGGCCGGGCCATCGCCGGTCCCGGCACCGTGACGCTGTACCGCGTGGGCACCACCAAGGACGTGATCCTGTCCAACGGGCAGCGGCGGTACGTGAGCGTCGACGGCGGGATGAGTGACAACATCCGCACCTCGCTGTATCAGGCCGAGTACCACCCGCAGCTGGTTTCCCGCGATAGTGACGTCGCACCGGTGCTGTCCCGGGTGGTGGGAAAGCACTGCGAAAGCGGCGATATCGTGGTCAGGGACGCGTGGTTGCCCGAGGACGTGGCTCCCGGCGACCTGGTGGCGGTCGCCGCGACCGGTGCGTACTGCTACTCGATGTCCAGCCGGTACAACCTGCTGACCCGTCCGGCGGTTATCGCCGTCAAGGACGGCGAGGCGCGACTGATCCTGCGGCGCGAGACCGTCGAGGATTTGGTGAGTTTGGAGGTAAGTGAATGAGTGACGCGATAGGCGTAGCGATCCTGGGCCTGGGCAACGTCGGCAGTGAAGTAGCGCGGATCATCGAAAGCAGCGCGAGTGACCTCGCTGCCCGCATCGGTGCGCCGCTGGAGATTCGCGGTATCGGTGTGCGCCGTGTGGCCGATGACCGCGGTGTTCCGGTCGAGCTGCTCACCGACGATATCGACGCGCTGGTTTCACGAGACGACGTCGACATCGTCGTCGAGCTCATGGGTCCGGTGGAACCCGCACGGCGCGGCATCCTGGGTGCACTCAACGCGGGCAAGTCGGTGGTGACCGCCAACAAGGCGCTTCTGGCCCAGTCTGCCGGTGAGCTCGCCGAAGCTGCCGAGAAGGCAAGGGTTGACCTCTATTTCGAGGCTGCGGTGGCCGGTGCCATTCCCGTCATCCGGCCCTTGACCCAATCGCTGGCCGGCGATTCGGTGATTCGGGTGTCCGGCATCGTCAACGGCACCACCAACTACATCCTGTCTGCCATGGACACCACAGGGGCCGGTTATGACACCGCACTTGCCGAGGCAGGGGAGCTCGGATACGCCGAGGCCGATCCGACCGCCGATGTCGAGGGCTACGACGCTGCGGCCAAGGCCGCCATCCTCGCGTCGATCGCCTTCCACACCCGGGTCAGTGCCGACGACGTATACCGCGAGGGCATCACGAAGATCAGTGCCGACGACTTCGAGTCGGCGCGAGCCCTGCAGTGCACCATCAAGCTGCTGTCTATCTGTGAACGGCTTACGGACGCCGAGGGAAACCAACGAGTTTCGGCGCGGGTGTACCCGGCGCTGGTGCCGTTGACCCATCCGCTCGCGAGCGTCAACGGAGCGTTCAACGCGGTCTTCGTCGAGGCTGAGGCCGCCGGCGAGCTGATGTTCTACGGCCAGGGCGCCGGCGGTGCACCGACCGCATCGGCCGTGCTCGGCGATTTGGTGATGGCGGCGCGCAACCGGGTGCAGGGCGGACGCGGTCCGCGGGCATCCCGGTACGCACAGCTGCCCATTGCGCCGATCGGTCTCATCCCGACCCGGTACTACGTGCGCATGCGGGTGGCCGACAAGCCCGGTGTGCTGGCCACCGTCGCCGCCGAGTTCTCCAAGCGCGAAGTCAGCATCGCCACCGTCCGGCAGGAGGGCGAGGTCGACGAGACGGGCGCCCGCCTGGTGGTGCTCACCCACAAGGCCACCGATGCTGCGCTCTCGGAAACCGTTGCTGCACTTGCCGACCTCGACGTGGTGTTGGGTGTCGCAAGTGTCATCCGGCTGGAAGGAACACAAGAGTGACCGTTCATACCCCTTGGCCCGGCCTCATCGCGGCATACCGGGACCGCCTCCCGATCGGGGAGAACTGGCAGCCCGTGACGCTTCGCGAGGGTGGCACTCCGCTGCTTCCCGCGAAGCGGCTGTCCGAGCTCACCGGTTGCACCGTGCACCTGAAGGTCGAAGGCCTCAACCCCACCGGCTCGTTCAAGGACCGCGGTATGACCATGGCGGTGACCGACGCGCTGGCCCGTGGCCAGCGCGCGGTGTTGTGCGCCTCGACCGGGAACACCTCGGCCTCCGCCGCCGCCTACGCCGCCAAGGCGGGTATCACGTGTGCGGTGCTGATCCCGCAGGGCAAGATCGCGATGGGCAAGCTGGCCCAAGCCGTGATCCACGGTGCGCGGATCATCCAGGTGGACGGCAACTTTGACGACTGTCTGGAGCTGGCGCGCAAGACCACCGCGGACTATCCGACCATCGCCCTGGTGAACTCCGTGAACCCGGTGCGCATCGAGGGACAGAAGACTGCGGCCTTCGAGATCATGGATGCCCTCGGCACCGCCCCCGATATTCACGCGCTGCCGGTCGGCAATGCGGGAAACATCACCGCCTACTGGCGCGGCTACAACGAGTACCACCGCGACGGCCTGTCGGACCGGTTGCCCAAGATGCTGGGTGCGCAGGCCGCGGGTGCGGCACCGTTGGTGAACGGGGCGCCGGTTGCCAATCCGGAGACCATCGCCACCGCAATCCGGATCGGATCGCCTGCGTCGTGGTCGGGTGCTGTTGCCGCACAACAGGAATCCGGCGGCAAGTTCTTGGCCGTGACCGATGAGGAGATTCTCAGCGCCTACCGGCTGGTCGCCTCCAGCGAGGGCGTTTTCGTAGAGCCCGCCTCCGCGGCCAGCATCGCCGGTCTGCTGAAATCGGTTGCCGACGGCTGGGTTCCGAAGGGTTCCACCGTGGTCTGCACCGTGACAGGGAACGGCCTGAAGGATCCCGATAACGCCCTGAGCGGCATGCCCGAGGTGACTCCCATTCCGGTGCAGGCGAGCGCGGTCGCCGAGGCGCTGGAACTCGCGTGAACCAAATCCTGCCCGCGGGGCTGATCACCACCGTCGTGGTGCCGGCGTCGAGTGCAAACCTGGGGCCGGGCTTCGACAGCCTCGGTATCGCGCTGTCGCTGTACGACGAGATCGAGGTCAGTACAACCGAATCCGGTCTAAAGGTGGCTGTCGAAGGTCAGGGCGCCGGTGAGGTCCCGCTCGACGGCAGTCACCTGGTGGTGCGGGCGATCGAGCGTGGGCTCGCTGCCGGAGGAGCTGCCGCCGCTGGCCTGATCGTTCAGTGCCGCAACAAGATTCCACACTCGCGGGGTTTGGGTTCTTCGGCCGCGGCTGCGGTTGCCGGCCTGGCCGTCGCCAACGGACTCCTTGCCAAGGCCGGACACCCGGTGCTCTCCGACGAGGTGCTGGTGCAGTTGGCCTCGGAATTCGAGGGGCATCCCGATAATGCGGCGGCCAGCGTGCTCGGGGGAGCCGTGGTCTCCTGGTCGGAGACCTCGGGTGCGGCCCCCGTCTATGCGGCCACCCGGCTGGATGTGCACCCCGATATCAGAATTGTTGCCGCGATCCCGGAGGAACAGTCCTCCACCGCGCACACTCGCGTATTGCTGCCAGAATCTGTCACCCATGTAGACGCGAGGTTCAATATTAGCCGAGCGGCGCTACTCACTGTCGCGCTGACCGCGCGGCCGGATCTGCTGATGACGGCCACCGAAGACCGCCTACATCAGCCCCAGCGCGCCTCCGCGATGCCGGCATCCGCCGAGGTTCTTGGATACCTGCGCAGTCAGGGGGTTGCGGCGGTTCTTTCCGGGGCTGGACCTGCGGTATTGGCCCTGACCACCGGTGATATCCCTGACGTCGCGGTGAAATACGCTGAAGATCAAGGTTTCTCGCTGGCGACGATGTCCGTATCGGCGGGTGTGTCGGTTCGATAGCCGACGTTATGGCTGGTGAGCGGGGGACTCGCCGGGGGGTGCTGGTTGCTTGATGCCCACCTGGGGGTTATCCTCGGTATCAGTCCCAGCAATTGCAGCTTCTGCGCACCTGCGCCGAGAACGAGGACGATCACAAATTCTTCCTGGTGTTTCAGTCGTCGCCGACAGGCGGCGATATTGGGCAAGGTCGATGGTCAGCTGCCATTTCTCAGGACCTCGCGTGGCCCTATCTGTGTGGGCCCGCAGCATGAACTTCGCGGCCAGCAACCTGACTGGCCGAAGTGAGACCCTCGCCCCATATTCGGCGGGGGAAGGAAAGGAAATCCGTGACCGATACGGACCTCATCGCGACCGAAGCCGCCCCGGAAGCCCCCGAGGCGCCCGCCACAGCCTCCTCTGATCGCTCCAACAAGGAGCGTCGGGGTGATGGACTGGGTGCGCTGTCGACGATGGTGTTGCCGGAGTTGCGTGCATTGGCCAGCCAAGTAGGCGTCAAGGGCACCTCCGGAATGCGTAAGAGCGATCTGATCGCCGCCATTCGTGAGCATCAGGGTGCGCTTGGCGCGTCGAAGAACAACAACCAGTCCACCCAGGCCCAGCAGCCTCAGGCCTCAGCACCGGCCGAGGTGGCCCAGAAGGAACCGGCCCAGAACGAGCAGAACGAATCTGCTGGATCCGAGCCCACTCAGACCGCACTCGATCTGCCCGCCGAGGCGCCGAAGTCCGCTCCCGAAGCCGACTCCGGTGAGGGCAAGGACTCCGAGACGGCGGGCGCGCCTCGCGAGGGACGCGGTGAGCGGCGTCGCAACCAGAACCAGAACCAGAACGCCGAGGGTGAGCGCAAGCAGCAGAACGGCGGCCGGGGCAACTCAGAGAACTCCGAGAACTCGGGGCGTGAGGGTGGCTCAGGGAGCCAGAGCTCGGACAATCAGAACCAGGACAACAGCCAGAACCAGGGCAACCGCGGCGATGACGGTGAGGGCCGGGGCCGTCGTGGTCGCCGTACCCGTGAACGCCGTCGTGGTCGCGATCGCAACACCAACGAGGGTGGCGAGACCGAGCTGCGCGAGGACGATGTCGTCCAGCCCGTGGCCGGCATTCTGGATGTGCTCGACAACTACGCGTTCGTCCGGACGTCCGGATATCTGGCCGGGCCGAACGATGTGTACGTCTCGATGAACCTCGTCCGCAAGAACGGGCTGCGCCGCGGCGATGCCATCACCGGCGCCGTGCGGGTACCCCGCGACCCGGACGCGGGGAATCAGAACCAGCGCCAGAAGTTCAACCCGCTGGTGCGCCTCGATTCCGTGAACGGTGGCCCGGTTGAGGACGCCAAGAAGCGTCCCGACTTCACCAAGTTGACCCCGCTGTACCCGAATCAGCGGCTGCGGCTGGAAACCACCACCGAGAAGCTGACGACTCGTGTGATCGACCTGATCATGCCCATCGGCAAGGGGCAGCGCGCGCTGATCGTGTCTCCGCCGAAGGCCGGTAAGACCACGATCATGCAGAACATCGCCAACGCGATCTCCGCCAACAACCCCGAGTGCCATCTGATGGTGGTGCTGGTCGACGAACGGCCCGAAGAAGTCACCGACATGCAGCGCTCGGTCAAGGGTGAGGTCATCGCCTCCACCTTCGATCGCCCGCCGTCAGACCACACTCAGGCTGCCGAGCTCGCCATCGAGCGTGCCAAGCGTCTCGTGGAACAGGGCAAGGACGTCGTGGTCTTGCTCGACTCCATCACCCGCCTGGGACGTGCCTACAACAACGCCTCGCCGGCGTCCGGCCGCATCCTGTCCGGTGGTGTCGACTCGACGGCGCTGTACCCGCCCAAGCGGTTCCTGGGCGCGGCGCGCAACATCGAGCACGGCGGCTCCTTGACCATCATCGCCACCGCGATGGTCGAGACCGGATCCACCGGTGACACCGTCATCTTCGAGGAGTTCAAGGGCACCGGTAACGCCGAGCTCAAGCTCGACCGCAAGATCGCCGAACGCCGCGTGTTCCCTGCCGTCGACGTCAACCCGTCGGGTACTCGCAAGGACGAGTTGCTGATGAGCGGCGACGAGTTCGCGATCGTGCACAAGCTGCGCCGCGTGCTCTCCGGCTTGGATTCACACCAGGCCATCGACCTGCTGATGAGCCAGCTGCGCAAGACCAAGACCAACTACGAATTCCTGGTCCAGGTCTCCAAGAACACTCCGGGCTCCAACGGCGCTGACGAGCCGCAGTACAGCTAGAGCCTGACGCGGTATCACCGGGTATCGGTGATACCGCGCAGGTTCATATGGCCGGGACCGCTAGCCGATCGACGCGAGCGGAATCCAGATACCGAACAGCCAGAATCCCCAGGTCCGGAAACCGTCATCCCAGATCGGCTGTACCCGATATCCCCAGTAGTCGAAGGCCGCAGGGGGTGGGCCCCAACGATCTGGAAGCGGTCCGCGCCATTCCGCGCGAGGTGGCGGGGCCCAGCCCCACGGTGGACGCTGGTCGTAATGCCACGGGTTGTCGCGCCATTCCCGACGGTCATCGCGCCATCTGCGGTCATCCCGCCAGTCCTGGTCGCGGTCGCGCCAATTGTCATTGCCGCGCCAGTTGCCGTTGTTCCGCCAACCGTCGTGGCCGCCCCAGTCATCGTCATCGTCGCCGTGTGGGCGGTTGGGATGATCCTGGATGTAACCGGGCTGTCCCGGAGGCTGCGCATACGCCGGAACGGCGCCCAGCCCAAGCGCTCCCATCGTCAACGTGCCAACGATGACACCCTGGCTCACAACACTTTTCAGATTCACGTGCGACTCCTGTCCGATTATCTCGGCGGTTCGCCCCGACTCAACCGAAGTACCGATTTCCAACAGCTGCACCGCGTTGGTTATGACGCGGCTGCCGTTGTGAATATCGACAGGATGTCAATGCCCGTTACATGCCCGAGGCCGGGCGGGGATCAGGGCTGCGGAATGGACGGAATCTGCGGAATCGGCGGCGCCTGAGGGACGGGCGGTACACCGGTTCCCTGGGGGATCGGTGGAGCCTGGGGGATGGGCGGCGGTGCCGGGGGCGTGATGGGGTCGGCGTAGGCCAGCCCCGGTGCGCCGGCGAATGCGGCCAAACCCATCGCTGCCGCGGATGCGCTTGTGACGATCAATCTCTTGATGTTCATGCGTTTCCTTCCCGAATCGGCTTTCCCTCCCCAACGTACGCCGGGTTCAGAAATCGGGAATAGTGCGCAGGTCGGCGCCGTTTAGGTTCTACGTAACTGAGCTGGCATAATGGCCTCTCAGCCTTTTGAAGGGTTCCGGTTCACGCCCACAAGCGACCCGGCGACCACAACAAGCAGAGGAAAAGCAATGAAATCGGGTATCCACCCCACCTACGTCGAGACCAACGTGGTCTGCGGCTGCGGTAACACCTTCACCACCCGCAGCACCAAGGACAGCGGCCACATCGTGGTCGAGGTCTGCTCGCAGTGCCACCCCTTCTACACCGGTAAGCAGAAGATCCTGGACAGCGGCGGTCGCGTCGCCCGGTTCGAGGCCCGGTACGGCAAGCGCAAGGCCGCAGCCGACAAATAGCTTCCTTGCCGACGCCCGGATTTGCCTTTGTGCAGTCCGGGCGTCGGTTTTTTGTATGACCAAGTGCGGGTATGAACATTGGGAGGAGGGCGCATGAGCGAGACGCCGCTGATCGAAGGAATGCTGGCCGAGCACGCTGAACTGGAGAAGCAACTGGCCGACCCAGCGCTGCACGCGGATCCTGGCGCGGCGCGCAAGGCCGGACGCCGGTTCGCGATGCTCTCGCCGATCGTCGCCACCCACCGCAAGCTGGTCTCCGCCCGCGACGATCTGGCCACCGCCCGTGAACTGTCGGCGGACGATCCCTCGTTCGCCGACGAGGTGACCGAGCTGGAATCGTCGGTCGCCGAGCTGGAGACGCAGCTCTCGGACATGCTCGCTCCCCGCGACCCCCATGACGGTGACGACATCCTCCTCGAAGTGAAATCTGGTGAGGGAGGCGAGGAATCGGCGCTGTTCGCTGCCGACCTGGCCCGGATGTACATCCGGTACGCCGAACGGCACGGCTGGAAGGTCACCGTTCTCGACGAGACCGAATCCGACCTCGGCGGATACAAAGACGCGACCTTGGCCATCGCCAGCAAGGGCGACACCGCCGACGGCGTCTGGTCGCGGCTCAAGTTCGAAGGCGGTGTGCACCGCGTCCAGCGTGTGCCCGTCACCGAATCCCAAGGGCGCGTGCATACCTCGGCAGCCGGAGTGCTGGTCTATCCGGAGCCGGAAGAGGTAGAAGAAATCCAGATCGACGAGTCGGACCTTCGGATCGACGTCTATCGCTCCTCGGGCAAGGGCGGCCAGGGCGTCAACACCACCGACTCGGCGGTCCGCATCACCCACCTGCCGACCGGGATCGTGGTGACCTGCCAAAACGAGCGTTCGCAGCTGCAGAACAAGGCCCGCGCCATGCAGGTACTGGCGGCGCGGCTGCAGGCGCTCGCCGAGGAGCAGGCGCAAGCCGACGCCTCCGCCGGCCGGGCCAGCCAGATCCGCACGGTGGATCGCAGCGAGCGCATCCGCACCTACAACTTCCCGGAGAACCGCATCACCGATCACCGCGTGGGGTTCAAGGCACACAACCTTGACCAGGTGCTCGACGGTGACCTCGACGCACTGTTCGATGCGCTGGCAGTGGCCGATCGGAAGGCGCGCCTGCAGGAGGCGTGAGCGAGATGAGCGCGTTGCGTCAGCTGATCGCCGAGGCGGTCGAATCACTCTCTGGGGCAGGAGTTTCCAGTCCGCAGGTAGACGCCGAAGAGCTCGCCGCCCATCTGCTCGGAGTCTCGCGAACGCGATTGCGTTTCGCCGAACTCGCCCCTGATTTTCCCGAGAGTTACCGCGACCTGGTGGCAGCGCGTGTGCAGCGGATTCCCTTGCAACACTTGACCGGAAACGCAGCATTTGGCCCCGTCGAGGTGTCGGTGGGCCCGGGCGTGTTCATCCCGCGTCCGGAGACGGAATCTCTGTATGCCTGGGCAACAGGGAAATTGACGCCACACGCCACAGTCGTCGAGCTGTGTGCAGGGTCCGCGGCGCTGGCGATCGCGCTGGCGCACGACGAGCCCGCCGCGCGCATCCTCGCGATCGAGCTTGACGATCAGGCACTGGTCTACACACGGCGCAACACCGCCGGAACTCCGATCGAGGTGATCCAGGCCGACGTTACCTCACCCGCGCTGTTGACGGAGCTCGATGGAACTGTCGATCTGATCGTCGCCAACCCGCCCTACATCCCCGAAGACGCCGAATTGGAGCCGGAAGTGGCGCAGCATGATCCGCCGTTGGCGCTTTTTGCGGGGTTCGACGGGCTTACCGTCATCGCGCCAATCGTGACCGCCGCAGGCCGGCTCCTTGCCCCAGGAGGCCACATCGGTGTTGAGCATGACGACACCAACGGTGAGGGAACACGTGAGTTGTTCACGGCCAGTGGACTGTTCGATGAGGTTGTGCAGCGACACGACCTGGCAGGCCGTCCGAGATTTGTCACCGCACGCCGCAAATCTCCGGCGTCATAGACTGGGGTCGTGACCGCCGTCTACGAATGCCAGGACGCTGCGACCCGACAGGAGGGGGTCGACGCGGCGGTGAGCGCGCTCAAGGCGGGTGAGTTGGTGGTGATGCCCACCGATACCGTCTACGGATTAGGTTGTGACGCATTCGATTCCAATGCGGTTTCGGCGCTGTTGGCCGCCAAGGGGCGAGGCCGGGATATGCCCGTAGGCGTGCTTGTCGGGTCCTGGCACACCATTGACGGGCTCGTCTTCGCCGTTCCGTCGGCGGCCCGCGAACTCATCGAGGCGTTCTGGCCCGGACCGCTGAGCATCATCGTGAAGCATGCGCCGTCGTTGTCCTGGGATCTCGGGGACGCGCAGGGAAGCGTCATGCTGCGGATGCCGCTGCACCCCGTGGCCATCGATCTCCTGCGCGCTGTCGGTCCGATGGCGGTCTCCAGTGCCAACGTTTCGGGGCAGCCGGCGGCACTCACCGCCGGTGAAGCACGCGATCAACTGGGGGACAAGGTTGCCGTGTATCTGGACGGCGGCACCGCGGAATTGGGGGCGGCGTCGACCATCGTCGATCTCACCGGGCCGGTACCGCTGGTCGTGCGGGAGGGGCCGATCACCCGGGAACAGATCGTCGATGTGATTGGTGGCGACGTCGGTCCCGGCGAGTCGGCGGAACCCACAGAATCTTGAAGTACGGTCGGATGCGTGAGTGAGCTGCTGGCCCTTGCCGATCGCGGTGCGGGTGTCCCTCTGCGTGAGCTTGCCCTGGTTGGGCTGACCGCGGCCATCACGACGTTCTTCTGCACCGGTGGTGTACGGATGTTCGCGACCCGGGTGGGAGCGGTGGCTTACCCGCGCGAACGCGACGTGCACCTGCAGCCGACCCCCCGGATGGGCGGCCTCGGGATGTATCTCGGTGTTTGTGCCGCGATCTTCCTGGCCTCGCAATTGCCCGCCTTGACAAGGGGATTCGTCTATTCCTCGGGAATGCCCGCCGTGGTCGTCGCGGGAGGCATCATCATGGTCGTCGGTCTCATCGACGACAAGTGGGGCCTGGACGCGCTCACCAAATTCGCGGGCCAAGTCACGGCTGCCAGCGTGCTGGTCACCATGGGGGTGGCCTGGAGCATGATCTACATCCCGTTCGGTGGGGTGGGAACGATCGTGCTGGATCAGATGTCGTCCATCCTGGTGACGCTCGCCTTGACGGTGTCGATCGTCAACGCCATGAACTTCGTGGACGGTCTCGACGGCCTGGCCGCAGGCCTGGGGCTCATCACCGCGGCGGCCATCTGCATCTTCTCGATCGGGCTGCTGCGCAGCCACGGCGGTGATGTCCTGTACTACCCGCCCGCCGTCATTTCGGTAGTGCTGGCCGGGGCGTGCCTGGGATTCCTGCCACACAACTTCCACCGGGCCCGCATCTTCATGGGGGACTCGGGGTCGATGCTGATCGGCCTCATGCTGGCCGCGGCATCGACCACGGCTGCGGGCCCCATCTCGCAGAGCTCGTACGGGGCCAAAGACATGTTCGTCTTGCTGTCGCCGTTCCTACTGGTGATCGCGGTGATGCTGGTGCCCGCCCTGGATGCGTTGTTGGCGATCATCCGGCGTACCCGCGCGGGCCGCAGCCCCTTCAGCCCGGACAAGATGCATCTGCATCACCGGCTGTTGCAGATCGGGCATTCCCATCGCAAGGCGGTGCTGATCATCTATCTGTGGGTGGCCATCATCGCGTTCGGTGCCGCCAGCACCATCTTCTTCGAGCCTCGGTATGCCGGTGCGGTGGTGTTGGGCGCGATCGGTATCGCCATCGTGGCGACGGTCGTGCCCTTGCTGCGCGGTGAAGAACCCGATCAGCTCTCGGGCGCTCAATTGGACGGGAGTTCGACGACGGTTCCGGCCGAACCGGTCATGTACGACGAAAAGTAGTAGGGGTGCATTAACCCCCTCTACCATGTGATACGGTTCTGCCATACCCGAAAACTCACGGGTGCCGGCCACGCCGGATCGGTGCAATTTTTGGAAAGTCTGTCTAGACAATCCAGGGGTTCGCCGGACCGATCAACTGACCGACAGGGAGCTGCCCTTTGAGGTGAGTTCAGCGAGCCCGCAGACCTCCTATAAGGTCTGGAACCGACGAATGCAGTTTTTGTTCCGCCACCCCGACAAAGATGTGAGGTGACACCCCAGGTGACAACGCCCGACGCCCCGCTGGTCCTTCCGGCATTGGCGTTTCGCCCGTTGCGTCTGGCGGTTCTGTGTGGCGTGCTCGGTGCCCTGGCTCTGCTGGCCTCCGCCCTGCTCGGGCATTGGCAGTTCGGCATTTTCTTCGTTACTGGGCTTGGCCTCGGACTGGTGAACGCTCTCCTCGTTCGCCAGTCTGCGGAAGTCATTACTGCGCAAGACAATCCAAGCAAGCAAAAGATGGCCATCAATTCCGCAGCGCGGTTGATGATCATCACCGTCCTCGCCCTGGTGATCGCCTTCGTGTTCCGCCCCGCGGGTCTTGGGGTGTTCTTCGGAGTCGCGTTGTTCCAGGTGCTGCTGGTGTTGACCACCGCTGTGCCGGTGTGGAAAGGGATCCGTTCAGTGAATCAGCCGCAGGCGGAGGTATAAGCCCAGCATGATTACGACATTCCAGGCAGAAGCCGCCATCGAAGTTGGCCATCACAAGCACGCACACTGGGGTTTTCTCGGTGAGGTCAACGTGGACACCATCGTTGCCACCTCGCTGGCCGCGGTGGTGGTGATCGCGCTGGCACTGTTCCTGCGGGCCAAGGTCACCTCGACCGGTGTGCCGAATGGGGTGCAGCTGTTCTTCGAGGCGGTGACCGTTCAGTTCCGCAATCAGGTCGAGTCGGCCATCGGCATGAGGATCGCGCCGTTCGTGCTGCCGCTGGCGGTGACGATCTTCGTCTTCATCCTCGTGTCCAACTGGATCTCGGTGCTGCCCGTGCAGTACACGGACGAGAACGGAAAGACGGCCGAACTGCTGGCCCCGCCGGCCTCGGACATTAACTACGTGCTGGCGTTGGCGCTGTTCGTCTTCGTCTGCTACCACATCGCGGGCTTTGCACGCCGCGGCCTCATCGGCCACCCGATCAAGCTGCTCAAGGGCCACACCTGGGTTACGGCGTTCATCAACCCGATCGAGGAACTGGCCAAGCCGATCTCGCTGTCGCTGCGACTCTTCGGCAACATGTTCGCCGGCGGCATCATGGTCGCGCTGATCGCGATGTTCCCGGCATGGATCATGTGGGCGCCCAACGCCATCTGGAAATCGTTCGACCTGTTCGTCGGCCTGATCCAGGCTTTCATCTTCGCGCTGCTGACTGTCCTGTACTTCAGCCAGTCGATGGAACTGGACGACGAGCACCACTAATTACACAGACCACATTGAATAGACCCTGGTAGCACAGCTACCACTTAATAAGGAGGAAGAAAATGGCGGACCCGACAATTGTTGCTGGTGCCCTCATTGGCGGTGGGTTGATCATGGCCGGCGGCGCGATCGGTGCCGGTATCGGTGACGGTATCGCCGGTAACGCCCTGATCTCGGGTGTGGCCCGTCAGCCCGAGGCTCAGAGCCGGCTGTTCACCCCGTTCTTCATCACCGTCGGTCTGGTTGAGGCTGCGTACTTCATCAACCTGGCCTTCATGGCGCTGTTCGTCTTCGCGACTCCCGGCGCCAGCTAATCGGCATGGGTGAATTGCACAGTGTCGCTTCTGCCGTCATGGCAGTCGCGGCGGAAGCCGCCGAAGAGGGTGGGAAGCAGAACAACTTCCTCATCCCCAACGGCACCTTCTTTGTCGTCTTGGCGATCTTCCTGATCGTCCTGGCGGTCATCGGAATCTTCGTAGTGCCGCCGATCCAGAAGGTGCTCAAGGCACGCGAGGACACGGTCGCCAAGACGGCCGAGGACAACCGGAACGCCGCTGAGCAATTCACCGCCGCCGAGGCTGACTACAAGGACGAGCTGGCCAAGGCGCGCGGTGCGGCAACCGCGGTGCGTGACGAGGCCAGAGCCGAGGGACGCGGAATTCTCGAGGACATGCGTCAGCGGGCCAACACCGAAGCGACCGCCGTGAATGCGAAGGCCGCCGAAGAGTTGGCCCGTCAGGGCGAGGCAACTTCCGGAGAGCTGTCGGCAAGCGTCGAGAGCCTGTCTCGGACGCTCGCCGAACGCGTTCTCGGCGTGAGCCTTTCGGAACCAGCGAACGCAGGGCGAGGCTAAACAAAGATGTCGACATTTATCGGACAGCTCATCGGTTTCGCTGTCATCGTGTTCCTGGTGGTCAAGTTCGTGGTGCCGCCGGTACGCACGTTGATGGCCAAGCAGCAGGACGCGGTGCGTCAGCAGCTCGCTGACAGCAAGACTGCGGCGGACAAGCTGGTCGAGGCCGAGGGTGCACATGCCAAGGCCATCGAGGATGCCAAGGCCGACGCCGCCCACATCGCGGAGGAAGCCAAGGCCGATGCCGTGCAGATCTCGAAGCAGCTGCGCGAGCAGGCCGATGCCGAGGTCGAGCGGATCAAGGTGCATGGGCAGGAGCAGATCCTGCTTCAGCGCCAGCAGCTGATCCGTCAGCTCCGCGGTGACCTCGGCGCCGAATCCGTGAACCGCGCAGGCGATCTGGTTCGTTCACACGTGAGCGACCCCGCGGCGCAGTCCGCCACTGTCGACCGGTTCCTGGATGAGCTGTCGCAGATGGCGGGCAGTATCAATACCGAACGTCGGCCGCTGGCCGCCGGTGGTGCGGGTCTGCACGCCGCCAGCCGCGAATCGCTCGCCGAGCAGGTGAAGGCCTTCCAGGCCAATGCGGTCTCCCTCGACAGCCTGACGCTCAACGCGCTGGCCGATGATCTGACTGCGGTCGCCGAGGTTCTCGTCAAGGAATTGGTGCTACGCAAGCACCTGTCCGAGCCGGTCGATGCCAGCGAGCAGGCCGCCAAGGTCGCCCTGGTCGACTCGGTGTTCGGGTCCAAGATCGGACGGCCTGCACTCGAGGTCGTGCGTACGGCCGTGACCGCCCGCTGGTCCGCTTCCAACGACCTGATCACCGCGATCGAACACATCGCCCGTCTCGCCTTGCTGGAGCGGGCCGAGCGCGACGGCCAGATCGATGACGTCGAGGACCAGTTGTTCCGCGTCAGTCGCATCCTGGACAGCGAGCCGCAGCTGAGCACGCTGCTGGGTAACACCACCTCGCCTGCCGCCGATCGTGTGGCATTGCTGAAGAACGTGCTGGCCGGTCGGTCCAATCTGATCGTGACAAGCCTGCTCGCGCAGACCGTGCGTCTGCTGCGTGGCAAGCGCGCCGATGTCGCCGTGCTCGAGGTGGCCGAACTTGCGGTTGCCCGGCGCGACGAGTCAGTGGCACACGTGAAGTCGGCCGCACCGATCAGCGATGCACAGAGCACACGGCTTGCCCAGGTGCTCGGGCAGATTTACGGCCGCACCATCGCGGTGCAACTGGATGTGGATCCCGAGCTGCTGGGCGGGCTCGTCGTCAACATCGGTGACGAGGAGATCGACGGCAGTCTGTCCAGCCGACTCTCGGCCGCCGCACTCCATTTGCCCAACTGACCATTATTTAGACCTACCCCGATAGACGAGCAGGAAGACGAAAAGCCATGACAGAGTTGACGATCTCCTCGGCGGATATCTCCGGCGCGATCGAGCAGTACGTCGCGACGTTCTCTGCCGACCCCACCCGTGAAGAAATCGGCATCGTCTCCGACACCGGTGACGGCATCGCCCACGTCGAGGGCCTGCCCTCGGTCATGACCCAGGAACTCCTCGAGTTCCCGGGCGGAGTCTTGGGCGTGGCGCTCAACCTCGACGAGCGCAGCGTCGGCACCGTTATCCTCGGTGACTTCCACGGCATCGAAGAGGGCCAGCAGGTCAAGCGCACCGGCGAGGTGCTGTCGGTGCCGGTGGGCGACGCCTTCCTGGGCCGCGTCATCAACCCGCTGGGCCAGCCGATCGACGGCCGCGGTGACATCGAGGCCGAGACCAACCGTGCCCTCGAGCTGCAGGCCGCCTCCGTGGTTCAGCGCCAGAGCGTGTCCGAGCCCCTGCAGACCGGTATCAAGGCCATCGACTCGCAGACCCCAATCGGTCGCGGCCAGCGCCAGCTGATCATCGGCGACCGCAAGACCGGCAAGACTGCCGTCTGCGTCGACACCATCCTGAACCAGAAGCAGGCCTGGGAGACCGGTGACCCGGCACAGCAGGTGCGCTGCATCTACGTCGCTGTCGGTCAGAAAGGCTCGACCGTCGCCGCGGTGCGCCGCACCCTGGACGAGGCCGGCGCGCTGGAGTACACCACCATCATCGCCGCCCCGGCCTCCGATGCCGCCGGCTTCAAGTGGCTTGCGCCGTACACCGGTTCGGCTCTCGGCCAGCACTGGATGTACCAGGGCAAGCACGTCCTCATCGTGTTCGACGACCTGACCAAGCAGGCCGAGGCCTACCGCGCCATTTCGCTGCTGCTGCGTCGTCCGCCGGGCCGCGAGGCATACCCGGGTGACGTCTTCTACCTGCACTCGCGTCTGCTGGAGCGTTGCGCGAAGCTCTCCGACGAGCTCGGTGCCGGCTCGCTGACGGGCCTGCCGATCATCGAGACCAAGGCCAACGACATCTCGGCCTACATTCCTACCAACGTCATCTCGATCACCGACGGACAGTGCTTCCTGCAGACCGACCTGTTCAACCAGGGTGTGCGCCCGGCCATCAACGTCGGTGTGTCGGTTTCCCGCGTGGGTGGTGCCGCACAGATCAAGGCCATGAAGGAGGTGGCCGGCTCGCTGCGTCTGGAGCTCTCGCAGTACCGCGAGCTGGAAGCCTTCGCTGCGTTCGCCTCCGACCTGGACGCCACCTCGAAGGCCCAGCTGGAGCGTGGTGCCCGCCTGGTCGAGCTGCTCAAGCAGCCGCAGAACTCGCCGTACCCGGTCGAGGAGCAGGTTGTCGCGATCTACCTGGGCACCGGCGGACACCTCGACTCGGTGCCGGTGGGCGATGTGATCCGCTTCGAGCAGGAGTTCCTTGATCACGTGCGCGGTTCACACGCCGACATCCTGGCCGACATCAAGGAGACCAAGAAGTTCTCCGAGGACACCGAGACCAAGCTGACTGACGCCGTGAACGACTTCAAGAAGAGCTTCGCCGCCACCGACGGCAGCTCGGTGGAGGTCAAGGACGCAGCGGCCGAGGCGCTCGACGCGTCCGAGGTCGGTCAGGAGACCGTCCAGGTCCGCAAGCCGGCTCCCAAGAAGTAATCAGCCATGGCTGCACAAATCCGAGAATTGCGCCGGCGGATCAAATCCGCCGGGTCGATCAAGAAGATCACCAAGGCGCAAGAGCTGATCGCGACATCGCGCATCTCCAAGGCGCAGGCTCGCGTGGTGGCTGCCCGGCCGTACGCGACCGAGATCACCAACGTGCTCACCGCGCTCGCCGATGATGCGGCGCTGGATCACCCGCTATTGGTGGAGCGGGCCGAGCCCAAGCGGGCCGGCGTGCTGATCGTGTCATCGGACCGCGGGCTCTGCGGTGGCTACAACGCCAACGTGCTCCGCGTCGCCGAGGAGCTCTTCGCGCTGCTGCGCGAGCAGGGCAAGACTCCTGTGATCTATGTGATCGGCCGTAAGGCACTGAACTTCTACAAGTTCCGGGGCCGCACGGTCACCGAGTCTTGGACGGGGTTCTCCGAGCGACCCGAGTACGCACATGCTCAGCAGATCGCGGGCGTGCTGGTGGACGCGTTCCTGTCGGGCGCCGATGACGACGGTGACGATCCTGGCGCTGACGGAATTCTGGGTGTGGACGAGCTTCATATCGTCTACACCGAGTTCAAGTCGATGCTGACCCAGTCGGCTGTGGCCAAGCGGATCGCCCCGATGGAGATCGAGTACGTCGGCGAGGCCACCGGTCCCACCACCCAGTATTCGTTCGAGCCTGACGCCACAACGCTTTTCGCGTCGCTGCTGCCTCGTTACCTGGCCACCCGGGTGTACGCGGCGCTGCTGGAGGCGGCAGCCTCGGAGTCGGCATCCCGCCGGCGCGCCATGAAGGCCGCCACGGACAACGCCGATGAGCTCATCAAGGGACTCACCCTGGAAGCCAACCGCGCTCGCCAGGCCCAGATCACCCAGGAAATCAGTGAAATCGTTGGCGGCGTGGACGCGCTTGCCTCGGCCGCCGCAAGCGAACATTAGGAAGAGACGAGTACATGACCGCACCAACTGCTAACAAGACCGTAGGGCGAGTGGTTCGCGTTACCGGCCCGGTTGTTGACGTGGAGTTCCCGCGCGACGCCGTGCCGCCGCTCTTCTCCGCTCTCAACGCCGAGATCACCTACGAGGCGATGGCCAAGACGCTGACCCTCGAGGTGGCACAGCACCTGGGCGACAACCTGGTGCGCACCGTGTCCATGCAGCCGACCGATGGTCTGGTGCGCGGCGTGGACGTCATCAACACCGGTAACACCATCGCGGTGCCGGTCGGCGACGGCGTCAAGGGGCACGTGTTCAACGCCCTGGGTAACTGCCTCGACGAGCCCGGCTACGGCAGCGACTTCGAGAAGTGGTCCATCCACCGCAAGCCCCCGGCCTTCGATCAGCTCGAGCCGCGTACCGAGATGCTGGAGACCGGCCTCAAGGTCGTCGACCTGCTGACCCCGTACGTGCGTGGTGGCAAGATCGCCCTGTTCGGTGGTGCCGGTGTCGGTAAGACCGTTCTGATCCAGGAGATGATCAACCGCATCGCCCGCAACTTCGGTGGCACCTCGGTGTTCGCCGGCGTGGGTGAGCGCACCCGTGAAGGCAACGACCTCTGGGTCGAGCTCGCCGACGCCAATGTCCTCAAGGACACCGCGTTGGTGTTCGGCCAGATGGACGAGCCGCCCGGCACGCGTATGCGCGTCGCCCTCTCGGCGCTGACCATGGCCGAGTACTTCCGCGACGAGCAGGGCCAGGACGTGCTGCTGTTCATCGACAACATCTTCCGGTTCACCCAAGCCGGTTCCGAGGTGTCGACCCTGCTGGGTCGTATGCCTTCGGCCGTGGGTTACCAGCCGACGCTGGCCGACGAGATGGGTGAGCTGCAGGAGCGCATCACCTCGACCCGTGGCCGGTCCATCACCTCGATGCAGGCCGTGTACGTGCCCGCCGATGACTACACCGACCCGGCGCCGGCGACCACGTTCGCGCACCTGGACGCCACCACCGAGCTTTCTCGTGCGGTGTTCTCCAAGGGCATCTTCCCGGCCGTGGACCCGCTGGCTTCGTCGTCGACGATTCTGCTGCCGTCCGTCGTGGGTGACGAGCACTACCGCGTCGCGCAGGAAGTCATCCGGATTCTGCAGCGCTACCAGGACTTGCAGGACATCATCGCGATCCTCGGTATCGACGAACTGTCGGAAGAGGACAAGCAGCTGGTGGGCCGCGCACGTCGTATCGAGCGCTTCCTGAGCCAGAACATGATGGCCGCTGAGCAGTTCACCGGTCAGCCCGGCTCGACCGTGCCGCTCAAGGAGACCATCGAGGCGTTCGACAAGCTCACCAAGGGCGAGTTCGACCACCTGCCCGAGCAGGCGTTCTTCCTCATCGGTGGCCTGGACGACTTGGCGAAGAAGGCCGAAAGCCTCGGCGCCAAGCTGTAATTCGTCACTAGCTATCTGAAGGAGGTGCATTGAATGTCCGAGATTGACGTCGAGATTGTCGCCGTCGAGCGTGAGATCTGGTCGGGTAAGGCCACATTCGTCTTTACCCGCACGACCTCCGGTGAAATCGGCATCCTGCCGCACCACATTCCGTTGGTGGCGCAGCTGGTGGACGATGCAGCGGTGAAGATTGAGCGCGAGGGCGATGATGACCTGTGGTGGGCGATCGACGGGGGATTCCTGTCGATCACCGACACCAAGGTGAGCATCCTGGTTGAGTCCGCACAGGCTCGTGCGGATATCGACGAGTCCAAGGCCAAGACCGATTCCGGTTCTGAGGATCCACGGGTTGCGGCGCAGGGACGCGCGCGTCTGCGTGCCCTTGGCCAGACGGTTTAGCAGTACCCACACGGCCAACCACTAAGGAAATACCGCTTTGAGCGTGACGGCGATGATCGAGATATCGGTCATCGCCGTCCTTGCTTTGGCGGTGGCTGCATTGAGCTTTCGTCTGCTCAAGTTGCGCAATGGCGGCACCGCGGCACTGCTGCGCGATGTGCCGGAGGCGGGGGAGGGCCGCTGGCGACACGGCGTGATGCGCTATCGCGAATCTCAGGCCGAGTTCTATCGGCTTTCGAGCGTGCGGCTCTGGCCCGATCGCCAGCTCTCGCGGCGTGAACTGGAAATCATCGACCGGCGGATTCCGCGCGGTGACGAGTACGACATCATGACGGCAGAGATCGTGGTGCTGCAGCTGCGCGATGGTGCGCGCACCTACGAAATGGCACTGGATCGCGGTGCGTTGACCGCATTCATGTCCTGGGTTGAGTCGCGGCCCTCACCGCGTGCGGAACGCCGCAGTCGCGAGCGTTAGGCGGGCTGCGCCGGGCCGCCGGGCTTCCAGAGAGTGTCCTTACCGTCGTTGGCAACCCGCGACAGGATGAACAGCAGATCCGAGAGCCGGTTGAGGTACTTGGCGGTGAGCACATTGGTGCTGTCGGGATAGGCGTCGATGGCCGCCCAGGCCGACCGTTCTGCCCGACGTGCCACGGTCCGCGCCACGTGCAACAACCCGGATAGTGGGGTACCGCCCGGCAGCACAAACGAATTCAGTTTCGGCAGATCGGCGTTGTACTGGTCGCACCAGTGCTCGAGACGGTCGATATAGGGCTGGGTGATCCGCAGCGGTGGGTACTCGGGATCGGGTACGACGGGAGTGGACAGGTCCGCGCCGGCGTCAAAGAGATCGTTCTGGATCTGCAGTAGTACCGAACCGACCGATTGGCTTGGGTTCCCGAGCACAACCGCGACGCCGATCGCGGCGTTGGCCTCGTCACAGTCGGCGTATGCGGCCAGCCGCGGATCACTCTTCGATACACGCGAGAAGTCGCTCAGACCCGTGGTTCCGTCATCTCCGGTGCGGGTATAGATGCGAGTCAGATGCACGCCGCTCGATGATCCTCGCTCACGTTGCGGGTCCGGGGCCTCATCGGTCATGTGTCGAAACGTTACCCGGCTACGCTGTCGGGCGTGAGCGAGCATTTCTTGGTGACCGGCGGCGCCCGGCTTACCGGCAACGTGGCAGTAACCGGCGCCAAGAACAGCGTGCTCAAGCTGATGGCCGCCGCTCTTCTTGCTGAGGGAACAAGCACCATCACCAACTGCCCGGACATCCTTGATGTGCCGCTGATGGCGGATGTCCTGCGGGGATTGGGCGCCACGGTGGAACTAGAGGGCGATGTTGTCAGGATCACTTCTCCCGATGAACCCAAGTACGAGGCTGATTTCGCGGCAGTGCGGCAGTTCCGGGCTTCGGTGTGTGTCCTGGGTCCCCTGGTGGGGCGCTGCCGGCGTGCCAAGGTGGCGTTACCGGGCGGAGATGCGATCGGCTCACGTCCACTCGACATGCATCAGGCGGGATTGCGACAGCTTGGAGCGGAGTGCACCATCGAACATGGGTGCGTGGTCGCCGAGGCAAAAGCGTTGCATGGAGCTGATATTCAGCTTGAGTTCCCATCCGTGGGGGCGACCGAGAACATCTTGATGGCAGCGGTTCTCGCGGATGGCGTCACTACCATCCACAACGCCGCGCGTGAACCGGACGTGGTGGACCTGTGCACCATGCTGGTCCAGATGGGTGCCCAGATAGAGGGTGCTGGAACGTCGACGTTGACGGTGATCGGTGTTCCAAAGCTTCATCCCACCGAGCATCGCGTCATTGGAGACCGAATCGTCGCTGCCACTTGGGGTTTGGCTGCTGCGATGACGCGTGGCGATGTCACGGTGACGGGAGTGGATCCGGAGCACCTGCAGCTCGTGCTGCACAAGCTGCATGATGCCGGTGCGACAGTGACCCAGAACGACAACGGATTTCGTGTAGTTCAGTACGAGCGCCCCAAAGCGATCAATGTGGCCACGTTACCGTTCCCGGGATTTCCAACTGACCTGCAGCCCATGGCAATTGGGCTTGCAGCGATAGCCGATGGCACCTCCATGATCACCGAGAACGTCTTCGAGGCCCGATTCCGTTTCGTCGAGGAGATGATGCGGTTGGGGGCCGACGCGCGGACGGACGGGCACCATGCGGTGGTTCGGGGTATCCGTCAACTGTCCAGTGCGCCGGTGTGGTCATCGGACATCCGGGCCGGCGCCGGACTCGTGCTTGCGGGGTTAGTGGCGGATGGCGTCACCGAGGTATACGATGTCTTTCATATCGACCGCGGTTACCCGTTGTTCGTGGAGAATCTCCAGAGCCTGGGTGCCGAAGTCGAGCGGGTCAGCTAGCGCTGACCACCCCCAGAACCCGAAGTTGACTCAAGTTCATTGGACTTGGTACAGTGGTCGGGTTGCCCTGAATGAGCGAGGCCGGGACAAGGAAGCGATTCCGAAATTCCGGTCTTAGGTTGGTGCGCAGTTGACCAGCCAAAACCCGGAGTTTGACTCAAGTTCACCGAACTTGATACGGTTCCCGGGCCGCTTACAAAGGGCGAAAGCCGAAATAGAAGAAGAAATTCAGATATCTCGGCGATCGGATGGTGCGCAAGTGACCAGCCAAAACCGGGAATTTGACTCAAGTTCACCGAACTTGATACGGTTTCCCAGCCGCCCGAAAGAGCGGAAGTCGGAATTCAGGAAGAAATTCCAGAATGTCGGCGATCGGATGGTACGCAAGTGACCAGCCAAAACCGGGAATTTGACTCAAGTTCACCGAGCTTGATACGGTTTCCGAGTCGCCCGAAAGGGCGAAGGCGAGAATGAAGGAAGTAATTCCGGAATTCATAGCCACAACAAATTAAATGTGTTGTTTGAGAACTCAATAGTGTGTCAGTGTTTATATAGACATTTTATGTCGATAACAATTCTTTTGACAGTTGTTTTGTCGGGATTAAATTTTGTTTGGAGAGTTTGATCCTGGCTCAGGACGAACGCTGGCGGCGTGCTTAACACATGCAAGTCGAACGGAAAGGCCCTTCGGGGTACTCGAGTGGCGAACGGGTGAGTAACACGTGGGTGATCTGCCCTGCACTCTGGGATAAGCCTGGGAAACTGGGTCTAATACCGGATAGGACCACACACTTCATGGTGAGTGGTGCAAAGCTTTTGCGGTGTGGGATGAGCCCGCGGCCTATCAGCTTGTTGGTGGGGTAATGGCCCACCAAGGCGACGACGGGTAGCCGGCCTGAGAGGGTGACCGGCCACACTGGGACTGAGATACGGCCCAGACTCCTACGGGAGGCAGCAGTGGGGAATATTGCACAATGGGCGCAAGCCTGATGCAGCGACGCCGCGTGAGGGATGACGGCCTTCGGGTTGTAAACCTCTTTCAGTAGGGACGAAGCGAAAGTGACGGTACCTACAGAAGAAGGACCGGCCAACTACGTGCCAGCAGCCGCGGTAATACGTAGGGTCCGAGCGTTGTCCGGAATTACTGGGCGTAAAGAGCTCGTAGGTGGTTTGTCGCGTTGTTCGTGAAAACTCACAGCTTAACTGTGGGCGTGCGGGCGATACGGGCAGACTAGAGTACTGCAGGGGAGACTGGAATTCCTGGTGTAGCGGTGGAATGCGCAGATATCAGGAGGAACACCGGTGGCGAAGGCGGGTCTCTGGGCAGTAACTGACGCTGAGGAGCGAAAGCGTGGGTAGCGAACAGGATTAGATACCCTGGTAGTCCACGCCGTAAACGGTGGGTACTAGGTGTGGGTTTCCTTCCTTGGGATCCGTGCCGTAGCTAACGCATTAAGTACCCCGCCTGGGGAGTACGGTCGCAAGACTAAAACTCAAAGGAATTGACGGGGGCCCGCACAAGCGGCGGAGCATGTGGATTAATTCGATGCAACGCGAAGAACCTTACCTGGGTTTGACATGCACAGGACGTACCTAGAGATAGGTATTCCCTTGTGGCCTGTGTGCAGGTGGTGCATGGCTGTCGTCAGCTCGTGTCGTGAGATGTTGGGTTAAGTCCCGCAACGAGCGCAACCCTTGTCCTATGTTGCCAGCGGGTAATGCCGGGGACTCGTAGGAGACTGCCGGGGTCAACTCGGAGGAAGGTGGGGATGACGTCAAGTCATCATGCCCCTTATGTCCAGGGCTTCACACATGCTACAATGGCCAGTACAGAGGGCTGCGAAGCCGCAAGGTGGAGCGAATCCCTTAAAGCTGGTCTCAGTTCGGATTGGGGTCTGCAACTCGACCCCATGAAGTCGGAGTCGCTAGTAATCGCAGATCAGCAACGCTGCGGTGAATACGTTCCCGGGCCTTGTACACACCGCCCGTCACGTCATGAAAGTCGGTAACACCCGAAGCCAGTGGCCTAACCTTTTGGAGGGAGCTGTCGAAGGTGGGATCGGCGATTGGGACGAAGTCGTAACAAGGTAGCCGTACCGGAAGGTGCGGCTGGATCACCTCCTTTCTAAGGAGCACCATTTCCCAGCCGAATGAGCTTGGGAACATAAAGTGAGTTTCTGTAGTGGTTACTCGCTTGGTGAATATGTTTTATAAATCCTGTCCACCCCGTGGATAGGTAGTCGGCAAAACGTCGAACTGTCAATAGAATTGAAACGCTGGCACACTGTTGGGTCCTGAGGCAACACATTGTGTTGTCACCCTGCTTGGTGGTGGGGTGTGGTCTTTGACTTATGGATAGTGGTTGCGAGCATCTAACAAGCCTCGCTCGTTTACGAGTGAGGTTAGTTTTTGCAATTTATTAGCTAAGTTCTTAAGGGCACATGGTGAATGCCTTGGCACTAGAAGCCGAAGAAGGACGTAGGAGGCTGCGATAAGCCTCGGGGAGCTGCCAACCGAGCTTTGATCCGAGGATGTCCGAATGGGGAAACCCAGCACGAGTGATGTCGTGTTACCCACTGCTGAATATATAGGCTTTGGGAGGAAACGCGGGGAAGTGAAACATCTCAGTACCCGTAGGAAGAGAAAACAACCGTGATTCCGTGAGTAGTGGCGAGCGAAAGCGGAAGATGGCTAAACCGCATGCATGTGATACCTGGTAGGGGTTGTGTGTGCGGGGTTGTGGGAGTTGTACTTGCCGGTTCTACCAGGCCGGCGGACAGTAAAAAAGTGTCGTGATTAGCGGAAGTGGTCTGGGACGGCCCGCCGCAGACGGTGAGAGTCCGGTACGCGAAAATCCGACACCTGTCTCGTACTTCATCCCGAGTAGCAGCGGGCTCGTGGAATCTGCTGTGAATCTGCCGGGACCACCCGGTAAGCCTAAATACTCTCTAGTGACCGATAGCGGATTAGTACCGTGAGGGAATGGTGAAAAGTACCCCGGGAGGGGAGTGAAATAGTACCTGAAACCATGTGCCTACAATCCGTCAAAGCCTCCTTGTGGGGTGATGGCGTGCCTTTTGAAGAATGAGCCTGCGAGTCAGGGACACGTCGCGAGGTTAACCCGTGAGGGGTAGCCGTAGCGAAAGCGAGTCTGAATAGGGCGCCCATAGTGGCGTGTTCTGGACCCGAAGCGGAGTGATCTACCCATGGCCAGGGTGAAGCGGCGGTAAGACGCCGTGGAGGCCCGAACCCACTTAGGTTGAAGACTGAGGGGATGAGCTGTGGGTAGGGGTGAAAGGCCAATCAAACTCCGTGATAGCTGGTTCTCCCCGAAATGCATTTAGGTGCAGCGTCGCGCGTTTCTTGTTGGAGGTAGAGCTACTGGATGGCCGATGGGCCCTACTAGGTTACTGACGTCAGCCAAACTCCGAATGCCAATAAGTTAGAGCGCGGCAGTGAGACGGCGGGGGAGAAGCTCCGTACGTCGAGAGGGAAACAGCCCAGATCGCCGGCTAAGGCCCCTAAGCGTGTACTAAGTGGAAAAGGATGTGCAGTCGCAAAGACAACCAGGAGGTTGGCTTAGAAGCAGCCACCCTTGAAAGAGTGCGTAATAGCTCACTGGTCAAGTGATTGTGCGCCGACAATGTAGCGGGGCTCAAGTACACCGCCGAAGCCGCGGCATTCATGCAATACATTCCCTTCGGGGCAGTGGCATGGATGGGTAGGGGAGCGTCCTGCACCCAGCGAAGCTGCGGAGTAATCCAGCAGTGGAGGGTGCGGGAGTGAGAATGCAGGCATGAGTAGCGACAGGCAAGTGAGAAACTTGCCCGCCGAATGACCAAGGGTTCCTGGGCCAGGCTAGTCCTCCCAGGGTAAGTCGGGACCTAAGGCGAGGCCGACAGGCGTAGTCGATGGACAACGGGTTGATATTCCCGTACCCGTGTGTGCGCGCCCATGATGAATCATCGGTACTAACCACCCAAAAGGTTCTAGATCAATCTCTTCGGAGTGCGACGTGAACCCGCTGCGTGGGACCTTCGGTGGTAGTAGTCAAGCGATGGGGTGACGCAGGAAGGTAGCTGTACCGGTTAGTGGTTATACCGGAGCAAGCCCGTAGGGCGATGTCTAGGTAAATCCGGACGTCATTAAGCCTGAGAGGTGACGCATAGCCGATTGAGGCGAATTCAGTGATCCTATGCTGCCAAGAAAAGCCTCTAGTGAGTTCACACACGGCCCGTACCCCAAACCAACACAGGTGGTCAGGTAGAGAATACTAAGGCGTACGAGATAACTATGGTTAAGGAACTCGGCAAAATACCCCCGTAACTTCGGGAGAAGGGGGACCTCGCTTGGTGACCGGACTTGCTCCGTGAGCTGAACGAGGTCGCAGAGACCAGTGAGAAGCGACTGTTTACTAAAAACACAGGTCCGTGCGAAGTCGCAAGACGATGTATACGGACTGACGCCTGCCCGGTGCTGGAAGGTTAAGAGGACCCGTTAACCCTTGGGTGAAGCGGAGAATTTAAGCCCCAGTAAACGGCGGTGGTAACTATAACCATCCTAAGGTAGCGAAATTCCTTGTCGGGTAAGTTCCGACCTGCACGAATGGCGTAACGACTTCTCAACTGTCTCAACCATAGACTCGGCGAAATTGCACTACGAGTAAAGATGCTCGTTACGCGCGGCAGGACGAAAAGACCCCGGGACCTTCACTATAGCTTGGTATTGGCGTTTGGTTCGGTTTGTGTAGGATAGGTGGGAGACTGTGAAGCAGGCACGCCAGTGTTTGTGGAGTCATCGTTGAAATACCACTCTGATCGTATTGAACCTCTAACCTCGGACCGTATATCCGGTCCAGGGACAGTGCCTGGTGGGTAGTTTAACTGGGGCGGTTGCCTCCCAAAATGTAACGGAGGCGCCCAAAGGTTCCCTCAACCTGGACGGCAATCAGGTGTTGAGTGCAAGTGCACAAGGGAGCTTGACTGCGAGACTTACAAGTCGAGCAGGGACGAAAGTCGGGACTAGTGATCCGGCATCTCTGAGTGGAAGGGATGTCGCTCAACGGATAAAAGGTACCCCGGGGATAACAGGCTGATCTTCCCCAAGAGTCCATATCGACGGGATGGTTTGGCACCTCGATGTCGGCTCGTCGCATCCTGGGGCTGGAGCAGGTCCCAAGGGTTGGGCTGTTCGCCCATTAAAGCGGCACGCGAGCTGGGTTTAGAACGTCGTGAGACAGTTCGGTCTCTATCCGCCGCGCGCGTCAGAAACTTGAGGAAACCTGTCCCTAGTACGAGAGGACCGGGACGGACGAACCTCTGGTGTACCAGTTGTTCCACCAGGAGCACGGCTGGATAGCTACGTTCGGACAGGATAACCGCTGAAAGCATCTAAGCGGGAAACCTATTCCAAGACCAGGTTTCTTACCCTTTTAGAGGGATAAGGTCACCCACAGACTATGGGTTCAATAGGCCAGACCTGTAAGCGTAGTAATACGTTCAGGGAACTGGCACTAATCGACCGAAAACTTACTAATAAATCGCAACCGCTATTCGTCGTCATTTGACGACCACACTCCACCACCAGATAACTTGTGTGTTAATCACACGAAAGAGTTACGGCGGCCACAGCGAGAGGGAAACGCCCGGTCCCATCCCGAACCCGGAAGCTAAGCCTCTCAGCGCCGATGGTACTGTTCTCAACACGGAACGGAAGAGTAGGACACCGCCGAACATAAATTGGAAACACCCCCCAGGAAACTGGGGGGTGTTTTCATTTCTGCTGTTAGATTTTTCGAATAGCGCGACGGTAGAGATGGGAATCTTGTGCAGGCATTGAAGGGGCGCTTCAAACTGAAGCCGACTGCCACCACCGTAGGTGCGGTCGTACTCGTGCTGGTCATCTACGTTGGATTTCTTGTCATCTACCGGATGCTGGATCATCATTCGGGGCCGGCTTCAGCGGATCTCGATCTGTCCCGGGACAACGAGACTGTGGTGGTCATAGATCTACAGGATCTGCGGACCGTAAATAATCGGTTGGATTCTGAGATCGTGGTGCTGCCCGCGAAGGCGAACCTTGATGCCTTTGGCCTGTTGAACGCGGACATGTCCGTCCGCTTGGTGTCATCGCTGGATTATGGGGAGCGGCATTTTCCGCGGGGCACGTTACCCGCGGCTATGGACGACACTCTGGTCGCAACGGGCGACGCGCAATCATGGCCCTTCGATGAGTACTCCACCGAGAAGCTGCGCGCAGAGGTGATGGTGGGCAATGGTGAAGGGCGACTTACCGTGCCTGCTCGTATCGAAGTGATCGGAAGCCTGGGCGGATGGCGCGTATCGACGGAGACGTCGCAAGCTCCGGCAGGCAAGGGCGACCAGACCACAATTACGTTGGTGCGAGCCCGGGGCACGCTGGCATTCGATGTCGGTATCTGTCTTGTGTTGATCACACTTCCGACGATGGCGCTGATTGTGGCGATTGAGACGGTCCGGGGGAGGAAGAAGTTCCACCCACCGCTCACCACGTGGTTCGGCACCATGTTGTTCGCGATCGTGCCGCTGCGGAACATCCTGCCCGGGGCGCCGCCGCCGGGAGCGTGGATAGATCAAGCCTTGGTGCTGTGGGTGCTCATCGCACTCGTCGTGGCGATGGTGCTCTATGTCGAAGCCTGGTGGAAGCAGTCCGAATAGGCCGCGGTGCGACAGCCTCAGGCCACAGGTACCGCAAGTTCGGTGGGCTCGGCGCGGCCCCGCAAGGTGACGGTATCGCCGGAACGCCAGTGCAGCGCCTCGCGATGGTGTGCGCGCAACACAGTGTCTAACGAGGCCACCAAGTGTCCGGGCACGGTTTTGGAGAGCTCGCAGAGCCGGGCCGCCTCGTTGACCGGGTCGCCGATCACGGTGTATTCGAAACGGTCGTGGGCGCCGACGTTTCCGGCCACCGCCTGCCCCGAGGCGACACCGATGCCTGCTTGGCATTCGGGGACCTCGGCCCGTAGTCGGCGGGCAATGGCGCGAGCAGCGGCGAGCGCCTGGCTCTCGGGGCGGTCTTGCCGAACGGGTGCTCCGAACACCGCAAGGGTGGCATCGCCCTCGAACTTGTTGACCATTCCCTCGTATCGGTCGATTTCTTCGACGACGACGGTAAAGAATCGGTTCAGCAGTGCGACCACCTCAATGGCCGGTCGGGTGGCTGCCAGCTGGGTAGATCCAACGATATCGGCGAAAAGCACTGCGACGTGGCGTTCTTCGCCGCCGAGCGCGGGCTGTTGCAACTCGGCGGCAGCGGCGACCTCGCGGCCGACATGCTTGCCGAAGAGATCCCGGACGCGCTCGCGCTCGCGCAGGCCCTCCGCCATGGTGTTGAAACCTGCCTGCAGCTCGCCCAGCTCGGTGCCGTCGTAAACCACCAGGTTCACGTCCAGGTCGTTCTGCTCGACGCGCTTGAGCGCGGACTGAACCTCCTTCACCGGGGTGGCGAGCATCCAGGAGGAGATCCAGATGAGGATGAGCCCGAAGGTTGGGATCGCAGCGGCGATGATGATGACCGCCACCGCGAGCTGGTTGACCGTGAAGTTGCCGAAGATCAGCGCTCCGACACCGGCGAGCATGATGCCGACGGCGGGCACACCAGATCCCAGCACCCAGGCCAGCATGGTGCGCACCATGATTCCGGAAGCGAGTCGCCTTCTGCGGTATCCGGCTTCGAGGGCTCGTGCGGCGACGGGTCGCATCGCGAATTCGGTGAACAGATAGTTGGCCGCACACACCACGACACCGCTGAACCCCACCGCGAAGAAGATCTTGGGGATGTAGAGCGGATTTTGCAGACCGTAGAGCGTGGTGAACAGGGCGGTGCCGCCCGCCCACAGAATCGCCTCGACGACCGTGAGTCGCCGCGGGACTGCGAACGCGTTGCGCTGGTCCGCCTTGGTCGGCTCCCGTTCATCGAGTGCCCACCGCACCACTTTGAAGATCCGGCGGGTGCCCCAGACGGCGCCGATGAGCACCGCGAGCGTGACGTACACCGGAACGACCACGAAGTGGATCCACCAGGGCGCATCGAAGACGTTGGGATCGGGCACCGCGACGAGCACCAGCAGGATGACGACGGCGACACCAATCAGGTTGGCGGCTACCACGAACACGGTCAGCATCAGCTGGATGCGGATGCGCTGGATGAGCGTGCTTTCGTCATAGCGGCCCAGCAGCCACGATCCGTACCCGTCGCCGGCCTCGAGCCGGCCGGTCTGCCCGGTGATCGCGGCCAGGGCACGGCCTACTCGCTGCGACACTGCGCGAATCGACTCGTTTGCCATAGTTGTCGCCAGCCTAACTCCCTATACAGTGGGCCGGTGCGTCTCGTCGTAGCTCAATGCACCGTTAATTATGTCGGTCGGCTCACCGCCCATCTTCCGTCTGCCAAGCGGCTCCTGCTCATCAAGGCCGATGGTTCGGTGAGCGTGCACGCCGATGACCGTGCCTACAAGCCGTTGAACTGGATGAGCCCGCCGTGCTGGCTCGTCGAGACGGAGAACGAGGAGTCTGCCGAAGCGGGTGCCTCGACCGTCTGGGTGGTGGAGAACAAGGCCGGTGAACAGCTGCGGATCACCATCGAGAACATCGAGCACGACTCGGCCCACGAGCTCGGGGTCGACCCCGGATTGGTCAAGGATGGAGTCGAGGCGCACCTGCAGGAGTTGCTCGCCGAGCACGTCGCGCTGCTTGGCGACGGATACACCCTGGTGCGGCGCGAGTACATGACGCCCATCGGGCCGGTTGACCTGCTGTGCCGGGATGCTGACGGTGCGACTGTTGCGGTCGAGATCAAGCGCCGGGGTGAGATCGACGGCGTAGAGCAGCTCACCCGCTACCTCGAACTGCTCAACCGGGACACCACGCTGGCGCCCGTGGCCGGCGTCTTCGCCGCGCAGCAGATCAAGCCGCAGGCTCGCACCCTTGCCGAAGATCGCGGAATCCGTTGTCTCACACTGGACTACGACGCGATGCGGGGAATGGACTCAGACGAATTCCGTTTGTTCTGAAATTGCCCGACCACTCATAGAATCACCGCATGGGCCGCCGACATCCGCCGCGTCGTGCCGCGGCCGACCGTGTCGGTGTGCCGCCCCTCGGCCGCGACCAGGTGGAGCAGGGGACCGACGGGCTGGACTACCGTGTGCGCCGGATCGCCGCGGCACGTGCGGTCAAGATCTACCGCTGTCCCGGCTGTGATCACGAGATCGCGATCGGCGTGGCTCATGTGGTGGTGTGGCCTGTCTCCGAGGGGCGGGACAGGGGGGTGGAGGACCGTCGGCACTGGCATACGCCGTGCTGGAGTAACCGCGCGAATCGGAGTCCGACGCGGCGTTGGAGCTAGTGCGACTGCGTCGGCTGGACGAGCTCGATGAGCACGCCGCCGGTGTCCTTGGGATGCAGGAAGTTGATCCGTGAGTTCGCGGTGCCGATGCGCGGCTCGTCGTACAGCACTCGTACGCCCGCGGCCCGGAGCTGATCGGACAGCGCATCGATATCGGTGACGCGGTAGGCCAGCTGCTGCAGACCCGCTCCCTTGGTGCTCAGGAACTTGGCGATCGGCGAGGACTCATTCAGTGGTGCCATCAGCTGGATCTGTGAGCTGCCGGGCTCGGCGCCGGGGAAGGACAGCATCGCCTCGCGGACACCCTGACCCTCGTTGATCTCCTCGTGCACCAGGATCATGCCCAGGTGTTCGTGGTACCACTCGATTGCGGCGTCCAGGTCGGGCACCGCGATGCCCACGTGGTCGATCGCGGTCACCAGACCGGTCGATAGGATCGAGGGAACATCAAGAGGAGACGATGTCGTCATAACGCAACGGTAACGCGTTCCAGAAAACGGCGTCCACTCGAGCAGTATTAAGGAGATTCAATGAGCACGTCCGTGATTGTTGCTGGAGCGCGTACGCCCGTTGGCCGCTTCCAGGGATCGCTGAAGGACTTCTCGGGCGCTCAGCTCGGCGGTATCGCCATCAAGGGCGCCCTGGAGAAGGCCAAGGTGGCGCCGTCTGCGGTCGATTACGTGATCATGGGCCAGGTCCTCACCGCGGGCGCCGGCCAGATTCCCGCACGTCAGGCCGCCGTTGCCGGTGGAATCGGTATGGATGTTCCGGCGCTCACCATCAACAAGGTGTGCCTCTCGGGTGTCGACGCCATTGCGCTGGCTGACCAGCTGATTCGGGCCGGTGAGTTCGAGGTTGTCGTCGCCGGTGGGCAGGAATCGATGACTAACGCCCCGCATCTGCTGCCCAAGAGCCGCTTCGGTTTCAAGTACGGCGACGTGACGCTCGTTGACCACATGGCCTTCGACGGCCTGCATGACGCCTTCACCGACCAGGCCATGGGCATCCTCACCGAACAGCGCAACGCCGCCGACAAGTTCACCCGCGAGGAGCAAGACGAATTCGCGGCGCGCTCGCACCAGAATGCCGCCCGTGCGTGGAAGGACGGTGTCTTCGCCGACGAGGTGGTCTCGGTTCAGATCCCGCAGCGTAAGGGTGATCCGATCGAGTTCGCCGAGGACGAGGGCATCCGCGCGGACACCACCGCGGCATCGCTGGCGGGGCTGCGTCCGGCGTTCAGCAAGGACGGCACCATCACGGCGGGGTCGTCCTCGCCGATCTCCGACGGCGCCTGCGCGGTGGTGGTGATGAGTAAGGAGCGCGCGGAGCGCGAGGGGCTGGAGTGGATCGCTGAGATCGGTGCTCATGGCGTGGTTGCCGGCCCCGATTCCAGCCTGCAGCTGCAACCGGCCAACGCCATTCGGAAGGCTTGTGAGCGGGAAGGGATTTCCCCCGAGCAGCTCGATCTGGTCGAGATCAATGAGGCCTTCGCGCTGGTGGGGCTGGCCTCGGTGAAAGACCTGGGTATCGACCCGGCCAAGGTCAATGTCAACGGCGGAGCGATCGCCATCGGTCATCCCATCGGAATGTCGGGTGCCCGGATCACCTTGCACCTGGCGCAGGAGCTCAAGCGCCGCGGCGGCGGAATCGGTGTGGCCGCACTGTGCGGCGGCGGCGGTCAGGGCGACGCCCTGATCGTGCGAGTGTGATTTACGACGCGACGTAGTAGATCGATGATGTGTCGGGCGCTGTATCGGGCAGACTGAGGGCATGACACAGCTTTTCGACCTGCGCAGCACCGCCAGCAGGTTTCGCACCGTCGCGTTGCTCGAGGCCATCAGCTGGGCAGGTCTGCTCACCGGGATGTTCTTCAAGTACGTGCCGGACCCGGGTAACGAGATCGGTGTGAAGGTCTTCGGCTGGATCCACGGCATCGTCTTCATCGCGTACCTGGTGTTGGGCTTCCTCGCGGGCCGCGAGTACCGCTGGAGTCCGCTCACCTGGTTGCTCGCACTGTTAGCTGGAGTTGCCCCATTGTGCAGTGTGATCTTTGTCATATGGGCTGATAAGACGGGTAAATTGCCCGTCGCGGGGTCTGCGGCGACGGGCGACGCTGGACCGTAGTGCGCAGACCGTGAGCCGTGACAGACTGGACAGCGTGACCCGACCACGTCCCGCGATGGCTGCGGCCATGTCCGGAGCTGTCGACCTCTCTGCTCTCAAGCAGCGCGCGCAGGAGCCCACGGCTCCTCGCGAGCCCTCGGCCGGAGATGCATGGACCGTCGAGGTAACCGAGGCGAATCTCGAAGCCGAAGTACTGGCGCAGTCCAATCGTGTCCCGGTCATCGTGCTGCTGGGGTCGCCGCGCAGCGAGGCCTCGGCCGCACTGGCCGCCACCCTAGGTGACCTGGTCGCGCAAGACCGCGGCAAGTGGGCCCTGGCGCGGGTCAACGTCGACACCAGTCCGCAGATCGCACAGGTTTTCGGTGTGCAGGCGGTGCCTACCGTGGTGGCGGTGGCCGCCGGGAGGCCTATCACCAGCTTCGCGGGACCTCAGCCCGCCGATCAGCTGCGGCGGTGGCTTGACTCCATTCTCGACGCGGTCGCCGGCAAGCTGCCCGACGCGACCGCGCCGGACGGGGAGGATGTCGGGGAGTCCGAATACCCCGAAGAAAGTACAGATCCGGCGCTCGCCGCGGCGCGTGATGCGCTCGACTCCGGAGATTTCGAGGCGGCCCGTGCCGCCTATCAAGGTCTGCTGGACGACGGCGCCACCGGTGCGGTAGCCGCCGAGGCAACCGCGTCGGTGCGTCAGATCGAGTTCTTGATCCGGGCGACGGCCCACCCTCAGGATGCGGTGGACGTCGCCGATGCCACACCCGGTGACATCGACGCCGGTTTGGCTGCTGCCGATGTGGAAGTGCTTTCGCAGCAGCCGGATTCGGCCTTCGATAGGCTCGTCGCACTTGTTCGCGTGACCAGCGACGACGAACGCGCCAAAGTGCGTGCCCGGCTGCTGGAGCTGTTCGAGCTGTTTGATCCGGCGGATCCCGCGGTGGTCGCCGGGCGGCGCAAGCTCGCCAACGCCCTGTTCTGACTCGGCCGCTGTCCGGTCCCGCGGTTACGGGAAGCGTTTAGCGCAGGTTTGGTCATTGCCCAGGACGCCGATTCGGTAGGCGTCGATGCGGGAGAATCCGGAGGGGGCCGTCTCACCCTTCACGTCGCTGGAAGCCCTGCCGCTGGAGAGCAATTCGGAGACAGCCTCGTCGAGGTCGCCGCCGGAGAGGATGACCGGCGCGCGAGGAGTCACGATGCCCCTGCCGGCGGCGCGTGAGGTGAAGTATCCGGTCAGGCAGGCGGTGCGTAACCCGGTCATGATTCCCTCGGTCTCCAGACCCGCGGCCTTTTCTGCCGCCAGTGCGTAGCGCGAGACGATCACGCTGAACGCCGAATAGTCGCCGTTGACTTGCGCGGAGAACAGCGCCCGGTCCGACACCGGGGTGGCCATCTTCTGCAGGGCCTTCGGATCCAGGGCAATCGTATTGTCGTTGGGGCAGAACGAGGCCGGCGCGGTGCCCGAACCGTCAGAGCACTTCCCGTCGCCGTATACCGCCTTGGGTGGGTTGTCCATGGGGAACACCTGTGAGGCGGCGCTCAGCACCGCATCGATGGTGTCCGGGTTTATCGGCCAGTTGTCGCCGTTGGGTCCCACACCCAGGCCCTTGGGCAGCTCGCCGCGGCGCTTGAGGATCTCGCGGGGATCGATGCGCTTGCAGGCCATGGGGCCGTCGGTGAACCCGAACTGGAAGGCCGAGACCCGCTCGAAAGCCGAACCGTGGATGGCCCACTTCTTACTGGTGTCGTTGTCGCGGATCGCGATCATCGCGGCCGTGACCTTGTTCAGCCCATCGGCGGTGTTCAAGGTGAATCGTGGCGAATCCCCTTGCGCTACCCAGCGCAGATAGGCGCCGGAGAAGCAGTCAGCTTGCTGTTCCTGAGTGAGGTCGACGAGGTACTCGACCTGATCCTTGGTCATCTTCGGATCGTCGATTGGGGTGATGAGCTGAGCGTGATACTGGATCGAGTGTCCGTACTCGTGGGCCATGACGGTGTTCATCGCCATCTCGCCCATTTGCTTGCGCAGGTAGGGGAACAGCTGGCCACGATCCCAGGCGAACGAGTTCTCCGGTGGACAAAACGCGGCATTGATGAAGTCGTTCAGGTTGCCCCCGCAGAACCTGATGCTGCCGTTGTCCTTACGTGAGTCGACCGAGATGAGCCGGGATACCGGCCGGAAGTTGGCGAATGAATCGCCGTAGAACTGCGTCCAGAAATCCTCGATGTCCGCCAGGGACACCTTGACGTAGTCGTCGATCTCACCGTTGTCGGTGTTCTCGATCTTGCGTTGGGGAATCTGGACGCCGGGCTTCATGCCGGAGGGGCCGTCGACCGCGGGCATACCTGCCACGCGCAGGGGGTCGGCGTAGATCGATTGAGGTTGCCCACCGAGTGGACGGCCACACGACGTGATCACCAGCACCAGCCCCACCAGCAGCGCCACCCAGCGTTTGGACATCGAGCCACCCCTTATAACTACGCGAGTTTGCGTTTAGCGCATCCTAATGTTGTCTACAGGTCCCCGGAGATGGGTTCCAGCCAGATCGCGGCGGCGGGGGGCAGGGCCAGCGTGGCCGAGGCCGGGCGGCCGTGCCACGGGTTCGCCTCGGCGATGACTTCGCCCAGGTTCCCCACTCCGCTGCCGTGGTACTGCAGTGCGTCGGTGTTGATGACCTCACGCCAGCGACCGGTCAGCGGCAACCCCACCCGGTAGCTGGCGTGCTCGATGCCCGCGAAGTTGAAGATGCAGGCCAACACCGAACCGTCGTCGCCGAAGCGCAGGAAGCTCAGCACGTTGTTGGCCGAATCGTTGGCGTCGATCCACGAATATCCCTGGGGGGCGGTGTCTTGTGACCACAATGCGCGACGCTGCTGGTAGGCCGAATTCAGGTCGGCGGTCAACGCCGCGATTCCTGAGGAGTACCCGTCCTCGCCCAGCTGGAACCAGTCGACGCCGCGCTCATCGGACCATTCGGCCCGCTGACCGAACTCCTGACCCATGAACAGCAGCTGCTTTCCGGGGTGCGCCCACATGTAGGCCAGCAGGCAGCGCAGCCCTGCGGCCTTAGCGTGGTCATCACCGGGGATGCGGGTCCACAGTGTGCCCTTGCCGTGCACCACCTCGTCATGGCTGATCGGCAGCACGAAATTCTCGCTGAACGCGTACAGCATCGAAAAGGTCATCTCATGGTGATGGAAGCTGCGATGGATGGGATCGCGCCCGAGGTAGCCCAAGGTGTCGTGCATCCACCCCATGTTCCATTTCATGGAAAAGCCAAGGCCGCCAAGGCTGGTCGCCCTGGTGACGCCCGGCCAGGAGGTGGACTCCTCGGCCACGGTGACAATCCCGGGATGCAGCTTGTGCACGGTGGCGTTCATCTCCTGCAGGAACTGCACCGCCTCGAGATTCTCTCGGCCGCCGTGAATGTTCGGTGTCCAGCCACCCGCGGGGCGTGAGTAGTCCAGGTAGAGCATCGACGCGACGGCGTCGACTCGCAGCCCGTCGATGTGGAACTGGTCGAGCCAGAACAGGGCATTGGCGACCAGGAAGTTGCGAACCTCGGGGCGCCCGAAGTCGAAAACATATGTGCCCCAATCCAGCTGCTCGGCCCGGTGTGGGTCGGCGTGTTCGTATAGGGGTGTTCCGTCGAAGCGGGCCAGTGCCCACGCATCTTTGGGAAAGTGCGCGGGTACCCAGTCGACGATGACGCCGATTCCCGCCCGGTGCAGGGCATCGACCAGGTAGCGGAAGTCGTCGGGCGTGCCCAGCCTCGAAGTGGGGGCATAGTACGAGGTCACCTGATAGCCCCAGGACCCACCGAAGGGATGTTCGGCCACCGGCAGCAGCTCGACGTGGGTGAAACCTTGTGCCAGTACGTAGTCGGTGAGCTCGCGGGCCAGCTCCCGATAGGAGAGTCCGGGGCGCCAGGACGCCAGATGCACCTCGTAGGTACTCATGGGCTCGAACACCGGGTTGCCGGTGGTGCGCCGGGTCATCCATTCCTCGTCCTGCCAGGAGTACGACGACGTGGTGACCCGCGAGGCGGTGGCCGGCGGCAATTCAGTCGCAAACGCGAACGGGTCGGCGCGGTCGGTCACCGACCCATCGGCGCCGTGCACACGGAATTTGTAAAGCGAACCGAGCGTCATACCCGGCCAGAACAGTTCCCAGACTCCGGAGGATCCCAGGGTTCGCATGGGGGCGTCGTTGCCGTTCCACCCGTTGAAATCGCCGATTACCGAGACCCCGTGCGCGTTGGGTGCCCACACCGCAAAGGAGATCCCGCTGACCTCGCCGTCCGCGGTGACGAACGAGCGTGGGTGCGCACCAAGGATTTCCCAGAGTCGCTCGTGACGGCCCTCGTTGAACAGATGCAGATCCACTTCGCCCAGCGTGGGCAGGAATCGATATGCATCGGCGATGATCAGCGGCGTGCCGTTGTAGTCGACGTCGAGGCGGTAGTCGAGGAGGTCCAGGAAGGGCAGCGCTACCCCGAAAAGTCCGGACCCGAGGTCGGCCATCGGGTGCAGCTCGTCGCCCACCACCGCGGCCACCGCGGTGGCGCCAGGTTTGAACGCGCGAATGACGGTGTGTCCCTTGCCACCCGGGTTGGCATACTCGTGCGCGCCGAGAATCGAATGCGGATTATGGTGGGTGCCCGCCACCAGTCTGGCGAGATCGGCGGCATCCGGTTTCAGGAAGGTCGCGGGTGTGGTCACGGGCGGAACACCAAGTGCGTGCGGGCCGACTCGCGGACTTGCGGCAGATTCAGGATGTGCGCCACTTGCCGAGAAGGTGTCAGCGGGTCCAGTCGCACATAGTTGGCTTGGCCCCAGCGGTATTGCTCGCCGGTGAGCTCGTCACGCACCCAGAACGTTTCATGCCAATCGAGGCCGAGTGCAGGCAGGTCGAGCCAGATGGTGCCGTCCTCGGCCCCGAAGGGGTTGAGATTCACCACGATCAGGACGGCATCGCCGGTTACCGGGTCGAACTTGGAGTACGCCAGCAGGGCGTCGTTCTCGACGTGGTGGAAGGTGATGTTGCGCAGCTGTTGCAGTGCCGGATGTAGCCGGCGGATCTCGTTGAGTCGGGTGATGAATGGCTCCAATGATTCGCCGCGCGCGGCAGCTCCCTTGTAATCGCGGGGACGTAGCTGGTACTTCTCCGAGTCCAGGTACTCCTCGCTGCCTTCGCGCAACGGTACGTGTTCGTAGAGTTCGTATCCGGAGTACACGCCCCAGGTCGGGCTCAAGGTGCCGGCGAGGACCGCTCGGATGGCGAACATGCCCGGGCCGCCGTACTGAAGACTCGCGTGCAAGATGTCCGGGGTGTTGACGAAGAGATTCGGGCGTGCCACGTCCGCCTGCGCGGCGATCTCTCGGCCGAACTCGGCGATCTCGGATTTGGCGGTGCGCCAGGTGAAGTAGGTGTACGACTGGGTGAATCCGAGCCGGGCCAGTCCGTAGAGACGAGCCGGGCGAGTGAACGCCTCGGACAGGAACAACACGTCGGGGTCGGCCGCCTTGACCTCGCCGATCAACCATTGCCAGAAGTCCGGCGGCTTGGTGTGTGGATTGTCTACCCGAAATATTTTGACGCCATGGGCAATCCAATGCTGCACGACACGCAGCACCTCGGTGTACAGCCCGGCAGGGTCGGTATCGAAATTCAGGGGATAGATGTCCTGGTACTTCTTGGGAGGATTTTCCGCGTAGGCGATGGTGCCGTCGGGAAGTTCGGTGAACCACTCGGGATGCGCGCTGACCCATGGGTGATCCGGTGCGCACTGCAGCGCCAGGTCCAGCGCCACTTCCAGGCCCAGCTTGCGCGCGGTGGACACGAACCGGTCGAAGTCCTTGATGGTTCCCAGCTCGGGGTGGATCGCGTCGTGACCTCCCGCAGCACTGCCGATGGCCCACGGCGAACCGACTTCACCAGGCTCGGCGATCGGATTGTTGTTGCGGCCCTTGCGGTTGATCTCGCCGATCGGATGCACCGGCGGTAGATACACCACATCGAACCCCATCGCGGCGACCCGTGCGAGATCGGCCGATGCGGTGGCCAGTGTGCCGTGCATGGGCCGTCCGTCCGGCCCCACTCCGCCGGTGGAACGCGGGAACAGCTCGTACCAGGAGCCGTAGAGCGCCCGAGTGCGGTCAACCCAGATACCGTATTGGGTTCCGCGAGTGAGCAGATCGCGCAGCGGGAACTCGGCGAGCAGTACCTGTACCTCATCGGAGAGCGCATGTTGAAAGCGAGCTCCCGGGTCGTCCTGAGTGCGCAGCGCTTCCGCTGAGGCCAGCAGCGGCCCCCGACGTTTCCGTGGCACTCCGGCCGCCGCACGTTCGAACAGGCGCGCACCGATCTCCAGATCGTTGGCCAACTCGGCAGCGCCCTGCCCCGCTTCCAGTTTGGCCTCGACGTTGTGGCGCCAGGTTGCGATCGGGTCGCCCCATCCGTCGACCCGGAAGGTCCACAGCCCCTCCCGGTCCGGGACGAAGCTGGCATGGAATCGATCGAGCGCCCCACCCGGCTGCATCGGGATATGCAGCGGTTTGATTCGTGTCGCGCTGGTGTCCTTCTCGCGGGGCGCTGCGATCCGGCGCAACGGCCCCTCGGAGAGCTGCGGGTAGCTGGGCCCGAGGCAGCGCACCACCAGTGTCGCGGAGACGGCCTCATGGCCTTCACGCCAGACGGTTGCCGCCACGGGGACGACCTCACCCACGACGGCCTTGGCCGGATAGCGCCCACCGGAGATCGCGGGGGCGACATCATCGATGCCTATGCGTCCGGTCACCACGTCCACCGTAGTAGACGGGCCCCTGCGGTGTGGTGCAGAAGTGCTACCAGAGGCTTCGCCGGCACGCCGGTGATCGGCGCGAGCGTGCGAGACGGAACCGCCACAGCATCGCGTATCGGTACGGAATTTCCGCCGGGCATGCGATCCACCGAAATCTCAGTAAAGTTCTGAAGGGTGAAAGCCCTACGTCGATTCACGGTTCGTGCCCATCTTCCGGAGCGGTTGGCGGCGCTGGGCGAGTTATCCAACAACCTGCGCTGGTCGTGGCATCAACCCACCCGGGATCTCTTCGCCGATATCGATCAGCAGCTGTGGGAGCAGACCAACCACGATCCGGTTGCGGTCATGGGGTCGGTCCCGGCGCAACGGCTCGATGAGCTGGCTGCCGACGACGGTTTCGTCGACAGGGTGGCTGCCCTGGCGGGTGATCTTCATGACTATCTGAATCGCCCCATGTGGTACCAGCGTCAGCTGGAGCGGGACGGTGAAGAGGGCGCCGAGAGCAGCGGTCTGCCCGCCGCGATCGCGTACTTCTCGATGGAGTTCGGCGTCTCGGAGGTTTTGCCGAACTACTCCGGCGGTTTGGGCATCCTGGCCGGCGATCACCTCAAGGCCGCCTCCGATCTGGGCCTGCCGCTCGTCGCGGTGGGGTTGCACTACCGGTCGGGATACTTCCGGCAGTCGTTGACCGCCGACGGCTGGCAGACCGAGCAGTATCCGCTGATCGACCCGGCCGGTCTGCCGTTGCGCTTACTGGCTCATGACGATGGCACCCCGATCCTCATCACGGTGCCGATGCCGCAGGACCGGGTGCTCTCGGCGCGCATCTGGGTTGCTCAGGTGGGCCGGATTCCGCTGCTGCTCTTGGATTCCGATATCGCGGAGAACGATCGGGAATTGCGCTACGTCACCGACCGGCTATACGGCGGCGACCAAGACCACCGCATCAAGCAGGAAATCCTGGCCGGTATCGGCGGAGTGCGTGCCATTCGTGCGTATGTCACCTCCTCCGGCGCGCCATCTCCCGAGGTGTTTCACACCAATGAGGGTCACGCCGGGTTCCTGGGGCTCGAGCGCATTCGCGAGTACATCGGGCAGCACGGACTGGACGTCGAAACTGCCCTGACGGTGGTCCGATCCAGCACCGTGTTCACCACGCACACACCGGTTCCCGCCGGAATCGACCGCTTCCCGGTGGACTTGGTGCGTCGATACTTCGGGGAATCCGGTGATTCCACGCTGCTGCCCGGTGTGCCGGTGGACCGCATCATCGCCCTGGGCGCGGAGGACGACCCCTCCACGTTCAACATGGCTCATATGGGGCTGCGGCTGGCGCAGCGCGCCAACGGTGTATCGCTTCTGCACGGCCAGGTGAGCCGGTCGATGTTCAACGGGCTGTGGCCGTCATTCGACGCCGCCGAGGTACCTATCGGATCGATCACCAACGGCGTGCACGCGCCCACCTGGGCAGCACCGCAATGGCTGGAGCTGGGCCAGCAGCTCGTCGGTGCCGAGGCGTTCAACGACGCCAGTGGATGGGAGCGCATCCACGAGGTAGACCCCGGACACATCTGGTGGATCCGATCACAGTTGCGTGAGCAGCTGATTCAGGATGTGCGACGGCGGATACGTGCCTCGTGGCTGCAGCGCGGCGCGGCTGAGGCCGAGTTGGGCTGGGTGGACGACGCGTTCGACCCGGGTGTGCTGACCATCGGGTTCGCGCGCCGGGTCCCGACGTACAAGCGGCTCACGCTGATGCTGCGTAACCCGGAACGGCTGCGTGAGCTACTCCTGGACGAGAAGCATCCGGTGCAGCTGATCGTGGCCGGTAAATCACATCCTGCCGACGACGGCGGTAAGGGGCTCATCCAGCAGATCGTCAGGTTCGCCGATCAGGCGGACGTGCGGCACCGGATCACCTTCCTTCCCGACTACGACATGTCCATGGCCCGCTATCTGTACTTCGGCTGCGACGTGTGGTTGAACAATCCGCTGCGTCCGCTCGAGGCGTGCGGGACCTCGGGGATGAAGAGCGCACTCAACGGCGGGCTCAACCTATCCATCCGTGACGGGTGGTGGGACGAGTGGTACGACGGCGAAAACGGTTGGGAAATACCGACGGCCGACGGAGTCACCGACGACACCCGGCGCGATGACCTGGAGGCCGCGGCGCTTTATGAGCTGCTGGCGCAAAAGGTGGCGCCCAAGTTCTATGAGCGCGATGAGCATGGCACGCCGCAGCGCTGGGTCGAGATGGTTCGGCACACCCTGGAGAAGCTGGGTCCAAAGGTTCTGGCATCCAGGATGGTTCGCGATTACACCGTCGGCTACTACGCTCCTGCGGCCCAGTCGTTGCGTGCCACCGTCGGAGCCGATCATTCGTTCGCGCCGGCCAAGGAGCTGGCGCGCTATCGCGAACGAGTGCAGCAGGTATGGCCCTCGCTGGTCATCACCGATGTCGACAGTTCGGGCCTGCCGGACACCCCGCTGCTGGGATCACCGTTGACGCTCACCGCATCGGTTCAGCTTTCCGGGCTGGCGCCCTCGGAGGTCGCCGTGCAGGCGGTGATCGGGCGAGTGGACCTGGACGACAAGCTATCCGAATCGGTGATTGTCCCGATGGCGCACACCGGCAGTCGTGACGGTGGGGTGGAGACCTTCTCCACCACGACCACCTTGCCGGTGTCCGGGTCGGTGGGATACACGGTGCGGGTGCTTCCGCATCATCCGCTGCTGGCCGGTGATAGCGAGCTGGGTCTGGCGGTGCTGGCCGCCAGTGACCTGGAGCACTAACGGCACGACTTACCCGTAGCGGGTGAGGCAGCGGTCCGTCGATCCGGCGACTCCGTCCCGGAAGGCATCGATCCGGGAGAAGCCCGCCGGGATGGTGGTCCCGTTGACATCACTGGCCACGATGCCGTTGGTGAGCAGCCCCGATACCGCCTCATCGAGGTCCTCCGCGGTGAGCACCATCGGGTTCGGCGCATCGTTGGGTGTGGTGGGTTTGGCCATCGCCGCCGACGCGACACCCGTTAGGCAGGCGGTGCGTAGCGCGCTCTGCCCGTTGTCGAGCGGCAGGCCGTGTTGATTCTCGACCGCTAGTGCGTAACGCGAGATGACCATCGAATACGCGGTGAAATCGCCGGTTACCTGCCCCTGATCGTGCGTGGGCCGGGCCAGGTCGGTCAACCTCGGCAGATCGAGAGCCACCGTGTTGGAGTCCGGGCAGTAGACCGCTGCCACATCTCTTGTGTGGCGTCCGGATTCGTCGCATGCGGCCCCCGACACCGAGAGCTGCGGTGGTGCGGTGTCGAGCGCCGGGCCGTAAATCGCTCCGAGCACCGTCATCAGGGTGCGCAGGGCGTCGACCGAGACCGGCATGCCTTCCGATCGGCCGTGCGGGAGGTTCTCGGGGAGTCCACCGGCTCGCTTGGCGATCTCCGCCCTGTCGATCTGGGTGCACGCGGTCGCGCCGTCGACGAATCCGCGTTGGAAGGCCGAGACCCGCTCGAATGCCGATCCATGCGCATCGATTACGCCGCCTGCCTCAATCGGATCGTCCCGGAACGCGATCAGCGCCGCGATGACTTTGTTGAGGCCCTCGCCGGTGCTCAGTGTGAAACGTGGCGAGCTGCCCTGCGCAACCCAGCGCAGATATGTCCCGGCCAGGCAATCCGCCATCTGTTCGCTGACCAGTGTCTGTGTCTGAGGGTCCACCATCTTCGCCTGGTGCGTCAGGGCATGCCCGTACTCGTGGGCCAGCGTCATGGGTACCGCCATGGGACCGAACATCCGCACCAGCTTGGGCAGCAGCGCGCCGCGGTCCCACCCCAGGCTGTTTTGGCTGATGCAGTAACCGGCGTTGTCGAAGCCGATCGTGAGGTTGTTGCAGAACTTCGCGATGTCGCGGCCCACACTGTTCCAGGACGTCAACGAATCGACCGGATGAAACGGGGCCCAGAAGCTCTTCGGATAGGCCTCCTGCCAGAAATCCTCGATATCGGCGACTGCGTTGACGGCAAGGCGGTCCATCTCGCCGTCGTCGCTGCCGTGTACGGCTCTGTTCGCCGGTTTGGGGTGCGGGCGCAGCCCGGAAGGACCGTCGACGGCGGGGAGCCCGGCAACTTGATACGCATTGCCGAGCTGTGAAACTGGAACGCCCTCAATATTATTCGTGCAGGTCGAGAGTGTCAGGGCCAGGAGGGCGCAGCAGGCCATGACTACCGTCGGCGTGTGATTCCACCTGTCCGGAAGCGACATGGCCGTCTCTCTGTAGCGGCTATCCCCGTGTGCGGGTGCCCTCTCCAGCATAGGTCGCATCGTGCTTGGTCATCAGTCGTTGCAGCGCCGCGGTGACTACCGACAAGTCGTGTGTCGACCAGAACGGTGGCAGCGATGCACGCAGAAATCCGCCATAACCCGCCGTGGCCATCCGTGAATCAAGCACCGCGACAACGCCTCTGTCCTGTGCGCCGCGCAACAGCCGGCCAGTGCCCTGGGCCAGCAGTAACGCCGCCTGGGTGCCCGCCACCGCCATGAACCCATTGCCTCCGCGCGCGCTGATTGCCCGCTGCCGGGCCGCCCGAAGCGGATCGTCGGGGCGGGGGAATGGGATTCGGTCGATGAGAACAAGCGACAGCGACGGTCCGGGCACGTCGACTCCCTGCCACAGCGACAGCGTCCCGAACAACGAGGTTTGTGGGTCCGCGCTGAACTGTTCGACCAGAATCGATGTCGCGTCGTCTCCCTGGCACAGCACCGGGGTGTCGAGCCGTGTCCGCATTTCCTCGGACGCCTCCTTGGCGGCACGCATCGAGGAAAACAGCCCCAGGGTGCGTCCTCCCGCGGCGCGGACCAGAGTCTCGATCTCGTCGAGCGTCGCCGCACCGACGCCATCGCGCCCCGGGGCGGGAAGGTGCCGCGCCAGGTAGAGAATGGCGGATTTCTCATGCTGGAACGGGGATCCGACGTCGATGCCGTGCCAGACGGCCTTGGCTTCGGTGTTCGTGTCTGTGCTGGGCACTCGGGCAGGCAGGCCCCAGGAGGCCGCCATGGTGTCGAACTTGCCCCCGAGGACCAGAGTGGCCGAGGTGAGGACGACGGTGCGCTGCCCGAACAGGCGGGTGCGCAGCAGCCCGGCGACCGACAGCGGGGCGATTCGCAGTACCGGACGCACCGTGCCGCGGTTGTCCTCGTGATCGAGCCACACCACGTTGGGGCGTGCGGTGATGTCCGGTTCGGCCCAGCAGGCCAGCGTCAGGGATGCGGCATCGACGATATCGTCCAGTGCGGCAACTGCTTCGGTGCGTGCGGCGGCAGTGGCGGGGTCGGTGGACTGGCCGGTGGGGATCTCGGTGCGTGCGGCGGCCGCGGCGTCGCGCAGCGCGGTGAGGTAGGTGACGGTCTCCTCGTCCGCGCGGTCGATGGTGCCGGGCCTGCTGTCGTGGATCAGCGAAGAGAAGGTTGCCGAGCTGGCCTCGAAACGGCTCGCCGTTTCGGGTGACACCAGGCGGCCTATCCGCCGGATGGTGACAGTCAGCCCGACTGCCGAGAGTTCTTGGGTGGCAACACTTGTCACCCGGTCGACGAGGTCGTGTGCCTCATCGACGATCACCGCGTCATGCTCGGGCAGGATGTTTATGTCGGCAATGGCGTCGATGGCCAGCAGTGCGTGGTTGGTGACCACCACATCCGACTGTCCGGCGTCGAGCCGGGCCAGTTCGGCGAAGCATTCGGTGCCGAACGGGCACCGGGTGGCGCCGAGGCATTCGCGTGCCGACACGCTGACCTGCGACCAGGAGCGATCGGGAACGCCGGGCTTGAGCTCATCGCGGTCCCCGGTCTTGGTGGTCTCCGCCCAGTCGTTGAGACGCTGTACGTCGCGGCCGAGCGCGCTGGCCGCGAAGGGCTCGAACAACGTGTCGGGTGCTTCCTGATCGGATGCTGCGCCGTTGTGCAATTTGTTGAGGCAGAGGTAATTTCCGCGGCCCTTCAGGATCGCGAATCTGGGCTTGCGGGCCAGTGAGGGGGCCAACGCCTCCGCCAATCGGGGCAGGTCACGATCCACGAGCTGGCGTTGCAGCGCGATGGTGGCGGTGGATACGACGACCGGCGATGACTCCTCGATGGCGTGGGCAAGGGCCGGTACCAGGTATGCCAGCGACTTCCCGGTGCCGGTGCCGGCCTGGACCACCAGGTGCTCGCCGCTATGCAGGGAGTGCTCGACGGCCGTGGCCATCGTGAGCTGTCCGGCGCGTTCGGTTCCGCCGAGCGCGGTGACGGCCGTGGCAAGCAGACCCGTGGCGGATGTGGGCGTTTCGGTGTTCTTCAGCGGACTACCTCTACGCCGGCGGCCCGGAGCTCACTCAGGACGCGCTGTGTTGATTGTTCTTCAATGCCAACGGCATACGCGGTGAGTACGCGGGTATGCAGGCCCTGTCGGGCCGCGTCGTGCGCGGTGGCGGCCACACAGTGGTCGGTGGCGATGCCCACCACGTCGACGCTGTCCAGATCCCGTTTCTGCAGCCACGACGCCAGCGTGGTGCCATCCGCGCAGGCGCCCTCGAAGCCCGAATACGCGGCGGAGTACTCGCCTTTGGAGAACACCTCGTCGACCGGGGTGAGGTCGAAGCCGGGGTGAAAGTCTGCGCCGGGTGTGCCGACCCGGCAATGCGGCGGCCAGCTTGTCGCGAAGTCTGGTGTCTGGGAGAAATGGTTGCCGGGGTCGATGTGAAAGTCGCGCGTCGCGACCACCGCGTCGTACGCACCGGATGTGGTGAGGTCGTTGAGCTTCTGGGCCAGCGCTGCTCCGCCTGACACGGGCAGCGAGCCGCCCTCGCAGAAGTCGTTTTGCACGTCGACGACGATAAGCGCCCTGCCCATGGATCGACGGTACCCCCGCCGGTACTCAGTCGAAGATGTCAGACACGTGACGGCCCATGCGTGAGATGTAGTCGATGAGCTCGTCGCGGCTGATGGCCAGATCGCCGCGCAAGTAATCGATGATGGCGCCGGAGGCCGCGCCGACAAGCGACACCGATAGGAAGCGGCGCCGTCCCGGATCGTCGACGTCAATCAGTGCCTTCTCGGCAAGTGAGGCAAAGGCCATCGAGCCCGCGAACCCGACACTGCCCAGTATGGGTTCGGTGAACGGGGCGAGCATCATGATGCGTCCGTAGGCGGGGTTGTCGACGGTCGCCCCGATGAAGGTCTCCACCGCGCGGGTTTCTAAATCGTCTCCCTCGGCGGCGAATTCGGTGACGACGCGCATCACGGATTCGAGGACGTCCTGGTACACCGCACGCACGAAGTCGTCACGGTCACCGAATTCCTCATAGAAGTTGCGTTCCGATACGCCGGAAGACCTGCAGACCGTGCGGATGGTCAGCGCCGGGCCGTCGATGGCTCCGAGCGCCGCGATACCCGCATCGAGCAGTGCCCGCCGACGCGTCGCTCGCCGCTCAGCGGGAGTGGTTCCCGCCCATTGCCTTCTGGCTGCCATGTGTCCTCCGGCCAGGAATTATCCCACCAATCGGGTGGTGATCGCAGGATCCCCGTGCGAAAGGCCCAGCCCCTCCCACGGCAGGCTCAGTAATCCCGTGCGTACCCGGTCCCTGGCGTCGTCGAGAGAGTCGAAGGTGACGGGCGCGCCTCCGCGCACCAGTGGGGTGGTCAGTACCCGGTGCGGCTCCATCACCGTGGGCTGACCGGCGGCCGCGCGATACACCACTTCCTCGGTGACGGTGCCGGTCGGCTTGGCGGTGCGCAGCGCACATTTGTGGCCGCCATGTGATTCCTTGTGGCTACTGCGTTTTGCCACCGGGATGCCGTCGATCTCGACGAGTTTGTAGACCATGCCGGCCGCCGGGAACCCGGATCCGGTTACCACCGAGGTGCCCACACCGTAGATGTCGACGGGTTCGGCGCGCAGTGCCGCGATGGAGTACTCGTCGAGGTCCCCGGAGACGACAATGCGGGTCCGGTGCGCACCCAGCCCGTCGAGTTGTGCCCGAACCTGCCGGGCCAGCATGCCCAGATCTCCCGAGTCGATGCGCACCGCCCCGAGCTCGGGCCCGGCGACGGCGATGGCGTTCTCGACCCCGGTGGTGATGTCGTAGGTGTCCACCAGCAGGGTGGTGGACACCCCGAGCGCCTCGACCTGCGCGCGAAATGCCTCACGCTCGGCCTCGCTGGGGCTCATGCCGTCCTTGGCGTGGAGCAGAGTGAAGGCGTGCGCGGCGGTGCCGCGGGCAGGCACACCATAGCGGCGGTGTGCCTCCAGGTTGGACGTCGATTCGAATCCCGCGAGATAGGCGGCTCGGGCGCAGGCTACCGCCGCCAGTTCGTGGGTGCGCCGTGAGCCCATCTCGATAAGCGGACGGCCTGCTGCGGCCGACACCATTCGGGCCGCGGCGGAGGCGATGGCACTGTCGTGGTTCAGGATCGACAGTGCCAGGGTCTCCAGAATGACGCATTCGGCAAAGGTTCCCCGCACCGTGAGCACCGGGGATCCCGGGAAGTAGAGCTCACCCTCGCGGTAGCCGTCGATGTCGCCACTAAATCGATATGCGGCCAGGTACTGGAGTGTGTCCTCGTCCAGAAAGTCGGACAGCGATTCCAATTCTTCCGATCCGAATCGGAATTCGGCAAGCGCCTCGAGCAATCGGGCGGTGCCGGCGACGACGCCGTAACGGCGGCCGTCCGGCAATCTCCTGGCGAACACCTCGAACGTGGCCTGACGTCCCGCGGTGCCGTCACGCAGCGCGGCGGCAAGCATGGTGAGCTCGTACTTGTCGGTGAGCAATGACGTGTGCAGGTGCGCCATGTGCGCCACGTTAGCGGGATACCCGGGTGCGTGAACGGGTCCCGAGAGGCTCCGGGGAGACGGGGAACCCGAACTTCATGCTGACAGAGTTCGCGGCCCCGGTATTCTGGGGCCATGGGTGCGCCGGCGCGAGCCTTGCCAGGGACTACCGCAGAGAGGTCTGTCGAACATGTCGACGAGACCCAGTCGCCGTGGGTCACCATCGTGTGGGATGACCCGGTAAACCTGATGAACTACGTCGCTTACGTGTTCCAGCAGCTGTTCGGCTACAGCGAGAGCGAGGCCACCAACCTGATGCTGCAGGTTCACCACGAGGGCAAGGCTGTGGTGTCCTGCGGGGCGCGTGAGTCGATGGAGATCGACGTCAGCAAGCTGCACGCCGCCGGTCTGTGGGCCACTCTGCAGCAGGATCGTTGAGCCGCTGATCCGTGCGAAAGTGGAAGCGCGTCAACGCGTCTGATGGGGTTCGGCTGCGTTCTGAGATGGAGCCGCACGAGGCGGCGCTCGTACAGTCGATGGTCACTTCCATGCTGGCGATGCTCGATGAGCGCGAATCGTCAGCGCCCAACGACGAGTTGGCACAGCTGACCGGCATCCGTACCGGCAACACCGCGGCGCCCTCCGATGTCACTCTTGGGCGGTTGCTTCCGGACTTTCACCGCCCTGACCAGGACGGCACCAGCAGTCTCGAGGCGGTGAGCGGACTCAACAGCGCACTGCGCAGCCTCTATGAACCGGAGATCATCGACGCCAAACGTGAGGCGGGTCAACGGTTGTTACGCACGCTTCCCCTGGAGGGCGGGCGCTTTGAGCTGTCCGAGGATGACGCGCGCGCATGGCTGACCGCGCTCAATGATGTGCGCCTGGCGCTGGGGGCGATGCTCGGGATCGACAGCGACGGGCCGCAGGAGTTGCCCGCAGACGATCCGATGGCGGGGCATATGGACATTTACCACTGGCTGACCGTGATGCAGGAGTTGTTGGTGCTCGCGTTGATGGGGAAGTCGGCGGTATGAGCCTGTTCTCGGGTGCGATCACCGACGTTCCGGGAATGCTGGTGGGACATCACCAGCGCGTGGATGCCGACGCCGAACTCGGATCGGGCTGGGCCACCGGCACCACCGTGGTGCTGGCGCCGCCGGGGACGACCGGTGCGGTCGATGTGCGTGGCGGAGCTCCGGGAACGCGTGAATCCGATCTGCTCGATCCGGCCAACACCGTCTCCACGGTCGACGCCATTGTGCTCAGCGGCGGCAGCGCCTACGGACTGGCCGCCGCCGATGGGGTGATGCGCTGGCTGGAGGAGCAGGGCAGGGGAGTGGCCCTGCAGGGCGGCACCGTGCCCATCGTCCCGGGAGCAGTCATCTTCGATCTACCGGTGGGTGCCTGGAAGAGCCGTCCCGACGCCGAATTTGGTTACCGGGCAGCAGAACTCGCAAGCGATACGCCCGAATGGGGTGCCGTGGGTGCCGGTGTCGGCGCGCGAGCCGGCACTCTCAAGGGCGGTGTCGGCTCCGCGAGTGCGGATCTGGGTAACGGGATTGTGGTCGGTGCCGTGATCGTGGCCAACCCGGTTGGACTGGTGATCAATCCGTCGACAGGGCTGCCGTGGGACCCCGCCTGTGCGCCGGAACTCGGCGCGCCTCCGGCAAGCCAGATCGCGGCGCTGGCCGCGTTGCCCGACAAATCGGTCTCGTTGAACACCACGATCGGCGTGGTGGCGACCAACGCCCCGCTGAGCAAGGCGCAATGCCGCCGGGTGGCGATCGCTGCCCATGACGGGTTGGCACGGGCGATCAGGCCCGCGCATACCCCGATGGACGGGGACACGCTGTATGTGCTGGCGACCGGGACCGGCGAGGGCGATGCCGAGGCTCTCACCATTTCGGTGGGGATTGCCGCCGCCGACTGTGTGGAGCGTGCCGTGGTGAGGGCAGTGGTGGGCGCCGTGAGTGTGGCCGGAATACCCGCATATCGTGACGTGTTGCCAGGAGCGTTTTCGTAATCGTCCGAGACGGCCAAGAGGGAAGCAGGAAAGACAGTGCTGGTAGTTCGCGCCGATTTGGTCGACGCCATGGTCAAGCATGCCCGCGCCGATCATCCCGATGAGGCTTGCGGTGTACTGGCCGGCCCGGAGGGTTCCGATCGTCCCGAGCGACACGTCGCCATGATCAACGCCGAGCGGTCTCCTACTTTTTATCGCTTTGATTCCGGTGAGCAGCTTCGGGTTTGGCGGGCGATGGATGACGCCGATGAGGTGCCGGTGGTTATCTATCACTCGCACACCGCGACCGAGGCCTACCCCAGCCGTACTGATATCAACCTGGCCGCAGAACCCGATGCCCACTACGTTTTGGTGTCCACTCGCGATCCTGAGCAGCACGAACTGCGCAGCTACCGGATCGTCGACGGGGTGGTCACCGAAGAGGAGATTTCCGTTGTGGACCAATACGTCGAGCAGTACTAGAGAAAAGGAATATCCACCGTGTCGATTCAAGTATCGATTCCCACGATCCTGCGTACGCACACCGGTGGCGAGAAGCGCGTCACGGCAACGGGTTCCACGCTGCAAGCGGTGATCGCGGACCTGGAATCCAACTATTCCGGGATCTCCGACCGGCTGGTTGACGACGGTAAGTTGCACCGTTTCGTCAACATCTACGTCAACGACGAGGACGTGCGGTTCTCGGGTGGGCTGGACACCGAGATCGCCGATGGCGATTCGGTCACCATCCTGCCCGCCGTGGCCGGTGGCTAGCCGCGCATGACCCGATACGACTCGTTGCTCCAGGCCCTCGGGAACACGCCGCTGGTCGGGTTGCAGAGGCTGTCCCCGGCCTGGGACGGCGATCCGCATGTGCGGCTGTGGGCCAAGCTGGAGGATCGCAATCCGACCGGCTCCATCAAGGACCGGCCTGCCCTGCGCATGATCGAACAGGCCGAGCAGGACGGGCTGCTGGAACCGGGAGCCACGATTCTGGAACCCACCAGCGGTAACACCGGAATCTCGATGGCGATGGCCGCGCAGCTCAAGGGTTACAAGATGATCTGCGTGATGCCGGAGAACACCTCCATCGAACGACGCCAATTGCTTGAGCTGTACGGCGCTCAGATCATCTTCTCCCCGGCCGAAGGTGGCTCCAATACCGCCGTCGCCACTGCCAAAGAGCTTGCCGCGCAAAATCCTTCGTGGGTGATGCTGTACCAGTACGGCAACCCGGCGAATGCCGCCGCGCACTATCACGGCACCGGCCCGGAGATTCTGGCCGACCTGCCCGAGATCACCCACTTCGTTGCCGGGCTGGGCACCACCGGAACCCTCATGGGTACCGGACGGTTCCTGCGGGAGAACGTGCCCGGGGTGCAAATTGTTGCCGCCGAGCCGCGCTATGGCGAGGGCGTCTACGCACTGCGCAACATCGACGAGGGATTCGTGCCCGAGTTGTATGACCCCGAGGTGCTCACCACCCGCTTTTCGGTGGGGTCGTTCGACGCGGTGCGCCGTACCCGCGAGTTGGTACAAGTGGAAGGCATCTTCGCGGGCATCTCGACCGGCGCGATTCTGCACGCGGCACTCGGCATGGCGGCCAAGGCCGTCAAGGCGGGCGAACGCGCGGACATCGCATTCGTGGTGGCCGATGCGGGCTGGAAGTATCTGTCGACCGGCGCCTACGCCGGTACCGTGGATGACGCAGAGGACGCGCTGGAAGGGCAGTTGTGGGCATGACGGGATACCAGGGTGGCCCGGAGGGGTTCCATCCAGCCCGTCCCGAGCGGTCCAGACGGCCACAGTGGGTCACCGGCGGAATCCTGGTGGTCTCGTTCGTCGCGTTGCTTTATGTCATCGAAGGCATCGATACGGTTACCGGGCACCGACTCGACGAGAACGGCATCCGGCCGCTGGAGGCCGATGGTCTGGACGGCATCCTGTTCGCGCCCCTGCTGCATGCGAATTGGGGCCACTTGGTTGCCAACACGGTGCCCGCGCTCGTGCTGGGTTTCCTGGCCGCGGCCGCCGGGCTCGGACGCTTCCTGCTGGCAACCGCGATCATCTGGGTTCTCGGCGGGATCGGCACGTGGCTGATTGGCAACCTCGGCTCGCCCTACGAGACCAATCACATCGGGGCGTCGGGGCTGATCTTCGGCTGGCTCACCTATGTGATTGTCCGAGGATTCTTCAACCGCCGCGTGGGTCAGATCCTCATCGGTGTCGTCGTGATCGTCCTCTACGGGGGTGTGCTGTGGGGTGTGCTGCCCGGACAGTTCGGGGTGTCCTGGCAGGGGCACCTAAGTGGGGCTATCGCCGGCGTACTGGCCGCCTATTGGCTCTCGGGTAGGGAACGCAAGGCGAAGGCTGCACGTGGTCCTGGGGCGCCACCAAGGCTGTCGACATGACGGGCACCGGCGCCGCTCTCGAGGGTCTCGGCGCAAGCGGCGCATCGCCGATCGGGATATTCGATTCCGGAGTCGGCGGACTGACCGTCGCGCGGGCCATCATCGACCAGCTGCCCGACGAGGACATCATTTACGTCGGTGATACGGGTAACGGGCCGTATGGTCCGCTGACCATTCCGGAGATCCGCCGGCATGCGCTGGCCATTGGCGACGACCTTGTCGGACGCGGGGTGAAAGCCCTGGTGATCGCCTGTAATACCGCCTCGGCGGCATGCCTGCGTGACGCTCGTGAACGCTATGCGCCGGTACCGGTAATCGAGGTGGTGTTGCCTGCGGTGCGCCGCGCCGTGCACACCACGCACAACAACAAGATCGGTGTCATCGGAACCGCGGCGACCATCGCATCGGGTGCGTACCAGGATGCGTTCGCGGCCGCGCGGGATACCGAGATCACGGCGGTGGCGTGTCCGCGTTTCGTCGACTTCGTCGAGCGTGGCATCACCAGCGGGAGGCAAGTGCTGCAGCTGGCCGAGGGCTATCTGGAGCCGCTGCAGCGGGCTCAGGTCGACACCGTGGTGCTGGGCTGCACGCACTATCCGTTGCTGTCCGGGCTGATCCAGCTCGCCATGGGCGAGGATGTCACGCTGGTGTCCAGCGCCGAGGAAACTGCCAAGGACCTGCTGCGGGTGCTGTCGGAGAGGGATCTGTTGCGGCCGCATCCGGATAACCCGAGTGACTCAGGTCCGAACCGCATTTTTGAGGCAACCGGTGACCCCGATGCGTTCCGCACCCTGGCGGCCAGATTCCTCGGTCCGGCTGTGACAGCGGTGCAAACTCGAGCTAGCGGTGTTCCGGGTTACACCGAAATTGCAACACCTCTCTAACCCTGTGCCGAGACGCTTGCCGGACGTGGCAAGCTAGGGGCTGTGCGAGTCACCGTGCTCGGCTGCTCAGGCAGTGTCACCGGACCGGATTCACCGGCGTCTGGTTACCTTCTGACGGCACCGGATGCGCCACCGTTGGTCATCGACTTCGGTGGCGGCGTCTTGGGCTCTCTGCAACGGTTCGCCGACCCCGGATCGGTGTCCGTTCTGCTGTCGCACCTGCATGCCGACCACTGCCTGGACCTGCCTGGTCTGTTTGTGTGGCGCCGCTATCACCCGAATCCGCCCAAGGGCAAAGCCATCATGTACGGGCCTGCCGACACCCTGATTCGGGTGGGGGCCGCGTCGGCCGAGATCGGCGGTGAGGTCGACGACTTCACCGACATCTTCGACTTGTATGCGTGGAGTGAAGGTGTGCCCGTCGAATTCGGGTCGCTCACGGTGACACCCACACGCGTGGCGCATCCGCCGGAGTCATATGGACTGCGGATCGAGGACACGTCAGGTGCCGTCCTTGCCTACAGCGGTGACACCGGCATATGCGACGCGGTGGTCGAGCTGGCTCGCGATGCCGACGTATTCCTGTGCGAGGCGTCGTGGACGCACATGCCGGGGCACCGCCCGCCGGACCTTCACCTGTCCGGCACCGAGGCGGGACAGATCGCGGCCCGAGCAGGCGTGAAGGAACTGCTGCTGACCCACATCCCGCCGTGGACTTCGCGCGAGGATGTCATCGCCGAGGCGAAGTCGGCATTCGACGGGCCGGTGCGGGCCGTCGTCGCGGGGGAGACCATCGAGCTGTAGCTCTGCCGCTCACGCTCGGTACTTTCGCGGAGACGATAAGGTCGAGGGCGTGTCCAGACGAGAAGACGGCAGACAAGACGACGAACTGCGCCCGGTGACCATTACACGGGGATTCACTTCGCACCCGGCAGGTTCGGTACTCATCGAGTTCGGTCAGACGCGGGTGATGTGCACCGCCAGCGCCACTGAGGGAGTGCCGCGCTGGCGTAAGGGTTCTGGACTTGGTTGGCTGACAGCCGAATACGCGATGCTGCCGGCCTCTACCCATACCCGCAGCGACCGTGAATCGGTCAAGGGGCGCGTAGGTGGCCGTACTCAGGAGATCAGCCGCTTGATCGGGCGTTCTCTTCGTGCGTGTATCGACTTGTCGGCATTGGGGGAGAACACCATTGCCATCGATTGTGATGTGCTGCAGGCCGACGGCGGGACTCGCACCGCCGCGATAACCGGTGCGTATGTAGCGCTCGCCGATGCGGTGACGTACCTGGCCGCGCACGGCAAGCTCGCCGATGATGAGCCACTGTCGTGTGCGATCGCCGCCGTGAGTGTTGGCGTGGTGGACGGCCGGGTGCGCGTAGACCTTCCCTACGAAGAGGATTCGCGCGCCGAGGTGGACATGAACGTGGTGGCCACCGACACCGGTACGTTGGTGGAGGTTCAGGGCACCGGTGAGGGCGCCACCTTCCCGCGTACGACGCTGGACAAGCTGCTTGACGCCGCCGTCGGTGCCGCCGAGGAACTGTTCGTTCTGCAGAAGGAAGCGCTGGCCCTGCCGTATCCGGGTGTCCTGCCGGAGGCGCCACAGAAGAAGGCGTTCGGTTCGAAGTAGGCGGGGGCCATGAAAATACTTGTCGCCAGCCGTAACCCGAAGAAGCTCGCGGAGTTACATCGGGTGCTCGAGTCGTCAGGGATTACCGGGGTCGAACTGGTTTCGCTCGCCGACGTGCCCGAATACGAGGAAGTGCCAGAGACGGGCGCCAGCTTTGAGGACAACGCGCTCATCAAGGCGCGTGAGGGCGCACAACAGACCGGATTGGCCTGCGTCGCTGACGATTCCGGGCTTGCGGTAGATGCGCTGAACTGGATGCCCGGTGTGCTGTCTGCGCGCTGGGCGGGGCGGCACGGAGATGACGCTGCCAACACCGCACTGTTGCTCGCGCAGCTCTCCGATGTGCCTGACGAGCGCCGCGGTGCGGCATTCGTATCGGCGTGTGCGCTGGTGACTCCGGACGGCGAAGAGGTCGTCGTAGAGGGGCGCTGGAAGGGCTCGGTCGCGCGCGAACCCGCAGGGCAGAACGGCTTCGGCTACGACCCGATCTTCGTGCCGCGCGGCGGTCTGCGGACCGCAGCGGAAATGACGCCCGAAGAGAAGGATGCGGTATCGCATCGCGGACGGGCGCTGGCGGCGCTGCTCCCGATGCTGCGCAACCTGGTCAACCTCGGCCGGACCGCGCCGTAGCCTCCCCGGGGAGCAGCCCCCGCATTAGGGGGCTGCTCGCGGGGGTCAGGGCAGCAGGATGACCTTTCCGCGGGCATGGCCCGTCTGGACGTACTCATGGGCCTGGCGCGCTTCGGCCAACGGATAGGTGCGATCGATGGTGACCTTGAGTTCGCCGTTGCCCGCAAGGCGAATCAGCTCAGGGCGGGCGGCCAGACGGATCTCCGTGCCCGCATCGGCACCGGGGCCACCGCCCAGTGCTTTGAAGCCATCGGTTGCGGCACGGCCGAATCCGGCGATCGTGGCGATACGGTCCTTGTCGGCAACGAGTGCCAACGAAACGTCGGCGGCTTCATCGGTGCCGACCAGATCGAGTGCTGCGTCGACGGAGCCGACTGCGCTGACACGGTCTTGCAGTCCGGGGCCGTATTCGACCGGGATCGCTCCGTAGCCACGAAGCTGTTCGTGGCGGGCCGCACTGGCGGTGGCGATCACGGTTGCACCGCGGGCCTTGGCGAGCTGGGTGGCCAACAGTCCCACGCCGCCCGCGGCACCGTGAATCAGAACGGTGTCCCCTTCGGTGACATTGGTGGCTTCCAATAGGTGCACCGCGGTCTGCCCGGTGAGCAGGAATCCGGCGGCCTCGTTGAAGGACAGACTCGCGGGCTTCTTGAACACCTGGTCTGCGGTGGTAACGATCTGGTTGGCGTAGCCACCGATCTGCCCGGCGGCGATGACGTCATCACCGGGTTGGAACTCGTCGACACCCGGGCCGACGGCGGCGACAGTTCCGGAGATCTCGAGGCCGAGGCGCATGGGGATTGCGGCCGGGTCGGTGCCGAAGGCTCCCGAATACAGCTTCCAGTCGATGGGATTAACGCCGGCGGCTTTGACGTCGATGAGCACTTGGCCGTCGGCGGGGCCATCGATCGGCACCTCGCGGAACTCGAGTACATCGGATGCGCCATAGGCCGTGGCGACAACTGCATGTGTGGTGGTCATACCGCTATCAAAGTCGCATCATCATGTCAGTATTCCTGACATTGGAGATTTCTTTCGGCTAGATGCCGAACTGCTTTTTGACCTGCTTGGTGCGGTAATGCTCGACGATGAAACCGAGCAGCGGGATCGTGCCCGCGAGCAGCGTGCCGGCGGTGCGCGGCCACGGCCAGCGCACCTTGATGGCCAGATCGGTGGTGAAGATCAGGTACACGAAGTAGATCCACCCGTGCACGATGCCGATCCAGCTCGGCGGATGCGGCACGTGCTCAATGTATTTGAGCCACATCTCCCAGCAGAGGGCGATCAGCCACACACCGGTGGTCCAGGCCAGGATCCGGTAGCGCCACAGCGCGCCACGGATTTTCTCGACCGGCGTGGTCACGGCGGGCGTCTGGGGTGTGGCTTCGGGCTCGGTCACGGGGCAGGCTTCCTATCTTCTTCGGCCAGAGCGGCGAGGTAGGCGTTGTAGTCGGTCAGTGTGCGGTCGGCGGGATCCGGCTTCGCGGCGGCGGGGCGCTCGGGAAGCAGGCCCTCCGGTATTTCGGTCACCCGGTCGCTGGGCGGCGGGGGCGGCCCCTCGTCCTCGTACTGCACGAAGCGGCGATAAGCCCAAATCACGAACGCCGCGAAAAGCGGCCACTGCAGGGCGTAGCCGAGGTTCTGGCCATCGCCGGTCACCGACTCGAATCGCTGGAACTGCCAGTAGGCCAGACCCAGGAACGCGAGCGCACTGACGCCGACCAGCACGATGAGTGCCGGTCTCCGACGCCGTGTAGTGGACACCTTCTGACGGTACCGCGTGAGGTGGGGGCGGGTGCCAACGCCCCTGGTCAGCGCTTCGGTCCGATGAACTCGTCGAGACGCGCGGTGGCGGCTTTGCGGTAGACGGAGATGACGTAAGCGGTCGATCGAGTCCAGGGGATGTCGAGGCTGTCGAGGGCTGCGGTGAAGAGGCCGAGGATGTCTTCCGAGCGGTTGGTGAAGTGATAGCGGATGCTGGCGACTCCGCGATCGTTGGCGACCACCCGACAGCCGTCGCTGTGAATCAGACCTCGGGCGAAATCCTCGGTGGCGTGATCGACGAGGTCCTGCTGCCAGGGCTCGAGGGCGATCTTGCGACTGTGCTTGCGGCCGGGGCCATGCTGAGGAAAGAGACAGGGCCAGTGTTTGGAGTACAGCGAAACATCGGCGCAACTGCCAACGCGGTCGACGATCGCCGCGTGCTGGCCGGGTATAAGTGCCTCTATTGCACTCCGGCACTCGGCGATTATCTCGGGGTATTTGGTGTCGCATGTGACTCTGAGGCGCCATGTTCGCGGTGAACGTGAGATGTAGCCGTCGCCGAGATACATGCCCAGGAGGTAGGCGTAGGGGCGCGCAGGGAGTGTGCTGTAGTCGTGCCTAGTGCATTCGTCGGAGCGTCGTACCTGTCGCGGGCCGCGACGCCACTGGCACACCGTGCGGCGCGGAATTCCTGTCTGCCGCGATATCGCGCAGTCGTTGAGTCCTGCCTCGATCAGGTGCTGTACCGACTGGTATTGCTGATGTGATCGCGTCATGTTGCCTCCCCGATTGCGGTTCAACTTATCGGCCACCACCGACAGAGTTAGGAGCCAATCTGACCTGTAGGATTGCTCTGCCACGCGGGCGTGATGAAATTGGCAGACATGCTGGCTTTAGGTGCCAGTGCTCGAAAGAGCGTGTGGGTTCGAGTCCCTCCGCCCGCACCAGAGATTCAGTGGGACCCGGTGCGCTCTCCGCGCGCCCGTAGACTTGAAATCGTGGTTCGCGCTGACGGTTTGCTTGATATCGACGATTGTCTGAATGCCGACGGAAACGTCGAACTGCCGCCCGGCACCACGTTGATATCCCTCATCGAGCGCAACATCAGGAACGTCGGGGACACCGTCGCCTATCGCTATCTGGACTTCACCACCTCCGAGGACGGCGCCCGTATCGAGCTCACGTGGTCGCAGCTCGGGGTGCGTCTGAACGCGGTAGCCGCGACGCTGCAGCGCCACATCGAACGTGGTGATCGGGTCGCCATTCTGGCTCCACAGGGTCTGGACTATGTCGTCGGATTCTTCTCGGCGATCAAGGCCGGCGCCATCGCGGTGCCGCTCTTCGCTCCCGAGTTGCCCGGCCACGCCGAGCGTCTGGATACCGCCCTCACGGACTGCAGGCCCACGGTGGTCCTGACGACCGCCAGCGCGCGCACGGTTGTCGAAGACTTCCTCAAGGAACAGGACACTCGCATCCTCGTCATCGACGAGATCCCCGATGAAGCGGGCGAGACCTTCGAGTACGTGCATCTTGTGGATGACGACATCTCGCATTTGCAGTACACCTCGGGTGCAACTCGACCTCCGGTCGGCGTGGAAATCACGCACCGCGCCGTCGGTGTCAATCTGACGCAGATGATCCTGTCGATCGATCTGCTGGATCGAAACACGCACGGCTGCAGCTGGTTACCGCTCTATCACGATATGGGCTTGTCCATGATCGGCTTTCCGACGGTCTATGGTGGTCACTCCACCCTCATGTCGCCGACGGCCTTCATCCGTCGGCCGCAACGCTGGATCAAGGCGCTCTCCGACGGCTGCAAGGAAGGCCGCGTCATCACCGCCGCCCCCAATTTCGCGTACGAGTACACCGCACAGCGCGGTGTGCCGAAGGACGGTGCGGACATCGACCTGGGCAACGTGGTGATGATCATCGGTTCCGAGCCGGTCAGCATCGATGCCATTCGCACCTTTGAAAAGGCCTTTGCGCCCTTCGGATTACCGTCGACCGCGTTCAAGCCCTCCTATGGCATTGCCGAGGCGGTCCTGTTTATTTCCAACATCGCGCCGGATGCCGAACCCTCCGTCGTGTACCTCGACCGTGCGCAGCTCGCCGAGGGCCGCGCGGTATCGACCGCTCCCGATGCGCCCAACACCACTGTCCATGTGTCCTGTGGCCAACTCGCCCGCAGCCTGTCGGGTGTGATCGTCGATCCAGAGACGAGGAACGAGCTTCCGGACGGTCATGTCGGCGAAATCTGGTTGCAGGGCAACAATGTTGGCCGCGGGTATTGGGGACGTCCGGAGGACAGTGCGAGGACGTTCCACGCCCGGCTCGGTGAGACGCTCGCCAAAAGCCATGCTGACAAGTCCAATGTGGACGGCGACTGGTTGCGCACCGGCGATATGGGTTTCTATCTCGACGGTGAGTTGTACGTCACCGGGCGCATGGTCGACCACGTCACTATCGATGGCCGGTCCTATTACCCGCAGGATATCGAGGCCACCGTCGCGGACGCGTCGCCCATCGTGCGCCGCGGATACGTCACCGCCTTCACCACCGACGATGGTCTGGTGGTTGTCGCCGAGCGTGCCTCGCGGACGGCCAAGGCTGACCCGCAGGAAGCCGCCGACGCGGTCCGCGAGGCGGTCCGCAGCCACTACGGCCTGGAGCTCTGCGACGTGCGCCTGCTCCCGGCGGGAGCCATCCCGCGCACCACCAGCGGAAAACTGGCGCGACGGGCTTGCCGCCGCCAGTACCTGGACGGCACCCTGGGTGTTCACGGGGATCTCAGCTAACTCATTTGCCTCATTTGTCCCACGTCAGCGAGCCCATTCGCCACGCCTTCGTCGGCCCGGTAGGTTTTCCGGGCCGGTGGCTACGACAGCTACTGGGCCAGGGGACACGCGCTAGCAATGTGATGGAGGTGTGCGATGACTGACCTGACGATCGAAGAGCTGTTCGCGCACAACGACGACGTGCAGAAATCCCGGGCGGTCAGGCTATTGGCCGCTAAGAATCTGGCGCCGTACATCACGCTCATGGAGCGCCACCTGGACCGCAGTGCGAAGGTTTCCGAACCCCAGCTGGTGGCCAAACTGGACCGGGATCTTCACGCGGTCGGCCTGGGGGAGCAGTCTGGACTCGCCCTCATCAAGAGCTGGGCAAGTGACGGCTGGTTGCACCGCGCGTCGGATGGCGCCGGTCCCGACGCCGAGAACGTCTGCTCGTTGACCGAGGACGCACGCAGTGCGCTGGCCTTCGTCCGGCGACTGCGTCGTGCCGACAGCGTCGCCACCGGCGGGTCCATCGCGGGCATCGCGGCGGGCCTCAAGCGGGTCGCGACTCAACTGGATGGCGACCCGTCGCGGCTGCGTGCCGATATCGAGGCTCAGATCGCCGAATTGCAGAGCTACGTGCACGCGATCGACGACGGATACCGTCCCGAGCCGGACATCGTTGATCTCGAGGATGAAACCCGTGCCATCGCCTATCAGATGGAGCAGGTGATCACCGACATCGTGCGCTACGGCAGCATGCAGAACGAGATCACCGCCGGACTCATCGACGCGGCGGAGGACTCCGATTCCGGGTTCCGCGACCGTGCACGACGGATGTTCGCCGACTACGACGCTCTGTTTGACTCCCGCGAACGCGCCTCGTACGCCGCCTTTACACGCACCATCCAGGACCCAGACCAACGTGCCGCCCTGCGCAGCGATATCGCCTGTGTCGCTGAGGGATTACCTGAGCTAGACCCGGGTTTGCGTGATGTCATGAAGAACTTCTTCAAGCTGGTTTCCCAGCAGATCGCGGAAGTCTCCCGCATCGAGCAGCGCTGTGCGCAACGTATCCGGCGATTCTTCGCCGCCGGCACCACGGAGCAGGCGCGTGGCCGTGCGCGGCAGCTCAACGATGCCCTGGCCTCCGGGCACGCGCTGCTCAAGGTGTCCACCGCGGATTCCCCGATTGACGCCGAACTACCAATTGGCCGCTCTGCGGCGGCGTCCATCGGTGCCCTGTCGTTCACCATCAAGGACACGGCGCCGCCGGTGCTGGCCCAGGAAGCGCCATCGGGCCCCTTGGACTTAAGTGGATTCTCGGCATTGGCGACCCAGGTGGACATGGCCGCACTGGCCGAGACGGTGAACAGAGCTGTTATCGGTGGCCCAGTTTCCCTGCCCGACATGATTTCTCATGTCGACGCACCGTATCTGGGTGACGTGATCGTGCTGTGGTCGCTGGCACTCAAGCAGGACAACACCCTTGATCGCGAGTCGGTCAAGGTGAAGTTCCGGTCCCTGGATGGACAAGACCGGGTGATGGAGGTACCTCAGTTGATGTTCCGTGAACCGGTGTTGGCAACCCTCGAAGAGGAGGGGGCGGCACTGTGACGACAACGCCCCTGGGAAACATCAACTTTGACGATCTGCCGGGTGTCGAGCCGGATGCCTCGGCACCCAGAACCGTCAAGGGACCACGGTTCGATGGCGACACCAGCGAGCTGACCGACAAGGCATGCTGGGCGTTGCAGAACCTGGTGGCCCGGCGCTATCTGAGCAAGGACGGCCAGCCGGAGTTGTGGGCATCGATGATGGAGCACCGCAAGGTGCTGGCCTCGCGTTTGTCCGAATTGGATCTGCGGCTACGAGTTTTCGACGATCTTGAGGTCGCCTACGCCGAACCGGCGCCCTTGGAGAACCCCAGCGCGTACGGCGCCCGGGTGTTGCGCCGCGAACCCCTGGGCACGTATGCCTCGATCGTTGCGCTGCACCTGGCCAAGATCGCGAGGACCGCGCACGACGAGCAGGTGCTGGTCAGCCGCGACGATATCCATGAGCTGTTCGCCAATGTCAGCCACGACATCGACCGCGATGAAGCGATGCTGCGCGACCGCGTCGACGAAGCCATCAAACGCCTGTCGAAGGCCGAGATCCTGCAGCGCACTCGCGATGACGAGCACAGCTACACCATCAGCCCCGTCATCAACGCGCTGATGTCCGCGCAGATGATCGAGGCGTTGCAACGCCAATACGAGCAGCTGCAGCGTGGCGGTACCGCCCCAGAAGACTCCACCGACGACGAAGAAGATGGCGACACCGATGACGATGAATGAGGGCCTGCCCGGCAGGCCGGGTGATGCAGCCACCCAGCAGTTTTGGCTGTCCCGATTGCAGGTCATCAACTGGGGTGTCTTCGACGGGTACCACACCATCGAGTTCAGCCGCCGCGGCACACTGATCACCGGCTCCTCCGGAAGCGGTAAATCTTCACTGCTGGACGCGATTTCGCTGGCGTTTCTGTCCTCGAACCGCCGTAACTTCAACGCGTCAAGCGATACCACTGCGGCCGGCTCGAGTATGGGCAAGCGCACCGTCGACAAGTATGTGCGCGGTCTGTGGGGTGAGCTGAAGAACCCGGGGGAGCGGCCAACGCAGATGTTCCTGCGCGGTAAGGGTGCGGCATGGTCGGCGATCGCGGTCACCTATTCAGGCACCGATGGTCGCGTGATCACCGGCCTCGTCCTCAAATGGCTTGCGCCGGGCTCAGATTCGGATTCCTCGAGCCGCTATTACCTGATCGACGCCGATGCCGATATTCGTGACCTGTGTAATGCCTGGGCGAGTAAGGGATATTCGGCCGCGGTTTTCGATGGCGCGGGCTGGCGTGGACACAAGAGCGAACGCTGGTATTTGGAACAGCTCTACGCCGCCGTTGGCATCCAAGGTTCCTCGGCAGCCCAGCAGCTCTTGGGTAAGGCAAAGTCGCTCAAAAGCGTTGGTGGCCTGGAACAGTTCGTCCGCGAGTACATGCTCGACGAGCCCGAGTCCATGGCCGCGATCTCCGAGGCCCTGGGGCAGATCACCCCGTTGGTGGACGCGCGTGCCGCACTGGCGGTCGCGCAGCGCCAGCGTCAGACGCTGGGCGATATCGAACAGATTCAGCAGACGTACGCCAGCGACGCGGCGCAGCTGGCCACCGTCGACGTGGTGGATCACCACACCGTCCGCGACTACGTTGATCAGCAGCGGCTGGCGCTGGCCGGTCCGGAGATCGATCTGTTGGACACTGAGATCACCCGGCTCGGCGGCGAATGCGACGAAATCCAGTCGCGCCAGGATATTCTCACCGGCGAGCGGGACAAGCTGCTCGGCCGGATCGCCGCCGCCGACAGTAATCTCGCACCGCTCAAGAGTGAACTCGCACATGCGCGGGCCCGGGCCGAGGAGGTGTCGCGCCGCCGTACCGCGTACGACAGCGCCCTGTGGGACCTCGGCCACGACGAAGACGTCGAATCCGCTGAGGAATTCGAAGCCATGCGGGTCGAGAGCCTGCGCGCAGTCACCCGGATCAATGCGGAACTCGAGGCGGGTCATGACGCCTATGTGATGGCGGCCGGCGCCTTGTCGACAGCGCGCGATCAGCTGCGGGCTGCTTCCTCCGAGCTCAAGCGCGTTGAACATGTCGGTACTTCGGTGCCTCCTGACGAGGACCGCATGCGTGGGGAAATCGCGGCGGCGCTGGGCCTTACCGCCAAGGAGCTGCCCTACGTCTGCGAATTGATGGATCTGCGCCCAGGCCAGGAACGGTGGCGCAGATCGGTGGAGAAGGTGCTGCGGTCTACCGGTCTGTGCCTGCTGGTGCCCGATCAGCACCACCGGCAGGTGCTGCGATACGTCAACGAGAACCCGATGCGCGGTTACCTGCAGATGGAGCGGGTGATCCCTTCCGGCGCGCCGCGGCGTGCCGAGCCGGGCACCCTCGCCGACTGTCTGCGCCTGACCAACCCCAATCACGAATGCGCCAGTGCTGCCATGAATCTGGTGGCGGCTGTGGGCGATTACGTGCTGGTTGATTCACCCGACGAGTTCAGCAAGCACCGCCGGGCGGTCACCGATCAGGGCCTGCGCAAGGACGGCGACCGGCGCGCGGTCAAGGATGACAGGCGCGAGCTGCGTGCCTCCCAGTACATCTATCAGGGCAACGCAGGCGATAAGCGGGCCGCGCTCTCCGATGATGTGGTCGAGGCGCAGCAGGCCGTTGGTGACGCCGAGAAGTTCATTGGCGAGATGGACACCAAGCGTGAGGAACTGCGCTCGGAGGTGGTGCGGTGGTCCAAGCTGCACAGCCAATACGAGTACTGGAGCCAGATCGATACCGATTCGGCCGAAGCCGCCGTGGCACGGCTTCAGGACCAGTACGACGCGATGCTGGAGGCCAACCCCGACCTCACCGGACTGCAGCAGCAGGCCGATTCCTATCTCGATGAGATCAAGAAACTCTCCGAACGTATCGGTGCGCTCAGAAGGCAAGAATCCGAACATGATTCGCGCCGCACGAGACTACTGGATCTGTTGGACAATTTGAACCCGCGCGAGGTGGGCGGGCACACCCGATCCGGTATCGAAGCCTATGTTCCGCAGCTGTCGTCAAGCCTGGATGTGCTGGAGCCGGACACCTACCGGTTGGAGCTGTGGCGTCAGATCGAGAAGGACCAGTCGGTGCTGCGGGAAAGTGTCACCCGTTCACGCAACGAGCTGAACCGGATCCTCAACGCCTACGACCGGGACTTCCCGGATTCGATTCCCAACGACAGTGAGAACTTCGACGAGAAGATCCACGATTACGTCGCCTTGTGCCGCCGAATCGACGAGCGCGACCTACCGGCTGCCTACGAACAGATGCTGCGACTCATCACCGAGCAGGCGCCCACCGCAGTCCTGCGGTTGCATCAGCTCGCCGAGGAGGAGGCGCACCGCATCACCGACCAGATCGACCGGGTCAATAGCGGTTTGGGCTCGGTGGAGTTCAACAGGGGAACCCGGTTGACCTTGCGTGCCGAGCCCAAGGCGCTTGAGGCGGTGGGCGAGCTCAACGAGCGGGCCCGGCGGATTTCGGGACGGGCCGTTGCGGTTTCCATGGGAGACGAGAAGGCCATCCACGACCAGTATCAGGACATCCTGCAACTGCGGAATCTACTGGCGGCGGAGACTCCCGAGGCCAGGCAATGGACGCGCGACGCGTTGGATGTGCGCAACCGCTTCGTGTTGTACTGCGAGGAGCGCGACGCCGCCACCGGCGAGGCGATTCGCACCTACAGCAATGCGGGTGCGAATTCCGGTGGCGAGCAAGAGAAGCTGATGGCGTTCTGCCTCGCCGGTGCGCTGAGCTTCAACCTCGCCAACCCCGAAACCGGGGACAATCGGCCGGTCTTTGCGCAGCTGATGCTCGACGAGGCATTCTCGAAGTCCGATCCGCAGTTCGCGCAGCAGGCGCTATCGGCGTTCCGTAAGTTCGGGTTCCAGTTGGTGATCGTTGCGACCGTGCAGAACACGACCACTATCCAGCCCTACATCGACAGCGTGGTCATGGTGTCCAAGCCCGACGGCCCGGGAGTTCGGCCGGTCGCCTCGACGCGCACGGTGCCTATCGGGGAGCTCGGTGACGTGCGGAAGGCAGTCAACGCCCGCTGATCGGTGGATCTTCAGCGGCCCACGAACTCGGCGGTGGTTCGGGTCAGGAAGGCCTGCACGCCTAGCGCCGCGTCCTCGGTGGTGAAGAGTTCCCGGATGGTGGGCACCAGCTGCGTCTCGGCAGCGGCTTCGCCCTCGCGTATCGCCGAGCGGGCGTTGCGCAGGGTGGCCTGCACTCCCAGCGGTGCCTGTCGCGAGATCGTCTGCGCGATGGCGATCGCCTTATCGACGTGCGCGCCGGCAGCCACGACCTCCTGCACGATTCCGATGCGGTGAGCCTCGGCGGCGTCGAAGGTGTCGGCCGTCAACATCCATCGCATCGCGTTACCCCAGCCAGCGGCTCGCGGGAAACGAATAGTGGCACCGCCGAACGGGTAAATCCCTCGATTGATTTCGAGCTGCGCGAAGGTCGCTGTCTCATCCGCGATCACAATATCGCCGGCGAGTGCGAGCTCGATGCCCAGTGTGAGGACCTTGCCATGTACCGCGACAACCAATGGCTTGGATAGTTGCGTGCCATCGACCTGCCATGGATTGATCCCGCCCTCGGGTGTCAGGGAGGCACCGCTTTGAATCTCTGCGGCCACACTCGCCAGGTCCAGACCGGCGGTGAACATCGTGCCCTCGCCGTACAGGACGGCAGCCCGTAGCTCCGCATCCGTCTCGAACTCGCCGAATGCCAGAGACAACTCCTGGAGCATGGTCTTATCGAACGCGTTGCGCTTGGCCGACCGGTTCAGGCCGATGACCAGGACATATCCGTCGCGACGGATGCTCAGGGTTTCGTACTCAGACATTGACTTCTCCGTGTCGGTAGCGGATTATGTAGAGCAGCATACATAGACCTGTGCGCCCCGGGAAGGACGATGATTGAGCACCCCGCGTGAACGAATGGTCGCCTCGGCCGCCCTGCTGATTCGTGAGCGCGGGGCACACGCGACGGCCATCTCCGATGTACTCGAACACAGCGGGGCGCCGCGCGGCTCGGCGTATCACTACTTTCCCGGCGGTCGCACTCAATTGCTGGGCGAAGCAGTGGATCTGGCGGGGGAGTACATCGCCGGGATGATCGACGCCACACCCTCAGGGGTGGAGGCCCTGGACAGGCTTGTCACGTCCTATCGGAAGCAATTGGTGCGCAGTGATTTCCGGGCTGGGTGTCCCGTTGTGGCAGTCGCGGTAGAGGCCGGAGACCCGGAGAGCCCTGCCAGTAATCAAAAGCTCATCGAACACTCGGCTGCGGTCTTCCAGCGTTGGATCGGCCTCATCGCCGAAAAGCTCGCCGCCGCCGGAGTTCCCCGCGAACGAGCCGACGAGCTGGCCATGCTGATGACAACCTCTTTGGAGGGGGCAATCATCGTCGCGCGATCCACTCACGACATCACACCAATCGATGTGGTGCATAAGCAATTACGCACGCTTATCGAGGAGGCTTTGTCATGAACACCACCAATTGGTTACCCACCGCCTGCATCCTGTGTGAGTGCAACTGCGGCATTGTGGTGCAGACCGAGGGGCGCACACTTGCCAAGATTCGCGGCGACAAGGACCACCCCGCGAGCAAGGGATACACCTGCAACAAGGCATTGCGCCTGGATCACTACCAGAACAATGCCGATCGACTGACCTCACCGATGCGCCGCCGACCCGACGGTACCTATGAGGAAATCGATTGGGATACGGCCATTGTCGAGATCGCCGAGGGCTTCAAGCACATCCGTGACAGCTATGGCGGAGACAAGATCTTTTATTACGGTGGGGGCGGTCAGGGCAATCACCTGGGTGGGGCCTATAGCGGTGCCTTCCTGAAGGCCATCGGATCCAAGTACCGCTCTAACGCGCTGGCACAGGAGAAGACGGGCGAGGCCTGGATCGACAAGAACTTGTACGGCGGGCACACCCGCGGTGAATTCGAGCACGCCGAGGTGTCAGTCTTCGTTGGTAAGAACCCCTGGATGTCGCAGAGCTTCCCGCGGGCGCGGGTGGTGCTCAACGAGATCGCCAAGGATCCGCAACGGTCGATGATCGTCATCGACCCGGTCATCACCGACACCGCCAAGATGGCCGACTTCCACCTGCGAGTGCGCCCCGGCGCCGACGCCTGGTGCCTTGCGGCACTGGCCGCGGTACTGGTGCAGGAAAATCTCTGTGACGAAGCTTTTCTCGCGGCACATGTCAACGGCACCGGGGAGGTTCGGGATGCCTTGCGTGCGGTACCGATCGACGACTATGCGCAGCGCTGCGGCGTGGCGGCAGACCTCATTCGCGCGGCGGCGCGCCGGATAGCCGCTGCCGAGAGCGTGGCGGTCTTCGAAGACCTCGGGATTCAGCAGGCGCCCAACAGCACGCTCAGTTCCTATCTGAACAAGATGCTATGGATCCTCACCGGGAGCTTCGCCAAACGCGGCGGACAACATCTGCACTCGTGGATGGCGCCGCTCATGGGTGGTTTCTTCGGCAACACCCCGGTGACAGGAGCTCGCATCATCGGGGGCCTGGTGCCGTCCAACGTCATTCCCGACGAGATCCTCACCGATCACCCTGACCGGTTCCGTGCGATGGTTGTTGAGAGCAGCAATCCCGCGCATTCCCTTGCAGATTCGGCCCGATGCAAGGAGGCCTTCCAGGCATTGGAGCTGCTCGTCGTCGTCGACGTGGCGATGACCGAAACGGCCCGCCTCGCTCACTATGTGCTGCCTGCCGCCACCCAGTTCGAGAAGGTGGAAGCAACATTCTTCAACCTGGAGTTCCCGCACAACACTTTTCAGCTGCGGCACCCGCTGCTGGAGCCCGAGCCAGGAACCCTGCCCGAGCCGGAGATCTGGGCGCGCTTGGTCCGGGCATTGGGAGTGGTCGACGACGCGGACTTGCAGCCGCTGCGTGATGCTGCCGCACAGGGTCGGGATGCCTATCTGCAGGCGTTCTTCGCGGTGCTGGCCAATCCGGTGCTCGGTCCGCTGGCTCCGTACGTCCTGTATGAAACCCTCGGCCCGACCCTGCCCAAGGGGCTGGAGGGTGCCGCCGCGCTGTGGGGTCTGGCGCAGAAGGCGATGATGACGTATCCGCAGGCGGTGGCACGGGCGGGCCACTCGGACGGCAACGCGCTCTTCGATGCCATATTGAACAGCCCATCGGGCGTGACCTTCACCGTTCACGAGTACGAAGATGACTTCGCGCTGATCACGCATGCGGATCGCAAGATTGCCCTCGCGATCCCCGAAATGCTGGACGAAATTAGAGGATTGGCCTCGCGGCCGGCGCAGCTGACCACTGCGGAGTTTCCGATTGTGTTGTCGGCGGGCGAGCGGCGGGCGTACACGGCCAACGACATCCTGCGTAATCCGTCCTGGCGTAAACGTGATCAACAGGGCGCACTGCGGATAAGCCAGGAGGATGCCCAACAGCTCGGCATAGCCGACGGTGACCGGGTGCGCATCTCCACCGCGGCGGGTAGCGCGGAGGCCACCGTCGAGATCAGCGACATGATGCAGGCAGGCCATGCCTCACTCCCGAACGGATTCGGCCTCGACTACACCGACGAGTCCGGTGAAACGCACGTGCCGGGTGTGGCACCGAACGTACTGACATCCTCTGCCTGGCGGGACGAGTACGCGGGAACCCCGTGGCATAAGCATGTTCCGGCGCGTTTGGAGACACTGACCGCTGCCCTCTAACGCACCCGAGTGAGATACCTCCGGACGGTCTCCTCGGATTCGGTCATGACGCCGATGTATCCGTCTGGGCGCACCAGGATGAAGGTCGACGCGGTGATGTCGTAATCGGCCGACGGCGTGATGAGCGCGACTCGCACGTCAGGGATATCGATGGCCCGGCCCTCCGCCGTGAGGAGGGTGAAGTGTGTACCTCGGAGCACGTCGAAGAGCCGATGGCCTTCCGGCAGTAGTGCATCGGGGGCCCGATCGCCGGCCCGTAACGCCCCGGGTGCGCGACGATCGTCGACGGCCAGTGAACTCTGCCGATACGCGATATCCATCTGATGGAGCTGTGGTGCAGGGTTATTCGACGGTTCGAAGTTGCGACGATGCAGATCGGTGCTCATCCCCAGTACCGATGCGGCTACCGGCATCCGCTCCTCTTCGTACGTGTCCAGCAGATGTTCGGGGGCGCCCGCGATGACTGCCGCCAGCTTCCAGCCCAAGTTGTAGGCATCCTGCACGCTGGTGTTCAGACCCTGGCCGCCCGCCGAGGAGTGCACATGAGCGGCATCACCGGCCAGAAACACCCGGCCCTCCCGGAACCTGTCCACCATCCGCGTATTTACCCGATACAGCGATATCCACCGGAGATCATGCAGCACAATGTCTTCGCGTCCGGACCGCTCGACCAGGAGAGCCTGCACCGCCTCAAGGGTCGGCGGGGGAACGTCGTCGGTGGCCATGCTCGCGACAAACTGGTAATGGTCACTGTTCGGCAGATTCCATAGCGAGAAGCGTTCCGATACCTGACCGCCCCGTGTGAGTACGTGACAGAACTCGCCGTCTAAGCCGTCGGCACGGACATCACCGATCAGTGTCCGTTCGCTTTCGAAGGTTTCTCCGGCGAAACCGACGCCGAGAACCTTGCGTACCGTGCTCCGCCCGCCGTCGGTACCGATGAGGTAAGAGGATCGTATCCGGTCGGGAGTCCCGTCCCGCATTACCGTGACTGTGACCCCGTCAATATTCTGGTCGAAGCCTGTTACTTCACAGTTGAATTCGACATCGCCGCCGAGTTCACGCAATCGGTTGAGCAGGATCTCATCGGTGCGCCATTGCGGCACCAACCAGAAGCCCGGATAGGGAATCCCCGGTCCCGACGAAATGTCCGAGCCCAGCATCTCCATCAGCGTGCGCTCGGCCACTATCTCGTGCCCGGCATAGATACGGAATGACGGCATCTTCATGCCACCGGACTGGATCGCATCGGCAACTCCCAGGTCGTCGAACACCTCCTGGGTGCGCGGCGACAAACCCTTGCCGCGAGAGCCCGGAAACAGGCCGGGCGCCTTCTCCAACACTCGGCACCCAATGCCGCGTCGCGATAACTCGCAGGCCAGCGTCAGGCCCGTGGGGCCCGCCCCTGCAATCACCACGGTCATGAAACTCCGCCCCGAACAAGCACGATCAGCACATCGTCGACGAGTCGACCGATGAAGGTGTCGTCCACCGTCGCTCTCATGGTCAGCCGATGTGTGAGCATTGCCTCGGCGACATCGTGGATCAGCTCGCGGTCGACATCGGCGCGCGCCTCGCCCCGCGAAACGGCTCGGGACAATGGCGCATCGAAAGGGGACAGGCCCGGATCGGTCAGGTGCCTGTTGATGGCGTCGGCCAACTCCGCGTCATGCTCCATGGCACGCATCAGGTCGGAGTACAGGGTCGGCGGTATCGACGCGGTCTTGCGGCGCAGCATGTCCAATGTTGCAATGAGGTCGCCCCGCAGCGAGCCGGTGTCGGGAACCTGGTCGTTGCAGTTCGCGTCGTGAGCATCGAGTGCGGATTTGACCAGTTCGGCCTTGTTGTTCCATCTGCGATAGATGGTCGTCTTGCTGGCATGCGCCTGTGCGGCAACGGAATCGATGGTGAAACGTTCGTATCCGTCAGCTACCAGCACCCGCAGGGCGGTATCGAGTATCGCTGCGGTGCGCGCTTCGCCTCGTGGCACCATGACATTAAGTGTACGTCAAGCGTACACTTAATGTCATTCCTTTAAGACTGCCTCGAAGGCCACTCGGTCACCCCGGAAGAGTGAGCGCACGCATTCGATCGGTCGTCCGTCGGTGTCGAGCGTGCGTCGGTGCAGAAGGAGCATGGGCATAGCTGTCGAGGTGTCCAGAAGTGATGCCTCGCGTGGTGATGCGAGCACCGTTTCGATGCGTTCGACGGCACTGCCGAACCCGACTCCCAGTTCGCGTATCGCCTCGTACAGCGAGGTGCCGGGATCGAAAGTGTTGCGCAATGAGCTGAACCGCGATTTGGGTAGATAGGTGCTCTCCAGTCCGAGCTTGGCACCATCGGCAAGCAGGACGCGTTCCAGGTGCATCACCGTCGAGGAGTTCCGGATGCCGAGATCCCGGCACAGGTCCGGGTCTCCGGTGATGTCCTCCCAGGTGACCAGCAGTCGCCCGGGAGTTCGGCCCTGGCTCTGGGCGCCCTCGGTGTATGACCGTAACGATAACGGCTGCATCAGCTTCGGTGCAGATACCACGGTTCCGCGGCCGCGCCGCTCGATGCGCCCTTCCACGAGCAGCTCGTGCAGCGCTTGACGGACGGTCTCGCGTGACACCTCGAATCGTTCGGCGAGATCGCGCTCGGGCGGAACCGAATCTCCTTCGTTCAGTGTCGAGAGAATGTGGTCGAGTTCGGTGCGTACGCGGTAGTGCTTGGGAAGTCGCACGTCAGAAGTCATACCGTGTCACCACCTTTCGGGCCAGTGCGAGTACGTGGGGAATGGAAAGCCCATTGGCTCCGGGAATCTTCGCTCCATCGTCGAACCGGCGCAGCCGGAGTGCATCGGGCCACCACGGGTGCTCACTCCATCGGCTATCTGCGCCGGCTCCGCCCTGGCTGGCCAGCGATGCCACGGATGCGGCGGACAGATGCGACGCGTAGTCGGAATCGGTCAGCGCGAGGTACCGCTTGGCCGCGACGTGCGAACCGGCAAGCCATCCAACCCGTTTCCCGAGGCGAGGGGTAAGCCATTCACGTGCGACAGAATCGTGTCGGTGGTCGCAGGCGGGGCCGAGGAGCGGGCTGTGCCCGATATCGTGCAGAACCGATGCGAGCAGCAGCTCATCGTCCGCGCGGTCGGCATGGGCGAGGTATCCGGCTTGCAGGGCATGGTCGAGCTCGTCGACGGCCTCCTCGTCCCATATCCCGCGCAGTGACATCAGCACTGCTTCGAGTTCGTCGACGGTGTCCACGGACTGAGCGTACGCCAAATTGGTCTATACCAATTGTTCATACGGTGTTCGCCTCCATGTTCTTGATTGGTCTAGACCAATGTAAGACGCTGGTGACATGCGAGTGGTTGTTATTGGTGGCGGGATTCTGGGAACGGCCCACGCGTGGGCTGCGGTTGAGCGTGGACACCACGTGGTGCAGCTGGAACGTGAACCCGAAGCCCGTGGGGCCACCGTCCGGAATTTCGGCCTGGTGTGGGTTTCCGGCAGGTCGCACCGAGAGCTGGAGGTCGCGCAACGGTCTCGGGATCTCTGGCAGGGGATTGCGAAATCGGTTCCGGGTACCGGCTTCCGGGCAATTGGATCGCTCACCTTGCTGCAGACCCAGGAAGAGGTGGCTGTCGCCGAAGAGGTGATGGCGCGCTCCGATGCCGGTGCGCGTGGATTCGCACTGCTCGACCCTGAGGCTGCCCAGCGACGTAACCCCGCACTGCGCGGAAAGTTCCTCGCCGGGCTGCATTGCGCTCGGGACGCTGCCGTCGAGTCGCGAGTGGCTCTACCGGCCATGCGGTTGCACCTCAAGGAGACGGGTCGGTACTCCTTCCTGTCCGGCGCGGAGGCCCGGTCGGTCGACACCACATCCGGCGGAGTCTCGGTTCGTGCTGATGACGGCGAGGTGCACCGCGCGGATGCGGCTGTCATGTGTGCCGGGGCGGCTCACGGCGGACTGGTGCGAGAGTTACTGGGTGACTTCCCGGTTCGCCGGGTACGGTTGCAGATGATGCAGACCGCCTCACTCGGTGAGGAGCTGACCACGGCGATCGCGGACGGGGACAGCCTGCGTTATTACCCTGCATTCGCCGGTGATGCGCTCGACGTCCTGAATGCCGTGCAGCTCCAGGAACCGACGGCCGCCGAGTACAAGATGCAGCTGCTGTGCGTACAAAGACTGCACGGCGGACTGACGATCGGGGACACCCACGAGTACACCGAACCCTTCGGCTTCGACGTTGACGAGGCTCCGTACCGGCACCTCATCAACAGGACCGAGGAACTGTTGGGGCGCAAGCTCCCTCCGGTGGTACGGCGGTGGGCGGGTGTCTACTCCCAATGCGCCGACCCAACCGAGATCGTCTACCGGCGCGAGGCGGCGCCGGGGTTGTGGGTGGTGACCGGCCCCGGCGGGCGCGGAATGACCCTCGGTCCGGCTATCGGTGCGGACACAGCTGACCTGATGAACCTTTAGTACAGACGACCCCAGGAGAGGGAAAACGATGTCCGATATTCCTATTCGTCTTGCGGTGCTCGACATGGCCGGCACTACGGTCGCCGATGGCGGATTGGTGCTCAAGGCATTCGAGACGGCCGCTACCGCCGGTGGTATCGAGGAGGTGGGTCCTGAACGTGATCGCGCCCGTCAGTACGTCATCGACACCATGGGGCAATCGAAGATCGCCGTATTCCGCCACCTACTCGGCGACGAGGAAAGGGCTCAACATGCGAACCGTACCTTCGAGGACGCGTACGACGGGCTCATCGGCGACGGTCATGCCAGGCCGATTGACGGTGCGGTGGAGGCCATTTCGACGCTCAGAAAAGCCGGCGTCAAAGTCGCGCTCACAACCGGCTTCAGCGCCTCTACCAAGGAGAAGCTACTTGCGGCGCTGGGATGGGCCGACATCGCAGACTTGACACTGGCGCCTTCGGAGGCCGGGAGGGGCAGGCCCTACCCGGACCTGGTGTTGACGTCGGTGCTTCGCCTGGAGGTCAATGATGTTCGCGAGGTCGCGGTCCTGGGTGACACCTCGAGCGATGTGTTGGCTGGTCATCGCGCCGGCGCACAGATTGTCGCCGGGACACTGACCGGCGCTCATGATGCCGCCCAGCTCAGTACCGCGCAGCCCACGCACATCGTGCACTCGGTGGGAGAGTTTGCCGACATCGTCCTGCATCGAATCTGAAAGAGCAGGACATGAAACATCTCCCGCTGATGCGGGTGCTGAGGTTCGTATCGACCGTGACAGTTGCCCTGACGGTAAGCGGCTGCGGCGGCACCGGTGGTGGGACTGGTCCGAACTCGGTCACCGTGTACAGCGCGGACGGGCTCGGCTCGTGGTACGAGATTCAATTCGAGAAATTCACCCAAAGTACGGGAATATCCGTGAATCTCGTGGAAGCCGGCTCTGCTGAGGTGGTTTCACGGGTCGCCAAGGAGAAGGCCAACCCGCAGGCCGACCTGCTGGTGACGTTGCCGCCCTTCATCCAGAAGGCGGCAAGAAGTGATCTACTCGTTGGCGCCGGGGTTGACGTCTCCGCGGTAGCCGAGAACAACCGAGACGCCGATGGTAGATACGTCGCGATTGTCGACAACTGTCTGACGTTCATCGCGAACCCTGCCGCGGACCTGAAAGATGCGCGGTGGAGCGACTTTCTGAGTCCTAGGTTCAAGGGCAAACTTCAGTATTCGACACCCGGGCAGGCCGGGGACGGGACCGCCATGTTGGTACTCCTGCAGCACCTCATGGGAGAGCAGGGCGCCGTCGACTATCTCAGAAAGCTGCAGCACAACAACGTCGGACCGTCCAGCTCCACAGGCAAGCTTCAGCCCAAGGTTAGTAATGCGGAACTTTGGGTGGCGAACGGGGACGTTCAGATGAACCTCGCATCGATCCGCGAAGACCGCTCGAACTTCTCCGTGTTCATCCCCGCGACCGATGATGGTTCCCGCTCAACGGTTTCCCTTCCGTATGTTGCCGGAATCACCAGGGGTGCCCCGCGACTGGAGAACGCGAAAAAGCTGCTCGACTACTTGCTGTCCGTGGGCGTTCAGCAGACCGTCTCTGGTGAGGCATTGGGGATGCCGGTACGTGCCGACGTACGACCCGAGACGGGACCCAACACGCCGGCGGAAGTCCTGGAGGGAGTGAACATCTGGCATCCGGACTGGAATCAGGTGCTCGACACCCTCGATGCGTCATTCATTGCCTACCAGAAAGCGACCGGGAGCTGATATGGACCGCAGTGCCGAATTCTCCTCGCCTAAAAGGTTTGTCGGCGATGTCCTCGCCGGGACTCCAGTCGAACCTGCCCCGCGTTCTGGCGCTGCCGCGGACGCACCGGCGATCGTCTTCGACCATGTCACCGTCACCTATGGCCGCGGTAAGAAGAGGTCCGAAGCGTTGCGAAACTTCAACCTGCGTATCGCCCGCGGTGAAACGGTGGCCCTTCTTGGACCCAGTGGATCGGGAAAGTCCACCGCGCTCAAGGCACTCGCCGGCTTCGTGCGGCCAACCTTCGGCACGGTCAGGTTGGATGGGCACGACGTGACGGACCTACCGCCCGCGAAACGAGGAATCGGCGTAGTTGTGCAGTCCTATGCACTGTTTCCTCACATGCGCGTGCGAGACAACGTTGCCTTCGGTTTGCGGGCACGTAGAACCAAATCCGGCCACATCGCGGCGCGTGTCGACGAGGCGCTGGCGATGGTGAGCATGTCCAGGTATGCCGACCGTTATCCCCGCGAGTTGTCCGGCGGTCAGCAGCAGCGCGTGGCCATTGCACGCGCGCTGGCAATCCGTCCCCGGGTGCTGCTTCTGGATGAACCGCTTGCCGCCCTGGATGCTCAGTTGCGTCAGTCGATGGTCGCCGAGCTGCAGCAGCTGCAAAAGACCTTGTCGGATACCGCCATGCTGTACGTCACCCACGACCAAAGCGAGGCATTGGCGTTGGCAGACCGGATTGCCGTCATGCGCAACGCGGAGCTTGTCGATGTCGATACCGCGCGCAACCTGTGGACCCGGCCGCCCTCCGATTTCACCGCGAACTTCCTCGGTGGCGCGAACCTGATCCCCTGCACCGTCGGACGGGTGTCGGGTGAGTCGGCATTGGTCTCGGTGGGGGACAAGGTGCTGAGCGCCACCGCACCAAAACCCGAGGTTGGCCGTGACCCCTGGGCGCCCGGAGCCAATGCGATGGTGTGCATACGCCCACACACACTTTCCGTGGTGGCCGCGGGCGAACCCGGTGCACTGCACGCACGCGTGGCCGCGCAGGTGTGGCGCGGAGCATCGACCAGGCTGTCGCTCGCGGTGAATGGATTTCCCGACCAGCTCATTGATGTGGACGTGCCGGGGCATGGCGACTTTCCACCGGATTCGGCTGTCGGCGTGAAGTTCCCGGAGCCGGCCGGAGTTCTCGTCACCATTCCGGGGGCGGCGAAATGACCGCGGTTCTGGAACGTGCCAATCCCACGGACGCAGCACCCGGTAGGGAGCCGCGACGGACCGTGCCCATGCTCTCGGCGCTGCCGCCGCTTCTCGTCATGATCGTCATCATCGTGTACCCGTTGCTGCGAGTGTTGTCGAATTCCGCTGACGGAGAGGGGAACAGCACGTGGATGGCGGTGCTGACCTCAACGCTGTTCCAGCGTGCTCTGGTGAGCACGGCGCAGATCGCGGTGCTCACCACCATCGGTTGCCTGGTGCTGGGGACTTTTATTGCCATCGTGCTGTCTTTCGTACCGTTTCCGGGGTCGGAACTGGTCGGACGACTGATCGACACCGTCCTGGCGCTTCCGTCCTTTCTGATCACCCTCGCCTTCACCTTTCTGTACGGCACCGCGGGTGCGGTCAACGCTGTCGTCGCGGGTATCTCCGGAGGAGCGCGTCCGCTGGATTTCCTATCCAGTCCCACCGGAGTGATCCTGGCCGAGATCACCTTCTTCACGCCGTTTGTGGTGCGCCCCTTGCTGGCCGCTTTCGCGACAGTCCCACGTGAACAGTTGGATGTTGCCGCGAGCCTCGGGGCATCACCGTGGCGGGTGCTGCGCACGGTACTGATGCCCGAAGCCTGGCCGGCCCTGATGGCAGGCGGCAGCTTGGTGCTACTTCTGGCGCTCAATGAGTTCGGGATCGTCCTATTCACAGGTGCCAAGGAAGTCGTGACACTGCCGGTCCTGATCTACACCCGGGGCATCGTCACCTTCGATCTGCCGGGCGCGGCAGTCATCGCGACCGTTCAGGTAGCGCTGTCACTTGCGTTGTACGGCCTCTACCGGATCATCTTCTCGCGCATGGTTTCCGGGCGGACTGCGCTTCATCCCAAGGGGGCATGACATGCTGCTGTGGACCAAGCGGAGCAGGATTATCCTGTGGGCGGTCTTCGTTGCCGCGGTCACCGTGATCTTCCTGGCGCCGATTGCTACCGTGGTGCTTGCCGGATTCGCCGGCGCGTGGACTGGCCCGTTACCCTCGCAGCTCGGGTTAGAGCGATTCGGGAAGGCGCTCGGCGGTGACGATCTCGCCAGTTTGGCCGTCAGTCTGCAGACGGCCCTTATCGCGAGTGCATTCGCGTTGGTGCTCGGAACCTGGGCCGCATTGAGTGTGCGTGAGGTGCCCCCATGGTTTCGGAGAGCCATGGATGTCGTCTTCCACCTACCGATAGCAATTCCCTCAGTGGCCATCGGTCTGGGATTGCTGATTGCTTTCAACGAACGCCCCTTCTTGCTCGGGGGAACGAAATGGATTGTGATCCTTGCGCATACCGCACTTGTGTTGGCCTTTGCCTTCAGTTCTGTTGCGGCGGCGCTGGAACGTCTTGATCCGGCCTACCGCCAAGTGGCGGAGTCGTTGGGCGCGGGGCCAGGCCGGGTACTGGCGAAGGTGACGCTGCCGCTGCTGATGCCGTCACTGAGTGCTGCTGCCGGACTGGCGATCGCGCTGTCCATGGGGGAGTTGGGCGCCACGGTGATGGTGTACCCGGCCACATGGCGAACCCTGCCGGTGACCATCTTCGGTCTCTCGGACCGTGGACAAGTGTTCTCGGCGGCTGCATCCACGACGCTGCTGCTGCTGGTGACGCTGCTTGCGTTGCTCGTGGTCGGCCGGATCCGCGGGAAAGTGACGCGGGTTGAGTGATCGCACGCGCGCTAATAACGCACAGTTTGTGCGGTAATATGCTCGGGTGCGGTGGCCGGGCATTTGTCTGGGGAGTGCCCGACCACCGTTCACCGCCGAAGGGGGGAGGGTGGACGGGCACGCACGTTCTGCGGCCACCAGAACCAGCGTCCCATCAGTGCGGCTATGGCCGGCGTCATGAACGAGCGCACTATCAAGGTGTCGAAGAGCAGGCCGAGCCCGATGGTGGTACCGACCTGGGCCATGACCCGTAGGTCACTGATCGCGAATGACATCATCGTGAAGGCGAACACCAGACCGGCGGAGGTCACCACGCTGCCGGTGCCGCCCATCGACCGGATGATGCCTGTCTTCAACCCCGCCGCACGTTCCTCAAGGAAGCGGGACACCAGAAGCAGGTTGTAGTCAGATCCCACCGCCAACAGGATGATCACCGACATCCCTAGGATCATCCAATGTAGTTCGAGCCCAATGACGTGTTGCCACAGCAGGACCGACAGTCCGAATGATGCGGCGAGTGAAAGCAAGACGGTGCCCACGATCACCAAGGCGGCCATGGCTGCGCGCGTGATGATCAGCATGATGATGAAGATCAGGCAGAGCGCTGAAACGGCGGCGATGATTAGGTCGTAGGTCGAGCCTTCCTTCATGTCTTTGTAGGTTGCCGCGGTGCCCCCTAAGTAGATCTTCGAGGTTTCCAGCGGTGTGCCCTTGATGGCTTCGAAGGCGGCGTCCTTGATCTGGGAGATGCGTGAGATGCCCTCGGGGGTGGCGGGGTCGCCTTGGTGGGAGATAATGAAGCGCACGGCTGTGCCGTCGGGTGAGACGAACATTTTCAGGCCCCGTTTGAATTCAGGATTGTCGAACACCTCGGGCGGTAGGTAGAACGAGTCGTCATTCTTGGATTCGTCGAATGCGCGGCCCATCGCGTTCGAGTTCTGTTGTTGGGCGTCCTGCAGTTGCTGTTGCCCCCTTTGGGTTGCGTAGTTGGTCAGCGCTCGTTCGAGATCTGCTTGCTGGCTGGGTATTTGAGGGGGAGTCAGCGCATCCAGCTGGCGCTGAACGGCATTGAGCTTGTCCATGCTGGCCGTGATGCCCCCCATCTGGTCGGTGAGATCGTCGATACTGTCGATGGCATCGAATAGTCCTCGAAGTGCGGCGCAAAAGGGGATGTCGAAACAGTGTGGCTCCCAATAGAAGTAGTTGCGTATTGGTCGCAGAATGTCGTCGAGGTTGGCGATCTTGTCACGCAGACCGTTCATTAGCGGCGTCATCGCGGCATAAGCTTTGTTCTGCTCGGCCTGCGTGGCAGCGGTCTGCTGCTGAAGTGCCACCTGTTGGCGCAGACGGTCGATTCCCTGGGAGATGCCATCGGCCTGGGCCAGGAGGTCTGCAGTGCGGTCCTTCGAATATGACCGAGTCAGCTGTTCGCTGCCTTGGTTGCCGAGCTGGTACGGAATCGAAGTGTGCTCGATCGGGGTGCCCAGTGGCCGGGTGATGGTCTGCACCCGGGCGATGCCCGGCAGATGGAACACGGCTCTCGCGATCCGTTCGACGATGAGCATGTCCGCAGAGTTACGCAGGTCGCGATTCGCTTGTACCATCAGTAATTCCGGATTCAAGCGGGCAGGGGACATGTGACGTTCTATCGCGGCGTAACCCGCGTTAGCTTCCATATCGGTCGGCATGTACTTGCGGTCGTCATAGCTGGTCTTGTAGGTAGGTAGCGCCAGCAACCCGATCAGTGCCACCACGATGGACACCGCCAGGATCGGGCCGGGCCAGCGCACGATGGCAGTACCCACTCGGCGCCAGCCGTGAGTGCTCAACGTGCGCTTGGGGTCCAGCAGTCCGAAGCGGCTTGCCGCCGCGATCACCGCCGGCGCCAAGGTGAGCGCGGCCATGGTGACCGCGAGCATCCCGATCGCCAAGGGCACACCCATGGTCTGGAAATAGGGCAAGCGAGTGAAACTGAGGCAGAGTGTCGCTCCGGCAACGGTCAGGCCCGAGCCCAGGATTACGTGCGAGGTGCCCCGGTACATGGTGTAGAAGGCGGTTTCGCGGTCCTCGCCGGCTTGACGCGCTTCGTGGTAACGCCCAAGGAGGAAGATCACGTAGTCGGTGGCCGCGGCGATCGCGAGCAGGGTGAGCAGATTGACCGCGAAGGTCGAGAGCCCGATCACGCCGTGGTAGCCGAGGAACGCCACTATGCCTCGCGCGGCGGCCAGCTCGAGTAGGACCAACACAATGGTGGTGGCAACGGCGACGATCGAGCGGTACACGAGGAGCAACGTCACCACGATGACCCCAATGGTCACCGCGGTGACCAGCTGCAGGCTCTTGTCGCCGACGCGCTGCTGATCGGAGAGTAGCGCCGCCTGCCCGGTGACATAAACCTTCAATCCGGCTGGCGGAGAAGCGGCTGCCACTGCGTCTTTCACCGCCTGAGCCGACTCGTTGGCCAACGCCTCGCCCTGGTTGCCGGCAAGATAAAGCTGCACATAGGCAGCCTTGCCATCTGCACTCTGCACACCGGCGGACGTCAGGGGATCGCCCCAGAAGTTCTGCACGTGCTGGACATGCTTGGTGTCTGCTTCGAGTTTCGTGACCAGACCGTCGTAATACTTATGGGCCTCGATCCCGAGGGGGTTGTCCCCCTCCAGGACAATCATTGCCGAGCTGTTGGAGTCCGACTCTTTGAAGACGTTGCCGATGAGCTTCATGGCTTGAAGTGACGGCGCGTCGTCGGGAGTCAGGGACACCGACTGCTTTTCGCCGACCACTTCCAATTGGGGCACAACGACGTTCAGGATGACGGTCAATGCCAGCCAGCCCAGCAGCACCGGCACACAGAATACGCGGAGGATCCGGGGAATGACCGGGTGTCTATCGGTCTGGTGGTCGCTCATGCGGACTTCACTAGGCAGAAGGTCTGGGCGTTTACACCCTGAGATGTGTTCTCCGCCTTGACCTGGTCGTTGACAACGACGCGGCAGCTGATGTTGTCCCCGTCCCCTTGCGCCACCACGGTGGCGGTAGCCGATGTGGCGGTGGTTGTGAGCCTGACAGACCAGGGAAGTGGGGCGTCGCGAACAATCTGTGGGTTGGCCTGAAGGTCGAGGTAGTTGATGGTCGCCACGGCGCCTTCCTTTCCGAAGACCTCGTAGGTAACGGTTTTGGGATTGAACGGCTCAGCGTCTTCGGCCAGGCCCGCGCCCGGCCTGGTGATCTCGTTGTTCGTGCCGAAGATTCCGCGTGCCCGATAGACCACCAACCCTCCCAGTGCGAGAACGACCACGATGAGGAGAGGAATCCATGCCCGCCGCAGTACCAGGCCCGCGCCCTTGGTCAGCACGCTCGTACCGCCCGCGACATCAGATTCTTCCGGCATGAAATCCCAAGGCCACCAGTCGCAATCGCCAACGATGCCCATCTCCTTTTTGATACGTCGATGATCCCAATCCCTTCGTCTGGCGAGCGAAGCCGTGAGGCTCGAAAATAACGCAGAGCCTGTGCGTTATTGCAACGTACAGGCTGCCGGGTGGACACGCAACACACAGGCTGTGCGTTATCCGACGGCTTGGCGTTATGGTCGAGCGGTGTCCAAGACGTCGTTTCAGCGTGCGCGCAGCGAGGAGCAGAAGCAGGAACGTGCATCTGCGCTGCTTGACGCCGCGAGGTCGTTGGCATCCGAGACCGGTGTCGCGTCGGTGACGTTGACGGCGATGGCTGACCGGGCGGGTATCCACCACTCGGCGGTGCGCCGCTATTACACCTCGTTCAAGGAGGTGCTTCTCTTACTGGGAGAGGAAGGCTGGCGACGTTGGGCGACAGGGGTTTGCGATTCGCTGGACGCGACCGATCAAGTGCCTCCGGCGCAGATCGCGACGATCATGGCAGAGCATTTCGCCCGCGATCCATTGTTCTGCGATCTCCAGGTGAATCTGCCGCTGCACTTGGAACGCGAGGTTGAGGTGGAGCAGGTCGCCGCGTTCAGACGGGTCGCGTACGAGTCGGTCCGCTCGGTGGCACAGGCGATTCAGCGGGCATGTCGGCTATTCGACGAGGAGTCGGCTTTTGACGCTATCGCCGCCGCATGTTCCCTTGCGGCCATGTTTTGGCAAAATGCCCACCCCCCAAAGAAAGTCGCCGAAGCCATCGGGGACGATGTCTTGTCGCCCAACTGGAATATGGATTTCCTGCCAGCATTGACTCGAGTGCTGGCGGCCACATGTGTCGGGCTGGCGATTCGCGCGGTCGACGGTCGTTAACGAGGGAGCTCCTCTGAGGCATGGCGTTACGGATCCAGATACATGTGGCGAGGTCATAGTCAGCATGCGCGCGCTGTTCGGGTCGATCGACATCCTCGAATTGGCGGGTGCCGTCTCAAACAACTCGACCGGCGGGAACTGACCCGCTGGTCTCAGGGGCCGGTCAGTCCTTCGCTGTTCGTCGCATGGTGAAAGCCCATGCCGTGCATGATCGTTGTCACCTCATCCTCGAACAGCGTGTCAACGTCCTTGACGAGCTGGCCCAACGTTCCGAAGATCTCGCTGGTTAGGAACCCAGTGAGGGAGGTCCATGCTGTTAGGACGACTCCGACCATGACCGGGTCTGCCGCGTCCGCGTTGGTGTAGAGCTTTAGTAGCAGCGGGCCGGGGGCCACTGGGCGTATTGCGGTTTGAGCCGTTGTGGCTGCTCCAGCTTCAATGGCCTGGAGGTAGGCGGCGCTGAATATCAGGATCGGGCGTACTGCGGCGGGCCCGGTATCAAGCGGCTCGGCCCGATAGCCCGGGATAGGAGTTCCGGCAATGAGTGCAAAGTCTCCGGAATGAGCTAAAGCCCACTGGCGATAGGCTTCGCAGACCGCGCGTGTCTGCGCCCGAGGGTCAGTGGAGACGTACTCCTGTGCTTGCATCATCGAATCCGCGAGCTCATTGAACGCGTCGATGCATAGTGCAGTGATCAACGCCGACTGTGTCTCGAAGTAACGAAAGAGTGCACCTGGCGCCATCCCCATCTGCCTGGCAATTCCGCGCAGAGACAGCCCTCCGGTCCCAGAGCTAGCTAGCTGTTGCCGGGCTAGAGATTTGATTTCGTCGAGCGTCTGCTGACGCAGCCGAGCGCGCCTAGTCGCAGGAGGGTTCGCGCTTCTTGGCGGCGTCGAACTCATTGGTCATACCCCAACTGATGTGGAGAGTGCGTCGCAAGCAGTGCGAGCGCCGAAGAAGTCAGCTTGATAAATCCTATTCGGGCCCTAGTGCGCTCCAGAGCCCTCTCCCCCTGCGATATCACAGAGACGTCGTATACATCAGCCGCCGTCACGTGCCTCAGGATCGTGTCCAGCATTAACGTTTTGGCCCGCTTGGCAGCCACCACCGCGATATCTGGCGACAACTCACGGAGGTCCAGCATACCCGTGAGCAGGGACGGTTCTGGACTCTTGCTCCTGCGGCACTGAAGGTTGCGGGCTCAAAGCCATATCTCCACAGCGGTTTGGCCACCTTTGATGCGTCCCTGTATGGCGTAACAGACATCACAGTGCACGCATATCTATTTATGAGTGATAGTTCTTATGTGAACAGTGATCACCTAAATCAGGGGGCAGTCGACTATGTACTGACGACCACGCGTGTGGTCCGAAAAAGACTCGACCTCGACCGTCCGGTCGGCCGGGAAATCATCGAGGATGCCATCAGCGTTGCGGTGCAGGCCCCTACTGCCGATGACCTGCCCCGCTGGCACTGGTATGTCGTCGATGACCCCGAGGTCAAAGTCCGGCTCAAAAAGGTTCAGCAAGAAGAGGAACTGCAGTCTGCGTCGCCCAAGTATCGCGGTGACGCTGTGGCTGCCTATCGCGAGATGGTTGAATCGATCGGCGCGACGAGCAGGCTAGAGACCAGGATCTCTGGCGTGCAGCGCCTGGTAGAGAACCTCGACCGAATCCCAGTCATCGTCGTTGTGGCACTTCAGAATCCAGTCCCACTGGACGAGATTCCCGACACCGAAATCAACGGCCCAACTATGCTGCTCAGTTCGATCCTGCCTGCGGCGTGGAGCTTCCATCTCGCCCTGCGCGCTCGAGGGCTTGTCTCGGCCTGGACGTCATACTTGCTCAACACCCCAGAGTGCGTCGCGCGGGTTCGCGACTTGCTAGGCATGGCCCCCGACCACCACCCCGTGGGCACTTTCCCCGTGGGTTATCCCCTTGGTGGCACCGACTTTCCCTCCGCCGGACGCGGCACCGATGGCGTCATCCACTGGAACACACATGGCCCCGCACGATAAACCTGCACCTTGCTGAAGCAGCGTAGTGATCCGTATCTCGTTCTATGACAGAAAGATTGGTTGTGAAAAACGACCTCAACGAGGTAAGGCGCACCCGCGGTGCGACGAATTTTCCGTCAACTGACCAACTTTTTTAAGGAGTATTGTGACGACACCTGATTTTCGGCGTCTCGGAGGCTTGGAATGGACGAGACGAACGCGAGGTACCTTGACGCGTGCAGAGCGCTTCAAGCTCAGCATCGCCGTCATGCGACAAACAGCCCAAGTTGTCGCGGGACGGATGCGGTTGGCGCAGGGCAAGCTGCCGGCGGGCGCCGAGGATATTGATGTGCGCGAGTTCGTGCCACCAGATTCGCGGCTCGCACGCGAGGTGGAGGCGGCGTGCGCCGAGCAGCCCGAGCTGCTTATCGGCCATTCATATCGGGCCTGGATTTATGGCCTCGCGCTGGCTGCGGTAGACCGCGCCCCGCTTGACCGCGAGTTGTTTTACTGCGCTGCTCTGGTACACGACTGGGGTATCGCGGTTCCTGTGCCAGGGGAGGACTTCGTTATCCGAGGAGCGGACCGCGCGTTGGAGTGCGCCCGGAACGCTGAGCTAGATCCCCTTTCGGCGGACCTGATCGCCGATGGAATCTGCGGGCATGAAACGCCTGGAGCGACGATCGAACATGACGGCGCGATTGCCTATTACGTGCAACACGGAGCGATGGTTGATGTCGTGGGAATACGCGCGTGGGACATCGCGCCCCGCAACATCGAGAACGTTTTGCAGCGCCACCCGCGTGAAGCCGACTTCAAACGCCAAGCCCAAAAGCTGGTGAAGAACGAAGCTATCGCAGTTCCCAAGGGCCGTTTCGGATTACTCGACCGCTACGGGATGACCCGCTCAATTGCGTTGGCGCCGTTCGAAAGCTGACCGGTGATGCCGCGTTCATAGGCCATAACGCCGTAGGCGCTCCGCGGTAACGGTCACAGAGCAGGCAGCGACGCGGGACAGCGAAGCTATCGCGACGCAACCGTCTGGTTTGTTCTGCCACTAAACGATGGGGCCTGATTCACGGAGTGGAGTTTTCAGTCGACTGAGGTGCTCGGCGCCGCGATGCGTGCGGGTGAGGTGACATCAATAGAACTGGTCGAAGAGGCGATCGCCCTTATTGGGCGGGACGGCAAAGTGATCAACTCGGTCTGTATTCCAGATTTTGACTACGGCGCTACCAACAACCCATGGGACTACGACCGCATGGCTCTGGCCGAAGCCATCGGGGACGATGTCTTGTCGCCCAACTGGAATATGGATTTCCTGCCGGCATTGACTCGAGTGCTGGCGGCCACATGTGTCGGGCTGGCGATTCGCGCGGTCGACGGTTTGTGAAAACCAGTGCAGGCGTGACTACTGGTACAGGTAAACGCTTTCGGCGGCGCAGGGCGGCCGGTCCTTGCCGTCGATCTCGTACTTGATGCCATACGTCGCCTCGACGGTGCCCTTATCGCGCAACTTGGCTGACAGTAACGTGACATGGCCGCGCACCCGTGCTCCCACGTGCAGGGGCGCGGGGAACCGCACTTTGTTCACGCCGTAGTTGAGCACGGCGTCATATGACGCGATCTCAAGCACCTCGTCCAGGAATGCCGGGGCGAGTGCGAGCGTGAGGTATCCGTGCACGATGGTCCCGCCGAACGGGCCGGCCTTGGCGCGTTCGGTATCGGTGTGAATCCACTGCCTGTCACCTGTCGCATCCGCGAACTCGTTGACCTGCTCCTGGGTGATCTGAACCCAACTGCTGGTACCCAATTCGACTCTGCCCAGGGACAGCAGCTCCTGTGGTGTCGCCAGCTTGGTGGACATACCGCGCACTCCTTTTCGGGTCGTGGTGCCTGATCGCATTACCGACTTCTCATGCCGGCTGGACCCTTCTTACCCGAGATCGCATGCCTGCCACGGGACAATGCCGAAATCCGGCAGCTCGGTACATGCGGGTAATGTTTGCCGACATGAGGTGGTCGGTGCCGCTGGTGGTCGCGTTGCTGCTCGGGGTGGTGGCCTGCCAACGTGGGGTCGACGGCGAGGCGACGGCCGATCGGGCATCTGTATCGGCGGGACCCATCCAGCCCGCTCAGCTCGATCAGCTGCTCACTCCCGCGCAATCGTTGAGCGTGACGCCGGGAAAGCCGCTGTTCGAGACCGATATGCAGTCGGTTCTGTGGATCGGTGCCGATCCTGCCGAATGCCAGGGGGTCGTCGGATATGGCCGCCATCCGCTTTTCCCCACGAACTACACGGGGCGCGAAGCGCGGACGCAGACCGATAACCAGTACCCGAACCAGCACCAACTCCTCGAGGTGTCGGCTACCTACCCCGGTGATTTCCAGGCGTCGAGATTCCTCGAGTCGGTGCGCACCACCGTCTCCAAATGTCAGCTTTCGGTCGCTGCCTGGGGGGATGATCAGAAACGCAGTACGGTCACGCCCGGCCCGGTGGTCGCTGGTTCGCCGGACATGGTCCGCTGGTCGACGAATCTGGATGGCGATCAATGGATTTGCGAGTTCACCGTGATCGCCAAGGCGAACGTGATCTCGCAGCTGGTCACCTGCTCAGCGGATCGATCGATCGACAACAAGGCGTTGTCGGACGAGCGACTCCAGAAGATCGAGGAGCTGCTCAACTCGAAGGTCTGAGCGCCGATCAGGACGCTTCGCGCGCCGCGATGTCCTGGGCGAGCAAGTTCTCGGCCCGTTCGATGATGGCATCGACGGTGAAGTCGAAGTTGGCGTCAGAGATCGTCGCGATCGAATGCCCGCGGGATGCCAGATCATGCAGGGTGGGGGCCAGCGAGGCGTTGGGCACCACGCTGCGAGCCTCGCCGGATGCGGGCATGACAGTGTCCATGTGCTCAAGCACCACGATGCCCCGGATATGCAGCGACAACGAGAAGTACACATCTAACGCGTTATCCGGGCTGAATCCGACGCCGATCAGGGTTTGGACAAGCGATTCCAGGTTTTGAATGCTGGCCTGCAATGCCTCTGCGCTGAGCTCGCTGGTGCGCATCAAGATGAGCTCGACGAGCACCGGACGTTCCCGGAACGCCTGCCGCATTCGGCGGGTATGACTGCGCAGGGCGTCCTGCCAGGTTTCGTCGCCAACGAAGGGTGCGGCGAAGTGATACTGCTTGGTGGCGCGGTCGGTCATCGCGTCGAGAAGCTCGCCCTTTTTGCGGAAGTACCAGTAGATACTGGTCACACCGACATCGAGATGCTTCGCTAGCAGCGGCATGCTCAGCCCACAGATCCCAATTTCCTCGGCAAGCTCGAATGCTCCGGCGATGATGTCCTCGGCGGTGATGGAGCCGCGGCGCCGTCGTTCCCGCTTAGGGCTTTGGGTGCTGGTCGTCCTGGCCTCGCGGCCGACACCGGCATGTCGCATGTGTAATCCTCGTCGTGCCCCCGTTGCGTCGATCTGCCCCGCCCTACGGACAAACGCCCTGATAGCAAGTTGGCAGGATACCGCAGAGACCTGGGTGGGCGGTCGGCTCCCCGTCGTGCACAGTTCGCTGAGGCAGGGACGGCCGATCCGCCTCAGAGATTTGCGCGGGGGAGTTTCCGGTGGTGGTGGCGCCGCGCAGTGCGACCGCGACGTGTCGCCGATCTGGTAATACCTCTGTGCGGTACGGCGACGTGCAGGCACCATTGACATTCGCAGCTGGCGGCATCGAGAAGGGTGTGGCGATGGCAATCGACAGGGATATCGACAGCGATATCGAAGAGGAACCGGCGGTGGAGGAGACCGCTGTGCAGAAGCCAGGGAAGAGGCACTGGTGGGCGCGGCAGTACACCTTCACCGGTACCGCAGTGGGCCTGGTCTTTCTCTGGCTGTCTATGACTCCTTCGTTGCTTCCGCGTGGACCGCTGTTCCAGGCGCTGGTCAGTGGGGGCTCGGGTGCTATCGGGTACGCGCTGGGTGTGCTGGCGGTGTGGTTGGTGCGGTACATGCGGTCGCAGGATTCGAGTCCTAAGGCGCCGCGCATCGCGTGGTGGATTCTCATCGTCGTGGGGATCATCGGTACCGCCCTGATGATCGTGTGGTTCCACTTTTGGCAGGACCGCGTGCGCGACCTCATGGGTGTGCCGCGGCTGAGTTTCTGGGCGCACCCGCAGACCGCTGCGATGTCCATCCTCGTTTTGTTCATCCTGGTCGAGATTGGCCAGCAGATCCGCCATCTGATTCTGTTTCTCATCGAACGGCTCAATCGTGTGGCCCCCAAACGTGTCTCGGCTGTGGTTGCGGTCACACTGGTTGTTGTTCTTGCGATGGCACTCATCAACGGAGTCGTCGTCAGGGTCGCGATGGATTTCTTGAACAACACCTTCTCGGCGGTGAACAACGAGGAGAACCCGGACAATCCGGCGCCCACGACGGCGTTGCGCTCGGGTGGGCCGGGCTCGTTGGTTTCCTGGGCTTCGCTGGGTAACCAGGGGCGTGCCTTCATCGGAGGCGGTGCCACCACACAAGAGCTCTCGGCGTTCAACAAGGCTCCGGCCACCGAGCCGATCCGGGCATATGCGGGTATGGAATCGGCCGACAGCATCAAGGCCACGGCCGAGCTGGCGGCCAGTGAGCTGGAACGTGAGGGAGGCCTGCACCGCAAGGTGGTCGCGGTGGCTACCACCACAGGAACCGGCTGGATCAATGAAGCCGAGGCAGACGCCCTCGAGTACATGTACAACGGCGACACCGCCATCGTCAGCATGCAGTACTCGTTTCTGCCCAGCTGGCTCTCGTTCCTGGTGGACAAGGAGAACGCGCGCCAGGCGGGACAAGCGTTGTTCGAAGCCGTCTCGGCACGGGTCCGCGCGATGCCAGAGGGGATGCGGCCCAAGCTCGTGGTGTTCGGGGAGAGCCTCGGGTCGTTCGGCGGTGAGGCACCGTTCCTGTCGGTCAACAACATCGTGGCCCGCACCGACGGTGCGCTGTTCTCCGGCCCGACCTTCAACAACACGATGTGGCTGGAAGCCACCCACAACCGCGACGACGGCTCTCCGGAAGTGCTACCCATTTACGACAACGGAAGAAACGTCCGATTCGCTTCGCGCCCAGAAGATCTCAAACGGCCCGCCGATCTGTGGGGTCGCCCGCGCATTGTCTATCTGCAGCACGCGTCGGATCCGATCGCGTGGTGGAACTCCGACCTCATCCTGAGCAAGCCCGACTGGCTGCGCGAACCTCGCGGCTACGACGTGTTGCCCAGCATGGAGTGGATTCCGTTTGTCACCTTCTTGCAGGTGTCCGCCGATATGGCCGTGGCGGTCGATGTTCCCGACGGGCATGGCCATGTCTACGTCAGAGCCGTGGCCGATGCCTGGGCGGCGATTCTGCAGCCTCCGGGCTGGACGCCGGAGAAGACCGAACGGCTGCGGCCGCTGTTGCGCTCGGGGGAGTAGCGGACCGCGCCTGGGCGGCGGCTGTTCCGTACGGTGGGCTGGGTGAGCCACACCCTGGGGTCGAGCAACTACGTGAGCACCGCCGACGGGCGTGCGTTGCATTACATGGTCGCCGGAACCGGTGACCCGACAGTGGTCTTCGAGTCGGGAATGGGATTTTCGCGGTCGGCATGGGGGCTTGTGCAACCCCTTGTCGCCCAGCGTTTTCGGTCAGTGGTGTATGACCGTGCGAACTTGGGGCGCAGCGACGACGATGATCAACCGCGCACACTGGAGCGCATCACCGGGGACCTGGATGCACTGCTGACGGCGCTCGGTTCGGGTCCGTACATCCTGGTCGGCCACAGTTACGGCGGAACCATCGCACTGGCGTCGACCGCTGCCGATCCGTCACGCATCGCGGGGATCATTCTCGTCGATCACTCCGACGAGAACCTGGATTCGTACTTCCGGCCGACCTCACTCGGCCTCCAGATCCTCGGCACCATGCATCGCGCGGCGCTCGATGCGCTGGGGCGGGTGGGTCTGCTGTCGCACATCGTCCGCCGCATGATGCCGCGGATGCCGCGCGATGTCGTCGACGATATGACGGCCGAAGATCTCACGTGGCGGGCCGGGCGGGCCGCCAACGAGGAGGACCGGCGCTTTGTGGCAGGGCTGACGGGGTTGCGTGATAACCCGCCGATGGTCAACGGCATCCCTGTCACCGTCATATCGGGAGCCCGCGCCGAGTTTCTCAACGAGGAGACGCGGTCGGAGCTGAACGCTGCCCACCAATTAACCGCGCATCGGCTGGGAGCGCGCCACGTCGTGGCCCGCAAATCCGGGCATCAGATAGTCCTCACCGAACCGCGATTGATCGCCGACGAGGTATTTCGGATGGCGGGGGCATAGACCCTCTGTGTCGTATGTGACAAGCGTGGCTGCCGTGTTTGTTGAGGTAGCTGTCGTAATCTGAGGCTTGAGTTCTTCAAAGTTCTCGGAACGGCCTTGCGAGGTAACAGTGGTGTCCATATCCCGTAGGGATGTCCTCAAATACGCCGCGGTCATGCCGGCCGCAGTGGCGCTGGGTGGTGCCGCCTCGGCCGTGGCCGTCCCCCGCGCGAATGCGGCTTCACTGGGAACACTCATCGATTACGCCGGCGGTGTCCCGACTCCCGAATCGATCAAGGCAGCCGGGCACTTGGGTGCTATTCGGTACGTATCAGATCCGCGCAGCCCGGGGCTTTCAGCGGGCAAACCCATCAAGCTCGCCGAGGCCCGCGATCTCTATCGGGCCGGCTTGAAGATCGTCTCCAACTACCAGTACGGAAAGCAGGACACCGCCGACTGGCTGGGCGGCCAGGAGGCCGGGATCAAGCACGCGCAGCGTGGTTGGCAGCTGCACGTCGCGGCCGGCGGCTCCTACAACGTGCCGATATACGTCTCCATCGACGACAACCCGACGCCCGAGCAGTACAAGAATCAGGTGGCGCCGTATCTGAGGGCCTGGGAATCAGTGGTCGGCCATGCCCGCACCGGGCTGTATGGCAACTCCAAGACCATTGATTGGGCGCTGCAGGACGGGCTGTGCTCGTATTTCTGGCAGCACAACTGGGGAAGTCCCAAGGGCTTCGTTCACCCTGAGGCGCACCTGCATCAGTTCGAGATCGACAAGCGACAAGTTGGTGGAATCGGTGTCGATCTCAACGACATTCTCAAGCCCAGTTTCGGGCAGTGGGTCTGAGCGCATACCGCATCAGGGGCGGGCGCGTGGATGGTCGTGCCCTGCGGGCCATGGCGTGTACATGTCGGGACACCAGGCACTGCTACGAGGTCGGTCATGACGGGAGACATCGCGCCGTGAGCAGCGGGGATGATTGCGTTTCTTGATGTTTCGGCTACAGCCTCGCGGTTGAGCACGCCGATGCCCCGCACGACTGCCTAGTTGATCGAGGGCTCGGGGCACCCGATGAAGTGGTCGGGTGCCCCGATTTCCCGATATGCCCACGGTGTGCGCCGCCCTCGGCCGTTCGGGTCGGCTCGATGCCATGGACCGTAGATTTCAGCCCATGGCGCGCGGGGTGGGCCGTGCGCTGGCGAGGCAGATGCCGACGGATCGGCGGCCTCCCGCACGCCCGCATGTGGCATGGCTTCGGGTGTGTGGATGCGTAGCTGGACAAACATCACCAGTCTCACCCGTCACAGAAGTCGGCGCTGCGCCGCAATGCCAGCAAACTTGTGGCACGTGTCCTGTATTTCTGAGGCCACGACGACCTCTTTGTGGCCGTGGTGCGCGACACGCGCGAACACGTTCGGCGGTATCGGAATCTAACATAACGATTCGATAACAATCGATGTCTGATCTGCGATGTTATACCTACTCGACCGTAACCACCTGCATGCAGCGCGTTTGATTCGGCGGTCAGTAGCCAGCGTGCGGCCTGCTGTTACGTAAGCGGTGGTTACTCTCGCGTAGAACTCGGCAGTAACTATTACGCCAGAAGAAATCGTCACCCCTCTTATGACACTCTTAAATCCAGACCTGCGGTGATGGTGCCTATGAACGTGCCTCAACGCTCCCGATCGACAAGGACGACGACACGGGCGCGGCTGGATTCATGACTGATGGAAAGACGGGTAGCGGCGACGTGACGATCAACGAATACGACAAGGTGACCAGCTCTGAGGACCCCGACGCGAACAGTGCGGTCGATCCCGGTCCCAGCGCGGGTCCCGCGCTGATCGACCGCCTGGAGTCCGGTGAGCCCTACGCAGTGGCCTTCGGCGGCCAGGGCAGCGACTGGCTGGACTCGCTCGCGGAGCTGGCGGCCTCGGCCGGTATCGAATCGGAGCTCGCCACCCTTGCCGGCGAGGCCGAGCTGCGCCTGGAGCCCGTCGCCAAGGAACTCGTGGTGGTGCGCCCGGTCGGCTTCACGCCGCTGACCTGGGTGCGTGCGCTGACCGCTGAGGAGCCGGTACCCGCCGCTGCCCAGCTGACCTCGGCCGCGGTCTCCATGCCCGGCGTGCTGCTGGCCCAGCTTGCCGCCGTCCGCGCGCTGAAGATCCAGGGCCTGGATGTGGCCCAGCTTCCGCCTGTCGCCGTCATCGGGCACTCGCAGGGCGTGCTCGCCGTCGAGGCGCTCAAGGCGCACGGCGATCGCGATGTCGAGCTGCTGGCCATCGCCCAGCTCGTGGGTGCCGCGGCCACCTTGGTCGCGCGCCGCCGCGGCATTGTGGTGCGCGGTAACCGCACCCCGATGGTGTCGGTGACCAATGTCGACCCCGAGCGCATCAAGGCGCTCCTCGACGAGTTCGCCCAGGATGTCCGTACCGTTCAGCCGCCCGCGCTGTCCATCCGCAACGGTCGCCGCTCCGTTGTCATCACCGGCACCCCCGATCAGCTGTCGCGTTTCGAGCTCTACTGCGAGCAGATCGCCGATCGCGAGGCCGCTGAGCGTAAGGACAAGGTGCGCGGAGGCGCGGTGTTCAGCCCTGTCTTCGACCCGGTCAACGTGGAGGTGGGCTTCCACACTCCGCGTCTGGCCGACGGTGTCGAGATCGCCGGCCGCTGGGCGGCCGCCGCGGGACTGGACGTCGAGCTGACCAAGGCACTGACCGAGGCCATTCTCGTCACCCCGGTGGACTGGGTGAACGAGGTGAACCACGTCGCCGACGCCGGCGCCCGTTGGATCCTGGATCTTGGTCCCGGAGACCTGCTGACCCGGCTGACCGCGCCGGTGATCCGTGGCCTGGGGATCGGGATTGTGCCCACCGCCACGCGCGGGGGTCAGCGCAACCTGTTCATGCACGGCGCGGTTCCCGAGGTTGCCCGGGCCTGGACCAGCTTCGCGCCCACGGTGGTGTCGCTGCCCGATGGTTCGGTCAAGCTTTCCACTAAGTTCACCCGTCTCACCGGACGTTCGCCCATCCTGTTGGCGGGCATGACGCCGACAACGGTTGACGCCAAAATTGTTGCGGCCGCCGCGAACGCGGGTCACTGGTCCGAGCTTGCCGGTGGTGGGCAGGTCACCGAGGAGATCTTCAGCGGCCGCATCGAAGAGCTGACCTCCCTGCTCGAACCCGGTCGCCAGATCCAGTTCAATTCACTGTTCCTGGATCCCTACCTGTGGAAGTTGCAGGTGGGCTCGAAGCGCTTGGTGCAGAAGGCCCGTCAGGCCGGTGCCCCGATCGACGGTGTCGTGGTGACCGCAGGCATTCCCGAGCTGGAAGAAGCCGTCGCACTCATCGACGAACTCACCGACATCGGCTTCGCCCATATCGTGTTCAAGCCGGGCACGGTTGAGCAGATCCGCTCGGTGGTGCGTATCGCCGCCGAGGTGCCCACCCGACCGATCATCATGCACGTCGAGGGTGGCCGCGCCGGAGGGCACCACTCCTGGGAAGACCTGGATGACCTGCTGCTGGCCACGTATTCGGAGCTGCGCTCGCGTTCCAACATCACCGTCTGTGTCGGTGGTGGAATCGGAACTCCCGAGCAAGCTGCCGAATACCTCAGTGGCCGTTGGGCGTTGAAGTTCGGTTTCCCGTTGATGCCGGTCGACGGCATTCTCGTCGGTACTGCGGCCATGGCCACGCTGGAGGCCACCACCTCGCCGTCGGTCAAGCAGATGCTTGTCGAGACCCAGGGCACACCTGAATGGGTTCCCGCCGGAAAAGCCCAGGGCGGCATGGCCTCCGGGCGCAGCCAGCTGGGCGCCGACATCCACGAGATCGACAACGCGGCCTCGCGCTGCGGCCGCCTACTCGACGATGTTGCCGGTGATGCCGACGCGGTGGCCAAGCGTCGCGACGAGATCATCGCCGCGATGGAGCTGACTGCCAAGCAGTACTTCGGCGATGCGGCCGAAATGACGTATGCGCAGTGGCTGAACCGCTATGTGGAGCTGTCCATCGGTGACGGCGACAGCACCGCCGATACCGCCGTGGCGCACTCGCCGTGGCTGGACATCACGTGGCGCGATCGCTTCGAGCAGATGCTCAAGCGCGCAGAGGCGCGGTTGCACCCCAAGGAATCCGGTCCCGTCGAGACGCTGTTCGCCGACGAGGCGCTGCTGGAACGCCCTGCCGATGCCATCGCGGCACTGCTGCGGCGCTACCCCGAGGCGGCGGGCATCAAGCTGCACCCGGCTGACGTCCCCTTCTTCGTCGCGCTGTGCAAGACACTGGGTAAGCCCGTCAACTTCGTACCCGTCATCGACAAGGATGTGCGTCGTTGGTGGCGCAGCGACTCCCTGTGGCAGGCCCACGACGCGCGCTACACCGCTGAGCAGGTATGCATCATCCCCGGCACCGCTGCGGTGGCCGGGATCACCCGGGTCGACGAGCCGGTGGGCGAGCTGCTCAACCGTTTCGAGCAGACCGCGATCGACGAGGTCGTGGCAACCGGTGCCGAACCGTTGCCGGTGCGCTCGCGGCTGCGTCGCCGCTGGGATGTCGAGGGCCCATTGGCGACCGTCCTGGATGCCCCAGATGTGCTGTGGTCCGGGCGAATTGCCGTCAACCCGGTGCATCGGATCGCCCCGGATGGTGCCTGGCAGGTCTTCGAGGACCGCACCGCGTCGCACCCGTCGACCGGTGCACGCCTGGAGGTCACCGGCGACGACTCGGTGCGTCTGAGCGTGCCGCTGTCCGGCATCTGGGTCGACATCGATCTGACCTTGCCTGCCACCACTCGCGACGGTGGTACCCCGGTGGTCACCACTGAAGCTGCGGGCGCCGCCATGCGGACCGTGCTCGCGGTTGCCGCCGGTGCCGAGGATCCGGCCGGCCTTCCGCTGGTGGAAAACGGCACGGCACATGTTGTCGCACAGTGGGATCCGGAGCGCGTTGCCGACCACACCGGCGTTACCGCCGTCCTTCCGGCGCCGCTGGCGCCCGGGTCGTCGACCGTGCCCGACGCGCTGGTTGGCCTGTGCTGGCCCGCGGTGTTCGCCGTGATCGGTGATGCCAAGACCGCGGACGGTACGGGCGTCATCGAGGGTCTGCTCTCGCTGGTGCACCTGGACCATGCCGCCCACCTGATCGCCGCTCTCCCCGCTGAAGCAGCCGAACTGTCTGTTACTGCAACGGCTTCTGTGGCGACCGACACCGAGGTCGGCCGGGTTGTACCGGTTGACGTGACCGTGGCGGCAGCAGATGGCACCGTGTTGGCGACGCTGCAGGAGCGCTTTGCGATTCTGGGCCGCAACGGGGCGGCCGAACTCACCGACCCGGTCCGTGCCGGTGGTGCGCTCTCCGAGCACGAGGCGGACACCACTCGTCGCCGCCGTCGTGACGCAAAGATTTTCGCGCCCACCGACATGCGGGCGTTCGCGGTGGTTTCGGGCGACCACAACCCGATCCATACCGATAAGTCGGCCGCGCTGCTGGCCGGACTGGGATCACCGATCGTGCATGGCATGTGGCTTTCGGCCGCCGCGCAGCACGTGGTCACCTCGGCCGACGGCTCCAGCACTCCGCCGCGCACGCTGGTCGGTTGGACCTCGCGGTTCCTGGGGATGGTGCAGCCGGGAGACGAGGTTGACGTTCGGGTTGACCGTGTCGGAATCGATTCCGGCGCAGAGGTTGTAGAGATCCAAGCCAAGGTCGGCAGCGACCTGGTGATGTCTGCGACCGCTCGGCTCGCAGCCCCCAAGACGGTGTACGCCTTCCCGGGGCAGGGCATCCAGCACAAGGGCATGGGTATGGACGTGCGTTCACGTTCCAAGGCCGCCCGCAAGGTCTGGGACAACGCCGACAAGTTCACCCGCGAGCGTCTCGGCTTCTCCGTGCTGCATGTGGTCAAGGACAACCCGACGAGCCTCATCGCCGGTGGCGTTCACTACCAGCACCCCGAGGGCGTGCTGTACCTGACGCAGTTCACCCAGGTGGCGATGGCCACTCTGGCCACCGCGCAGATCGCCGAGATGAAGGAATCCGGTTCGTTCGTCGAGGATGCGATCACGTGTGGTCACTCCGTCGGCGAGTACACCGCGCTGGCGACCGTCAGTGGCGTCATTCCGCAGGATGGTCTGCTCGAGGTGGTGTTCCACCGCGGGTCGGCGATGCACGACATCGTGCCGCGAGATGAGCAGGGGCGCAGCAACTACCGCCTCGCCGCGATCCGCCCGTCGCAGATCGGGCTGGAGGACGCCGATGTCAGCGCGTTCGTCGCGGGGATCGCCGAACACAGCGGAGAATTCCTGCAGATCGTGAACTTCAACCTGCGTGGCTCGCAGTACGCCATCGCCGGAACAGTGCGCGGCCTGGAGCTGCTGGAGGCCGAGGTCGAGAAGCGTCGCGAAGAGTTCGGTGGCCGGCGCTCCTTCATCATGGTGCCGGGCATCGACGTGCCGTTCCACTCCGAGGTGCTGCGGGTCGGCGTTGCCGAATTCCGCCGTTCGCTGGAGCGGGTGCTGCCCATGGACGGCGACCCGAACCTGATCATCGGGAAGTACATCCCGAACCTGGTGCCCAAACCGTTCACCCTGGATCGTGAATTCATCCAGGAGATCCGGGATCTGGTTCCCGCCGAACCGCTCGACGAGGTGCTGGCCGATTACGACACCTGGCGCAACGAGAAGCCGGTGTTGTTGTGCCGCAAGGTGCTTATCGAGCTGCTCGCCTGGCAGTTCGCCAGCCCGGTGCGGTGGATCGAGACCCAGGATCTGCTCTTCACCGAGGAGGCCGCCGGCGGCCTTGGTGTGGAGCGCTTCGTTGAGGTGGGCGTGAAGTCCATGCCGACCGTCGCCGGTCTGGCCAACAACACCCTGAAACTGCCCGAGTACAGCCACAGTTCGATCGAGGTGCTCAACGTCGAGCGCGATCACGCGGTGCTGTTCGGAACGGACAGCGATCCCGAGCCCGAGCCTGAAATCGAGGAGCCCGCGGAAAGCACCGCGGCCGCGGCGTCTGCCGAGGCTGCACCGGCCGCAGCGCCTGCCGCTCCTGCGGCGCCGTCGGGCGGCCCGCGTCCGGAGGACATCGGCTTCGACGCCTCCGATGCGACGCTTGCGTTGATCGCGCTCTCGACGAAGATGCGCATCGATCAGATCGAGCCGGTGGACTCCATCGAGAGCCTCACCGACGGTGCGTCCTCGCGTCGTAACCAGCTGCTGGTCGACCTGGGCTCCGAGCTGAACCTGAGCGCTATCGACGGTGCCGCCGAGGCGGACCTGTCCGGATTGCGGGTACAGGTCACCAAACTGGCGCGTACCTACAAGCCGTTCGGCCCGGTGCTTTCGGACTCGATCAACGATCAGCTCAAGACGGTCTTCGGCCCCTCGGGTAAGCGTCCGGCCGCCATCGCCGAGCGGATCACCAAGACTTGGGAACTGGGTCCGGGCTGGGTCAAGCACGTGACGGTCGAGTTGGCGCTGGGCACCCGTGAGGGCACCAGCGTCCGTGGTGGCGACCTCGGCGGCCTGGCACCGAGCACGCTGGCGGACGGTAATGCCGTCGATGCCGCGATCGACGCCGGTGTTGCGGCAGTGGCCGCGCGCCGTGGCGTCGGGGTATCTCTGCCCTCGGCCGGTGGAGGCGGCGGTGCGACCGTCGACGCTGCCGCGCTGAGCGAGTTCACCGACCAGATCACCGGTCGCGACGGCGTTCTCGCCTCGGCTGCACGTCTGGTGCTCGACCAGCTGGGTCTGTCGGCCCCGATCGCCACCTCGGACGGTGCGACCGATACCGAGCTCATCGAGCTGGTTTCGGCCGAATTGGGTTCGGACTGGCCGCGTTTGGTGGCACCGAGCTTCGACGGCAAGAAGGCCGTGGTGTTCGACGACCGCTGGGCCAGCGCCCGCGAGGATCTGGCGCGCCTGTGGATCACCGAGGAAGGTGAGATCGACAGCCAGTGGGCACAGTTGGCCGAAAGCTTCGAAGGTGCCGGGCATGCCGTTGGCGCTCAGGCCAATTGGTGGCAGGGCAAGTCGCTGGCACAGGGCCGTAACGTGCACGCTTCGCTGTACGGGCGGATCGCCGCCGGCGCCGAGAGCCCCGAGCAGGGCAAGTGGGGCGGCGAGGTCGCGGTGGTGACGGGTGCTTCCAAGGGCTCGATCGCGGCATCCGTGGTCGCGGCGCTGCTGTCCGGTGGCGCGACGGTCGTCGCCACCACCTCGCGTCTTGACGAGGACCGGCTGGCGTTCTACCGCAACCTGTACCGCGAAAGCGCGCGGTTCGGCGCCAAGCTGTGGGTGGTACCGGCCAACATGGCCTCGTACGCCGATATCGACGCGTTGGTGCAGTGGGTGGGCACCGAGCAGTCCGAAAGCCTTGGGCCGATGTCGATCCACCTCAAGGACGCGCAGACCCCGACGCTGTTGTTCCCGTTCGCCGCACCGAAGGTGGTCGGGGACCTGTCGGAAGCCGGTTCGCGTGCCGAGATGGAGATGAAGGTGCTGTTGTGGGCCGGGCAGCGGCTCATCGGTGGCTTGTCGGCCATTGGCGCGGAGCGCGATATCGCCTCGCGTCTGCATGTGGTGCTGCCGGGTTCGCCGAACCGCGGCATGTTCGGTGGCGACGGCGCATACGGCGAGTCCAAGGCGGCGCTCGATGCACTGGTCACCCGCTGGAAGGCGGAGTCGTCGTGGGCGTCGCGAGTCAGCCTGGCGCACGCGCTGATCGGCTGGACCCGGGGCACCGGGCTGATGGGTCACAACGACGCCATCGTCACCGCCGTCGAAGAGGCGGGTGTCACCACGTACTCCACCGCGGACATGGCATCCATGCTGCTGGCGCTGTGCTCACCTGAAGCACGCGTGCAGGCCGCACAGACACCGGTCGAGAAGGACCTCACCGGTGGGCTGGCCGAGGTCGAACTCGACATGGCCGAGCTAGCCGCCAAGGCCCGCGAGGACATGGAGGCCAAGGCGAAGGCCGAGGCCGCCGCGTCCGCCGAGGAGGAGGACGACCCGAACCTCATTGCGGCACTGCCGTCTCCGCCGCGCGGTTACACCTCGACGCTGCCTCCGGAATGGGCCGACCTCGATGTCGACCCGGCCGATCTGGTGGTCATCGTCGGCGGTGGCGAGCTGGGCCCGCTGGGCTCCTCGCGTACCCGCTACGAGATGGAGGTCGACGACGAACTGTCGGCCGCCGGCGTGCTGGAACTCGCGTGGACCACCGGACTGGTCAAGTGGGAGGACGATCCCGAGGCCGGTTGGTACGACACCGAATCCGGTGAACTGGTGCCGGAATCGGAGTTGGTGGAGCGTTACCACGACAAGGTGGTCGCCAACATCGGTGTCCGCGAGTTCGTCGACGACGGCGCGATCGACCCCGATCACGCTTCGCCACTGCTGGTTTCGGTGTTCCTGGACAAGGACTTCACCTTCACGGTGTCGACCGAGGCCGAGGCTCGCGAGTTCGTGAAGTGGGACCCCGAGCACACGGTGATCGAGCCGTTGGCGGATGGCAGCGACTGGCAGGTGACCCGCAAGTCGGGTACCGAGGTTCGGGTGCCGCGCAAGACCAAGCTGTCGCGGACCGTGGGTGCCCAGATTCCGACCGGTTTCGATCCCACCGTCTGGGGCATCACCCCGGACATGGTCAGTTCCATCGACCGGGTGGCGCTGTGGAACATGGTCGCGACGGTGGATGCGTTCTTGTCGGCGGGCTTCACCCCGACCGAGCTGATGCGCTGGGTGCACCCGAGCCAGGTGGCCAACACCCAGGGCACCGGTATGGGCGGCATGACCTCGATGCAGACCATGTACCACGGAAACCTGCTGGGCCGTAACAAGCCGAACGACATCCTGCAGGAAGTGCTGCCGAACGTCGTTGCCGCGCATGTGGTGCAGTCCTACGTCGGTTCCTACGGCTCGATGATCCACCCGGTGGCCGCGTGCGCCACCGCGGCGGTGTCCGTCGAGGAAGGCGTCGACAAGATCCGCCTCGGCAAGGCACATCTGGCACTGGCCGGTGGGTTCGATGACCTGACGCTGGAGGCCATCATCGGCTTCGGCGACATGGCCGCGACCGCCGACACCGAGATGATGCGGGCCAAGGGCATTGCGGACAAGCGGTTCTCGCGGGCCAATGACCGTCGTCGCCTCGGGTTCGTCGAGGCGCAGGGCGGCGGCAGCGTGCTGCTGGCACGCGGTGATCTGGCGCTCAAGATGGGTCTGCCGGTGCTCGCGGTGGTCGCGTACGCGCAGTCGTTCGGTGACGGTGTGCACACCTCCATCCCGGCTCCGGGTCTGGGCGCGCTCGCGGCCGGACGCGGTGGCAGGGATTCGGATCTGGCGCGCTCGCTGAACAAGCTGGGCGTCACCGCCGATGACATCGCCGTGATCTCCAAGCACGACACGTCAACGCTCGCCAACGATCCCAACGAGACCGAGCTGCATGAGCGGCTCGCCGCCTCGCTGGGGCGCTCGGATGGTGCGCCGCTGTTCGTCATCTCGCAGAAGAACCTGACCGGCCACGCCAAGGGCGGCGCTGCGGTGTTCCAGATGCTTGGCCTGTGCCAGGTGCTGCGCGACGGCGTCATTCCGCCGAACCGCAGCCTGGACTGTGTGGACGATGAACTGGCCACCAGCCAGCACTTCGTGTGGCTGCGCGAGTCGCTGCCGCTCAAGGAGAAGCTGCCGTTGAAGGCGGGTCTGGTGACAAGCCTGGGCTTCGGTCACGTGTCGGGTCTGGTCGCGCTGGTGCATCCGCAGGCGTTCATCGCCTCGCTGCGTCCGGAGGATCGTGAAGACTACGAGAAGCGCTCGCGTGGGCGTGTTCTCGCCGGACAGCGTCGCCTGGCCTCCGCCATGGCCGGCGGCCGCCCGATGTACGAGCGGCCGGACGGACGTCGCTTCGACCATGACCACGATGAGTCGGAGAAGCGCCAGGAAGCGTCGATGCTGCTTGATCCAGGTTCGCGCCTGAGTGAGGACGAGGTCTACCACCGGTGATTGTCGGTATCGGGATCGACCTGGTCACCATCTCCGAGTTCGGAGAGCAACTAGCGAGTCCCGGAACGGCTTTCGGGTCCGCGTTCACGCCGGGGGAGCGGCGCGACGCGGCCTCGAAGACTGGTGGAGAGGCGCGCTACTTGGCTGCCCGCTGGGCCGCTAAGGAAGCCGTCATCAAGGCGTGGTCGGGGTCGCGGTACTCGCAGCGGCCGGTGTTACCGGAGAACATCCACCGGGACATCGAGGTCGTGACGGACACCTGGGGCCGCCCCCGTATACGGCTTTCCGGGGCGATCGCCGAGTACCTCGCGGATATGACGGTGCATGTGACTCTGACGCATGACGGCGACACCGCGGCGGCATTCGTCGTTCTGGAACAGGAAGGCGAATCGCCTTCCTAGCGTCGAGTGTGCGGATACAGCTGGTTTTCGCGCAGATATCGACTTGATTCGCACACTCGCCCCGGCCGGATATGGATTCGGTCTGTTAAGAAGTGCCTATGCCGGTTCCGGAATTCGTCATCGAGTTGCGTCGACACATCGGACATGCGCCGCTGTGGTTACCGGGCGTGACCGCTGTGGTCATTCGGGATGAACAAGTGCTGCTGGTCAAGCGGGCCGACAATGGCGCCTGGACGGCGGTAACCGGAATCGTCGACCCCGGCGAGAATCCGGCCGACTGCGCCGTCCGGGAAGTGCTGGAAGAGGCGGGCATTCGCGCGATACCCCGGCGGCTGGTGTGGGTGCATGTGACCCGGCCGATGGTTCATGTCAATGGGGATCACGCTCAGTACTTGGACCACGTGTTCCGAATGGACTGGGTTGCCGGATCACCCTTTCCCGCGGACGGCGAGAACGATGCCGCGCAGTGGTTCGATATCGCCGCGATGCCGGACATGACGGTGGATATGCGCCGCCGGATCGAACTCGCGGCGGACACCGACAGCGCCGCCACGGTTTTCGATATCACTGACCCGCAGGACTAGGAGAGCGGTGCATGCTCTGTTGAGGCGGCCGGGGCGATGAGAAATGTCGCGGCAAGTCCCAGCGCGAGGAACGCCGCGGCTAGGTAACTGCCCAACTCGACTCCATGGGCCATCGCCTGGCGCGCGGCATCGGCGACGGCCTCGGTGTGGGGTTGACGCGCGAACCCGTCGATGGCAGCACCCGCACTGCGGACGACCGCACGGGTGAGCGCATCGGATTGATCGGCTGGCACCCCGGTGGACGCGAGAGTGCTGCTGAGCCGTGCGCTGATAGCGCTGAAGAAGGCCGTCGTCAGCACGGCGATCCCGAGGGCCGAGCCCAGCTGCCGGAACACGCTTTGCATGCCGGAGCCTTGACCGGAGCTACGTTCGGGTACATCGGCGAGCACCACGTTGGTCACCTGAGCGGTGGCGAATCCGATGCCGATCCCATACACGAACAGCGCCGCAGCGATGGCCCACCAGGTGCTGTCGGGCCGGGCGATGTAGCCGAGCGCCGCCAACCCCACTGCCTCCAGCGCCAGCCCGATGCGCACCAATCCCAACGCCGAGATACGTGACGTCATAGCGAAACTGGCGCCGCTGGCGACGAAACTGCCGAGTGCAATGGGTACCAAAGCCAATCCCGCCTCAACGGCGCTGTATCCCAACGCGAACTGCAGCCACAGCGGAAGGACGGCCACGATGCCGAATTCGCCCATCCCGATGATCAGCGTGGCGATATTGCCGTTGCGGAACGAGCCGATGGAGAAGAGCCGCACGTCCATCAGTGCGGTGGTCGGCTGCGCGGGATCGATATCGCGGGTCAGAGTGACCTGGCGGATGACAAAGGCGATGAGGGACAACGCTGCCAGGACGAGTGCGACGAAAACCGGTGATACGTCGAGCGTCCAGCGCATGCCGAGCACCTCGAAGGGTTCGGTGCTGCGGACCCACCCGTAGGTGCGACCGTCAATCAGACCGAAGGCGAGCAACCCCAGCCCGAGGATCGAGAACACCGCCCCGGCGACATCCACGCGTGCCTGAGTGCGCGGTGAGCGTGGGATGAACGCCAGTGCGCCGATACAGATCACCGCGACAAGCGGGATATTGATGCCGAAAGCCCAACGCCACGAGGCGTGTTCGGCGAGCCATCCGCCGAGCAGCGGACCCAGGGCCGTCGCGGCTCCGATGGTCGACCCCCAGACGGCGAACGCCTGGCCCCGGGCCTTTCCGGTGAACTGCGCATTGAGCAGTGCAAGCGACGTCGGCAGGATCAGCGCGGCCCCGGCACCTTGCAGGAAGCGGGCCAGTATCAACCAGCTTCCGGTGGTGGCCATACCGGCCAGCAAGCTCGTCACACCGAAAATCACTACCCCGGTAAGGAAGACGCGGCGGGCGCCGAGAATGTCAGAGAATCGTCCGACAAGCAGCAGCAGCGCCGCGAAGACGATTGCGTATGACTCCTGTACCCACTGCGCCTGTGCCGACGTGACGCCGAGGTCGCGCACGATCGAGGGGATGATGACGTTGACAATCGTCGTATCGACGACGATCAGCGCCACTCCCAATGCGATGGCGGCCAAGCCCAGCCACTTGCGGGCACCCTCTGGCACGGACGTCCTCAACGGCCTGAGGCTTCAGAATCGCTCTGATCCCATGCCGCAACGGGCAAGGTCAGATAGACGCCGGCAGTCTGTTCGTCCTCGATGACGTTTCGTACCGCGTCGTGGATTGCCTCGGCGCGACGCTGACGGTCCTGCGCTCGGTCGCTGAACCACTTCGACTTCACCTCGACGAGTACGTCGATGTCGAAACGGTCGAAGGGGCCGACCTCATGGAACCGGATCAGGACGTCACCGGGTTGTAGATGGTGGTCATAAGGTTCGTCCGTGCATTGCACCGCCAATGAGACCGCGTCGGGAAGGACTTCGGCGAGCCGTGCGCGAGTGCCATCTGTGACTGCGCGACCGCAGGTGATGTCGATCAGTGGCATCTGGTCTACACGGAGAGGTCGCGGCGCAGCTTCGCGACGTGTCCGGTGGCTTTCACGTTGTACTGCGCCACCTCGATCTTGCCCTTTTCGTCCACGACGAAGGTGGATCGGATGACGCCCTCGACGATCTTTCCGTACAGCTTCTTCTCGCCGAAGGCGCCGTATGCGGTCAGCGTCGTCTTATCGGGGTCGGACAACAGCGGGAAGTTCACGGCATCGCGTTCGCGGAACTTGGCGAGTTTCTCGGGCTTGTCGGGGGAGATGCCGATGACGTCGAGGCCCGCCTCGTTGAGCTGGGCGAGGCTGTCACGGAAGTCGCAGGCCTGTTTGGTGCAGCCGGGCGTCATGGCGGCCGGGTAGAAGTAGATGATGACCTTGCGGCCCTTGTAGGAGGACAGCGACACCTTCTTGCCATCGGCGTCGAGCAAGGTGAACGCCGGGGCCTTGTCGCCAACTTCGAGCCGCTTGGTTTCCGCCATGACCGATGCCTTTCTGTTGACCCGTACAGTTGTTGCCCTAGGGTAGTTGCTTGAGTTTCAACCGCGGACGTGGAGGAGTACACGTGGCCAGGGATCCCGAGGCAATCAAGGCCGATATCGATAAGGCCCGCGATCAGCTCGCGGCGACTGTCGACACCCTGAGTGACCGCGCAAATCCGCAGCGTCTGGCCGAAGACGCCAAGGCCTCGGTGCTGGCGACTCTCAATAAGCCAGCCATCAAATTCACCATTCTCGGTGTCGGCGCAGTAGTTGCCGCACTGGTGGCGCGCAAGGTTGTGCGCAAGTTCCGTCGCGACTGATTGCGCCCCACTCAGGCCGTAAAGCTGGCTCCGTCAATCACGAACCGGTACCGCACATCGCTCTTGAGGACCCGCGCGTAAGCCTCGTTGATCTGGGGTGCCTCGATCTTCTCGACCAGCGCCGCGATGCCCTTGTCTGCGCAGAAATCGAGCATTTCCTGGGTCTCGGAGATTCCGCCGATTGGTGAGCCCGCCCAGCGACGGCGTCCGAAGACCAGCGGTGAAGGCTTGAAGTTGATCGGATCCTCTGGCAAGCCCAGCTGTACCAGCGTCCCGTCCTTGTCGAGGAGCCACAGGAGGCCTTCGACATCGATCCCGTCGGAGACCGTGTTGAGGATCAGATCGAACGAAGACGCGAGCTTTGTGAAGGTGGCCGGGTCGCTAGTCGCGTAGTAATGGTCTGCGCCGAGGCTCAGGCCGTCCGCCTGTTTGCGCAGTGACTGGCTCAGCACCGTCACTTCAGCGCCTAGCGCGTGGGCGATCTGCACACCCATATGGCCGAGGCCACCAAGGCCAATGATGCCGACACGAGTTCCGGGTCCGGCCCTCCAATGATGTAGCGGGGAGTACATGGTGATTCCGGCGCACAGCAGCGGGGCGGCCTGATCGAGGGGAAGGGCATCCGGGATCTTCAATGCGAACCCTTCATCCACCACGATGAGATCGCTGTACCCGCCGTAGGTCGGCCGGCCGTCCTTGCCCACCGCGTTGTACGTGCCGATGAAGCCGCCCTCGCCGTTGCAGAACTGCTCTTCGCCTGATTTACAGTTGGCGCACTCACCGCAGGAGCCGACCATGCAGCCGACACCGGCGCGGTCGCCAACCTTGAACTTCTCGACCTCCGGGCCGACCTGGGTCACCACGCCGGCGATCTCGTGTCCGGGTACCACCGGGAAGCTGGCGGGACCCCAATGATTACTTACCGTGTGGATGTCACTGTGGCAGATTCCGGCCCAAACGATATCGATGACAATGTCTTTCGGGCCGGGTTCGCGCCGTTCGACCACAGTCGGGCGGAGTGGCTCCGTCGGCGAGTAGGCGGCGTAGGCAGGCACAGACAAAGTCACGAGGGGCTCCTCAAATCATGGTTCTGTGTGAATATGAGAAGCCTAGGAACTGGAGTGCACTCCAGGTCAAGCCGAAGGCGCGCAGGCTTAGAACTCGAAACGCAGGATGCGCGCGGAACGTCTCATCGACGGGCTGTATCGCGCCAGCCGTGACGATATCTGCAGCCACTTCGGAAAGAGTTCCACCTCGGGGGCGTCCACCAGGCTGAACTCTTCAACGAACCGCAGCTTCGGGTTCCAGCGCTCCGGGGTACGCGGATCGTCATAACCTTCGAACCCGCGCAGCTGATTGACCTTCTTGAACATCTTCTGTGGAAACAGCTTTGAGATCCACACGCCCACCACCATGCGGCCGTAGTCGTTGAATGCGAGCTGTCCGCTGGGAAAGTGATCGGTGACGGCTCGCATCGTGGCGATGATCTGCTCCTTGGTCAGGAACGCGAAGAACCCGTCGGCGACCACCATCGCCGGACGGTCCGAGGGTATTGCCTCGATCCACGTCGGGTCGTTGACCGACACCCCGATGGTGTGCTCACCGGTCCCCGGGGGCATGACTTCATCACGCAGCCTGGCCATCCCGGGCAGATCGACGCTGTACCAATCGACGGTAGGTGGCGGTTGGATGCGTCGATATCCGTCGTCGAGACCCGCTCCGAGATCGACCACCACCGCGTTGGGGTGCTTGACGATGAACCTCCGCACGCGATCATCGAGAAGTTTTGCGCGTAAAGAGGATTGGCATACCACGGGGGCTATTACCCCCAGTGCATCGAAGTCGTAGTCGATCGCGGCGACAGCGGCTGTCGCTCCCGGATCCGGAAGGATCGGTCGCTGCCAGCCGTCATTGACGGCCCGTGCCTTCAGGGTGAGAAAGGCGGTCTCTTCCTCCGGGGTGATTCCGCTGGTGTCGATGCCCATGCCGTCGACTATACAAGCGTGTAGCCAATTGTCCAGCCGTGTAATATGCGGCGATGGAGACCGTGGACCCCGACGACCTCACAGCCCGTGCCCGCATCCGTGATGCCGCGCTGCATGAGTTCGGTGAGAGGGGGTACGACGGTGCGACCATTCGAGGCATCGCCGCGCGAGCGGGGGTCTCCTCCGGGTTGTTGCGGCATCACTTCGGGTCCAAGCAGGAACTGCGCGAGGCATGCGATGAATACCTCGTCAAGACGATGCGGAACATCAACGAGCAGGTCCGGACAAACGTGGAACACGGTGATGTGCACTATGTTTCGGCGCGCATTCCGATCGGCCAATACCAGGACTACATCACCAGGGCTTTGGTCGACGGCTCCGCGGGCCAGGTGTTCGACGAGATGGTCGCAATGACCGAGGGCTGGCTGGCCAGTGCCGACCAGAATCGTGTGTTTCCGGCCGATATCGACGTCAAGTCCCGTGCCACCGTCATCACCGCGATGGCCCTGGCGGTGCCACTGCTTCAGCAACATGTTTCGCGTGGGCTTGGTGTTGATGTCGGTTCGCCCGAGGGCGAGCTGAAAATGGCGGCCACGCTCGTCGATATCTACGCCAACCCTCTGTTGACCCCTGAGCAGGCAAATTCGGCTCGTGAGGATCTCGCGCGCAGAATGGGATAGCTGTATTTATCGCGCAATATTCGCTGCAGGCATCGCACTTGCCCCACTACCTGGTTACTCTATGTGCGTGCGAAGTTTCCGCGCGCGGCTGGAGTTTCGATGATTGTTGTCGCTGGTCTGAGGGTAGATGCGACCGTGGCCAAAGCTGCGGCGATGCTGCTGTACGTCGTCGGATTCGCGTTCACGGTGTTCTTCGGCATCGATAGTGTGCGGCTTGCCGTGGTGTTTCTTGTCGGGATCGCAGCGACGGCACTGCACTACTGGCCGGACCGTGACAAGTTCGACCGGATCTCGATAGCGGTTGCGGTCGGCCTGATGCTCGCCTTTGCGCTCGACGCATGGTCGACCTGGGTTATCGACGGGACGCTGGTGCCGGGTATCGGAATCGGCGTGGCGCGCCTGTTGGCATGGCTGCTCTCGGTTGCCGGCATCCTGGCGTTTCCGCGCCGGCTCATCGACAGGGATGCCGACGGCTAGGCCCCGGTTCGTTCCAGCCGTGATGGCCGCGTCAGCAGGTACGCGAGCACCCCGGCCGTGCGGGGCGAGCGCGCCTTCGACCACCTGAACAACAGCCCGCGCAGCAGCGGTGCCGGTGACCACCAGAACCATTTGCCCAGCAGGCCCGCCACCGCAGGCACGACGAACGTCCTGACGATGAGCGTGTCGATGATCAACCCGACCCCGATGGCGGTGCCCACCTGCTCGATACTCAAAACGTCACTGGAAAGCATGGCGAACATGGTGATACCGAAGACGATCCCCGCCGTCGTGACCACCCCGCCCGTGCCGCCGAAAGCGCGGATCATTCCCGTGCGCAGTCCGGCGCCGTCCAGGAAGATCTCTTCACGCATGCGCATGGTGAACAGCAGGTTGTAGTCGGCGCCTACCGCGACCAACGCGATAAGGGCGATCGAGGGAACCGACCAGTGCAGGTCGCGTCCCAACATGTCATGCCAGATCAGGGTGGTGATTCCCAGCGCCGAGGCGTAGGAGATGACCACGGTGCCGATGACCACCGCTGCTGCCACCGGGCTGCGCAGCATCACCAGCACGATGAGGAAGACCAGCGCCAGCGCCACGGCCGCCAGTAGTAAGAAGTCGTCGCTGACATATCCGCGCAATTCGGCTGTGCCGGTGCCGAATCCAGCAATGTTCACGGTGCTACCGGCGAGGGTGCCCTCCTTGGTGGCCTCGCTCACCGCGAGGGTGATCTGCGGAGACCGGTGGGCGCCGTCCGCGCCGAACACTTTGCCGTCCCCGAACACCAGCATGCGGGTCGAGCGGCCGTCTGGGGCGAAGTACAGCCCGGCGGCGCGCTGGAAGCGCGGGTCCTGCCAGGCCCGCTGGGGTAGGTAAAAACCTCCCTCGCCGCTGCTGCGGAAATCCTCGCGCATGGCGCGCAGGTATTCGGTCAGCCCGGAGAACATGGTGCGTGTCTCGCCGACCGCCTTGGTCAGTTGATCGGTGATCGTGCTGAGCTGCGCCACCGTCGCTCGCATGTTCTTGACCGAGTCCACCGCCCCGGAGAAGGATTTCTGCATTCCCTGGGCGCCGGTACCGAACTTGGCAGTGCTGGCCGTCAGCGATGCGGTTGCCGCCACCACGGAATCCATCGGTTCGACCGCCTTGAGAACCAGCGAGCAGATGCCGTCGTTGGCACAGTTGGGGTTGCCGTTGGTGAAGTTCCGTAAAGGCTCCATGTAACCGGAGACCTGGGACACGTTGTCCTGCAGTGCTTTCATTCCCGAGTGCATGTCTCCGACGCCGCCGTTGAGTTCGCCCAACCCGCTCACGCCGCCCGCGAGACCGTTCTGCAGTTGCGCGATCGCCTTGGAGAATTGGCCCAGCGTTGCCGAGAGCTGGTCCACGGCTCCAAGACGTTGGCTCATCTGGGTGGTTCCGTCGTCCAGCTGATCGGCGATGATTCCCGCTTGTTCGGTCAATGCCGCCTGCTCGGGGATGGCACCTGCCGGGCGCGAGGCCGACTGGACCATCCGAATGCCGGGAATCTCCATGAGCTTCTTGGTGACTCGCTCGATACCGATGACTCCCGCCGGGTTACGCAAATCATGGTCGGATTCGATCGAAACGATCTCCGGCAGCAATCGGTTCGGCGGGAAATGCCTGTCCATCGCCTGGTAGCCCCGGTTGGCGTGTGTGGAAAGCGGCTGCGAGGCAAGCTCATCGAAGCCAAGGCGCAGGCCGGCCACAGGAATGGCGCACACCATGAGCACTAGCGCCGAGCCGACGAGGACGGGCCCTGGCCAACGCGCGACCATCGTGCCCACTCTGCGCCACCGGCGTCCCGGCTGCCCGCGCAGTGGACGAGGCTGGGCCAACCCGCGGCGCCCGGCCAGCCCGATGAGCGCGGGAAGCAGCGTCAGCGACGCCGCCATGCCGGTGAGTATTCCTATGGCACAAGGTAATCCGGCGCTGCGCAGCATGCCTACCTGGGCGAACATGAGGCAGGAGAGGGCGGCGGCGATGGTCAGCCCGGAGGCCGCGATGACCGGCGCCACGCTGCGGTTGGCGACTTCCAGTGACTGCTCATGCCCGAGCCCCGAACGCCGCTGTTCGTGATAACGCCCGAGTAGGAAGATGCCGTAATCGGTCGCCGCGCCGAGCACCAGGGCGGCCAGCAGTGCGACCGAGAAGATGGAGACCTCGATGAGATTGCGTTCTCCGAGGAAGGCGACGATCGAGCGCGCCACCCCCAGGCCCATGCCCACGGTGATCAGAGGAATGGCAGCGGTGATGGCAGATCGGTAGACGGCGAAGAGCAGTACTGCGATGAGCACCACGGTGACGCCGGTGATCATCAGCATCTGGGTATCGATGGACGTGAGCTCGTCGGCGATGGTCGCGCCGGGCCCGGTGACCCAGGGGTGCATCCCAACTGGTGCCGGTTCGTCGGCGACGATCTTCCGGACCGCGTCCAGGGACGCGTTGGCCTGCGCACCGCCGAGTTCCCCGGTCACGCGCAGCATGGTGTACGCCGCTTTTCCGTCCGGGCTGATTGCGCCTTCGGCGGTCAGCGGGTCCGCCCACAGGTCCATCGCCGAATCCAGATGGGCGGTGTCTGCGCGTAGCTTCGCAAGGAGCCGATCGTGATACTGGTGCTCGACGGGCCCCAATTGGTGGTCGCTCTCGAGGACCAGGTAGTTGAGGTTCCCGCCGTCGCCGTCCTGGAACTGCCTGCCCATCACGGCGCCCGCGGTATTCACCGGGGCGCTTTGTGGCAGGAACCCGCGCGCGTGGTTATGTGCCGTGCTTTCCACCTGCGGCACAAGCAGATTGCCTGCCGCTGCGGCGAGTACCCAAATCCCGATGACGAGAAACGCGTATCGGCTGCAGAACCTTGCGATGGCTTCCCACATGCATGCCGACGCTACGGAGAGGCGGTGGGGCCGTCGTCGTGCTGTGGGCGAGACTTGCTCTCCTACCGTGGTAGGAGACGCGAATCCGCGCGAAGCATGATGTGTGACGTCCTGACCGCCTCTACGCTGGCGCTATGGATTGGTTCCGGGAGACTGCGTTGCAGCGCCGTGCTCTGGTGCCGTATGAATTTCCGTGGGCTGTGCCGCTGGTCATGTACAGCAGCACGCTGCTCATCGTGGGTTGCTCTGTCCTGCAGCGAGGTTTCACCCGTCCGTGGCTGCTGGCCTTAGCGGCCCTGCTCGCGTTGACCCCGATACTGTCGTTCATCATCGCTGGTCGCAAGCTGAACGCGTTCTGGACCGTGGCGTTCGCGCTGGCGGGGGTTGGGCTATTTCTCACCTGGCCGGCCAATGTCGTCGATGGTGCGCCCTTCCTGCTGATGTTCACGCTCGGGGAAGTGGGAGCCATCGCGTCGGTGCGCGCTGGTCTTCTCGCGGTTGGCGCCTGTGTGGCACTGCTCGTGGCGGCCGAACAGCTGCATCACCTTGGGACCTTCTCGCTATACATGGTGTTCTTTGTGCTCTGCGGGTGGTTGATCGGGCGCATCATGCAACTACAACAACGCCTGCTTTTACAGGAACGCGCACAGCAGGTGCGCATGCTGGAGCAGGCAGCTTCCGATGAACGACGCCGCATCGCACGTGAAATCCATGACGTGATAGCGCATTCCCTGTCCGTGACGATGCTTCATCTGACCGGGGCGCGGCGGGCATTGCAGGAGGATCACGATGTCGATGATGCCGTCGCCGGATTGCTCGATGCCGAACGTCTTGGGCGTCAGGCGATGTCGGATATCCGCGGCACGGTGGGGTTGTTGAGCACTGGACCCGGCGGAACCGAGCCGATGCGGCTGTCTCCAGAACCCGGCATCTCCGATATACCTGATCTGGTCGCTGATTTCACGGCGGCGGGGATGGCAGTGGAATCGCATATCTACGGGTCGGGTGAGTCCGTCAGCGCTGGAGTGGGTTTGGCGCTGTACCGCGTGGCTCAGGAATCTTTGGCCAATATCGCCAAGCATTCGCCAAGGTCGTCGGCGGCGGTTCTCCTTGATATCAACGGGTCGGCGGCCAGTTTGACCGTGAGTAACGACCTGGCTGCGGGATTACCCCACGATGTGTGCTCGGGAGGCGGGCTCGCAGGCATGCGGCAGCGCATTGAGATGCTCGGCGGCGAATTCCGTGCCGGACGGGCGGAGGACGGCTGGACAGTTTCGGCCAGCGTCCCATTGGAAACCGATGGGGCTCCGTGCCGCGTGCGGCGAAAGGTGTTATGGCGTCATGACTGATACCGAAGTGGGCGTGCTGCTGGTCGACGATCAGGAATTGGTGCGCACAGGACTGCGCCGGATTTTGCGTCGCAAGGACGGATTCGCGATTGTCGGGGAGTGCGCGGATGGCAGTGAGGTAGCAGCGGCGGTCACCCAGGCGCGGCCCGATGTGGTGATCATGGATCTGCGTATGAAGCAGATGAGCGGTATCGAGGCGATCCGATTGCTGCACGCCTCCGAGGGGCCGCCGGCATTGGCACTGACTACATTTGACGACGACGAGCTGCTCTCCGGTGCGCTGCGTGCCGGCGCCGCCGGGTTCATTCTCAAAGATTCTCCGGCAGAAGAGCTGGTCCGCGCCGTGCATGCGGTCGCCCGTGGTGAGGCATATCTGGATCCGTCGGTAACCTCGCGGGTTCTCAGTGCCTATCGACGCGCGCCCGCCGCCAGCACCGGTGCCGCCGAGGACAAACTCACCGTGCGGGAGCTGGATGTGTTGGCGCTCATCGCATCCGGTGCGAACAACTCCGAAATCGCTGAGCAGCTGGTGATATCCGAGGTGACGGTCAAGAGCCACATTGGCCGAATTTTCGTCAAACTCGATCTGCGAGATAGGGCCGCGGCCATCGTGTACGCCTACGACCACGGCATCGTGACGCCCAAATAGGGTTACTGGGTCTCTTTTACGCGAAGCCCCTCGATGGCTTCGTGCAATTCTTCAAGCTCACGGCGCAGATAGTCGCGGGTGGCGACCTCGCCCACCGCGAGCCGCAGTGCCGCCAGCTCCCGAGCCAGATATTCGGTATCGGCCTTGGTTTGTTCAGCGCGCCTGCGGTCCTCTTCCAGCGACACCCGGTCGCGGTTCTCCTGGCGGTTCTGGGCCAGCAGGATCAGGGGCGCGGCGTAGGCGGCCTGGGTGGAGAAAGCAAGGTTGAGCAGGATGAAGGGATAGGGATCCCATTGGAAGCCCACCGCGAAGAGGTTCAGGATGATCCAGACGATGACGAACACCGTCTGCATGGCGAGATAACGTCCCGTGCCCAGGAACCGGGCGATGTTCTCGCTGACCCGGCCGACTGCCTCGACATCGAGGCCGAGCGACAGACGCCGGGAGGTCCGTGGAGTATCGAGCCGCTGCCGCGCCGATGCGTCGCTCACGAACGGTTACCTCCCGTCACGCTCTCGGGTTCGTCGGCGCGCCAGCCGTCGGGCATCAAGTGATCCAGTACGTCGTCGACCGTAACGGCGCCGAGCAAGTGGTTCTCCCTGTCGATCACGGGACCGCACACCAGGTTGTACGCGGCGAAGTAACGGGTGACCTCGGCCAACGGCGCCTCGGCATCCAGGTAGGGCAGATCGGTATCGAGAATGCCGCCGACCATCGCATAGGGGGGCTCACGCAGCAGCCGCTGCAGGTGGACGCATCCGAGATAGCGCCCGGTGGGTGTCGCAGTGGGTGGCCGGACCACGAAGATCAGCGAGGACAGCGCGGGGGTCAGATCCGGATCACGCACGCGGGCAAGGGCTTCTGCCACCGTGGTGTTGGGGCTCAGGATCACCGGTTCCGGGGTCATCATGCCGCCGGCAGTGTTGGGGGAGTGGGTCAGCAGCCGTCGGACGGGCTCGGAGTCCTCCGGATCCATCAGCGCCAGAAGCGATTCGGCCTCTGCGGGCGGCAGTTCGCCCAGCAGGTCGGCGGCGTCGTCGGGGTCCATGGCCTCCAGCACGTCGGCGGCGCGCTCGTCTTCCAGCTTGGTGAGCACCTCGGCCTGATCATCCTCGGGAAGCTCCTGGAGGATGTCGGCCAGCCGCTCGTCGTCGAAGGCGCCCAGCACCTCGTCACGCCGTTTAGGTGGAAGCTCACGGATGGCATCGGCCACCTCGACGGGACGCATGCCCTCGAACTGGAGCATGAGCTGGGCCACGCCTTGTCCGGGCAGGTTGAGCGCCGACGGCGTCAATCCGTGGATGTGGTTCCATCCGGTGACCTGTACGCCGCTACGCCGGCCCAGTCGTCGTGGGCTGCGCACGGCCACCCGGGTGACCACCCAGTCGCGGGTGCGGGTCTGCTCAAGGCCCAGATCAACCACGACGAGGTCGACACCTTCGAACTGTTCGAGCTCGGGGTCATCGGTGCGCACCGTGGTGTCCAGTACTTGCCCGAGCACCAGCGCCTCGCTGGGGCGCTGTTCGAAACGGCGCAGTGAGACGTTTCCTGTGTTCAGCGTTACCGATCCGGGCTCGATGGCGGTGACGCGCAGCATGGGCACGAATATTCTTCGGCGCGTAAGCATTTCAACGACCAGGCCGATGACCCGCGGCTGTTTTCGGGCAACGCCAATCGCGATCACGACATCGCGCACCCGTCCGATCGACTCGCCGTCCGGGCCGAGAACCACCAGGCCTGAGAGCCTGGCTGCGAACACCTTGCTCACTGCGGCCATGGTGCAAGGTTAGGGGGTAGGCCTTGCGGCGCCCTGCGCCGGTGTCGTGAGTTGGGTGCCTAGGTGCCGATTCCGCCGTACATGAGGGCGATGACGGCGGCCGAGAATCGCTCACTGTCCTGCACCTCGCCGCCCCGTGAGGCGTGCAGACCGGTGGCCAGAATCATCCCGGTCACAGCTCGGGCGGTGTACTCCGTATCGAGATCGGCACGCAGATAGCCTTTTTCGACCCCGTGACGCAGGTAGGCCTCGGTCAGTTGGTCACTTGTGGAGAGCATTCCGAAGACGCGCTCGCGTAGCTCGTTGTCGACCGAGCCCGCTTCCAGCAGAAGCAGCGGCAACTGGGGGTTGTCCCGGAACAGGTCCGCGAGCGCGGCACCGATACGCACCGACTGCTGGCGGTACTGCTCGATATCGTCGGCCAGCCCCGCGGCGTTTTCCGCGCCGATCGCCTGAAAGATCTGTTCGGTGACGTCGTCGATGACATGCTCGATGATGTCCCGCTTGCTCTTGAAGTACCGGTAGAAGGTCCCATGGCCGATCCCGATCCGCCCGGCGATATCCGCGACGCCGGTCGCGTGGTAGCCCTGCTCGGAGAAGCACGCGAACGCCGCGTCCAGAATCTCTTGCCGCATCTCGAGCTTCTTGCGCTCGGCGCGACTGAGTGTGGACGGGCTGGACGTCATAAGCGGCGATCCTACCGACCTTGACACTTGTCGAGAATGACATATCATTCCGAAACTGACAAGCCATTCCGTTGGAGGTTGATGTGAGTCGTTATCCGAAGATTGAGCTGCCAGGCGCGGTGGTCGTCATCACCGGTGGAGCCAGGGGAATCGGTGCTGCCACCGCGCGTCTTTTCGCCGATAAGGGGGCCGATGTCTGGATCGGCGATGTCGATGACGTGGTCGCCAAAGAGACCGCGGACACGATTCCGCGTGCACAGTCGGGCGTCCTCGATGTCACCAAGCCCGAGTCCTGGGCCGCGTTTCTTGATCGGGTGCGCGCCGAGTCGGGCCCGATCGACATCCTGATCAACAACGCGGGCGTGATGCCGCTGGGCGGATTTGTCGAAGAGAACGAACGCACCACCGATCTGATTCTCGATGTGAACGTGCGCGGTCCGCTCAACGGTGCGCGGGCCGCGTTGCCCGAGATGGTGGCGCGGGGGCGTGGGCACATCGTCAACGTGGCGTCCATGGCAGGCAAGCTGGCCGTCCCCGGCATGGTCACCTACAACGCGTCCAAGTTCGGTGCGGTCGGGCTTTCCGTGGCGCTCCGTAAGGAGTACGCAGACAGCGGCGTCAGCATCAGCTCGGTGCTGCCGAGCGCGGTCCGCACCGAGTTGGCCTCGGGCGCGCCGCTGGGCAAGGGGATGCCGACCGTCGATCCCGAGGATGTGGCGGCCGCGATCGTGCGCAGTGTCGACACTCGTCGCGCGCAGATCTCGGTGCCGGGCTGGCTCGCGTTCGGGTGGGGGCTGGTGGATCTGTTTGTACCCGAACCACTTGAGCGACTTGGCCGCCGGCTCATCGACGACCGTCGCGCATTGACCTCACTGGACCTGAACGCCCGCGGCGCGTACATCGAACGCATCGAGCGGCAGAGCAAGGAGCACCAGAAGTGAGCGAACGGCGCAGTCCCAGAGTTGTTGTCGTCGGCGCCGGCATGGCCGGAATCGCGGTGGGGCACAAACTCATAGAGGCTGGTTTCGATGATTTCACCATCCTGGAGAAGGGCGATGACGTCGGTGGCGTCTGGTATTGGAACCGATATCCGGGGCTGACCTGCGATGTGCCCTCCCAGGCCTATCAGTACCCCTTTGCGCCACGCACGGACTGGCCACGGCTCTTCGCCACCGGTCCAGAGATTCAGGCGTATCACCGCACGGTCGCCGAGGATCTGGGCGTCATGTCTCATATTCGGTGTGGGCAGGAGGTCACCGCCGCAGAGTTCACCGGTACGGGCTGGCGGGTTACCACCGCGGCGGGGGAGGTGCTGGAATGCGATTTTCTGATTGCCGCCACCGGCGTGCTGCACCACCCGAACATCCCCGACATCCCAGGGCTCGACAGCTTCCGCGGCAAGGTGGTGCACACCGCGCGGTGGGATGACTCGGTGCAGCTGGAAGGAAAGCGTGTCGCCGCGATTGGAACGGGCTCTACTGGGGTGCAAGTGGTTTCGGCGATGCAGCCCATCGTCGAGCAGGTGACCTCATTCATCCGGACACCGCAATGGGTGCTGTGGGCACCGATGGCGATGCGGCAGCCGAAGTTCGTCTCCAAGCTGCTGGAGGCGTTGCCCACCGAACGCATCGTGCGATTCAGTGCGTTGACGGGCACCGACGCGTTGGTGAACATCGTGACCCGGCCCAGCTGGGGTCGGCGGCTGGTGCAGCAGTACGCGCGGGCGTGCCTGCACCTGATCCGCGACAAGGAGTTGCGTCAAAAACTGACCCCGGATTACGAGCCGTTGTGCAAGCGGCAGGTCTTGTCCGGGTCGTTCCATCGCGCTGTCCAGAAGCCGAATGTCGAGATCGTCACCGACCGCATCGACAGGGTCACGCCAAGCGGCATTGTGACGGTCGACGGTGCCGAGCGCGAATTCGACGTGATTGTGCTGGCCACCGGATTTCAGGCGCACAACTACATGCGGCCGATGAATCTGGTTGGCAAAGAAGGATATTCGATTGATGAGGCATGGGAAAAGGGGCCCAAGGCGTACCGGATGACCGCCATCCCCGGCTTCCCGAACTTCTTCACCGTGCTCGGCCCCAACTCGCCGACCGGATCGATCTGGCTTCAGCACACGGCCGAGCGCACCGCCGAATACATCATCAGCTGGCTACATCGCTTCGCCCGTGGCGAGATCACCACGGTTGAAGTGAGCCGCGAGGCGACCGATGAGTTCAACATCCAGGCGCGTGAGGCGATGAAACCCACGGTGTGGGCGACCGGGTGCAACTCCTGGTATCTCACCGAAGACGGATCGGTAGACCTGTGGCCCTTCGATCGAAAGACCATGGAGCGCATGCTCGCCTCACCCGAGGAGAGTCACTACATCGTGCAGTGACGCGCGTTAGCGCAGATTGAACGTCGACGGATCGGGGCCGATGCGACCGTCGGCCGCGTCGAGCCCGGTGATGCGCTCCACCTCGTCGGTGCCGAGTTCGAATCCGAACACATCGAAGTTGGCCGCGATGCGCGCCGGCGTCACCGACTTGGGAATGACGACGTTGCCCAGCTGAAGATGCCAACGCAGGATCACCTGCGCTGCGCTCACCCCGTGGCCCTCGGCGATGGCGCCAATGGTCGGGTTATCCAGGATCGTGCCCTGGCCAAGTGGCGACCAGGCCTCGGTGAGAATGCCGTACTCGGCGTGGAAGGCGCGCAGCTCGGGCTGGGTGAACCGGGGATGCAGCTCGATCTGGTTGAGAGCAGGCACTTCTCCGGTTTCATCGATCAGCCGCTGGAGATTCTCGACGGTGAAATTGCTGACCCCGATGGCCTTGGCTCGGCCGTCGGCCTGGATCCGCTGCAGAGCCTTGAAGCTGGCCACGTACTCGTCGAGTTCAGGCACCGGCCAGTGGATCAGGTACAGGTCCACATAATCGGTCCCCAGCCGCTCCAGGGAGGCGTCAAACGCGCGTAGCGCGCTGTCATAGCCCTGATCGGCATTCCACAGCTTGGTGGTCAGGAAGACATCCCCACGGGGAACCCCGGACTGCGCGATGGCGCGTCCTGTGCCCTCCTCGTTCTCGTACACCTTCGCGGTGTCGATGCTCCGGTATCCGACCTGCAGGGCGGTCGATACCGCCGCCTCGGCTTCGTCACTGGGCACTTGCCAGACGCCATAGCCGAGCTGGGGAATCGTGGTACCGGAATTGAGCGTCACGTTGGGGACTATCTGGGGAACCGTCACGGTCAACCCAACGCGGGGCGTCGCGGAGTATTCCCGGGGGGCTCGGGGGTAAATGAAACGCCCCGCTCCCGATGCTGGGAGTGGGGCGTTTCTGGTGGTGCGCCGTCAGGGGCTCGAACCCCGGACCCGCTGATTAAGAGTCAGCGAGTGCAGTAGAATTGATCTGCGGATACCCCTTATATACGCAGGTCAAGCCCAATGCTGAATACTATAGTGCAACATAGTATGCATACCTTTAGCTACAGCTAAGCTACAGCGGCAGGTGCTCGCAACGCATTTGCCGACTCGTTACGACAACGACGGAGATCCAGCCATGCGATGCCCGACCCCTCAACTCAAGGGCTATCCCGATAAGGCCGCAGCCGCCGATGAGCTGACGCGTCGCTACAGGACCCCACCGAAGGCCGTAAAGCCGTACGAATGTGACTGTGGAGAGTGGCACCTGACACCACGCCAGCGCGCGGGACGTGGCGAAGGTAAGCCGTACAAGCGCGGGGATGGTATGTGGGTCTGCGCGGTGACCGTGCCGGGTGCAGATGGCAAACAGAGGCGAAAAACGGTCTCAGCGAAGGACCGCGGTACTGCGCTAGATCGGCGCAAAAAGCTGCTGGAGGACATCGCCAAGGGGAACATCATCCAGTCGCCCAAGATCACAGTCGGCCAATGGCTCGATCACTGGCTTGAAACTATCCACAAGCCGAACGTGAAGCCAAAGACCTACCGCTACTACGAATCGGGGATTCGCCTTCTGATCAAGCCGCACATCGGCCAGAAGCAGCTCGCCAAGCTGACACCCGAGGATGTTCGCGCGGTAATCAAGAAGATCAACGAAACGGGCTCGACACGGAACGCGGTCAAGGCGCACCAGATTCTTCAGAAGGCGCTCAAGGGTGCGATCAACGAAGGGGTGCTTGAGCGCAACGTCGCCACGATGGTCAAGAAGCCCAGCCATGTGACTGCGGAGATTCAACCGTTTACTGCGCCCGAGGCCAAGCACATCATGCGGACCGCGATCGACTTGAATGACCCTCTGGCGGATCGTTGGAGTTTCGCGTTCCTGACGGTGGCGCGCCCGAGCGAACTAAACGGCCTTGAGTGGAGCCGGGTCGACTTCGACAACAAAGTCTTGGATCTGTCCTGGCAGTTACAAGAGCTGACGAATAAGAGGCACGGGTGCGGAGAGCCCAACGAAGATGGCGCATACCCCTGCAAGCGAAAGCGCGCGGCTTGGTGCCCAGCGGCGGAGTACGACTTCCAACCCGGCTTCGAGTACCGCCCCTGCCACGGCACACAGGTGTGGACACGCCCTAAGACGGCTGCGGGTAAACGTACTCTTCCGCTCATCAAGCCACTGGAAACTATGTTGCGCTTGCGATTAGAGCGTCAGAAGCCCGGACATCTAGACCTGGTCTGGGCTCATGATGACGGTCGGCCGTATGGCCCCACGGAGATGAATGAGCGATGGCACGCGCTCATGGTGGCTGCCGGATTCGAGTTTGATGAATCCGGTACCGACTGTAATGAAATTGAGATCGAATCTGGAGACTCGGAAATCCCAGATTTGCCTAGCAGAATGCTCTATGCGGCAAGGCACACTGCCGCAACGCTTTTGATGGAACTCAAGGTTCCAGAAGATGTGCGGATGGCGATTATGGGTCAGAGTTCTGTTGTCGCGCATCGCGGTTACGTCCACGTGGACCAGAGGCTGACAAAGGCAGCATTGTCAAAACTGACCAAGTTGTTGAATCCAGCGCTACATTGAGTCCCACGCGGGGGCTGTCAATTGGCAGGCTGCGCGCCGTAAAGCATCGTTGCCACGGCTGTGGGGCGCTTGTGGCGTATGGAACAGGGGATGATCTTGTTTGTAGCCATATACCCCTCTGTCGGTGAGGTCGTATATCACCACGTCGGGCCACACGCGATGGTGTACATCGGTCAGCTGGTTCAGCTTGTCACGGGATCGGTGGTGGTGATCCCCTGTCGGCGCGTCAACGCCGCGCAGCTCGCGGTTCAGTTCTACACGCTTCGACACGAGGACGTATGGATAGAAACCGATGATGGCCTACTAACCCATGTGTCGGTGCCTATCGATTTGTCATGGCAGGAGCGTCCCTGCGCCGCTCCGATCGACATGAGAAATGGACCGAAGCGGCAACCAGGCGGTATTCGTCTACTCTGCTGAGCCTGCTACTGGTTGGGTGTTCTGCCCTTGGTCCGACGAGTCGCCTTCTTCGGGGCTTCGGGCTCCGGCTTAGTCTTGGAGCCCAATACTTTTGGGGCACTCTCAGCGTCCCCGTTGTCATCATTTTCGCTCGCTTTGATCATCTCGCGCAAGAGCGACAGCATGAGACCGAGTTGAGCGTCACCCAATTTTTCGGCGCCAGGGGGCAGCATGGCCGCCAGTCGTGAGACGTCTTCTTCGACGGGTAGGCCGACAGATCGGGCTATCGACAGCAATATGACATCGAGCTTCACGTTGAGCGCGCGAGCCATACCTTCTATCGATGCGGGTTCTGGGAACTCCTTGACCTTGATCCCATTGGTGATCTGGTTCCAGCGTTGCGCCTTCACGACTCCGCCGCTGGCCTCCTCTAGGTCCTTGTATGTCCGATCACCCTTGAGCGTGAGTATCAGGTCTTGGAGAGTCAACCCATCCTCATCGCTACTCGCGTTGGTTATAGGCATCTTGTCTTCCGATCGTCGGTGGTCACTAGTAGTTAGCGGCCCTATCAGCTCTATTTGATCTTGAAATTACCGGTAATGCAACTAGTAGCTCGTGGTTGCTGAACTTTACAACATCACTGCTCAGCGCGCAGGGCTTCGTTAGTCCACCCGCGTGGCGGGCTAGTAGATTCGCTAGACACGGCATATCAGTGGTTGACAGAGCGATAGCTAGTAGTTGATGATCTACGCATCCCGTTCACCTACTAGTCACCACATCGTTATGAGGTGGCGCTGAAGGGCTGTGAAAACGTGGCGCACGATGTCAGATCTGTCGAGGTCAAGAACTTACAGCTGCTGCGCAGCCTGGTTGGTCCTGAGCCTGAGAAGCTGATGACGGCCCGTAACCTGGCTCAAAGGATCGGCAAGCACCCGTCTTTCATCGGCCACCTCCTCAGCGGCGACCCCGATCGTTGCCGAACCTTCTCTATCGAAGTGGCGCAGGCGATTTCGGTGTCTCTCGGCGTGAAGATGTCGAATCTTTTTCAGCCCGCCTCGTCAATTACCAGACAACGACGTACCAACCAGCAGGCGAGCTGATGTCCGATCTGATCACGGGTGAGATCAACGTCGGAATGGAACCGATATTCGTACCCAAGAAGGTCGCCGCTGCGGCGCTGGGTGAGATCTCCCTGAACAAGCTCAATGAACTCATTAGGACAGGTCGTATCAATCCCCGAGTGTTAGACGGACGCGTGATGTTCACACCCGAAGAGTTGCGGAGATTTGCTGCCGAGCTTCCCTCCTGGGAGCCCCCAGAGAGTCGGGGGCACTGATGGCGCTGAAACTCGGTTCACTATTTTCGGGCGCCGGAGGCCTGGATCTTGGTGTCGCATCCATCTTCGACGCTGAGACCGTCTGGGTCTGCGAATTCAACAAAGACGCTCAGAAGGTGCTCGTGGCCCGATTTCCGGGTTTACCCAACTTGATCGACGTGACCACCGTGGACTGGACGACGGTAGAGGGTGTTGACATCCTGTGCGGCGGTTTCCCATGTCAGGACGTGAGTTGCGCGGGTGTTCGCAAGGGGCTTACCGAGGGGACGCGCTCGGGCCTCTGGTCGTACTTCGCCGAGGCCATCTCTGTGCTTCGCCCGAAGTTCGTCGTCATCGAGAACGTGAGGGGACTGCTCAGTGCAACCGCCAATCGCAACATGGAACCCAACGACTCAGACCTGGGAGAAGACGCAGGACAACCTGCACTCAACGCAGCCGGAGCCGTTCTCGGAGACCTGGCCGGACTCGGGTACAACGCGAGCTGGAGGACTGTACCCGCGTCATGGTTCGGCCCCCCGCATCAGCGCGAGCGAGTCTTCATCCTTGCCTATCGCGCCGACCTCACGGCGGCAGAAGTCGAAGAAGCAATCCGATCCGAATCAGGGGTCCATCCTGGACTAATCGTCGAGTCTGGCGATCTACTTCCAACGCCGACCGCTGGCTACTACACCCGTGGGTCTAAGCATCTGATGCTGCCGTACGTCGCGCAATACGCGACGGGTCATGATCCTGTGCCTGATCGGCCAGATCTCAAGGGGCGTCCTGATCCGCTGCTACCCACGCCTATTGCGCTCCAGAACAACACCCACAACAGCGCGGGAAAACCACTGCTGACTGGTCTGGTCAAAGAGCTGTTCCCGACACCGCGCGCGAGTGACGGCAATAGCGGTGCGTGCCATCACGGCACGGGCGGGCCTGATCTTCGCACCGCCATCGATGACACGTTCGCGCTGATGCCCACGCCGATGGCCACCGATGGTGACCGCAAGGGTTATCACCCAGATCGTCGGCGCAGTTTCGGCATTGGCGCGTCGATTGTCCAGATGGTCGACCTCGCGGTTGCCTACAACGAGCCGGAATGGCATCAGTACGACCCTGCCGTCAAGCGTTGGGAGACACTTTTCCGGCCCGCACCCTATCCCGTGGTGCCCGGCAACGGGTCGCCCCAGCTCAACCCGCGGTTCTCCGAGTGGATGATGGGCTGGCCGCTGGATTGGGTCAACATCGAAGGACTCTCACGGCGCGCGCAACTGCGCATCTGCGGCAATGGAGTTGTACCGCAACAGGCTGCCGGCGCGCTGCGCTGGATGCTGGCCGACCTGCTGGCTGAGCTGAATACGGCGATGGCGGCATGAGCACCGTCGATCAGTACATACCCGCGGCCGAACTACTGGAGCCACTGGGGTTGACCTGGAGCGAGCCGACCAACCTTTTCGAGCTGCTGACTGCCAACGACGAGGGCAAGGATCTCGCTGCGATCGACCGGGCCGACCTCAAGGCATACCAGGTCGCCACCGCTGAGATGGAGATGGTCAGCATCCTTCCGACCTTCGTCCACGACCAGCTCAAAGCGATCGTGATTCCCGACCGAATCGTGTACTACCGCCACAACTTCTACCTGATGGGCATCGAGACGGGCGCAGAGTGCCACCGCTCGATGATCGCACTCATGGCGTTGGCCGCGCGAGGCAAGAGCTACGACTCCGGGGCTAAGAAGCGCATCAAGGGTCTACCGCTGGACATTGACCGCGGGCTGATCGTGCACATCCCCGAGGGTGCCAAGAAGGCCACCGTGCACTGGGTCAACTTGCTACGCGGATGGGGCGATGTGTCGCTGGCACACAAGCTGTCTGAGCTACATAAGCGCACCATCAAGGATTACATCGCGCCTGTCAGGCGTCCCGATGATCGGCCCAAAAGCACGCAGGCGTACCGCCGTCGCGGCCAGTTTGACAACTTTTCCAACAGGACACGCAAGCGGTTCGACGTACTCGCGGCACGCGCGAAGGACATCGAAGAGCTGCGCGACCTGTACATGCGAGCGCACAAGAACATCGCGCTCACCCCCAGCTTCAAAGAGGCATGCAAACGACGGCTAGCGGAGCTGTCGGCCTCCTAGAAGGGCATCACAACAACGACACCAACGAATGGAAGGAATGAGATGTCATCCAAGGAAATGACTTTCGGCGACTACGCGTCCTGGCTGATGTTGGCCATGACCGGGCCGATCGTCGCGGCGGCGTACCTGATCCGAGTGGGGGCGTTCTGATGGACACCAACTACCCGACATACCCCAGCGGCACCATCGCGTACTGGGTATGCCCACGCAACGACAACCATGTCTCAGTACTACTGCGAGACGCCAACGGCTGGAACCTTTCCGGCGTCGCTGAGCGTGGCAATTTCACCATGTTCATGGAGCCTCAGAAGTTGGGTCTTGCGCTATTGGCTGGCCATTCGATCCCGGTCATCAGCGACCAGGACTTCCACGAGCTCCAGCAGGGACCCAAGCCGATGGTCGTGACCATCGTGCACATTCCCACCGCGCCGTTGATTACCGACGAGGATGAGGAGGTGGCCGACCATGCGTGAGTATCCAACGGGCTCAATGGTGTTCACCATCTGCCCGGACAACGACAACCACGCCGTCTTCGGTCTGCGCGCTGAGGACGGCTGGTATCTCATGCAGGTCACCGAATCGAGCACGCTGAAGATCACCCAGGAGCCGTCCACCGACGAGGAGATAATGGGCGACCTGGATATGACGTGGATCGTCTGCCGCGATCCGTCGATGACAATCATCGGGCCGGACAAGACACGGCCGGATGAGTGCCCCAGTGGCAGCATCATTTTCAGTCGCATGGATGATCACCCGTTCGCGATCGTCGCTGGCCTGAAAACGCTGGACGGCTGGGAATTCGCGCGCATCAACCCAGAAGGCAAGTTTGAGGCGATGGCGTTCATCCATCACCTGCTGACTCACCACTTGGGAATGAGCGTCGGACTACCGCAGGATGAAAACGTCTTCGGTAGCGACAGTGTTGACCCGCGGTACGTGATCGGCGGTGACTGGACAATCGTCCACGTCCCCACGGTCGTCACCACCCCGGTATCAAAGGCGGCGGAGAACTGATGGACCTGATCGTGGTGGACCTGGAGACCACAGGCCTTGACACCGATGTTCACTCGATCCTGGAGGTGGCGGCGGTCAACGTCGCCACCGGCCAGGAACTCTACTTTGTGCCCCACATCAAGCCTGATCAGATGATGTTGGCCGACCCGGAAGCGTTGCGTATCAACAGGTATTACGAGCGTGGCGTGTTCCGCAAGATGCTCAAGAGTCCAGCTGACAACGTCCAAGCCTATCGCGAGCTATTCGGCATGCTGAAAGACAACAGGCTCGGCGGCGCTAACCCGCGGTTCGACGCCGACATGCTGGTCAGGGCGGCAGGCTACGCGGAGTCTTGGCACTACCGGCTGGCCGATGTGTGCGCGTACGTCAGTGGCGCGCTGGGATTCGACCCGAGCGACATTCGCGGTCTGCACGACGTGTGCGTATCGCTATCAGTGGACACGGGCACTGAACACAGCGCCCTAGACGACGCCAGGGCGACCGCGGCATGCTTCCGGGCCGCCGCGCTGGGACCTCGGAGTCGATGATGGGAAAACTCAAAGAGTGGTTCGGCCAACTCATGCAACAGCTTCCGTCGCAAGACATGGAGGCGCGCGTAGAGATCGACAACTGGCTGACCGCGGGCAACAACCTGATCGTGGAGGCCGGAGCGCAGGACCATCAGTTGTTCCTTCGTATGAACGGGAGCGACTGGCCGTTGCGCTCCGGCACGTACGCACTGGTGACCAGTCAGGGGCGACGCCTATTGCTGTCAACGCACTGGGACGAAGTTGACGACTGGGCGGTCTACGTCGGCACCGAGACGGTAGACCAGCACGACACACCCCCGGTGTGGGACGTGAAGTTCCGCATCGTCCCGTTTCACCGAGTTAGGGACCCGCTAGTCATCATCGCCCTAGAAGACGGGGAGTCCTTGACGGACATTGAGGAGATCGCATGACACTCGCACTGGTAACCGACGACATGACGACCGGCGTGCTGAAAACGACTGACGGCGAGCGTAAATCGCGCACTAAGCTCTACTGGAAGCGTCGGCGTGAGGCGCTGTCAGCGGTCGCGCTGGAGCGCCTGGCGGACCTCGGCATCGAGTTCCCGGTGGTCGCAGGAACGATGACCATCCCCGAGGTCTGCGACTATTTCAGTATCAGCCGATCGACGCTGACTAACATCGCGCGTCAGTACTACGAAGAGCTGATCGAGGCTGGATACATGCCCGGTAGCGTGACGCAGCCGACGCGCTACAGCGAGTTAGCCCTGGCGCACGTCGCGATGATCTTGCGGCCTAGCACATCTGACCAGGCGATGATCATTCAGAAGGCGCTCGGTATCTACCGCGCACCGCGCGGAGCCGTCAAGGTGCACAACCAGAGCGGCGCTCACGTCAAGGTCTGCGGTCGCGTGCTTGATGAGGCGTACAAGCTCGTCAGCGAGATTCGTGAGGATGACCCCGAGGAGGTCTGGAAAGCGCTGGAGAAGCGCAATCGCCATGAGCTGCAAGTACTCACGGTAGCGCTGGCGGCGCTCGTGCCGAATGACCGCGGTGGACTGCGCGCCTGGCTGGCTGAGATCGGCTTGGGCATCCACTCGGACGCACAGAACAAGGCAGCGGTCGGACTGGCCAGCCTGGTCCCGAGTCGTCAGCAGGTGTCTGAGTGAACGAAGTCCCAGCTCGTCGCCGGGCCGTCTACGACGGTGACGCGCGCGAGGTCGCCAACACCCCACAACTGCTGGGACCGTGCTCTCGCGGCATCTTCTGGCGACCCGTGTCAGCGGCGTACGACAGCGAAAGTGATAACACGACAGTCGTATTCGCGCCAGTGCCGCGCGACGAGGTGATGGCCATCGCACGCGAGCAGATCATGAATCAGGCTCAAGCGCTTGCTGACCTGTCGGACGCTGGCCTATACAAGGGGGAGTTTCGATGAGTGATCAGTTCACCAACGACATCCCGCGTGACGGCTGGGGCCGACCGAAGATCAAGCAGCCAGACGGCAAGCTCAAGGCTTACCGCCGGACCACCAAGTTCATCAACGTACTCGAAGACACCTACAACCTGGAGAAGTGGAAGCTGCGCCAGGTGGCGCTCGGGTTGGGGCAGCGTGAAGATCTGGTGCTGGCCGCCGCGTCGTGCACGCAGGATGACAAGGGGACGCTCAACGATGTAGCGCACAAGGCGATGGAGCACGCGCGATCATCGTCCAAGTCGACCACCGGGACGGCGCTGCACAAGCTGTGCGAGCGTGTGGACCGCGGAGAGCCATTGGGTTCCATCCCGTCGGCGTTCGTCGGGGACATTGAGGCTTATGAGAAGTGCCGCGATGCAAACGGTCTGAAATACAAGCAGATTGAGATGATGCGCGTCCTGCATGACTGGCAGGTCGCCGGCACCCCAGACCGCGTGGGCGAGTACCAGGGGAAGTACTACATCATCGACGTCAAGACGGGTGACATCACCTGGTCTGAGCGTGAGATCTCGATGCAGCTCGGCGCGTACTCGCGCAGCACGGCATACACCGCCGACGGCGACCAGGTTGACGGCTTTGAGATCGACCAGGACCGCGCCATCGTCATTCATCTGCCATCCGGTGAGGGCAAGTGCGAGCTGCACTGGGTGGACATCTCGCGCGGCTGGAAGGCGTGCCAGCTCGCCAAGCAGGTCTGGGACTGGCGTAGCGAGAGCGGTCTGTTTGTCCCCATCAGTGAGGACGATCCGCTGATCCCGCTCGCGCTGGCCTGCACCAGCGTGGAAGAACTTCGCGACCTCTGGCAGACCGCCTACGAGGAGGACGCGATTGACGATGCGTTCAAGGTCGTCGTCAAACGGCGCCTGACCGAACTCGGCGCGGCGTAATCAAAACACAACGACACCATCAACGGAAGGTATGAAATGAGCTGGCAGATGTGGACGTTCATTGTCCTGGCGTCTATCGCGGTCCCGATCATCGGGGTCGGTCTGTGGATGCTGCGCAAATCCGGCAGCGTCGGCCCCAAGCCCGAGAAGGATGGGTCCAATGACTATGACTACACGTACAAGCTGCGCGACTGGGAGAACCAGGCCGACCGCGTAGCCGAGAACCGCGGTACGTCGAAGATGACGATCATCGTCGGCACTGCCATTCTCGCGCTAGCGGCGGTCATCCTGGCCTTCGGATGCTTCACGATTGTCGCGACTCGCAGCGTCGGCATCGTGACCATCTTTGGAAAGCCCTCCGGCACAACGCTCCAGAACGGCCTACACCCTAAGCTTCCGTGGTCGAACGTGACTGAGATGGACGGCGCGATTCAAAACGACGTGTTCAACGGCGACCACCGCGTGAAGATTCGCCTCGGCAACAACTCCACCGCTGACGCTGATGTCAACGTGCGCTGGCAGATCAAGGCTGACGCCGCCGATGTGCTCTTCGTCCAGTACAAGACGTTCGACAACGTGAAGTCTAACCTCGTCACACGCTCGCTCCAGTCCGCCATGAATGAGACCTTCGCGTCATTCGATCCCCTCACACCCAAGAACGCCACCAATGGCGCTGACCTGGGCACTTTGTCGCGGGAGGTCCAGAAGCGTCTCAACGACAAGATCAGTGCGCAAATCGACGTACTTGAGGTCAACGTGCCGATCATCGACTACGACCAGCAGACCGAAGACAAGATCAACCAGTTCAACGCCGAGAAGGCCAACACCGCGGTGGCCGAGCAGGCTAAGCAGACGGCACAAGCGCAGGCCGACGCCAATAAGATCCTGGCGTCGTCGGTGTCCAATGATCCGAACGTCATCATCATGTACTGCATCCAGAAGTCGCTGGAGAAGGGTCAGCCTACCGCGGGCTGCTGGCCGATCAACGGCGCGATCCCGACGGTGCCTGTCCGATGATCACCCTTGACGAGTACCAGCGCCGGGCGGCGGAAACGGCGATATACCCAGGCGCCGGCGAGGCGGACAACGCCAACGGATTGGCCTACATCGCACTAGGTCTCGCTGGTGAGGCTGGTGAGATCGCGAACAAGGCCAAGAAGGTATTGCGCGACGACGGTGGTGTGATCACCGATGATGCGCGGCTGCGCATCATTTTCGAGCTGGGTGACGTGCTCTGGTACGTCGCCCAGACGGCGACACAGCTCGGCGCTGATCTTGAGTCGATCGCGGGTCTCAACATTGCCAAGCTGGCTTCGCGTTCTGAACGCGGCACGCTGCAAGGGTCCGGTGATTCGCGATGAAGAAAAAGCGGCTGCTGCGCCTGGTCGCCAGCGAGCGCGAGCGCGCCGACAAGGCGGCGAAAGGTGTTGGCATCGCCGACGCTGCGCGCGAACAGGAGCGTAAGCACCACGCGGAGACCCGCGAGAGGCTACAACGGACGCTAGCGCTGACACGTAAGAGTGAGCGCGCGGTGGCATTCCTGACGCTTCCTGCATTCGGTTCCATCTCACACTGCCCGATGTGTGACGAGAAGCTTGAGGATATTCAGGTTCACCTCGTCGGATGGGTCGAACCGGAAACGCCATTCACGAAGTCCTACACGGCACATGGGTCCCCCTTCATGGCTGGTGGCGCGTACGGGCCAAACGGCTTCGTGAGGTATTCCGAATGGCTCGGGGCCGCCGAGAGCGTGGACCAGGACGCCGACACGCCAACGCATCTGGTCTATCAGTGCGGCTGCGGGTACATCTTCCGCACTAAGACACGCGAGGGCGCACCGAAGGCGGTCATCACATGACCACACACAAGCGCTACGGCTACAGAGACAGGTATGACCGAGTGACCGGAGACAACGCACAGACGCGACGCCTGAATGCGCAGATAGCCATGATCAGGCGCGCGCGTGAGAGGGGTTTTCACATCACAGAGGTCGAGGCCAACCTAGCGGGCTTGCAGTTCAAGCCGCTCGACACCAAGCCGTAACCGGCTGCGCCGGAACGGGATACGTGCGCCGCGCGTATCAACTACCAGGAATGAAAGGATCAACCAATGAGTGATGACCTGTTCGACGGTCCGGGCTCGGCCGATGTCATCAACTGGGAGGACCTGGAGAAGCGCTTGTTGCTTGTCCAGCCACTTGAGCTGAAGGTGGGAGTGCCGACCAAGAACTATGGCCCGAAGGATGCCATCGAGGCCAACGTTCACGTGCTGGACGGCCCGGAGGCTGGTTCGGTGTACCGCAACGGGTACGTCTTCCCGCTGGTGCTGCAAGGTCAGATCAAGGGCAACATCGGAACTGGCCGTTTCAACCTCGGTCGCCTCGGCAAGGGTGTACCCAAGCCCGGGCAGAAGCCACCCTGGACGCTGAGCGAGCCGACGGACGACGAGAAGGCACTGGCGCGAAAGTATCTCGCGAGCGACAAGTTCCAGCAGAACACGGCCGCACCGGCTGCCGCGGGGGCCGCGCCTGCGGATGACCCGTGGTCGAACAACAGCGCGGAACCACCGTTCTGATAAGCGGCCGAGGCTAGAAGCGGATCAACCCCCCCGCCCCGATCTGCTCGTCTCGGCAGGCGCGCCCCGCTCCCGATCCCGACCATAGTGATTGGTTTCAGGTCCCAATCGCTGGCGGTCGGGGCGGGGCGCGCCATCCAAAACTATTGACATACAACGACAAACCAACGCGGAGAATGAGATGAAGACACTTGAGATCAACATCGACCTCATGCAGAAGGTCCACGACAAGATCATGGAAGAGCCAAGGGCGCATGATCAGACGTTGTGGGCGACGGTGGTCAATGACCCCAACTTGATCAAGAAGCGCCGAAGCGGTCGTCTCGTGGTGGAGTGTCCAACCGCGGCCTGTGTAGCCGGATGGGCCTGCCAGATCGTCGGTGACATCGGTGTAGTCAATGCCCACTCGCTGCGCTTCGTCGATGTCGGGTCACCAGTGGAGATCGACTACGTGATCCCCAAGGGTGGTCGTGGTGAGGTGTTCATCGGGGACCGCGCGGGCGAGCTGCTGGGGCTGACGCACGATCAGGCTTCGGTGCTGTTCCATGAAGACAACAATCGGCGGATGGTGCTGTCGATGCTGTCGCGGACGATCGCCCACAAGAAAGCGCACCCCGATCAGAACGTTCTCATCGGCCCGCGCGGCAAGCACTACGTGCCATGAGCGCACCAGCGCCCACCTGTAAGTGCGGTCACGACGATGACACGCACGTGGCTGGATTCGGCCAGTGCTTGGGCTGCACGAACTGCTCAGACATCCCACACAACGCGAAGTCTGGGCACGTCTACCGCCGCTGCCTGTGCACCGAGTTCAAACGCGACGACGAAAGCGCAATCCAGACAGAGCGGCTGATGGGAATGCAGGGATGAGCGCTAAGACCGCTCGTGCGCGTGAGATCGCCAGCGAGATACGCACGGACGCCGAGAAGGATGTCAAGGACTTCGATGGTCGCGAGCTGACGGGGCGACTGGTCGGCGAGATCAACGGCAACACCAACGGTCTCATCGTCGGCCTGGCCAATTGCGTTGAGGTGCTGGCCGACGAGATCGAGCGGCTTGAGAATCAGGCGGCGATCTCACCGACCCCTCGGCGAGGGTGGTGACCGATGTTCGCCTACTCCACGTGCGTCTCATGCAACACGCTCATGATCGTCACGGACGACGACCAGCGTCAGCACCCGGAGTGCGCAGAGAACGCGCCAGCGCCGACCTTGACGCGCGTGGAGCTGCTGACCGAGGAGTTGCGCGCGGCGGTCTATCTGGGCGACCAGCATGAGGTTGAGGCGCGCATAGAGGCTGAGCTGAAAACGATCGATGACCAGCCTCCAGCGCTGGGGCTTTCGGCACTTTTCTACGCCACCGAGTACGGCTGGCCCGTGTTCCCACTGGAGGTGGGCGGGAAGCGGCCGGCGATCGCGAAAAAGGACGGCGGGAACGGATTCAAGGATGCGACGACCGACCCTGAGCGCATCAAGAAGTTCTGGACCAAACACCCGCTATGCAACATCGGCATACCGACCGGCATCCACTTCGATGTGATCGATGTGGACGTGCCGGATGGTTGGTTGTCGTTGCGCGACATGCTCAATGAGGATCGCGTACCGGATGTTCATGGCCGCGTGGCCACCTCATCTGGTGGCGTGCACCTACTCATCGAACCCACTGGCGACGGCAACTCAGCACGCATTGCACCCGGTATCGACTACCGCGGCGTGGGTGGCTATGTCGTCGCGCCGCCATCACGAATAGATCCCCAGCACCGCTGGTCGTGGACGGTCAAGCCGTCACCGAAAGTAAAGGGAGAGAAGAAAGAATGAATGAATCAACGAACACTCACGAAGATCCCATCGTCAAGCAGGTCAACCCGGAGGTCATGCTGGACATCTGGCTTGACGGCTTCGCGAGTGGCGTGGCCACGCTCATCATGAACGCCGCTGAGGGACACGAGAATGAGCTTCCCGAGGAGTCGCAGACGAATATGGTCCAGAAGATCATCCGCGACATCACTAATGATCCCGCGGCGATGGAGACCGCGCGTCAGAAGATCTACGCGCGCCTACTGGGCCATCCGCAGTACGGCACCACCACGCTCACGATCGTCAAACCCGACTAGATCGCTATGTCAACTACCGGGCAACGAATCAACAATCACAACAACGAAATCGGAGAGAATGATGAAGCACTGGATCTACAAATTCCTGGGCATTCGGCTACCGGAGTACGACGAGACGCCCGCCTACACGGCGACGGTCAAGCTTCTTGGATTCGACCCGGAGACGCTGGTCTGGGTGGTGGCGGCATGAGTCTGTTACCGAGCACTGAGGAAGAGCTGGAGTGGGTGCAGCGGATCGGGGCGACGTTGGACGCGATGGTCGCGGAGCATCGCTCGATGCGCGAGGAGCATGGCGGTACGCCGCCGCTCAAGATGCTGTCCGATCTGCTGAAAATCACGGTCAAGACCTTCGGTACCGATGAGTTCCTGAGGATGGAAGATCTGATCGACCTCTTCATGATGGCGATGGATCGCCTTGCGCAACAGGAGATGGCGTAGTCATGAATGGGGGAGAGTTCACAGCCGCAATCGCCGAGAAGATCGACACATGGCTCAAAGAGGTAAGCGAGGAACTCGATGAGATGATCGGCGACCACATCGAGCTGATTGGTCAGATAACACCGAATCGGAACGTAGCACTGGTCAGCATCGCATCGCGGTTCGCCACGATGCATGAGAACCCCGAGCAGGGCGAGATCAATGAGCTGTGCAGTCTGCTGGTACTCGCCATCGACCGCCTGGCGCAACAGCGGCAGGCGTCATGACGCACCCGTTCACGCCCGTACAAGAGGCCGAAGCGATCGCCTGGTACGCGAAAGTTGGTGCGGAGCTTGATGTCATGCTCGCTTCGCAGCCGGAAACCGGGCCACTCCCCGCGAAGTTCATCGCCGGAGTGATGGCCATCGGGGCGTCGATGCGACCGGAGCTGACGATGGAAAGCCTGATCGACCTACTGGTTGTCGCGGTGGATCGTCTTGCGCAGCAGCGAGGCGCATCCGATGGCTAGACCGTCTCACACCGTCTACAGCTTCCCCGGGGAGCCTGAAGTGCAGTTCATGGGCATCTGCCATGACTGCAATCAGGCGCAGCCGTTCCTGAATGCGCGGTCACGTGATGAGTGGGTGGACGACCACCGTGCCTCTCACGGTCACCAGGTCACGAAAACAGTTGAGGTGCATACCGGATTGGCCCGTGTCGAATGCACGATGAATTTTCAGGGAGAGGTGATGAGACGATGAACCAAGGGCCAAGCAACAAGCGCTGGCTGCGGAAACTGTTGCGGCGTGAGCCTCATCAGCTCATATACAACAGTCATGGTGAGCTGTATCTGAAACGCTGGTACGTCATTCCGCGCAACCCGCTGCTGAATGTCTATGTCCACCAGTTTATTCACAGCGACGACGACCGCGCGCCACATGACCACCCATGGTGGTTCGTGTCGTGGGTGCTCAAGGGGCACTACTTCGAGCACACCGACACTGGCGTGATCCGGCGCGAGCGTTGGTCGTGGGCGTTCCGGCGGGCAGTCCATCGGCACATCGTGAAGCTGGACACCGTCACGGTACAGGATCGATACGAGGATGGCTCATGGGCGAGAAGTGCGAGTGTGCAAGATGTTCCAGCCTGGACGCTGCTCATCACCGGCCGGCGCGTGCGCCAGTGGGGATTCTGGTGCCCGACGCGGTACATGGTGGGACTGGAGCCGTATAACCCAGCGGCACGCTTCGTCCCGTGGCAGGACTTCGGCGCGGGTGGGTGCGGTGAGTAGCCCATGCCTGGTACATCACGTGGCCGTGGCCGCGGCCATCGCTATCCCGATCGCATCACTGGCGTACGTCGCGCTGTTCTGGGAGCCACCGCCACGGATACTCCCCAACTTCAGTGGCATCTATGCGAGAGGTGCGACAAGCCATTTAGACATCCCAACATCAGAGCAAGGCTCTGCTACCTCTGCAACGAATCACAACGAAAGGTATACGGAGACAGTGAAAACAACCATTGAGCGCCTACGCGTTGAACGTGAAGGTGTTGTGAACTACCTGCGAAGCCTAGATGCCGAGATTAAGCGCGAGGAAATGTCAGGCATGCCGCTCGAACCGAGCGAGCCCTTCGCGGTCGTCGCGTTCATCAAGGTTCGCGAGGATGACCAACAGCCATTGAACTACGCGGCCATTCGCAACGGCGACAGGTGGGTGCTCACGCAGGACTCACGTTCCAACTACCCACAGCGCTCGCGCACGTGGGATGAACTCATGCGATGGATCGGGCAGGACGAATGGCCGACCGTCCGTGTGCTGGCCGAGAAACACGACAACCCGGTGAGCAGTGATCAGATCGTCAACTATCACGTGGACGGTCAGGTCTCTGACATCGATGGATGGCTGAGTAAACGTGACAACCAACTAAGGAGCCAACAGCTATGAAAATGAAGCGCGCCTTGCTGATTCAGGCGATAGATGATGCGCTCAAGGCCCACGAGGACGACAAAGCCCGGCACTCGCGCGAGGTCAAGGAATGGAACACGAGACGAGAGGGGCGCTGGTATGCGCAGTCTCAGCCGCGCTGGAGAGCGCTGCGCGACATGATCACTCAGAAGATCCGTCACAACGAGACGATCACGAGCGCGGAGATCGAGCGAGCTATGGGTACCAGCAATCTCCGTGATCACGCCTGGTACAAGGACAAGGTGCCGCTCAACGATGCTGTTCCGCGCGTGCGGCCCGTAGACGTTGTCAGCCTGACTGCACTCCGGCGCACGCTCGAAGCGATCGCCGACGACGAGGTGAGTAGCGCGCAACTGGAACGACTGGGTTTCCGCAAGTTGTACGACGTGTTCAGGGCCGCGGCTGGCGTCTGATGTTCGTGCTGCGAATGTGGTGGCACTCGTTTCGCGGTCACCGCGTACTCGGCGAGACAGTCGGGCGCGGTGGCCGCGCGGCGTTCAAGTGCTCGTGTGGACGCGTGTGGGACCTATAGTGCGCCCGCGTGGCGCACAATGAGAGGCAATCACAACACACCCCGAGGAGTGCCATGGGTTCGGAAACCGAGCTGATCAGCATGATCGAGACAACAATTACCGGGCACTGGCCAGACAAAGAGCAGGACATCGAGGGGGTGCCGACGCTGAGAACGGTTGCCACGGACATCGCCCGCACGGTTCTCTATGCGGCTTTCCCGCAGCGCGTGCTAAACGGCTCAGACCCGAGCACACCGATCGACTGGGATGAGGCCATGCGCGGCGGCATCACCGTCGTGGACGAGTCGCCCACCGTCAAATACGTGCACACCATCCACGCGCCGCAATCGATCGTGGATCGCCTGATCGCCGGTGAGGACATGCTGGAGATGACGCGCGAAGAGTTCTTTGACGCCCCCGGTGAATGGACAGCGCTGGGTGTGGACGCCGACACGGCACAGCGTTTCGCGGCCATTGGGTCGGCGGCCGAAGATGGCCCGTGGATCTAGTCCGTGACGGCGATGAGTGACGAAAACAATGACGAGACGGTAACGCCACCGCCCGAAGACAATGGCGGTCAGGTCATCTCATTCAAAGAGCGCATGCGCGGATTCCGCGGAAGCGACACCGGGCCACCACCGGCACCACGGCGCGCGACGCCTGTCGAATTCATCGGTGACGATCGCTACGGTCGCGCCGCGATGGAAAAGGAGCTGGCGATCCTGGCGGCGACGCCAGAGGGTGCGCGCAACCAACAGCTCAATGACTCAACATTCAGCCTCGCGGGCCTGGTGCGCGCCGGAAGGATCGACGAACAGACGGCCATCAACAACCTGGTGAGCACGGCGCGGTCGATCGGCCTGGCCGAAAGCGAGATCATGCCGACGATCCGATCGGCGTTCCGCGGCAGTGACGCCAAGGTCGGCGCGCGGCAGGTGCCCGAGCGCGAGGAGATACCAGCGGCATTCACCATCGACCCGAGCGACCCGCCGAGCGACCCGGGCGACCCTGCTGGCGTGCCGGATGTCGGGGCGGCCGAGATCAGCGACGACGAGGCAGAGCGGCTACTGGCGCACCGTAGACGCGTCCAGCAGTCCGCATACGACCTCCGCGTGTCAGACGAAGGCCGAGCGCTCTACGCGGCCCAGCAGGCACATGAGCTAGGCCAAACAGCGCCAGATCCAGTGTCGCTGACCGATTTCTTGAGCATTCCCGACGAGGACGCCGTCTATCGCATCGGAGAGCTGCTACCGGTGGGTGGCCGCGCGCTACTGGCAGCCCAGTACAAGGCCGGCAAGACGACGATGATGGCCAACCTACTGCGCTCGCTGGCCGATGGTGTGTCATTCCTCGGGAAGTTCACGACGACTCAGGTTGAGCGGGTCACGGTGATCGATACCGAGCTAGATGAGCGCATGTTTCGCAGATGGCTACGCGCGCAGGGTATTCAGAACACCGAACGTGTGCAGGTGCTCCCGATGAAGGGTCATCTTGCGACGTTCAACATCATCGACCCGAGCACCCGTGCATCCTGGGCGGCCAAGCTGCATGGGTCGGACTTCATCATCCTGGACTGCCTGCGGCCTTGTCTGGACGCTCTGGGGCTCTCAGAGGACAAGGACGCCGGTAAGTATCTGGTCGCCTGGGATGCGTTCGTGGCCGAGACCGGGGCCGACGAGTCGATCGTGGTGCATCACATGGGCCACAGTGCTGAGCGCAGCCGCGGCGATTCCCGGCTGCTCGATTGGCCGGATGTGCTCTGGAAGATCGTGCGTGAGCAGGCCGAGGAGGGAGAGGACCCGGCAGCCGATGGGGGTAAGCGGTTCTTCTCGGCGCACGGTCGAGACGTGGCGGTCGCCGAGGGTTTGCTGGAGTACCTGCCGGAGACGGGCGGGCTGCTGCTGCATGAGGGTGGCCGGGCGGCGACGAAAGCGCGCGACGGGCTGCCGCTGGTGGTCCAGATCCTCTCTGATCCCGAGTTCATCGGCGGCCTTGGCATGCGAGCGCTGACGGCCAAACTCGGCGAGAGTGGCGTCGGATTCCATGCCGCGCGCAAGATCATCAAGACCGCGATCGAGGAGTCGGTCATCCTTGTCGGTGAGGGTGCCCGTAACGCCAAGGTCATGACATTGAACCCATCAGCGGCGAGGTGGTCATGACCCTACGCAGATGCTTCGACTGTTTCAGTGTTTCAGTCAGTGAAACAGTCGAGTTGAAACAGTCAGCACGGTGTGTGACTGGCGACTGTTTCAGAAACCCTAAAGGGTTTCTGAACACAGGTCGCGAAACAGTCACCCCGTCCACCGTATGGCTGACCGGCCCGAAACAGTGGATGAAACCCATCCGCGACGGATTGGGCGGTCTCGCGTTCACGTTGGGTGGCCTCGTTGTGGCAGCCCAATCAAACGCTGGGACATCAAACATCAACCGGCGTGTGATTGAGCGTCGGGAGTCGCAACAACGCTCCAGGGAGGTTCTGGGATGCCTGATGCAGTGAATCCGTCGATCGGCGCGAAAGCGCCCCCGCCGTTCGTGTCGTTCTTCGTGCCGGGGAAGTCTGCACCGCAAGGTTCAAAGCGACATGTCGGCAGGGGGCACATGGTGGAAAGCTCGAAGGACCTGAAGCCGTGGCGTTCCGATGTCGCGGTCTTCGCGCAGCAGGCCATGGCTGGCCGACCCATCTACGTCGAGACGGCGTTAGCTATGGAACTGACCTTTGTCCTCCCGCGCCCGCTGTCGCTGCCGAAAACTAAGCCGACTCCACCGGCCATCAAGAAGCCCGACACCGACAAGCTGGAGAGGGCCATTCTGGACGCGTTGACGCATGTGGTCTACGACGACGACTCGCGTGTGATCGACCTCCACGGCCGAAAACGAACCGCCGAGATCGGTGAGACGCCAGGTGTGTCGATCTTCATCGCGCCCGCGACGGAATGGAACTGGCGATGATCGGCGTGACATTCGGGGCGCTCCAGCCCGGTCAGTGCGCACTCTGCGGAAAGGGCTACTCGCTGGGCGCGCGGGTGACGTACCGGAACCATGACGAAGAGCCAGTGCATGTCTCGTGTGCGGAGCTGGCCGATGCCGAGTAGAGAATTCGAGGCGGCCTACGAGGGTCACTGTTTCGACTGCGGCGAGATGATCGCAGTCGGTCAGGATGTCATCTATGACGATGATGGCGACCTGGTGCATGCCGGGTGTTACAACGACCCAACGTCGTTTGACCCCAACGGTGATGACGAGGTGCGCCACGTCAAGTTTGTCGCGGTCAAAGAGTGCGACGACCGAAAACCCTGCGAGGCTTGTCATCTCGTGCATGCCGGGGAGTGCTTCTGATGGACTGGACATTCTTCTGGTTTGAGTTCGCGCATAACCTCGTCGTCGGGTTCACTGCGATCAGCCTCTATCGAGTGCTCATGTGGTGGGTTGGTCGATCCCGATGACCGATCAAGACGTACTGGAGGCTCTGGAGTTCGCACCCGATCATGGGCCTTGTGAGTGCGTCAAATGCGGGCTGAATGAAGATCAGCCCGAGCATGAGGGGCGCTGCGGCAAGCCAGCCAAGTATCGCGTCGAGATGCACATGATCGACAAGTGCACTCAGCCCGGGCTCACGCCGAGTGGCGGCACGATCTTCTTCGTCTGTGCGCGCTGCATGCTGATCGGTGAGCGCGTCGCGGCGCGGATTGCCGCGGCCAATCAACGATTGATCAAGGAACGCGACTTCGTGCTGATGTGCACCACATGCCAACGGCCGCTAAATGATCCACACAACATCATGGAGGTTGAACCACTCGATGAGTGAGGTACGCCGTTGTAGGGCTGGCCGACTGTGCGACGGCTACGAAGTAGTCGCCGGGCAGCGTCGTGCCGCCGAAGTGACGGGCGAGGCGTATCTATGCGAGGCGTGCCAGCTCAAGACGCGAAAACTAATCCGCCGCATGCCCAATGACTGGTGCAAGCTGAAACTGACGATAGGGGAGAAGCGAGCGCGCGGCCAGGCCGAGGACATCAGCCGCAGACCCAAACCCGGCTCAAAGGTGCTGATCAACGTGGACACCGCCGAGCTGATGGGTGAGATCGTCGATGTCTGCGACCGCTCTATACGGCTGGCACTAGGCAGGGGTGAGCGCAAGCGCTACCGTGGTGACGCGGTGGTCGGTCAGTCCTCGGCCGACAGATACGACTTCCGGGTGGTGCTCAAAGCTGTTGACGTGGTGACCAAGAACATTGACGTGCTGGCGTCCTCGCAAGAGGGAACCATGTTGGCTCTCAAGGTGTTCGACCTCGGTTATCGCGTCCGACGGCATCTCGGCGAGACACTGTACCGAGAGAAGCAACACCTACCGTGTCCCGTGTGCGGCGAGCTGGCGCTGGTCAAAGAGGTGCAGGACAAACGTCAAAGTGTCAGCTCAGCCAACCAAGAGGACATCACGCCTGAGGTCATCCGCTGCCTGGCGTGCAACGGTGGGCCCAACCAGGACGGCACATGGACTGAGGCCGAGTACAAGTGGCTCCAGTCGATGGTTCTCACAGATCAGGAGGAGCACGAGATGCTGAAATGGCTACTTGCGGAGGCGGAATGGCAGCGCGACGTATGCGCCTGGCTGGCCGTCGAACGGCAGTGGTACCTAGAGCTGGCGTGCGCTACTACCGGAATGCCGTGGGAACGCTTCCTGACCGCGCTGGAGGGTACGGCCGACCGATGAGCACCAACGTCCACGTCTACCGAGAGTCACGCGAGGTTAGGAACAAGCGCATCGCGATCATCGCGATCGACCTGCTGACGCGAGTGGTCGCCGGTGACATCGAGGACCCAGCTGCGGCGCTCGCGCGATTCCATCAGGCACGCGTTGATGAGCACGTGTACTGGACGCAGCCGAGCATGATGCCGTACGACCCTGATCAGTGGTTGACGGCCAATGAGATGGCCGAGATCGCTGACGTACTGCCGAGCACGGTTCAGCAATGGAACTACCGCGGTTACATAACAAGTTCCGAGGCGCACGACGGAACCAAGCTGTACAACGTCGGCGAGGTGAATCGCTACCTCGCGCGCAGACGACCGCGCGAAGCCTGATCTATACTGATCAGGCACCTTTCCGCAAAGGTGTCGTTGTTGTGATGGACGAAGGCCCTCGGACCCCTCCGGGGGCCTTCGTTGTATGTCGGGCGCGCCATCAACTACCGGGCAACACAATGTCCACTACACGTCGTATCATGAGCAACTGACAGACCCATCCCAAAATCCGGTCCAGGCCTTCCGTCGGAGGCGATTTTGAATCCATCAGTGCTGATCAATGGGGTCGAGTTCGTACCGTCCGACACGCCGACGCAATCGCATATCGGCGTCGCGATCACGACGCGGAACCGTCCCGAAGTCCTCGCCACAACACTTGAGCATGTCCGGCGCTTTACGCCGGGTGCGACGGTGGTTGTCGTTGACGACGCATCCACGCAGCCAGGCTTAGGTATCACCTACCGATTCGCTGAGCGTGCTGGCGTCGCCGCGGCCAAGAACAAGTGCATTGAGCTGCTGGTTGATGCTGGCTGTACCGAGCTGTTTCTTCTTGATGACGACTGCTATCCGATCAAGCAGGGCTGGACAGATCTCTACATCGATAACCCAGAGCCCCACCTGTGCTATCTGTTCAAGACGCTTGACGCGAACGGTAAACCCGTGGGCACGCCGGAGACCATCTATGAAGACGGTCGGACGCGCGCATTCAATCACCCAATGGGGTGTCTCATCTACCTGAACCACAGTGTCATCGAGCGCTGTGGTGGCATGCGAACCATCTTCGGCGTATGGGGTCATGAGCACGTCGAGTACAGCCTTCGCATCAACAACACCGGCCTGACTACCAATGCATTTCAGGATGCCGCGGGTTCAGCCGAGTTCATCTATTCGATGGATGAGCACTGGCACAAGCATCCCGAATTCAAGCGCAGCGTCAACGATCGTGAGCGCCAGACGCAGATCGAGCGCAACGATCATCTGCTGGCCGAGCTGCGCGAGACCACGCACGGATTCGTCCCATACCGTCAACTGGGCAATGAAGTCATCACCACCATGTTGACGAAAGTGGTTGATCCACAGCGTAAGAACGCTTCCAAGTTGGTGTCAGCCGACTTTCAGGCCTGGCGCAAGTCGATCAGAGGTGCGAGGTCGATCATTCTGGCCGACGAACCCTATGAGCACGACGGAGGCGCAGGGGCGTCTGTGGAGTCGGGTCTGAATCCATACCTCCAGCGCTGGATAGTCTGCTATCGCTATCTGCGCGACCACGAGAGCGCGTGGGTATGGATGACCGATGGCACCGACGTCGAGATGTTGCGCGAGCCCTGGGGCTTGATGCGTGAGGGTGCGCTGTATGTCGGGCATGAGCCAACCGTCTTGGACATCCCCTGGATGCGCCAGAATCATCCGCCATATCAGCAGTGGATAGCCGAGAATGGTGGCGCTCAACTACTCAACGCAGGCGTCGTAGGTGGTGATCACGCGACGCTGCTGGACTTCTGCGCCGACATGGTGCGTGAGATCTTCCGCGTGGGGCCGAGCAAGGTCAAGGGTGATATGGCGGCATTCAATTACGTTGCACGCTCGCCCAAATGGCGTGAGCAGATCGTTTGGGGCAGTCAGTGGCTCACCACATTCAAGGCCAACGAGCGCAACGACTGGAGCGTCTGGAAGCACAAATGATGACTCTCGATGAGATCGCGCAGAAGCATGGCACAGACAAGTCGTCGCTGAATCACAATTACACGGCGATCTACGAGCCACTGCTAGAGCCATTGCGCGACAAGCCCATAACGCTACTGGAGCTGGGCTGGGGTGGCCACGAGGACCCAGACTGTGGTGGCAACAGCGCCCGGACGTGGGCTGAGTACTTCCCACATCCTGGCGCTGAGATCATTGTGGTCGAGCTGGAATCCAAGAACGTCCAGCCTGATGACGACGAGCGCATCACGCTCTGGCAGGGTTCGCAGGATGATCAGGGGATGATAGATCAGCTAGCCGCGGTCTATGGGCCATTCGATGTGATCATAGATGATGCAAGTCATCTGTCATCCAAGACGATTCGCTCATTTGAGCTACTGTTTCGCCACGTCTCACCGGGTGGCATCTATGTCGTGGAGGACACGCACGCGTCCTACCATGAGCACTATTACGGGTCCATGGAAGCCAACGAGAACCCCGAAAAGCGCAGGCGCGATGGCGAGTTCACGATGATGCAGTTCTTTCAGCGGTTGACCGATGAGGTCAACTACCGCGGTCGCACAGAGCTTGATCTATTCCCCTCCCGCTACGCGTGGAACGTGCCTGTCGAGTCCATCGCGTTCTACTTCAACATGCTGGTTGCGAAGCGGCGATGAACATCCAAATTGGGGTTGTCGCGCATCAGGATCGAATGCTTCAGGCCGAGGGCATGATCGGGGCTGTTGACGCGAACGTGGTCGCGTACGACGATGGCGATCTCGGTTGCGAGGGTAACCATCGTCGTGTGTGGTCGATGCTGACCGCGTATGATTCTGACTGGAGTGTCGTACTTGAAGACGACGCGCAGCCTGTCGAAGGATTTCGCGCACAACTGGAATCAGCTTTGGCGGTTGCGCCCACGCCGATCGTCTCGCTGTATCTGGGCAAGGGCAGGCCCGAGTTCGCGCAGACCAGCATTCGTACGATCGCTCGCGCGCTGTCACCGGAGACGCCGGCCGCCCCGTGCTGGCTCACTGGTCATGTACTGCTGCACGCGGTGGGTGTGGCCATCCGTACACCGCTAGTACGGAGCATGCTGGAGCATCTGGCACAGCCTCCCGCAGTGTTCATGGCACAGGACCACGCGATAGAACACTGGGCCAGCGCAATAGGGCATCGCATCGGATATACCTGGCCTAGCTTGGTGAATCATGCTGATACACCTACGGTTATCGATGAGCATCCCGATGGGGTACCCCGTGGGCCACGCATAGTTGACGGGGCCATAGTGGTCACCCCGCGTAGGGGGTGGCGGGTTGGCACACGCGAGCACTGGTCAAGCGATGAGGTCAAGCTGACCCTGAGGAGACCGCATGTACATCGCTGATCCGTATCCCTCTGATCATGGTGGATCATCCGAGTTCGCAGGCGGTGGCAGGCAGAGGGTGTACATCACTGCTGACCACACTGTACTGATCGATGGCGTGCAGGTGCCGGGGCTCATTGCCGAGGGTGGGGTGACGGTACACCTAGGTAGTACCGATACCAACACGCTCAACACCTTGACCCTCACGCTCTTGGTCTCGGACATAGAGATCGATGACGTTGTGGTTGACGACGTTACGGTTCTCGAACGGGTCACCGAAGACATCAACGACGCATCACAAGACTGAGATGGCGTGGGCGGGTGACGGTCGAGGCACTGGGACCAACGTTCCGGCGTCTGTACGCCGCGCTGTGCGCATCAGAGACAACGATGAGTGTCAGTTGCGCTACGACGGATGCACGGGTGTCTACGAAGAGCTGGACCACAAAGACGGTGTGGCCCAACGGGGCATCGATAGGCGCATGACCCTCACCGTGGACGAACTCCAGTGCGTATGCAGCCCATGCCACAAGAAGAAGACGGCTAAGCAAGCGGCTCAAGGTCGTACCCGCAAGCGGTACCGGGACCCAGAGCCACACCCAGGACGCAACCGATAGCTCACGCGGGCGCAGAGGGGCTGGGGAGGGGAGCCCCCTGGGCCCCCGGAAATCCCCGGTTGGCATAGGCGCTGGGGCTCCGCCTGGGTCTGGACCTTTTCGACCCCGGCTGAAACATGCGGCCTATCCGCAGCTAGGGCACTGTTTCGCGACTGTTTCAGTGCCAACTCTGACCGAAACGGTCGCGCGAAACGCGCACAGAAAGAGCAGGCACCCATGGCTGGAATAGGCCCACGTCCCAAGGACCCGGATCGGCTCGCAGGACACGGCGCGCGCCGTGGTCGGGACAACGTAATGCGCATCATCCCGGCAAAGCCTGTTGAACAGCCCCCGCTACCGCAGTTCGACCTTGAGGTCAGCGTGGAGGGTGAGATCGTCGCGCAGCGGTTCAAGTGGCCCGCGCGGACGGTCGAGTGGTGGCAGATGTGGAAGGAATCGCCGCTGTCGAAGGAGTTCACTTCGACGGATTGGTCGGAGCTGCTTGATACCGCGGTGCTGCACGCCCGGTACTGGACTGGCGACGTGAAGGTGGCCGCCGAACTGCGGTTGCGCGTTGCCAAGTTCGGCGCGACGCCGGAAGACCGCGCTCGTCTGCGCATTCAGTTCGCCGCGGCCAATGAGGCCGATAAGAAGGCCAGCCAGCCGAGCGGGAAGTCCGATGGCGGGTCCAAAGGGCGGTACGGGCCGCTGGGGTCGACGGGCTAATTGCCCTGGAAGCCAACGGTCCCCGGTGAGCGTCCCACGCTCGGCTGGGCCGTACTCGACTGGATAACCGAGTACCTCCAAGTCGTTGACGGCCCCAGCCTGGGTGAGCCGCTGATCTTCACGCCGGAACAGGCGCATTTCGTCGCCCGACTCTATGAAGTGGACCCGCTGTTCAAGCCTGGGACCGCGATCGTCGGCCGGGCGATGAACAACGGCCGGCTGATCCGCCGCGCGGTGCTTTCCCGGCCCAAGGGTTGGGGTAAGTCGCCGCTGGTGGCCGCGTTGTGCATCGTCGAGGCAATCGGCGATGTGGTCATGGACGGCTGGGACGCCGATGGCCAACCCGTAGGACGCCCCTGGGTCGATCTCGGCATCAAGCCGAAGGTCCAAATCATAGCCGTCTCAGAGGATCAGACCGCCAACACCTGGGATCCCTGCCTGGACATGGTGCGCAGCAGTGATCGGCTGCTCGATGACTACGACGTTGACCCGATGGAAACGTTCATCACTGTTCCGCGTGGCCGAATTGAGGCCGTCACGTCAGCCGGAATCAGCCGTGAAGGTTTCCGGCCCGTCTTCACCGCCATGGATCAGACCGAGAGCTGGACCGAGACCAACGGCGGCCTACGGCTGGCAGGGACCATCCGACGCAACCTCGGTAAGGTCAACGGCTGCTCTGTCGAGACCCCAAACGCGTTCCTACCTGGTGAGAACACCGTCGCCGAGCGCTCATGGAAGACCTACCAGGCGCAGCTCATCCGCGCGGAGCGCCCACAGGGTGAGGGCCGGGTGCCCGGTGGCCTCTACTACGACCACCGCGAAGCGCCACCGGAAACCGACCCGTCCGACTACGACTCGCTGCGCGAGGGGCTGCGGGTGTCGTACGGCGAGTCAGCCGATGACAACGGCGGATGGGTCAACCTTGATCGCATCATCCAGGAATATTGGGATGACGACACCGACCCGCAGGACGCGCGCCGGTACTACCTGAATCAGATCACTCACGCCTCGGATCAGTGGATCAGCCAGATCGAGTGGAGCGCGATTCGCGTTGGCGACGAGGACAAGCCAGACCCAAACCCCATCAAGCCAGGCGACTTCATCGCGGTTGGATTCGACGGCTCACGCGGCCGTCAGCGCGGAAAAGCTGACGCCACAGCGCTGATCGGATGCCGCATTCACGATGGCCGACTGTTCACAATCGGCATCTGGCAGGCCGAGAAACACGAAAAGAACTGGGTACCCCCGGTTCACGAGGTGGACGCGGCGGTGCGGAAGACGTTCGCAGACTTCCGAGTCATCGCGTTCAACGCCGATCCAACCGGCTGGACTGAGCAAGTTGTGGCATGGGAAAAGGACTTCGGGCGACGGCTTAAGGTCAAGTGCTCCGTCAAGAATCCAATGATGGCCTGGCCGAAGGGCAAGGGCGTCAACGTAGTCGAGCACGTCGAGATCTTCCGTCACGCCGTCGTCACCTCCGGTCAGGATGCCGACGCGGAGGACTCCGTCATCACGGTCAGTCACGGCGGAGACCTCGCGCTGACGCAACACATTCTCAACGCACGAAAACGCGCCGCCAGCCGCGGCTACCTGATCCACAAGGCATATCCAGAGTCCCCCAACAAGATTGACGCCGCATACGCGGCAGTCATGGCGTACAAGGGGCGGCTCGACTGCTACGCGCAAGGCATCGGTGTACGCGTCAACTCATCTAGCCAGGGAAGGATGGTAGTGCTCGGATGACCACTGCAATCGCGCTGCCGTCGCTTCAGTTGTCGAAGGACGAACAAGCCGTACTGATGGATCTGACCACTCAGCTCCAGAAGCACCAGGGCGAAAACCTGATCAAAGAGCAGTATTACGAGGCTAAGCGCCGAATGGAAGATCTCAAGATCGCCATTCCACCAACACTTTCCAACCTGATGTGCTGTGTCGGCTGGCCCGCCGTCGCCGTTGACAGCTTGGTCGAGCGGCTGAACTTTGAGGGCTGGTCATACGAGGGTGACGGCGAGGACCGCGATCCGCTGGGTCTCGATGAGATCTTCCTGGAGAACGATCTCGATGTCGAGTCTGATGTCAACCACACAGACGGCTTGATGTACGGAACATCCTTTGTGGCAGTGTCTTCCGGACTCGATGACGAGCCCGAAGTAGTCGTGACGGTCGAGTCGCCGCGGAATATGACCGCGATCTACGACCCACGGACCCGGCGTGCCACCTCGGCGTTCCTCCAGATCGTTGACCGTGAGCAGCGTGTGGTCGGCGGGCGGCTGATTCTGCCGAACGAAATCATCGCCCTGGAATGCGTCCCGATGGAACTCAGCGCCGCGGGCGTGGGCAACATGCGCGTGGTTGACCGCAACAAGCACAACCTAGAGCGCGTGCTGGTCGCCCAGATGATCAACCGGCCGCGGTCAGGTGCGCGTGGCCGCAATGGCCACTCCGAAATCACCGAAACGCTTATCTCGCACACACAGTCGGGCATGCGAACCCTAGCCAACATGGAAGTGGCGCGCGAGTACCTGGCATCGCCACAGCGCGCGGTGCTCGGCGCGAAGGAATCGTTCTTTGTCGGCGAGGACGGTAAGCCAGTTCCGGCGTGGAAGTCCTACATCGGCCGCATGATCGCGTTGGAGCGCGACGAGTACGGGGAGATCCCGGACATCAAGGAATTCAAGGGCGCCAGCCTGGAATCGTTCTTCGGCCAGATGCGCACGCTCAGCCAGCTCGTCTCGTCTGAAATAGCAGTACCTGCAAACTATCTGGGATTCGAGACAGACAACCCGCCGTCTGCCGACGCAATCCGGTCACTAGAGGGCCGCCACGTCAAGCGCGCAGAGCAGCGCCAGAAGACATTCGGCCGCGGCTGGTCGGAGACCGCGCGGCTGTGCGTGATGGTCCGTGAGGGCAAGAAGTTCAACGAACTGCCCGACGAGATTCGCAAGGTGCGCCCGCAGTGGCGCGACGCCGCGACACCAACCTTCGCCGCCACATCCGACGCGGTGACCAAACTCATCGACAAGGGCGTCTACACCCCAACCTCGCGCGTCACCCGCGACAAGCTGGGCATCAGCCGGGCCGATCAACGACAGATGGAGATCGACGATAAGAAGACGACGGTCACAAACCTCGTCGCGTCGGTCCGTCAAGGTGTCGAGAATGCACGCCAGGACAGCCAGGTAGCGTCCCTGGCTGACCGTAGAGCGGCATCTGTTGGCCAGCCTGGTTGAGCAGGCTCAAGCCCTCCAGAGCGTCCTGGGTGACCTTTCGACGCTGTCCACCAAAGACCTTGTGGGCCTGTACAGGAAACTCGAAAGCGACGGTGCTACCGCTGCCGACCTGCTGAACGCATTCAAGGCAGTCTTTCCCGAGGTAGTACAGCCCTACGTCGAGGCCGCATCCGAGGTCGCCAATCAGTGGTACGGCGAGCTGGCACCCGATGAGCCGTACACACCCAAGGCGGTAGCCGCGATCGACGCGGTGTCGCAAGACCGCATGATGAACTCCCTTGAATGGGCGTTCCGCGCCGCTGGCACCGCCCATCCGCTGACCAGGCTGACGGGTTCGGCACAGCGCATGGTGTTCGACGGCGCGCGCGCGACGATTCTGCGCAACGCCGATACCGAGAAAGTCAAATACTCGCGGTTGGCGTCGCCGGGAGCGTGCGAGTTCTGCCGAGTGATGGCCACCCGCGGAGCGGTCTACCGCAGCGCTCACGCGGCGCAAGCGGGTCATGACAACTGCCATTGCGTGCCAGCCGTCGCCCGCGGAAAGCTCAAGTTCCAGCGTCCGGGGTACTACCAGGACTGGGACGCCGAGTACATCGAAACGGTCAAGCAGCTCGAAGCTGAGCAGATCAAGCCGACGCTCAACGCGGTCCTGTCGAAAATGCGGGCCAACGAACTCGCCGCGTCAGGCAGCGGGCCAACACTGGTAGCGATGTCTACCAAGAAGTCACCGGCACCGGCGGACCTCGCCAAGTGGCTTGACGCTGAGAAACAGCACCAGGCGGACGTGACCGCGTGGCTGGATGCCGAGAAGGTAGTCACCAAGAAGAAGGCCAAGGCCGCAGCGCAGGCCAAGTACGTCGCCAAGAAGAAGGCGACTGCCGAATGGCTCGCGGCCGAGCAGCAGTACCAGACCGACGCGACGGCGTGGCTCGCCGCTGAGAAGGACTTCACCAAGAAGAAGGCCAAGGCCGCAGCGCAGGCCAAGTATGTGGCCAACAAGAAGGCCGCCGCCAATACCGTCGCGTGGCTCAAGGCCGAGCAGGTCTACAACGAACAGCAGACATTCCTTGAGATGGCAGCCGAGGCAGCCAAGGCATCCGCGAAGGTCACCGCAATGGCCAACGCGGCCGCGAACGTCGATCTCAAGAAGGCGGCCAAAGCACTCGCGGCGGCCAAGCATGCGGCCAAAAAGAAGGGCGACACCGCCAAGTACAACGCACTGGCCAAGATGACGCCCGTGGAGTACGCGCAATCCAAGGGCGGCAACACATCCAAGGCCACGACGACGGCCACCGCCAAGGTCACCACGCCAGAGACAGCGCCGACCGCCGGAGTCGGCACTGTATCCACCGCGACCAAGCCGAAGGTCGTCGTTGGCGAGCTGACGGATTCACCGAACGTGCTCGCCAGCACCGGTCAGGTACTCGGCACGCACGGCGCCACGGTGTACACCGACTCGCAGTCTCAGAAGTGGCTGGTCAAGGGTCCCAAGAATCCGAACGATCAATTTCTGGTCACGCTGGATGCGGCATCTGCTGAGCTGCAGGCGAAGTCGGGCTTGACGACACCAGCGATGTACATCATGACGGTAGGCGGTAAGCGCCAGTCCGTCCAGTACATGTTCCCTGGCAGCAAGAGCGCCTTCCCATCTGGGGTTGATCTGTCCACAATCAGTGAAGCCGATCTGTTGACCATCCAGAAGCATCACGCGCTCGACTGGTTAATGGGTAACCACGACAGCCATGCTGGACAGTTCATTCGCACTGGTGGCGGCGAGATCGTCGGCATCGACAAGGGTCAAGCGTTCAAGTATTTCAGCGGTGACACGCTGGACTGGAACTACCACCCCAACGTCAAGCACGGCACGCCAGAACCCATCTACAACACGCTGTTTCGGCAGTACGCCGAAGGCAAGCCCGGTAAGTTGCTCAATCCCTCGGGCGACGAACTGGCGAGCTATATCCAAGGCCTGCAATCGATCCCAGACAAGGAGATCCGCAATCTATTCCGGCCCTATGCCGAAGGTGCAGTCAAACAGGGAAAGCTGTTGGCCGAGGCGAACGGCAACATTGCGACGAACAATGTTGACGCGTTCCTGGATGCAGTTGTTGCCCGAAAGAACAGTCTCGCAACTGATCTGAGCTCCTACTACATCAAGGCAGTCGAGAAGCGTCTGACGAACACCAAAGTCAAGGGCGAGGTCATTACCGTGCCCCCGGGGTTGAACATAACCCAGGGCGATTTCCTGCCACCGTCTCCGATACCGACCGGGCCGACTCCGATCCTAGACGGGGACGTGCTGAAGAAGGCGGGCAAGGCGCTCGCGTCGGCCAAGTACGTGGCGAAGAAGAAGGGCGACACCGCCAACTTCGCCCAACTGTCGAAGATGACCCCCGCGCAGTACTGGCAGATGAAGAACGGTAACGCGACACCAGCTGCGGCGCAGCCCGTTACAAACAAGCCGACGAAGTCGGCCAAGATGCTCGAATGGGAACAGGAGTTCCTTAAGAAGGCCGGCTCTGGCGGGTTCTTCCAGCCCGTCAAGGCGTACGCGGTCGAGAAGGGTATCAAGCTCTCCGAGGCGATCCCCGAATTCGACAAAGAGTTCGGCATCGCGGCGCTCACTACCGATCAGTTGGCGAACCTGCTGGGCTACTACGACGTTGGGGTTCAGACCAAATGGCTCGGCAAGTACGGTGACGCACTCGGCGACGACATGGCCAAGAAGGCGCTGGACAAGCTCAAAGCCCAGGGTAACTCCAAGATCAAAGAACCGCCGAAACCTGTCGTCATCAAACAGGGTACGAAGTACACACCCGAACATGAGCAGCCCGCTGGCGAGCTGACCAAGCTCGGCAAGACGGTTATCGCCGACTCCAAGGCTCCCGTCGGGTCTGCCGACAACCCGCACGTTTTCGATGCCAGCGGCAAGGCAGTTGAGTGGCAGCAGTTCGGCTCGCTGATGTCGCCACAGAATGCCTCGGCTTGGAAATCCAACCAGCACAGCGCCATCAAGTCGTACACCGGCAGCGGCTACAGCACAATGAACGCGCACGCTCGCGAAGACAAGGTGCCGTCAGCCAAAACCAAGGCGCTCGATTCGGCGTTCTACGAGCACAATCCGTTTGAGGAGCACATCGTGCTCAGCCGCGGTACGCACGCTGTCGAGTTCAACGATGAGAACAGTCTGGGAATGAAGTTCAGTTTCGGCGCTGACATCGACGCGCTCAAGGTGCTGGAGGGTGAGACGTACGTGTCCAAATCCTTCCTGTCCACGTCGATCACCACCACACCGGCATTCCACAACCCGGTTCGCGTGCTCTACAAGATGAAGCCCGGTCAGCGCGGCATCTTCGTCTCAGGCACACCGGATGGAATGGATCAACTGACCTCCGTCGGAACGCATGAGCGCGAGGTTATCCTTCCCCGTAATCAGAAGATGAAGGTGCTGGAAGTGCGCAAGTCAACCGGATCGTCACAGTTCAAGGTTGACGTGATCGTGGAGGTGGTGGATCAACCTGTCTAATCCCATCCCCACACGCTGGTTGCCCAACGGCGTATACGACATCATCAGCGCCGAGCTGGGTACGTTCTATGACCAGCCGGATTATCCCGGCGCGCGCACTGGCGCTGGACGCTACGTGGACCTGTTCCAGGACCCAGGGCTGGAACACCCAGTCGGGCGACTCTGGACAAACGACGAAGACGCTTGTGGTCTGCTGCACGTGGCAGATGGCGACGAGATGCTTTACGCGTACGTCGCCCTGTCAATTCGTCGCGAGCTGCAGCAGGGGAGTGCCGCGAAAGACGCCTTCGAGCAGATGCGTGCAGAGTGGAATGAAGACGGCACGTTAACGACGACGAATCTCGCGGACATCGAAGATTCTTCGATCGAACTTAACGCCAATATCTAACTCTTAGAACAGAGTTCGGCCCCTAACAAATAGTTAGGGGCCTTTTTCATGCCCAAAATCGCTATCTAACAAGCGATCTGGGCGTCTCAGACTTCCGCTCACACCCGAGCGGATCGCCCGAAACGGGCGCCCCTCTATGCGAAACGCAGGAGAGATCTCACATGTCAGAAGAAGCCGGAACCCCCACGCCCAACTCGATGCCCGGAGCGGCCGAGACCGCGGCTGGTCAGCAGCCAGACGCGACGGGGGAGAGCATCGACGAGCTGGAAACGTCGTATGACGAACAGCTCGCGGCGCTAGAGGGCGAACGCGACCAGTGGCGCGACCAGGCTCGTAAGAACGAGGCTCGCGCAAAGACTAACGCGGCCAAGGCGAAGGAACATGATCAGCACTTCGCCGAGTACAAAGCCGCTTTCGATCGCGAACAGCAGAAGAAGGAAAGCGAGAAGACACCTGATCAGCGCGTTCTAGATCAGGCGGCGCAGGATCGGGCTCGTGCCGAGAAGGCCGAGGCTGACAAGGCCGAGGCAGACGCTCGCCTTCTGAGATACCAACTGGCCGACGGAATTCCACCGTTTGCGCTGCCACTGATCACGGCGACTTCTGAGGAAGAGATCACCGCCGAGGTCGAGGACCTAAAGGCCAAGCTCACTGCCTACGTCACCGAGGTGACCAATAGCCAGTCGCGCCGGCCAGCCCCCGATCCGGCGTTTGGGCGCGGTGGTGCCGCTGGAGCAACTCCAGAAGAGCAATTCGCCGCAGCGCTCAGAGGCGTGATTTAGCAACCACTTTCATTTGAAAGGAGGTCACACCCATGGCTGGTGTGGACATCAACCGGACTACAAACGGGGTGCTTCTGCCCCCGGCTGTGTCCCAGCAGATCTGGCAGAACGTCCAGCAGGCTTCGATCATTCAGCAGCTCGTGCCGCAGATTGATCTTCCCGCTGGTGGCCTGTCCATCCCGATTATCACGGGAGATCCCCAGGCCGAGTGGGTCGATGAGACCGACGAGAAGCCGGTTAGCCGCGGATCGCTGAGTTCCAAGAACATCAAGGGCTACACGCTTGCCGTGATCGTCCCGTTCTCGAACCAGTTCAAGCGCGACCTTCCGGGCCTGTATAACGCCCTTGTCAGTCGCCTTCCGCGTGTCCTGGCCAAGAAGTTCGACCGTACGTGCCTGGGGTTCGATCCCTCGCCCGGTACCGGATTCGACACTCTCGCGGCTGCACCGACCGCTTCGATCGCAACCAACGTTTATGACGGTTACGTCGATGCGTTGGAATCGGTCGCCGCGGTGGAGGGCTCCGACGTAGAGCGCTGGGTCCTCACTTCTCAGGCCGAGATCGCAGCGCTCGGCGCCAAGGACACTATGGGCCGTCCGATCTTCATCGACTCGGTTACCCGCGAGGGCCGCGTTGAGCGTGAGATCCTGGCGCGCCCCGTCTCCAAGACGCCACACGCCTACAAGGCCGGTTCGCCGTCCACCGTGGGCTTCGGTGGCGAGTGGTCCACCGCAATGTGGGGCTACGTGGAGGGCCTGTCCATCGACATCTCCAGCCAGGCGAGCTTGACTGACGGTGCCGAAACGCTGAACCTATGGCAGCGCAACATGTTCGCGGTCCGTGTCGAGTTTGAAGTCGGCTTCGCTGTTCGCGACGTGAACCGCTTCGTCCGCATCACGGGCGCCAACGCCGCCTCGGGCAGCTAGTCAGGAGGGAGCGGACAGTGGCCGCCGTTGCAATCACCAGAGGCGAGATTCAGGCACATCTACCGGGTGCGCCCGATGAAGTGGTTGACCGTCTCATCGCTGGCACGATTGCGCGAGCGGCCCTGTTCGCGCCCTGTATTTCCTCTGCTGAATTCCCACCCGGCAAGGCGGCCGCCGCCAAGGACATCCTGATTGATGTCATCGTGCGCGCCGCAGAGTCGGGGAGTGGCGTACAGAGCAACATCATGGCTGGCCCGTACCAGGTCAGCTCTGATACCTCCAAGCCGCGACGCCGGCGCTTCGAGACCGACGAGATCCGTGATCTCAAAGCCCTCTGTGGCATCAAGTCCGGCGGTGCGTTCACCATCACCCCGACCTATGACGCTCGGGATGCGTATACCGAGGACGTGACGCCGGAATGACGATCGTGGCGGCGATCCCTACCAACCTGCTGGGGGCGCTGCACCGGTACGACCCGACCGCGGTCAACGCGGAGAATGCGCCAGTTCGCACATGGACGCCACCGAAGGATCAGCTCGGCATTCTGTTTTGGTTTCAGGCGGCCGCGCCCCCTGGTGGCGCTGGGGACCCCGAATACATCAAGGATCGATCAGTCGATCGGGTTGAGCTGTACATCCCACCCGTGCTCGTTGACATCGACGGCAACGCGATGGACGACCCCTGCTCGATGGATGTCATCGACCTACCCGACAAGAACTCACTGCGCGGTGTGCGACCCGGACGCTCGGGGATTCTCCAGGCGCTCGACGCCGACCGAATCGTGTGGACCCGCTACGAGGTTCAGGGTTGGCCGCGCGACTACACCAATGGCTTTCACCTCTGGCAACCCGGCAAGGTTGTCGACCTAGAAAGGGTCACCTGATGTTTCGCGCTTACCTCAAGAACGGCGAGTACGTCGACTTCCCCGAAGGCGGCAAGGCCGAGTGGGAGACCGAAGAGGTCACCAACAACCTGGTCGTCAGCACCGAGACTCGGGTGGCCATTTTCAACGGCGACCAGTGGACGCACGTAATCGAGGACCGTGAGAGCGATGGCGACTAGCCGAGTTCGCATCGTCCACAAGGTGAACGGTTACTTCAAGATTCGTGGTGCGTCGGGTGTGCGAAGCGACCTGGAACGCCGCGCGTCGGCGATCGCCGCGGGTGCCAACGCTGAGGCGGGCACGGACGGATTCAAGACCAGCAGCATCCAGGGTGTCAAGCGCCCTCAAGGTCGCTGGCGTACAACCGTCATACCCACGAACTTCAAGGCCATTCGGCACAACGCTCGACACAATACGTTGGTGAAGCGGCTCCATGGCTGAGCTGATCGTTCCCAAACCATCTGTAGCGCTCGCGGTTCAAGCATTGATCGCGGGACTACCCCAGACTGGCCTGACCGGAGTCTTCGTTTCCTCCAAGAAACCAGGCACCGCAACGGGTCATCGCATCCTGCCGGGCAAGTTCATCCGCGTAACGCGGCTGAACCCGGGCGGGATGCTCAATCGCGTTACCGACCAGGCACATCTGCTGTTCGAGTGCTGGGACGATAGCGGAGAAGGGGAGAAGCTGGCCAACGCGGCGCGTGGGGTGTTGCGCGCTGCTAGTGGCCAAACGATCGCTGGCGGATTCGTGCGTTGTGCCGGTGACGACAACGGGCCCGTGGAATTCCCCGATCCCGACGTACCGAGTCACGACCGCTATCAGTTCACGGTCGACCTGCTCATCTCCACCAACTAGCCCGAAACGGGTGCCCCCTCAGGTCCGGTCCAAGTTCCGACCACTTCTCAGTAGAAGGGGACCAATTATGGCCAATTCCAAGAACATTTGGGCGGCAACTCTCCACGAGGACGGCGGTAGCTTCTACCGTGCCCCTCTCGGGACGCCGCTGCCCGATGACGCCCTTGATGCGCTTGACGCTGCATTCAAGGACCACGGCTGGATGGGTGACGACGGGTTCAAGGTAAGCCCCAAGCGTGACACCACCAAGCACAAGGCATTTGGTGGGTCAACGGTCAAGACGACCCAGGACAACTACGAATGCACCGTTACCGCCACGATTTACGAGCAGAACATTGTGACGCTCAAGACCGTCTTCGGTGACGACAACGTGACCGTGAGCTACGCGAGTGGTCACGCCAAGTACCGCGTCGAATGGTCGGATGCTCAGCTGCCCCGCAGCTCGTTCATCCAGCGCTACATCGACGGACGGAAGACCGCGCTCAATGTGATCGAAGAAGGCCAGATCGTAGAGATCGAAGACATCGAGTATGTCCACGATCAACTGGTCAAGTTCACGGTCAACATTGACGTGTACAAGCCGGAATCTGGTAACCCCGGCGTCTACTCGCTGATCGACGACCCCGACGCGACTGGCTCGGGCTCCTAGGTCGAAAGTCTCACCCCGGCAATGGTTGTACCTCTGGACCGGACCGCCCTTGCCGGGGTGGGGCCGTCCGGTCAACATCTCTCGAATTGAAAGGTTCGGTCCATCATGGCATTTCGTATCACCCCCGCATCTGAGGCAAAGGTCGAATTTGAGGTGCCGATGAAAGACGGCTCCGTGCTGGCTTTCGCATTGCCGCACATGAACTTCATGGATGAAGACCTAGCCCGGAAGATGAAGGAAAACCTCACCGCGCTAGACGAGCCCGTCCCAGTGCTGGATGCCGAGGGTAATCCGGTTCTCGACGACGAGGGAAACCCGGAAACCGAGGTGCCGCGCCGGACCATGCACGAGACCACCCGAGACTCAGCGCGGGCCATGCTCAGCGCCGTACTCGACGAGTCGCTATGCGACCGGCTGATGACCCTCACGGTCGGTGAGCTTGACCAGATTCTTGCTCACTGGGCCAAGGAATCTCAGAAGCCCGTCGGCCAGGATGGCGAGACGCGCGACAACGGTGAGCCCGGGGTGAACCTGGGGGAATCTTCCGCCTCCTTGAACTCCTAGACGAGTGGGGGGAGGCGATCCAAGCCGATCTATTGGATCGTCAGCTTCACCGCCGGGACATCGGCTCGTCGCTGATGTCCTGGCAGGAGTTTCGCGTGTTCCTGGAGAACCTGGGCGACAAATCGGCTCTGTTCCGTGCGCGCCACCCACGCACGTGGGCATGGGACCTGAACGTCGACCTGCTGTGCGCCATCCTTTTCACGCTCCAGGGTGCGAACTGGCAGCGCGCGGGTGGCCGTGGTGCGAAGCCCAAGCAAGTCAAGCGACCCAGCGATGAGGGCCCATCGATCGACCCGACTGTCCCCATGGCCGTGCGCAAGCAGCGGCATGACGACGAGATCGCTCGTCGCCGCGCGATGCGAGACAAGAAGCGCGGCAGGAAATCACAGATGATCCCGAGAGGAGTGAGCGTTGGCTAAAGGCGTAGAGCTGGCTGTAGGTTACGTCTCCCTCGTCGCGGAGACGCGTGATCTCCAGAAGGGCATCACCCGCGCGCTGAATGCTGCCGGTAACGACGCTGGAGCCGCTGGCCGGCGCATGGGCCGCGATATGGGGCAGGGTGCCTCCGCGTCATTCGGCGACTTCATGAAGAAGGGACTCGCGACCGCGGGCATCGCTGGCGGATTGGCGTCGGTGACCGCTGGCTTCACTGCGGCCGTCAAGTCGGGCCTGGAATTTGAGCGCAACCTCAACACGATGCGGGGCGTCTCCAGTGCCAGCGCCGCCGAGATGGCGCAGATCAGCGCCAAGGCAAGAGAACTCGGCCGCGATGTAACCCTTTCGGGCACTTCGGCGCAGAGTGCCGCCGCAGCGATGACCGAATTGGTCAAGGGCGGCTTGAACGTCAAACAGGCCATGGAAGCCGCGCGCGGCACGGTGCAGCTCGCGGCGGCTGCGCAGGTAGACGCGGCGACCGCCGCGACGATTCAAGCTCGCACGCTCCAGACATTCCACCTGGACGCCAGCCGTGCCGCGGATGCCGCCGACGTACTGGCCAATACCGCCAATGCATCCACCGGTGAGATCACCGACTTCGCCTATGGCATGCAGGCTGGTGGTGCGGTCGCCGCTCAGTTCGGGCTCACGATGGAAGACACCGCCACGGCGCTGGGCATCTTCGCGAACAATGGCATCGTTGGCTCGGACGCCGGAACGATGCTCAAGGCAACGCTGCTGGCTATCACCGATTCAAGTAAGCCCGCACAGCAGGCGATCGAAGAGCTTGGGCTGACGCTCTACGACCAGGACAAACGGTTCGTCGGTATTCGATCTCTGATGGATCAACTGAGTCAAGCGTCAAATCGCATGAGTCAGCAGGACTTCCAGTGGGCGACCAACAAGCTATTTGGGTCTGACGCCGCGCGCATCGCAGGCATGAACACTACCGCCGCTGCATTTGACAAAATGTATGCAGCGGTCACGCGGCAAGGAGGCGCAGCGCAACTCGCAGCAGCGCAGAATCAAGGATTGCCAGGTGTTTTCGAGCGCCTCAAGAACACACTGGACGATGCGAAGCTGGCCCTGTATGACGTGGTTGATGGACCGCTTGCGCAGGTTGGCAACTGGGCCAACAGCACTCTCGGAGATCTGTTGGACGCCCTCAAGGGTGACACCAGTAGCGGCGTCTTCTCGGACATCACCAAAGAGGTCAAGCAGGCATGGCCGGATATTCAGAAGTTCGGCAAGGCGCTAGCGGAAGTCCTCCAAACGCTCGGCAGCGCGGCGTGGACCGGGTTCGTTGAAGCGCTCAAGATCGCCGGAGATGTCATCGGATTCGTCGCGCCGCTGCTGAGTACGGTCGCGAGCGCATTGGACGGCCAAGAGTCCCTGGTGACTGCGGTCGCTGTTGCGTGGATGGCGTGGAGGTTTATCCCCACGCTCCTAGACCGGCTCCCCGGCCCGCTGGGCAATCTGCGGCAGACCTTACCCGGTGTCGTCACTGGCATGCGCAGCTTCCGTGAAGAGATGCAGCTACAGCGCAGTCTCGGGGCCGCGCAGGGTGTCCAGTTGAACGGCATGAACGCGGCCCTTGCCACCATGCAGGCGCGGTATTCGGTGCTTGGTCGCATGGGTGAGGCGTACCGCTTGGGTGTCGATGGTGCCGAACGGTTCGGGCGTACAGCCGGTGTAGCACGTGCCGCAACCACTGGATTGTCCACCGCAGCAGGCGGGCTCATGTCCGCGCTCGGTGGTCCATGGGGATTGGCACTTGGCGGTGCATCGGTCGCGCTGGGGCTTCTTGCCGCGAAGCACCAAGAGGCTGCCGACAAGGCTGCGCAACAGCGTCAGGAAGAAGAAGCGCTACGGGCCACGCTTGACAAGTCCACTGGGCGAATCACTGAGCAGACGCGTGAACAGGTCGCGACGAAGTTTCAGGAGATCAACACCGATCAGCGCGCACGCAGCTATGGCCTAGATCCCACACAACTTCTCGACGCAGCCCTGGGAACTGGTGACCCCAACGCGTACAACGACATCCGTAAGAAGGCTGCCGACATCATCGGCGAGCAGGTCAGCGACAAGGGGATGCGAACCAGAAGCGCGATGATCGATATTCGTAACGCGGGTATCACCAATGAAGAACTGACGCAGGCACTTCTGCGCGAGGGCACTGCGTGGGATGACGTTAACAAGAAGCTCGGCGACTATCAGTCAAACCAGAAAAGCATCAACAAGGACTACCAAAAGGGTGTTGAGGGGCTTCAGGGCTTCATCGACATCATGCCCGATGTACGTGAGTCGTTTATCACGATGACGCAGAACATCAATGAGCAGCGCAACTCCATTGGGGATATGTCACAGAAACAGCGTGACCTCCAGTCCATGCTCGAAGGTACCTGGCGTGCAACCGAAGAAGGTGTGAAGCGTTTCAAGGAGCTTGGCGCATCCATTGTCCAAGTGCCAGATAGCAAGTCGGTTGTCGTCACCGCGTTGACCGAAGACGCTCAGAACAAACTCAAGAGTCTCGGTTACGACGTTCAGAAAATGAAGGACGGCAATTTCAAGGTTGTCGCAGAGACCGACGACGCGAAGCGCCGAATTGCAGAGCTGATCGAGAAAATCAACCAGCCCCACACCATGACAATTCAGGCGCAGATGACCGGTCTGGGCGCAATTCTTCCTGGACCCATGGGGTCTGTAGCGGGTGCCTTGCAGCAGCTTCCAAAGAAGAAGGATGGCGGCGCGGTCTATGGCCCCGGTAGCGGAAAGTCCGACGACGTGCTCATGTGGGGTTCGCAGGGTGAGCACATGCTCACCGCTGACGACGTGGACAACATGGGCGGCCACCGAGGCGTGTTCCAGCTCCGTAGAGCGGCAGCGCAGGGCATGCTTCCGGGGTTCAAGGATGGCGGACCTATTGACCTGGAAGACCTCTTCGGCGGCGACCTAGGTCCGGGTCTAGCGGACGAAGCAGGCTTGCAGAGCAAGACAATTCTCATCAACCGCGCCATTTCGATGCTGTTCGGTGATCGCATTCGGGAGATCGGCGGCATGCGCTCCGACTCGATGCCGTACCACCCGTCCGGGCGCGCACTCGACATCATGATTCCCGATTCCAGTACACCTGAGGGTAAGCAACTCGGTGACGACATCCGTCGGCATCTACTGGAGAATGCCAGTGCCTATGGCCTGGAAGATGTGATATGGCAACAGAACTGGACGGGCGCTAACGGTCAGTCGAATCGGATGGACGATCGCGGTGGCCCGACCGCAAACCACATGGATCACGTGCACGCTACGTCGATCGGTGGCGGTAAGCCGCGCAAGAACACTCGATTCACCTTGCCCGCCAAGGTGCGACGCCAGCTCACCGAGCAGTACATGGCCAACGGCGGCACGGGTACCCCCAATGCGTCGGCCCTGATGGCGCAGATCATGGGTAATGGCGGCATCCCGACTGGCCGCGAAAATGGCGTGAGAGCCCTGGCTGCCGGTGACATGAACGATCGCGGCACCGACCGCAGCGAGGGGTACATTCCTGCCGCTGCCGGTGGTACCGGCACCGCGGGTACCAGTTTCGCCGCTGGGCTGCTCAACATGGGTGCCGAGGCTGTCAACGGGCTCATCGATCAGGCCGCGTCAGCGGCGGCCACGGCAGCATCAGCGGCCGCCACAGTCGGCAGCTTCGGCGCTGGTGGTCAGGCCGCAGGTCCGGCCGCGGCAGCGGCCATCGGTCTCGGCGCGAACGCGGCCAAGCGTGGCGTGAGCTGGGGCTTCCAGATGGCCGGTATCGGAGTGGACGCTCTTGTCGAGCAGTTGTTCCCATTCGGCGCTCCGCGCTGGCTCGGCTACGACTACACGGGCTTTGTGCCGCAGCTCCAGAATCAGGGCGCGGCGACTACGACGCTGGAAAAGGCCGAGGCGCAGAAGTCCGCGGTCGATCCCGGTACCAAGGAACACGGCGAGGGCCTAGGCGCGGCACCTGGCCCCGAGCTGCCGGGTGCACCCGTCCAGGCCGGTCAGATGCCGGGCTCTGGCGCACCCGGTGCGCAGACTCAGCCACAACCTGGCGCACTGCCGGGTGTGGGTGGCGGCCAAGGTCCGTTGCCTCCGCCACCCGCTGGCTCAAACCCATTCGGCACGAAGACTGGCCCCGGTCCGGCCGCACAGCCACCGACGATGGATGGCCCGCCCACAGCGACCCCGCAGCAGCAGAGCCCGAACTCACCCATGGGTCCGGAATGGCTCAAGATGATGGGCATTTTCGACGCCGGCGGCATGCTGCCCCCGGGTGGCATGGCCATCAACTTGTCGAAGTCGCCTGAGCCTGTTCTGACTGGCCGCCAGTGGGCCGATGTGAGCAGCGCGGCCGCGCGGCAGCCGCTTGAGCCAGGCGCGCTACAGGGCAACGACTACAGCATCAAGGTCGACAGCATCAACGTCAAGGACGTGGACGAATTGATGGGTCAGCTCAACGACAAGCAGAAGCTCCAGATGATGCGGTACGCGGGGCGGCCATGAGTAGCAATCCGTTCATCATCCAGCCCGATCGATATGAGTCGCAGATCCTTTCGATGTGGATTAGCGGTGACGGCCGCCGGTTCCACACGCACGGCGAGGTCGAAGGCCATGAGGGCGTCTGGAATGCCAAGGGCCAGGTACAGGGCATCTATGACGCCCCGGTCAAGACCACCTGGAAGGCGGGCGCGTTCCAGGATGGCGCGACGCAGAAGGGCAAGAAGGTCCTGCATCGCGACCTCACCCTTGGATTCCATTGCATCGAAACCCTCGGTCGCACCATGGAAGAGAACGAATCAGACTTCCGCAAGATCTTCGCCTACGAAGAAGATGAGTGGGACGACGACCCGGAGCCGATCACGCTCGGCGTCGAGACTGAGAAGTCGGGCGTGCGCATGCTCGACGTGTTGATGTATGAGAATCCGGTCATCGAGTCGGAGCTTGATCCGATCAAGCAACAGTACCTCAATCTGATTCTGAAACTGCGTGCAGGCCAACCCATGTGGTACGAGAACCCGGTTATCACCGAGTTCTCGGATGGCGGTACCGACGCGACGGGGTTCATCGAGATCGAGAACCCGACCGATCAGCCCATGCGGCACAAGTGGATTCTGACGCGCGCTGAGTGGGAGATCCCGGACTTCAGTTGGCGCGGCAAGAAGTACGCGCGCAAGCCTGGTGGTGCCTACCGCGCTCGGGTGCTGTCGATCCCGCCGATCACCGCCGTGCAGGGTGGCGCGGTCATCAGTCTGAACAAGCAGGACTTGATGATTCGCGATGCGCACTACACCAACATGTTGCCGCTGATGAATGGCCGTCATTTCATGCACGTCATCCCGCCATACACCCCGAAGCAGCAGATTCCGATCAGCTTCAAGAACGCCCCCGCTGGAGGTGCGATGGCTCAGCTGGTACAGCCGCGCCTCTGGTCGCGGCCGTGGGGTCTTGAGTGAGCGTCAACGACGCCACCGCCGTACTCGACTACGAACCCATTCAGCTCGACTTCGACAACCTAGACCTGCGCGCGCAGTGCGAGGCGATCTGGGACGAGACGATCAAGCAAGAGCGCGCCGAGGTCAGACTTCGCCGTCAGCCTCCGGTCGTTCGCATCTTCGACGGTGAATGGGAACTACATCACGTCCTGGCCACCGAGTACCGAGCCGAATTCTCGTTTATCTCCAACGACTCTGGTCCTGGCCAGACAGACATCCCGTTCACGTCAGAAGTGGCGCAGTGGATTCATGACATGCAGGGCCGCATGGATCGCGGAGAGAAGCGCAACGTCCACATCACCGTGGACTATTGCGGTGCGCGCTGGTCAGGGCGTCTCGACAAGGCAACGCTCAAGTCAGACGAGGATGGCGATCAAACACTAAGCGTCACTTGGCTTCACGACTACGAGAACCTGAAATGGTATAGCGTTTGGAGCAATCCATTCTTGCCTGCGGCGTTCCAGGCACCGCGCGCGTTCATCCTTGCGGGTCCAGTCCCTTGGATTCTGAAAATGAGCCTGTTCCTGCAATTTTTTCGGGAACACAACCCGCTCATCACAATTCCCGACGATCCGCTGAATCTAGCGAGCTGGTTCAGCGGGCTCGACCAGTCCACCTGGAGCATTGTTGTCAAGCCAACCTCATTCTTCGAGGCAATGGCCAGCGGTGCCGTCTGGGGCATGGTGTCGTCGCGTTGGGCCAACTGGCACGACATGGCCAAGATCATGCTCGAAGACGCCGAATACAGCGTTGTGTGCCGCCGCTGGCTAGAGGGTGACCCCGAGCCGTGGCCGGGTGCCAAGCTGCGCAGCGGGACCCTGGTCATCGACATCGTCGATAAGTCCGGCGTGATGATCGGAACATCGCACGGCGGCTCGATGTTCGATGGACTATTCCGCACCGCAGCCGAATTTGCGGACGACTTCATTGACTCGACCGATGATCTGATCGCCGATAATGACATCCCCGAGGACTACTTCATCCCCGGCTTGCGGCTGACCCGCAAAGAGATGCCGTACGTCATCTACCGCGACGGCGACCAATCACCCATCCAGACATCAGAATTCACGGTCTCGCCCGCAAAGGGCATTCAGGTGAACGTCGGTGGACACTCGATGCCTGGCGTCAATGAGGCCATCAGTGCATCTATCCAGGCTGGCTTCGACATTCTCGGCGGTATCGCCCAGATCGGGTCCCTCGGCGGCACTGTGGACACGCTGGTCAAGCCGCTGTACGAAGACACGGTTTTGGCCTGGTGGAGCGTCAAATCGACTCAGCGGGCGCAGAATTCGGGCTGGTCTCGATACTTCGAGTACTTCCAGGATGGCGCAAATAAGGCGTACACCATCGCAGCTCTGATGGTGCTCCGTGCCGGCTTCTGGGCGACGAAGACAACCATCAGTTGCAAGGTGTCGGTGGTGGACGGTGCGCCGTTCATGGTGGGCGACAGCGGCCTTGGTCACTTCTTCCTGGACGATCGCGTAGGTATCGCTCTACGCAACGACACCCGGAACCGAATCCAGATGGATCGGTGTCGGCGCATAGACCTCAAGTGGGACGAAGAGACCCCACCCGAGTGGCAATTAACCATCGGCGACGAGCGCGCGCTACAGGACCCGGCACAGCGGGCCTGGGGCAAGATCGAGTCCATCGTCGCCGCCCTGCGAGATCTGGGAGTGTACTAGGTGACGATGCCCGCGATGAATCCCAACTTTGGGATGAACGGTGCCAACGCTCAAGACTACGAGTTCTCCAAAGGCTTTCCCACGCGCGAGAATTGCGACCTTGAGAACCCGCGCGAGATGTTCCTATGGATGCTCGTGGCGCTGCCTGGTGTCGTCGGCGCTCAGCTCGTGATGCCCATCGGCTACAACATGGCTGTCTCTGAGCACCTATACGAATGCGGCGCGGGCCTGGTGCGCGAACCGGTCAAGAAGTGGATTCCACCCAAGGCCAACGGACCGCACTGGATGACCTCACCGGGGCAGTGGGTGCCGCTGGAAACGCCTGTCGAGGAGGAGCATCCAGCCGACGTGGCGATCAACAAGCTGTCGCGCCTACAGCAGGCCGAACTACTTGAGCGCCTGCTCAAGAAGCGGGAGACGGGCGAGCTGTGACCCAGCCCGATCAGCTCAACCCCGAGCAGGCGGCCAATTACGACAGCCTGGCCGCGTGGGCGGAGATGACCGAGATCGACTGGCGCAACAAGTACAACGCGCCCTATCAGACGGCGCTGGATCAGTTCACGGGCGGGTTCTTCGGCGGCCTTCCGACGGGTATGCCACACAGCCTGGCGATGCTAACGGCTTTGATTCGCAAACTGATCGGCAACCCGTTTGCGATATTCCCGTCTGCCGAGGAGGCACTGGACGCGCTGTTTCAGATTCCCATCATCGGTGATCTGCTGTCGATCGTCTTCCGTGGGACGATTCCGCGTTCTTGGATTTCTGATGTCATCGAAGACCTGATCAGCGGCGCTGGCCAGTTCCTCAACGCGCTGAGCGTGAGTGGCAACCCATTCCTCCAGTGGGACCCCACCAAGCCCGGCTGGCAGTCGGGCGGGTCAGCCAAGATGACCGCCAACGGAACCCAGCAGTCGGCACGCTCGGAGATATTCAATGTGGTTCCCGGACAGATACTTGAGCTACCCGCGGGCACGATGTGGTCGAGCCTGACCGCCACACCGGGGACGAATCCCATCAAGGTTGGCTTCGCAACCTGGGACGCGAACAAGAACCCGTTGCCCGATGTGATCACTGGTCAATTGCAACCCCCCGCAGCTAACGGCATCTGGCAGGCCATGCCGTCTCAGCCCTGGAAAGTCGAGAGCGGAGTGGCGTACGCCGCGCCGCTCCTCATGCTCGATTCCGGTGCGACTTCGGGGGATGTGTGGTTCTCAAATGTGTTGCCACACATGACAAATAAGATCAATCCGCTGGATCTGCAAAGTATCCTAGAGGGTGGAAACAACATTGGCGAAGACATCCAAAACACCTGGAATAGCTTCTGGAATGGCGTGTTTGGTGGCAACGCCATCGGCAAGACGCCGGATGATGTGAAAGCTGCTGCTGGACATGTCACATCGGTAGCCAGCGACGCCAATGCGAATGCCCAGTTCGCGGCATCGATGGTCATTCGGCCTCGGCGCAGTCCTCGCTGGATCTCGACCGGAACTCACGATGACGTTTCGTTCCCAATCATTTCAGCCCAGTCGATGTTTACCCCCGCTCTGAATGACATCACCTACATCCCCATCACGCCAGACACGGATCGGGTCTATAAGGCGCTGAAGTTCGGGCTCGTCGGCTCGGCAATGACCAATTGCTATGTCGGCGTCTACAAAATAGAGACAGACGGAACACTTACCCTGGCAGTGAATCTCGGCGATAAGAAGTCGAGCCTGACCGCATCCAAGGTGCAGACATTCGCTATCCCTGGCGGTGTTGGAGTCGGTCGCGGTGAAACCGTGTTCATCGCGGTACGACAGGTTGGTGGCACTGCTGGCCAAATGTTCACCACCCCTTCTTTGCTTCAGGTGACAGAGGTTGTGCAGCCATTGCCGACCTACCCCACAGAGAAGAACAACACAGGCAGCGGGCTTCCCGCGTCTATCTCGGGCGCGATCGTTCGGTCCGAGTCCGCGCCGGCCTGGGGTGCACTCGGTGAGACGCTTCTGGATTCACCGTGGACGGACTTCTCAACACCGGGCACGCATTCCTTCCTGATTCCCACCGATGCTCGCTACATCTACATCATTGGGTCTAGTGCTGGTGGCGGCGGTGGCGGTGGTGACGGTGGTTGGAACAAGCCGGGTGAAGGTGGACGCCGCGGGCTGTGGGCGGCGGTAAGTCTAGAGCGCGGTGTTGGCATCCCCTGGGATGTCACGGAGTTGGAGATCTACCTCCCGTCTGGCGGTGCAGGCGCTCCCGGTAGGGAGCAGAACGGCAGCGCAGGCGGTGCGCTGAATGTTCACTTCGCAGGTAGTCCATTCACGGTTCTACTGAACATCCCCGGTGGTGTGGGTGGTCGACTGGCATATGGCGGGTTTTTCAATCGCGACCCGGTTGGCGAAGCCCAGGTGAACTACCCGTTCTTTGGTCGGCTCTTCGTGGGCGGTCTCGCGGCGGCAATGGACACCAATGGCAATTCGCCTGGTGGCGGCGGCGGTGGCGGTGACGGTGGCGTGGGTGGATCGGCCAATGGCGGCCGTCCAGGTGGTTCCGGCTTCTGCGCGATAAGGACCGCCTGATGCCCCAGGGTTTCCCGGTCAAGAGTTCAGGCGGCCAGTGGTACGGACGATTCGGTATGTCCGTTCCGTCGATCGCCTCGGCGGAGGCGTTCGGTACACCCGAGCTGGTGAAACTGGTCTACAACCTGCGCCCCGCCAGCATTCCATCGGGTGAGGCGATCGGCTCACCGCTGGTTACGTTCCCGCAGTTCACGTACCCCACCGGCATCCCGTCAGGGGAGTCATTCGGTACAGCGCTGCTGCGCAACACATTCAATCCCGTTGCGATTCCATCGGCGGAAGCGTTCGGCACACCCGTGTTCACCGTGGGACCCGTAACAGTGACCCCCACGGGTATTCCATCGGCAGAGGCTTTCGGCACGGCGAAGATCTCCCATGTCGTCATCGTCATCGCTGGCATTCCATCAGCCGAGGCGGTACCCAGCCCGCAAATAAGCCGCAACGTCGCCCCGACCAGCATCGTCAGCGCCGAGGCGTTCGGCGCGACGACAGTCACCCGCGGCCCGATGACCATCGCCACCACGGGAATTGCATCAGCCGAGGCGTTCGGTGCACCCGCGATAACACAGACGGCACTAGTCGTTTTCGACACGGTGGGCGTTGGATCAGAAACGACTGGCTCGCCAACCTCATGCACCATAAGCCCGGCTGCCGGGGCGGATGTGCTGGCCTTCTACTCGGTGGGCAGCATCGGACCACTCAGCGCCACGTACGGTGCGAGCAACTTGCCGATGATCTGCCTTGGCCAGGCGCTCAATGGTGGTGTTGTCATGGGCGCGTACCTGATTCGCAATGTCGCCGCTGGCAGCGCAACCGTCAACATCAACAAGGCCGGATTCAGTTGGGGCCAAGTGGTGGCCGCGTCCTACACGGGTGTTCAGGGCTACGGCCCGGCCAAACAGACGACAGGCGTCGGTACCGCCTTCTCACAATCAGTCACAGTGCCCCTGAACGGCAGAACGGTGCACGCGTTCACCCCGGGCGAGAACAGCACCACCCTGTCGAGTCTCACGGGTGGTACAAGTCGCTATCTCGACAACGCTGGATTCTTGACCCAATCGGTCAGAGACACAGACGCCGACACATCATTTACGGGCTCACTGAGCGCGTCGCGAAACTGGGCCGCTCTGGCGGTCCCACTTCAACCCGCCGCACAGTCTGGGGTGGCTCTCGGATGCAGCTACGGCACTACATCAGAAGGTAACGGAGGCACCTCCACCTTCGATGTCTATGCCGCAGTGGGCGATTACGTGTACTGCGCCGTCGCACAGGACCGCGCCGGCAACCCGTCTTCGGTTACCTGTGCCGGTGCCGCCATGACGCTGGTGGATACCCAGACGTTCACGTCAGGCGTGGGTACTGGATTCATCAAGATCTACCGGAGCGCAATAGCCATGGGATCGGCGGGCGCTAAGACGATTTCGGTGACGGCTACTGGTAGCGGTTGGTGGCGCATGGCAGGAGTTGCGCTGTCCGGTGTCACAGCCCCATCAGGAACCGTAACTAAGACATCGGGTACTTCATCGCAGCCGACACAGGCTGTGACCTGCACCGCGGGTCAGATGATCCTCCAGGTCTTCGGCACTTCCACGGCCCCCACCGGGACCGAGGGTGGTGGCGCATTGTTCCTCTCCCAGGGCGCATCTCAGATTTATCTGATTATGAACATTGCCTCTGAGACAACGACTTTCAAGCTCGCAAACACCTCTATCAACTGGGGTGCCATGGCCGTCGTACTCAGCTAGTTCGCGAGTTCCCTCCACGCACCGGGTCACCTCTGATCCGGGCGTTAGCCCTGCGCAAAAGAAAGTGGAAAGCACAATGGCAAATGCACTGTACGACAAGGGCCGTGAAGCGTTCGCGACCGGTGGCATCAACTGGACCGGTGACACGATCAGGGCTGTCCTGGTGGACACCGGAGCGTACACGGTCAATCTTGCGACACACCAGTTTCTTTCGGATATTGCAGCCGGTGCGCGCATCGCCACCTCAGCGGCGTTGGGCTCCAAGACGGCGACCGCTGGTGTCTGTGATGCGGCCGACGTTACGCACCCCGCAGTATCGGGTGCGAGCGTCGAGGCGGTGGTTCTCATCAAGGACACCGGCAGTGCGGCCACGTCTCCGCTGATCGCCTACATCGACACGGCGACAGGGCTTCCCGTTTCGCCCAACGGTGGTGACATCAACATCGTTTGGGACAACGGCGCGAACAAGATTTTCAAGCTATGAACCCGCGGGTGCTGGGCAAGTGGATCGTCACCGTGGCGCTGGAGGCTGCCCAGGAATATTTCGAGGAGCGGCCCGAACTGCTCGACAAACTGGCAGACAAGTTCGCGGACATTCTCACAGCGAAAATCGCTGCGGCGCTTCCGAAGATCATCGACAACATGACCAACGTGACCCCGTGGAAGATCGACGATGTCGTGCTAGACGGCCTGGCGCAACGGCTAGCCAAGCTGATGCCCTCGTTCCTGCCCGACTTCTTGAGATTCAAGCGGCCGTAATGAATCAGCTCGTCAAGGCCGCGCTCTTCGGTTTGGGGCTCGTCGGTGTCGCCGGACTTACCGCAGGGGTGACATTCCTGGTGATCACGCGGCTCTATTCGCCCGGCGAGAAAGACCCGCGCCTTGTGAAAGGCAGATACGGATGGTGACCAGATGATGCGATTCACTCGCTCCAAGCCGATGCTGACGCGAGAAGAGATTGCGCGCGAAGTGATCTCAGTGGCCGCGATGCTCGCTGTAGAACCCAAGGGTGTCAAGATCGCCCTCGCCACGATCGCTGTGGAGGTCGGCACCACCAACCCCGACTCTGGCGAGTACGGCTGGTGGTGCTTCGCCAATATCAAGGACCCGCAATGCCTGGCGCTGCCACACGACGCCGAGGGAGACGACGGCTACTCTTCGGGGTACTTCCAGCAGCAGGCGCCTAAGGGTGCCAACTGGGGCTGGGGCGGGCTCTTCGGTGATCCCGTCGGCGCGTTCCGGCGCATGGACATTCGCGAGTCCTCACGCATGTTCCTAGAGGCGCTGTTGCGTCTGCCGTACGACTACCGCGGGAACTCGCGCTCACCGGGCCGGATGGCTCAAGACGTGCAGCGGTCAGCGTTCCCGGATCGCTACGACGAGCGCTGGCGCGAGGCCAACGAGGTCTATGACCGCGCCGTAAGTGGTAATCCCGGCGAGCCGGAACAACCCTCGGGACCGTGGACGGGCGACCCGGTATGGCTGGCTGACGTACTGCGCGCCGAGGGTGTGACCGTCGTCGAGTGCTCGATAGGCGATGTGAGTTGGCTGGAGCGCGGCCACGGCGACATGGGCTCGCTCTGGGGCGTCGTCAACCACCACACCGGAAGCAACGAATCCACATGGCAATCCATCTGGAATGGGCGGCCGGATCTGAAAGGGCCGCTTTCGCATATCCATTTGCGCCGTGACGGAGTGGCGGAGCTTGTCGCTGTCGGTGTGTGCTGGCACGCCGGAACGGGTGCGTACGGCGATCTGAGACCCGGAACGGGCAATCAGCGGACCATCGGCATCGAATGCCAGAACGACGGCGGTGGCTCATCGAAGCTGCCTCTGCGCCACCGCAGCTCGTGGCCCGATGCCCAATACGAGGCGCTGGTCAAGATCAACGCCGCGATCAATCACCGTATCGGCGTCGATGCCAGCCGAAGCATCTCACACAAGGAATACGACGACGGTGACCCACAGACCGACGAGGGCAAGTGGGACCCCGGCCAGATCGACATGGACATCTTCCGTGCTGAAGTTCAGCGCCAAATCGGCTCCAAAACAGGAGGTTTCCTCATGGCACTATCTGACGACGAACAGCGCGAAATTCTCAACTTCGTGCGCGAGCAACAGGAGATCGTGGAATCGCTCTCCCCGCTGCGCCATCTCGGCGAGAAGAAGGCGAACAACGTACGCGGATACATCCGGGTGATGGACGCCAACAGTCACGTCGAGGCTATTGAGAAGCGCGCCGAGTATGGCGACGCCAAGGCGATCGATCTGCTGGAGGAGATCGCCGGGGCCGACCCCGACCAGTACCCGGATCGGCAGCGGGACGCCGAGCTGGCGCGCCGCATCCTGGCCAAGGTCAGGGGTGAGAAGTGATCGTTAACGGTCAGTTCGTCGGCTACGGCGAGGGTGATCAGGGGCCCGAGGTTGAACGAGTCCGGTACTACCTCACTGAGAAATTCCGCTGGGCGCGCGATATGGGCATGACCCACGGCGACTACTTCGATGAGCTGACTGAGCGTGTGCTGATTCAGTTCCAGAAGAATGTTGGACTACCGGCGGTCGGCATCGCGAACTACGCGACTCGGATGCGGCTGTATGGGCTCAAACCGCTGCCGTGGCAGCGCATTACCGTGTACACGTTCGCTGGTACCTGGTCTGCTGCGGACTGGGGTTTCCAAGCCGACGTGGCGCGCGGTCTTGACCCCGGGTTCTTCACGTGGGTACCGATCGACTACCCGGCCAGCTTCGGCCCCATCCCCGGGGGGCTGGTCACTGGTATCACGTCGCTGTCTTACCAGGAGTCAGTCGAGGTCGCCGTACGCGCTGGCATCAAGCGGATCGCGGCCACGCCGGGGAAGTTCATGCTCGGCGGCTACTCGCAGGGTGCCGAGGCGGCGTCGCTACTGTTGCGTGAAGTCATCCACGGTGGCTCGCTGTCGCATCGCTTCGCGGACCTAACCGGCGGCTACACCTTCGGCAATCCGTCCCGCGAAGAGAACCACACATGGCCCGGTGACACGCTACCGGGCCGCGGCATCTCTCCGAGACGAATCGAAGGCACGCCGTCCACCTGGCACGATTACGCGCACGCTGGCGATATGTATACAGCCGTGCCGAAAGGTGATGCTGGTGACGACATTACAGCCGTCTATGACGTGCTGACACGTCTCCAGATTCACGACCCATTCCAGATGGCCACAGACATGGTGGCGGCATTGACCGGAAAGGGTGGTCTGGTTGAGCAGATTACCGAGCTGTTGGGCAACCCGCTGAACCTGATCGACGCCGCACGCGCCGCTGGTATCGCGATCCGATTCGCGGCATCCGGTGCGCGCGATCACGGAACCTACGGGATTGATGACGTGATGGACGGCTCAGGGCGTAGCTCTGTCCGGCACGCCATCGACTCGATGAACGCCTATGGCCGCAAAGCACTTGCGGCATAGCGACTTACGAGAGGAACTATCATGCCAAATCTGAGTGAGAAGCTGACATCGACACAGCGAATCGCGCTATACGGCGTTACTTTCGTTGTTCTCACGGGGCTTGCGGCTGCCAATGTCATCGACAAGGAAGCGGTGCCGCCATTGCTGGACATGGCCGGAACAATGCTGGGGCTCGGAGTGATCGGCGTGGCCGGTCGAGTGCTGCACGAGCAGCGGCGAGACGGGTTGTTCTGACGTGAACTGGAGCGGCATCGGAGCCGACAACCTGATGGACTTGATCGCCTACGGCATCATCAGCATTGCCTACGTGCTGTCGCAACGGCAGACGCGCAATCAGTTGGAAGCCATTCGCGGTCAGGTCCAAAACGGTCATAAGACACCGATGCGCACCGACCTTGACGAGGTAAAGGACGACGTTCGCGGTATACGAAAGGACTTCGGCGACTTCCGCTCTGAGGTCCGCACTGGGTTCCGCAATCTTCGCGAAGACCTCAATGCCGAACGCGACGAACGTATTGCATCGGACCAGGAACTAGCGAAAAGGCACCGAAATGATAGGTAATGTCGCGATCGTCGATCGCATCAACCTCATTCAGGGCCAGGACCTCGCGCACCGATGGGACGTGCCCGCGGGTGATACGCTCCCCGCTGGCACCACCGTCACGCTGTACATGTACTCGCACAATTTCAGTGAGACGCTGGGCATCTGGCCATCTATCGATGTTGATACCTCCGGTGCAAGCTTCTTCATCGAGGCTGATGATCTAGAGCCGATCCCAGCCGGGGCGCGATTCCGCGTCTATGTCGTCTACCCGGACGCGCCAAAGCCGCGTCTGGTCTGGATTCTCGGCACCGTCTCAAGGCAGGGGTAGCAGATGATTGATGAAGCTGTTCTGAATGCCATGTGCACCACAATGGTTGGCTACTTCGATGAGGTCTCACTACACAACGCCGAGCCTGGTGCCGGTGGAGCCAACGAGATGCCAGGCATCGTGCGGAAAGTGCCGACGTGGGCGACAGCCGACAACGGCGAGTCAACCTCGGTGGTCACGTTCGCGGCGTACGTCGGGACATCGACACACATCGGGTTCTGGAATGCTGGCGCGTTCGTCGCATCACGGCCGTTCGTCACGAACTTCGAGACTGCTGCCGATCTGGTGGTGGCGCTCAATCCGTATGTGCAGGAACGCGCATGACCCTAGTTCGGCCGCCCAAGCCGTTCACGCGGATGGTTCACGCGCGGCCCGGTGTGCTGTCTCAACCCATCGAGGGTGTCGGCAAGGGCGCTCGCATCGGCGTCGTCGCTGACGTTCGCGTGACGGGCAAGATGCACGTCACCGACACCTTCACGAACCTGGACAAGTTCACGATGGTCTACGGTGGCCTGCCGTTCTTCGGTGGCGATCCCTACATCGACGGCGGAAAGCTGGCTGGCCGCGGCCTGGTGCGCCACAAGGTGCAGGCGATGAGCGACAACGGCCGCGCCAACGCCGTCATAGGCTCGCTGGCGGGTGGGAAGACTCGGCTGGTGATCTGTGGTGACGCGCTGTTCAACACGTACTACGGCATCGAGGTTGAGACCGGCATCATCAACAACAAGCTGCACATCATCAAGGGCCGCGGCAACGCAGCCACGGTGACCAAGCACGCGACGGTCAGTGTTGCGTGGGCCAACAGCGATTCGGTGTCGGTGTGGTACGACGAGCCCAACCACACCATTCGCGCATACCGGAACAGCACGCAGGTGACGAGTCTGCCGGTGCGCGCCAATGAGATCAACCACGGGCCGGGGTTCAGAAACCACGGAGTCGCGGTCGGCGTCGATCTGTTCCTGGGTGTGATCAACGTCGGCGCGCTGTTCACATCGTACGAATATCTCGACGTGTAGCACTGCCAAAACTGTAGGACATGCACTGTCAACTACCGGGCTACATTCAGCTCTGAGACCCATCATCCGAGCCTGGAGTAGAGATGCCCGATCTGTCATTCACCATGGACCGCGACGCTTTCACAGAGGCTGTCACCTGGGCCGCACGCATCATCCCTGGTAAGCCACAGACACCGATACTGGCCGGAATGCTGGTCACGGGCGGGCCGCCCGGGCTGACACTGAGCAGCTTCGATCTGGATGTGAGCGCCGAGATCGGCTTACCCGACGCGCAGCACGTGACGCCGGGTAGCTCTCTAGTCAGTGGCCGACTGCTCGCGACGATCGCCAAGGTGCTGCCACGCAAGCCGGTCACCTGGACCGACAACGGCTCAACCGTGGCTATCCGGTGCGGCAAGGTTGACTTCAGTCTCCCGACGATGCTCGCTGACCAGTACCCCGTACTGCCGGCGCTACCCGAGGACACCGGCACCGTCAGCGCCGACGAGTTCAGCCACGCAGTAACGCAGGTGATCGGCGCGGCAAGCAGCGACGAGGCCAAACCCGGTCAGATGTGCGTGAGCCTGGAGATCACCAGCGAGTCCACGCTGACACTCACAACGACCAACGGCCACCGGATCGCCATGCGTGAGATCGACTGGACGCCGCTGTCTGACCACCCAGCCATTGGGCAACGCTTATTGATCCCAACGCGCGCTCTGGCGGAGATCGGCCGACTCGGCGACGATCAGGTCTATCTCGCCATTAGCGGCGATGAGAGCAACGCGCAGCTTCTCGGCATCCATGGCGGCACCCGACGCATGACTTCACGACTCGTCGATGACAAGTTCCCCAACTGCCGAGCGGCGCTTCCGAAGCAATATCTGACCACCGCGGCCGTTGTCGTTCCTGAGATCGCCGAGTCCGTCACTCGCGCACTAGCCGTCACCGGCTCGTCGGCTGACAACCATCCGAGAATGAAGTTGACCTTTGGTGACAACACGTTGAATGTCTACGCGAGCACGTCGATCGGCACGGTCAATGAGGACATTGACGTGCAGCTCACCGGAGAGCCTGAGACCGTGTGGATCAACCCCGTGTACCTCATGGATAGCCTGAATGCTCTCGACAGCGACAAGGCGACCATCGGTCTGCAAGGTGGTCTGCGCGGATTGATGTTCGCGCCGGATGTTGTCGAGGCGGATGATCTACTGGCAAATCCGCTTGCCGGTGAGACGATTCAGATGATTCAGCCGATTCGCCACACCGAACCGGCCGCGTAGATCGTTGGAAATCAGGTGATTTCGCGAATCTCTTCTAGGATGTCTATGTCGGACTTACCGGTGGCTGTTGACACCGCGGAGAGAAGGATGGTCACCAATATCCTGAGTCCACGGGACACGTCGTCCTTGAAGTTTGGATTACCAAGATCTTTCGCTAGATCGATCAAAGGTTCCGATTTCAGCTGCGAGACGCAGAGCCCAATTGCAAGATCGAGCGCTTCCTTCTCTTCATCTCTTTCTTCATCATCATTGTTCATCGCGGGATTGTGTCACGAAATCGCCTCCATAGACCACCCCTGACGGTCGTAGTACTGGAGCCCGTCCGGTGAACCGGGTTATCTGGCGCTCCCGTCAGGGGTCCTAAAACGAAACGCCCCAACCGCATTAAGTTGCGGTTGGGGCGTATCTTTGCGTTCTACTGCAATGTCTCATAGGCGGTGGCGATCTGGCCTTTCAGATCATCGATCGTGTCCAGCGCCTCAAGGTGCGAGTCGATGAGCTGGTGTTCACGCTCCGGGCTCGGATGGTAATCCATCTTGCTCACGACTCGACGCCAACTGGTGAGCGTTTCGCGTTTGATCATGAGTAGTCCTTGTCCAATTCGGTTGTGATGTCGGAGATCAGACGCTCTCCCGGTTCTGGTGTGTAGTTGTCAGTCCAACCATCTTGCACGCCTTCGGCATACGCGTGAGCAGCCTCCGGCCATCCGTCAGACCGCTTCGGTCCCGGATCTGCTGACCACCGCATAGGGATGGACACGCAGGCTGGGAACTTTTTCACGAACGGCGCCATCTTCTTGCCGTTGTCGTAGCCGTGTTTGTACGGTTCGCTGTCGTGATCTGCATGGATCATCAGAACTCGAACCCTTCTGCCTCTGAAATCTCTTTCTGGTAGCGCATTTCCAGCCGATCGAACCAACCGTCAGGCCAGGGGTCAGGATGGATCGCACCGAGGATGGACCCAGCGACCGCAGCGATCGAGTCACTGTCTCCACTGGTGACCGTCGCGCGACGTAGCGCGGAGATCGGATCTTCCGGGAAAAGGTCGACACACAGCAGCGCGGTTGAAAGCGCGTGGTGCGCACGCCATCCCGGACCTGCTAGCTCGCACGGGTCCAGGTCCCAAGGATCTAGATCCTTCGCGCGAATGTTTCTCAGCGCAATGTCCGCGTCTACCAACGTGTGTGCGAGATTCAGCATCCCGCGCGTGATGAATCGGCGTACACCCTCTTGATGCGCTGGACCGTAGTAGTCGCCATTCTCATCGATCCACTGGTCAAGACCGCTCAACAGCAGATCATCCGGGTTGCTGATTGCATCCATAGTGAGATCAAGTGCGAATTCCACCGACTCACCCGGCGTCGGTTCCAGACGAATCAGCGCAGCACCTAGCAGTGATGCTGCTGCGCCGGTCGGTGACCCATGTGTGGTGAGGGCCTGCCAGGTTGAAATACCTTGCCAGCTATGGAATTTACTGCTCACGAGAGCGGCTGGACTGACGCGCATCACGGTTCCACAACCGTCCGAGTCGGGCACCGCGGCGTCCAGCCAGTGCGTACCTTGCTTGATAGCGCCAATCGCGCGCATGCAGGTATTGCCAGGTGCGCGGTTGTTATCAGGGTCGCCGTACCAGTTGACCCATTCTGAGAGCACATCGTCACGGATCTCACTGTCAGTCTTGTTACTCGCATCGCGTAGACCGCGCGCGAGCGCGAGTGTCATCTGAGTGTCGTCGCTGATGATCAGCTTCTCAGGCAGCGCAGGACCCATGAGACCGTGCTGGGTGAGCTGAGCGTACGACCTGAATTCATTGCGGTAGCCCCACGCGTCGCCAAAGGCGACACCGCGGAGCACGTTGGACCATTTAATGGGCATTTGGGTTCCTCGTGTGGAAGGGGACGCAGGTTTCGCACTCGTACTTTCCGGACTCATCTGCGACGTACACACCGAGAGGTGTGGTGTGCCGCTTCGCGCTGGGTCGCTCCTTGATGGCGAAACGCATGTACATACCCGAGTGCTCGTCGCAGGTGACCATTCCGCCGTTATCGATCCAAACCCTCTTGGCCATGAGCAGCCCTTTCGTCCGTTGTTTGGTAGACCAATCTACCGTAGCACAATGGTAGAGATGTCTACTAGCATGTCGGTAGAATGAACTACCAATACAACGCGACATCAGGGGACACCCATGACCGACGACAAGATCGTGGACAAGATCGCAAAGCTGTTGCGACAGGCCGAGGATGTGACAGGGACGCCCGAGGAGGAGGCGTTCCAGGGCCGCGCCTTCGCGCTGCTCGCCAAACACGGCATCGATCTGGCGACCGTGCGCGCACACCAGCGCGGTCTCGACATCAGCGACATCCCGAACGCCATCGACATGCTGTTACTGGTGCGCGATCCCTATCCGGCCGAGCAGAAGCACATGCTGTCCGTCCTCGCGGAGGCGCTGCACTGCAAGACCGTTGGTCTGAATAACATGCCGCTCGTGCACGTGTTCGGCATGTCTCACCATGTCGAACGCCTGAGGATGCTCTGGGAGATATTGCAACCACAGGCGACGCGCTTGGTCGCCAAAGTGGAGATGCCTAAACGAGAGACGTTCCGCGCGGCCACCGTGGATGAGTGGGCGGCCATGAATCGGGCAGAGCGGTTGGACCACCTGGTGCAGATGACGCGCGACAAGCGAGCGCCGCAATCGTTGCACGTCTACCGTCAATCCTGGCTCATTGGGTTCGCGGCGTCGATCGCTGAGCGCATCAAACAGCAGGAAGGTGACGCGGCCAACCAGGCGGGCGTCGTCGCGCTGTACAAGTCCGACCGTGAGCGCGCTCGCGACGCGATGCGAGACGCGTATCCGGATGCGGTCAACACGATGGTGGATCAGTTCAGTGACGACGGATTCAAACAGGGCGCGCGCGCTGGCTTAACCGCGGCGATGGACCGTCCGATTGATTCGGTAGACCCTCTAGGTTTGCCGCGCTAGTAGCTTGGACTACCGGCCGCGTCACTAGACTAGAAGGTGACAACTGGAGGACACTTCATGACCATGGCAACAGCTCCCACCAACGCGACCGGATGGCTACGCGAGAACGGTTTCAAGCTGTCTCGCGCAGCGTCGGTGCGTTTCGCGGACACGTTCAACGATCTGGTCGAACGCTACGCCGACCCTGCCGAGTATCCGATGCGGGACGCCGCGATGATGGCCGCGGCGCGGTACCTCGCGGAAGAGCTGACACTAGAAGACGCGGGGCAAGCGCTGGAGCGCGCGCGGAGCCGCGCCGACACGGGCATGGCCGTCGCGCGCGTCGTGGCGCTGCTGTCGATGGAAGACGGACTGAGCGAGCATGGCGCACAGCGCGCAGCACGCGTCGACCGCATGACGGTGCGCCGCTGGAGAGGCAAGCGGTGACGGAGTATCTGGGTCTCACGGACATCTGCGCGTGCGGCCACGATCTGGATAGTCACGACCTTGGCGACCCGCATCACCGCGCCGGCGCGTGCGCTGGCCATGAGCTGGATGGCCCCTGCGACTGCACGCACTACCGGGAGAAGTGCCGGTGTCCCGAGTGTGACGACCTGGAGGAGATTGAGGTCGAAGAGATGACCACGCGAACCTTGCTGACGACCCTGGGTGTACTGGTCGGGTTCGGCGCTCTGCTCGGTATGTCGTTCGGGAGACTGATCAGGCGCTAGATGCGCCACAGTGGCGAAATGCGTTGATACGGAAGCACCCCCGAGATTCGCTCTCGGGGGTGCTTCTTTGTATCTGCGGTGCGGATTCAGCTCTTCTTGAGCTTCAAGGTACCGACATAATCGTTGTCGTAATCCCGGATCTCGAAGTCGCTCATGAGACCCTGGATCTGATCGTCGATCGTCGGCTTGGCGATACCCTCTTCGGCCTCAAACTGGGCCTTGAGCTGGTTGTGCAGCGAGACCGCCGCGCCGACCAGATCGGTGGTGTCCAGCTTGTAGTTGGTTCCACCGTTGAGCCGACCGATGGCGAACGTCTTGGCGCGCTCCAGCGCCTCGCGCACGAACGCTGGATAGAAGCCGACCACCACACCATCACCAAGTTGGATCGTCATCGCCTCATAGACCTTGTCATAGTCCACGTCCTCGGCAAGACGCTCGGACGCAACGACGGCCTTGATCAGACGCTCAACACCGTTGCGGTCCAGTGCCGCGACCTCCACCACTGCATCGATGCGACCCGGACGAAGCATGCCCTTGTGGATGCGCTCAAAGTGGTTGGTAGTCATCAGAAGTGCGACCTCGGACCCCTTGGATGTCACACCATCGAAGGTCTCCAGCAGCTTGGACACCTGATCCACGTCGCTGGTCGATGTCTGGTTGTCCACATCCTCGATGAAGACCACTGCGGGCTGGTACAGCTTAGCGGTGCGCAGCACATCGTTGATGTCGTCGCCCGGTCGAGCGGCGATGAAGGTCCAACCGTTCTGGACGGCCTCCAGTGCGGTGAGCTGACCGGCCGAGGTCTTACCGGTACCGTATGGACCCTCCAGTAGCAGCGCACGCTTGATGCGTACACCCTCGCCCTTGAGCGCCTTGCGGTGCCGAATCACTGACCACAGAGTGCCTTCCAGCGTGCTCATCACCTCGTCGGAGAAGACGATCTCGCTCGGCACGATGGTCGTAAGGTTCAGGAACTCCGGTTCTTCGGTGCCGACGATCGCCTTACCGCGATAGATCGAGTTGGTTTTCAGCTCCTCACCGATCGCATCCAGGAACTCACGCGCGATCTTGGCGTTCTTCTTCGCCGTGATGACGGTGACATGCGTGACAATCCCGTTGTCGCGATCGCGTTTGCCGCCGACGTTGACCAACGTCCGGTTGTCAACGCTGGGCAGGTAGACGTTGCCCCATGGAACTTCCAGGGTCTCGGTTGCCGAAATCTGCACCGTGCGGGTTTCCGGGGGTTCGGGCGGGGAGAAGAAGCCTCCACCGCTCGGAGCGCCGATGGTGATACCGAACATGCGCTTCATCACCCGAGAGGTGGCGACCGCGCCGTCAAACGGACGGAACTGGTAGGTCCGGCTGGTCTGCTGCACCGACTCGGCCTCATCCTGCATGCGCTCCAGGATCTCCTTGGCGCGACCGTATGTAATGCCTTCCGGCAGAACGATCTGCGGGTTCTTGTGAAAGGTAACCTCATCACCAGTGATGATGTCGGTATCGTTCATTGGTTTTCTCGCTTTCATTGCATGCACCTTTCGCGCCTTGCGAAAGAGGTTGTTGTTGATGATGTTTGAACACCCCCGCCCGCCACCCGGTATAGAAAGAACGGGCGGGGGTGCGTTGTGTTGGTGACGTGAGCCAGTCGAAACGGAGCGCGCCCAATGATCACCTAGCGCGCTAGCTCGCGTCCTTGCCGTGACCGCGACCAACGAAATCACCTCTCGGACAAGCGAGACGAGACCAGGGGCCGAGAGGGTCGCTTCCGACCCCTGGTGATCTGCTGACTAGCTAGACAGCAGATCTTCGCCTTGTTCGATGTGGGCTAGCTCTGTCTCCAGAGATTGCACTTCGGCCACGAGAGCACGAAGCTCACGTTTGCGATTTGCAATCTTCTGGGTGACAACCCTGCGCCGTTGGCGCAGCGCTGCTAACGCCTCATCTCGGCTCATCCCGTCAGGCAGTTGAACCATGTTCACCTCCTTGTTTCCGCTTGTCGTCGTTGTGATTGACACCTTGCGGTGTCGCTGATCAGTGTAGCAGTACTGGTAGAGCAGTCTACCAATATCAACACACCGGAGTTGTTGTACAAGGCAACGCTACGTCAAACAGTGGACATAGACCTTGCACAGTTTCGGCAGTAGAGTGATCTACTGTCAGGCTATGAAGGAGGTTCACCATGTCAGAACAGGTCTTCACCGCGACCGACCCGGATGGCGACACGCTGGACGTGCAGCACTGGGCCAAGGCGCAGAAGATCACCGTCAAGGTTCTGGACCGAGACGGCGATTTTCAGTCGGTCGAGCTGGATTATGGCGACGCCGCTGAGTTGGCGACCGCCATCACTGGAACACTTACGGAGGTGGCGGGGGCGTGACTGAAACCCCTACGCGGCGATGTGTACGACTCTCTGGCGCGCAGCCATTCTTGGCGTTCTCGTCGTCATCGCGTTGGGCGTTTGGGCGCGCTGACAAAAAGGAACTGAGACCTGCTGTATAGCAACAGGTCTCAGTTTCCGTCGTCTACCTTAGTGATCGCTTGATCGATGTGAGATACGCGAGCGGGACAGACGTAACTCATGCCCATGCGCGTCGCGTCGATGACCCCGTTGCTGCCTTTGTCGTGATTGAGCGCGACCCACTTGGCCATCTCTTCGGCGCTGTAGTTGCAATGCTCGACCGCTTGGTCATAGAGCGCGTCAAAGCGGAAATTACCATTTGGGTAGGCGCGTCTGAATTCAGTGCCCCAGGCCTGCTGGTTGACCTCGGACTTCGTTTTGAGCGCATCAGGTGCGCTAGCCGGCGCTGAGCACGCCATGACGCAACCAGCGGCCACCGCGGCTAGTGCGATCTTGGTGAACATGGCGTGATGCTAGTACCAACTGGGAACCCAGGGGAGGGGTATCGACATACGAAAAACCCTCCAGACCCGAACGTGCGAAGCTACAGCACAATGTCTTGTGGGCCGACCTCAACGACTTTCTCGTTGACTATCTTCACGGCTAAGCCGTGGCCCGGGTCCCAAGTGCAGTTGGACAACAAACCGATCACGCGGTCATCTGTCACCACTGGCTCACGAACAAAGAAGGCGGTCGGAGTTACCAGTCGCGCTAGGCCAGACTTGTCTCCGAGGATGGGCATGAGATTGTCGGCGCTGTCACCGAGCTGTGCGCGCATTTCAGAGAGACGTTCGGTGTAGTAGGCGTAGATGGCGTCATCGGCTTGCGCCGAAAGCGTTTCCTTTAGGTCGGTGAACCGTTCGACCGCGTCGCGCTGGATTGGATCAACTGGCTCTCCCTCGTCGCCCCCGAGTTCGAGGGGGACTGTGACCTCAGACCCGAGGAAGGGATAGGTGTAGCTGCCTGCCCACCCGACCGAACTGGTGTATGTGATTTCACCGAGCACGGGGTCGATCACGGTCCGTCGCCTCCTATCGGGGGAACTGCCCCGCGGTTGAGTTCACCAATGCCACCAAGGTGGCCGAGTCTGCCATTAACAATAGTTGGTACAAGTTGCATTGTTTTCAGGTCCGGTTCTTCGTGCCACGTGTACTCGTTCTGGATACGCCAGCGCTCGACTTCCTTGCGCGTCATACCCCACTCGTGGCCGAGTAATTCGTCCGCACTCCGGAAATTGGCGTTTCGGTTGGTGGTCATCTCGGGTATCTCGACCTGCCCCTTCGCAACCGGGCTGAAGTCGGGTTGACCGTTGCTGTAGTGGATCCCGTCAACATTCGCGTCTTGCAGGTGTTGGTTGACTTCCGGGTTTTGCGAAATCCACTGGGACTCACCGCGTTCACCGGTCCAGTGGCCGTTATTGACCGGTGTCTGGTCGATGCGTTCCTTGTACGAAGACCCGCCGCCATCATCAATGTGTGGATGCTCAATCGGAGCGAGATGCACGTCGGTAGGGGTGTGATCATTGTGATCCGATGGGAGGGACGTATGGTCACCTCCGGCTGGTGCCGGGTGGTCCACTGTTGGTGCGAGATGAGTTGGGCCGCTTGGCGGTTCGGTAGGTGCGTGGCCTGTGACTGGCGTGTGGGGTTCGGCGCTATGCGGGGTGGGTGGGTGCCCTGGCGCAGCGTCTTCGAGTCCGTGGGTGAGGGCGCGGCCTTCGGTGCCGAGTAGTGCGCCTTCACCGCCCACGGGTGCTGTGGCGATGCCTGCGGCGATTTCTATGCCGTGTTTGCCGATGAAGGCTTTGGGGTTGTCGATGCCGGATTTGACCTCATCGATAGTGCCCTTAGCCTGGTCGATCCCGCGTTCAACCTGGTGGGCGGGATCGGGGTTGACCACATCCCACAGCCCCTTAGCGACGCCCGTCCACGCCTCTTTCGCGTGGTCGCCACCGTTGATACCCAGCAGGTCATCCTTGGCGCGGCCAGCTTGATCCCACGACTCGGCGAATGCCTCCCCGCCAGATTGTCGGACACGCTCAGGCGTACCGGGTTCGGGTGTTGCGACCATGGGCCGGTCCTGCTGGGCACCCTTGATGGCCTCAGACAGCTTGGCCTCCACCTGATCGGGTGGGTACTGCGTGGCCAAGATGCTGCGGAACTTGTCGATGGCCGCTTTGCCCTGTGGGGTGTTGGGGTCCAGTTTGGTTGCGGGCACGGTGCGCGCATCTGGTGGCGGCGGCGGTTTGTCCAAGGGGCTTTTGGGCTCGTTGATGCCCATCACGCCCAGGTTCCCGGTCAACGACCCCGTCCTTGGATCGACGGGTGGCTTGTCGCCGGGCGAGGGTGGCCCCAGCACGGGTGCGTGCGGATCGGCAGCGGTCGCGGCTGCGGCCTGTGTGCTGGCCGGGTCGGTGGCTTTGGGGTACCAGTCCTTGTAGAAGTTGGCGGGCTGAGCCGACGAGTCACCCGGTTTCGGGGCCGTGGCGTCGCGCAGGATTTTGCGGCCGTCCACCAGGGCGGTTTTGGGGTTGATGCAGCCGGTGATCGTTTGGGCCGTGGCGTCGGCCTGGGTTTTGAGGGTTTGACAGCCCTGCTCCCATTTGGCGACATACTCTTTGATCTGGCGCTCAATGTCGGCGACGTGTTCGCGGTTTCGGGCTATCGACTCATCGCTTTCACCCTCGGCCGGGGTGTAGTGACAGTTGTAGCTCTGATCGATCGAGACACCCTGGTCCTTGTGCGCCAGCACGCTCTCGATGAGACGTTGACCGCCGAGCAGGGGCTCGACCACCTCGTATTGGACGGTGGCAGCAACGAGTTTTCCACGCTCTTCCACGGTGTCGTCGGTGTTATTAGAGCCGTGGCAATCGGTGGATGCCGTGTCATAGGCTGCGTTCGAGGTGCGCCCGGTCCACTCCGTGCCATTAGGAGCCCCGACCCACCGTTTGTATTCGTCGTAGATTTCCTTGAACTGCCGGGTCTGTGGGCGCCAGGTGTCCACCACCGCCATATAGTCATTGGCCTTCTTGGCCATGAACTCATCCAGTGGCGTCACCACGAGTGCTCCTATGCGCGCTTCGGTGGTTGATAGATGCTGGGCAGATTGCTGTACCCGGCCGCCAGTGAACTTTCCGTGATCGCGAAAGCCTGCTGGGCCTCGTCGGCGAAATCGGCGATGGTGTTCAACCGCGCGGCCCCGATCCGCTTCACATCCGCGATGGCCTTGGACACCCCATACAGCGCCGCCAACCCCGGATCTGCACCAGCCGGAGGTGCAACGTTGGCCGCGGTACTACCTGTGAGTTGATCGGCGAGTGTCCGCAGGTGCGGGCCGAGCTTGCCCAACGCCGCAAGGTCAACCTTGAGAACGTTCTCATCACCCGACATCAACACCCCCGGCGCAATAAATTAGAACCGGCCTCTAGTCCGGCCGATTGGCTACTGGAAGCGTAGTGGCAAAAATCGTTTGCCGTCCAGCCAAACGGGGTGAATTCGGGTGACAGAGGCAAATGTGAGGATTCCTATAACCAGAGAATCAGCTCATGAGGTCTGGTGTTGGCGCCCGGTCGGAGTCAACACGCAGCCATTGCCCCTTCGCGAACGCGTAGTACTTCAGACGACCACCGATTGGTTCTGGTTCGCGGGTGTATTGGTGGTCTCTGATGATCAGGGTGCCGCCCGGCTGCACGCACCATGCTGCGCTGGTGCCGAACGCGTCGTATATCTCCGGGACCTCCAAGAAGACCCGAATCGGCATCTCGTCCTTGTTCGTTGCATCAGGCATAGAACCGAAGGCTAGCGGAGTGCGCTGGTTCGCGGGGGAGCGCTTGAAGTTGGCGCTGAAGATTCCTTCTAAGCTACAGGGCAAGCTACAGGATGACCTGTAGCTTGCCCTGAAATAGCCTCTGAGCTGTGCGCCGTCAGGGGCTCGAACCCCGGACCCGCTGATTAAGAGTCAGCTGCTCTACCAACTGAGCTAACGGCGCGTGAACGTGCGTGGAAGACCTTAGCAGCCTCGGAGCCCGTAACGAAAATTGTCATCCCCCCGATAGCCCGGTCGCGGTTATTGAGGTCGTCGCCGACCATCCTGAACCCGTACAATCATCGTTGAGTTTGTGCATCAAGTTTCAAAGGGAGCAAAGCATGACCCAGGGTCGTCCACGCCTGCTAGTTGGCGCGCGTCGGCGGTGGGCCACCGCGCTCGCACTCCCTGTTGTGGCCATGGCTGTGCTGGCCGGATGCACAGACGCCGCCTCCAAGGAACCGCCGAAAGTTATTGACAAGGCAACGCCTTACGCGGATCTGCTGGTGCCCAAGCTGGCGATGTCGGTCAAGGATGGAGCTGTCGGCGTTCCGGTCGATGCGCCGGTGACGGTGACTGCGGGCGAAGGCGTGCTCGGAACCGTCACCATGGTCAACTCCGACGGCAAAGAGATTGCCGGTGAGGTCGGCGCCGACGGTGTGACGTGGTCCACCACCGAGCCACTCGGCTATGACAAGCAGTACACCATCAAGGCCGATGCCAGAGGTCTTGGCGGCGTGGCACGCGCCAACGCGTCGTTCCGCACTCATTCGCCGGACAACATGACGATGCCGTATGTCATGCCGGGTGATGGTGAGGTGGTCGGTATCGGTCAAACGGTCGCCATCCGGTTCGATGAGAGCATCCCGAATCGGGCGGCGGCGGAGAAAGCCATCAAGATCACCACCGACCCGCCCGTCGAGGGTGCTTTCTACTGGTTGAACAACCGCGAAGTGCGTTGGCGCCCAGAGGCGTTTTGGGAGCCCGGAACGTCGATCGATGTGAAGGTCAACACCTATGGGGTGGACCTGGGCAACGGCGTCTTTGGGCAGGACAACGTGACGTCCCGCTTCTCCATCGGCGACGCGATCATCAGCCGGGTGGATGACAACAACAAGGTCGTCAACGTCGAGCGCAACGGCGAGATCATCAAGACGATGCCGACCTCGATGGGTAAGGACAAGGCGCCCACCAATAACGGCACGTACATCATTGGTGAGCGGTTCAAGGATCTGATCATGGATTCCTCGACCTATGGTGTCGCGGTCAACTCGCCCGACGGCTACCGCACCAAAGTGCAGTACGCCACCCAGATGTCCTACAGCGGGATCTACGTGCACGCCGCACCGTGGTCCGTCGGCGCGCAGGGGCGCACCAACACCAGCCACGGCTGCCTGAACGTCAGCACCGCGAACGCGAAGTGGTTCTACGAGAACACCAAGCGCGGTGACATCGTGATCGTTTCCAACACGGTTGGCCCCGTTCTTCCTGTCACCGACGGGCTTGGCGACTGGAACATTCCTTGGTCCCAGTGGAAGGCCGGAAACGCCCGGAACTAGCGTCGCCGCAGACGAAAAAGCCCCCGACACGTCGAGCGTGCGGGGGCTTTTCTGCGAACTGGTCCGCTTCTAGCCTTCTATGACCTTCTGGTCGAGCACTCGCTTGGACGGCACCATGATGATGGACTTGGAGTTGTCACGATCGCGGTAGGCCGACTCCAGGATGGACGGGATGCTCTCGAGCTTGCCGTGTACGCTCATCAGCTGCTCCAGAATCGAAATACGCTGCTGGCCAACCTCTTCCACGGAGCGGCGGGCCTGGTCCAGGCGGCGCTCGATCTGCTCGTCGGCCAGACGCAGGCGGCGGTCAGCTTCTTCCTTGGCGTCGGCGAGGCGCTTCTCGCACTCGGCCTGGGTGCCGCGCCGCTGCTCGTCGACGGCTGACTGGGTCTCTGTACGCAGCTTGGTCAGCTCTTCGTCCAGTTCGGTCTCCGCCTTTTCGCGCCGCTTGGTCTCGGCGGCACGTAGTCGCTCGGACTCGCTGACGGCCTGGGCGACAATCTGATTGGCTTCCTCGCGGGCGCGGGCCATCACCTCGGTGTACTCGGTCTCCAGCGCGCTCTGCCGGGCCGCCATATCGGCCAGCATTTCTTTGTGCTTGGTGCGCATGGCCTCCGCGTCGGACTTGGCCGAGGCGACCAGGGCTGCCGATTCGGTGCGCGCCTCGTTCTGCATCTCGGAGACCTCGTCGACCGCGATGCGCAGCATCTTGGCCATCCGGTCGGTCATCGCGTGCGCCGAGGGGGAGGTGTCGCTGAGGTTGGACACCTCATCCTTGAGCGAGCCGATCTGCTTGGTGGCGTCCTCAAGTCGGCTCTTGAGCGTCTCGACGTCGTTCAGCCCGGACTGATGCATGATCGTCAGCCGGCTGATGTACTCGTTGACCTCAATGGGGTCGTACCCGTTGCGGGTGCGGGTGAAGTTCCGAGTGGACTCGTTGGTGGTGGTCGCGGTCACTGGTACCCCTTGGAAACAGGTGCGGAAAAAGTGGATGGACGTTAGCCCGCGAAGAGTATGACACGCGTTACCAGTTCTCGTATACACCTGTTGGTAAAGACTGGATCATTGCGTAACCAGATTTGTCATCCTTCGACGTGCCTGGTCATAGCGCCAATATTGATCGGAACGTTCAGGATTTCATCGGCATCAGCATGCGGGTAGAAGGTTTCCTGCGGCCGCGATGCTCTGTATTCATGATTAGCTGACGGCTTCTGGCGGCGGTCACTGTCGACGTGCACTTTTAGGGCCTGCCGGTTTGCCATGGATCGCGTAATGAAACGTATCGCCTACACGGGGCGTTTCCTGAAATCGATCTTGATCGCTTAATCCCAGGTAGCGATGGTGTGAATTACCCGATCGCGGTATGGGTTATCTGGCTAGCGGCGGGGGTGTCCAGTCGTCGTCAGCAGGAAGGAAGCGGTACGCCATCTCGGTCTTCGCTCATGTCACTGCTTGGTTGTGACCCCGATCCGCCCACGGGCTTGTCGCCGAGAAGGCGCACCATAATCGAATCGTCGTCGGCCGGCAGGATCGCGGTGTACGTGTGCTGACTCCAAGGTTGGCGGTAAAGGAACCAGCGATCATTCGCGTAGACAAGCACCTTGTAGCCAACATATGTGTACCGCCATGGGTATTGGTTATCGACCGGGGCTCCTGGAAGGGAAAGGTCGGCAAAGCCTTCCAGCATGAGTTGATTTTTGCTGTAGATGATGATGCCTCGACCGGCATTATCACAAGCATATGCGCGTGCGGCTTTCAGACCTTCATCTTGCGCATAGATAGTGGTCCACCAGAATGCTGCCGCGCCAATCAACAGTGCAGTGGCGCCGGTCATTACCATTTCAGTTGAACGACTCGTCTTTCGGCCGCTGCGGTACATCTTGTACTGAACAATCGCCAAAGCGGCAGAAAGGCCGAGCGCTATCGCGGCTCTCTTACCGTTGCCGACGCCCAGGAGGCCGCAGATCGCGTAGATGGCCGCCACTAACGTTGCAAGCGCTAGGGTGCAACGAAATCCGGTACGAAATTTTCCGACCGTCTCTCGCTCGATGTAGACAGCGCCGACGGTCAGCGCGTAAAAAGCAACAACAGCCAGAGTGATCCAGACCAGGGGATGAAAAAACAATTGGGCCGCGCGTAGATTGTAGTCTGTCGCACTTAGGTGTAGTGCGCCGACATCAACGCCAAAAAACAAGTATAGATCTCGAGTTCGAATGTAGCCGAAATATAGCATTAATGCCGATATCACGGCTGCGTACCCTACGAGTGTTGTGACCAGTCCGATAATTGTTTTTGCTGTCGATGCGGCGTCGTTGGCGTAGTTGCCGTCTAGCGTGCTCGGGTCTTGTGCTTCGTCAGCGGCGTTGGCGCTCATTTAGCACCGAGGTGCACAGCTAGAGTGTCCAACTTGGGTTTCTTTCATCACCAGTTAATGCATCGATAGTACGAATGATTGTCTACGTGATAAATCCCGACGCCTGGAGTGCCTTGCCATACTTCGGGCGGGCGCGCTCCTGGTCCGGTTTCTGCCGGAAGAAGATGTGTTCCAACGGGAAGTTGGCTGATCGGAGGGGCTGGAATGGCGTTGATCGGGGGAGCTGATTGGGGAGCTTCGGCTCCATCTCTGTCGTGGTCGACGCCGACGTCCAGCATGGGGCCGTCCGGTCTTTGGGGGAGGCCGCCAATCGGCAGGTAATCCACAAAAACGCACACGGGGGTCTGTGCTTGAGCACGTCCCGGATATCCAATCGCTCCCGCCGACGCGGCAATCGCGATTACGGCTGCCAAGCCAGATCGTCGTGCGAGCATGTTTCCCATGGCCTTGAAGCCTCTCTGACCTGGGCTGCCGTTGGCCGGCAGTCATGCCGAATCCTACTTTGGTTGAGGTTCTGTCACATCGCTTTAGTTGAATTTATCGATGGTGTACATGAGCGGGTGGCATTACCTCGGATGGATTCGAGATACGAGTGAAAGTGATTGGTAATAGTGGTATTACGGTGATTTTTCTGTCGCATCGGCTCGGACGCATTCGGTGGCGGTGCCCAACTAAAGCGTGCCGCGTTACCGGTACATGCATCGGTAGTACGAGTGGCTGTTTATGCGAATAACCCGGACTCCTGGCGCACCTAGCCACGTCTCGGGTGGGGTCGCGAATGTGCCGGTTTCGGGTGGAAGAAAGCGCGATCCTGCAGGAGGTCTGGGGACCGGCGCGTCCGCATCGTGATCGACGCCAGCATCGAGCATCGGTCCGTCTGGCCTTTGTGAAACGCCGCCATTGGGCACGTAATCCACAAAGACGCATACAGGGGGCTGGGCGTCGGCGGGTCCGGCGTATCCAACTGCTCCCGCCAACGCGGCAATGGTGGTCGCGACTGCTACACCAGATCGTCGCGTGAGTACGTTTCCCATGGTCTTGGAGCCTCTCTGACCTGGGCTGCCGTTGGCCGACAGTCATGCTGGATCTTACTTTGGAGGGGGTCTGCCACGTCGCTTAACTGAGTTCTCCAAGTCGCCAAAATGAAGATCGCCCCATCTGCGATTGCGCAGATGGGGCGATCTTCTTGGTGGGGTGGCTGACGGGACTCGAACTCCTGTCACGGTCAGTGACCTGCGCTTTCCGCATGTTACGGAAATAAGATCTGAGCAGGTGTTTTAGTGGTGTTGCAGCGGTGTATCGGGGGAGTCGAGACGAGGTTTTCTCGAACGCATTACGCATCGGATTACGCATTGTGCTCAACCGAAGTCCAGCAGCGCGGCGGCGCGATCATCGGACTGCTTCGTCACGTGCGTGTAGATGTCTAGGGTGATGCGGACGGACTCATGGCCGAGGCGTTCGGCGACCGTCTTCGGGTCGGTGCCGTGGGCGATCAGAATGGTCGCGGCGCTGTGCCGCACCTCGTGCAGGTGAATCGTCGGGAGCACATCCTCACCGCCGAGCGCCGCTTGTGCCCATTCGACGCGGCGGGTGAACATCTCGGACGTGCTCGCCGGATTGCGGTGACGCTCCCAATCGCCGGGCATCGGGAACACCCACCGATCACCACGTACGAGATTCAGGTCACGCGCAGCCAGCAGCCGCCGCCAGTCCTTGAGGACAGTCACTGTGGACGGCGACACCCCGAATGAGCGGGCCTTGCCGTTCTTCGGCTTCTTGGTCTCGCCCGGACGGGCAGTGTCCAGGGTGCGCCGGATGTGTACCTTGCCGGTCTTGAGGTCGATGTCCGACCATCGCAGCGCCAGCACCTCAGAGCGCCGGGCACCGGACGCGGCGTACAGGTTCCACAGCGGGTGATCCGGGTCGCGGCGGACCTCTCGGTTCCAGGTGAGGAACGCGGTCATCTGCTCAGCGGTCCAGACCGTCATCTCGGCGGACTGCTCCGTCACTGCCTGCTTGCTCGGCTTGCGGATTCCGTCGCTCTTGGCGGGGTTGTCCAGGATGTGTTTATCGGCAATCGCCGCGTCCAGGAGTGCCCCGAGAGTGGTGGCGATCTTACGAACCGAGTTCGCGCCCAACGGCTTCGGATCAGACCACCGCCCCGAGATGGCGGGCGGCGCTTCGGTCTGCATCTGCCGGTACAAAGTGTTCAGACCCGTGGTGGTGATGGCGTCCAGCGTCAGGTCACCGATGCGGGGGAGTACGTGGCGGTAGAACTGGCGGCGGTATCCCGCCACGGTTGCTGCCGCCAAGTCCAGGGAATCCAGCCACTGCGCCGAGTAGTCCCGCAGCGTCGGGACCTTGGTGCCGATACGGAGTCCACGGGCGGCATCGCGCTGCGCTTTCTGCTTGGCCGTGTCGGCGGCTTTCTCGGTGAGAAACCCGGCCTTGGTGATGGTTTTCGTGCCGCGTTCAGGATGCGCAGGGTCACGCGGCACCTGAATCTGGTACCGCCAGCGGGTACCGCCCTTGATCGCGTAGCTGCGGGTGTATCCCGCCCCGTGGTACGCCTTCTTTCTCTTCTCAGCCACGGCGGTCACCTGGCCGCATCCGGTGCGCGAATGGCGGCACCTGCGCCCGCCGCCACGCTTCGACGGCGAACTCGTCTCGCCCGGTGTCCGTGTGCAGGGGTTCACTCAAAGGAGCGTCAGCGGTCAGCCAGTCCCAGAACTGGCCGGACTGAATGGTCGGTACCGTCTCTTCGCCACGGTCCGGTTCGGCGCTGGTGGGAATGAGCCATGCGATTCCGCCGTCTTCGTCCTCATCTACTTGAGGCATGAGTAGGGCAGCGGGAGACACCTCAAGGGCGGCGGCAATGGCCACTAGGTCGTCCACATCGGCCCTGCGGTCGAGGTTCTCGATGGCCGAGAGGGTGTTACCAGTGAGCGGACGCCCCACCTCCACCATCCGGTCGGACAGCTGAGCCAAGGTCAGCCCGCGAAGGCCACGGAAACGGGTGATGTTCGTGGCTACGGTGCGCCCGGTTGCGCCGAGTTCGATGGCTTTCCTGCCCATGTCAAGGGAGTATGCCACATCTTTCCGAATCTTCTCCCCGTATTGATCTATATATCTGTATCTTACGGAATTATCTGATAGATTGGAACTCATGATGGAGATGGATGCGGACCTGAGTCCGCTGCTGAGCTACACCGAAGCAGGCCGGTACCTGCGGAAGTCGGCGCGGTTCGTTCGTGACCTTGTGTATGCCGGTGAGCTGAGCATCCGTCGTATCGGACGCACGCCCTATGTGCACCGCGCCGACCTGGATCGCTACGTCGCTGATCGGGTGGAAACCGGGGACACTGCGCGTCGTCCGGGGATGACTCCGGCGCACAAGCGGCGAGGTGCCGCCTGATGACGAGTGAAACGATCGCGCCGCGCGGCAACGGATACGACGGATACTCGATGTCCAACAATGCTCGTGCGGCGGTGAGCTGCGATGCATGAGATCGTCGTGTACACCAAAACCGCGTGCCCCCAGTGCAACGCCACCAAGAAGGCGTTCGGCCACCATGGCATCTCATATCGTGCGGTAGACGTGGACGCTGATCCGTCAGCGCGGGATGAAGTTCGGGCGCTCGGATATTCGAGTCTGCCGGTGGTCGTGCTCCCTGATGGTCGGCACTGGGCGGGATTCCGCCCAGACAGGATCGCCGAACTGACGGAGAAGAAGCACGCCGCGTAAAGGATGAGCCGATCTCCCGGATTGACGTGATCCCGGCCAGCCAGGTGCCCGCGTGGATAGCCTGGCTCGCGATCTCAGGCTCAGCAGGGCGATGTGCAATGGTTCGTGCACGGGCAATGGGCGCCAAGAGTGTTGTGGGCGAACCGGATTGCGCGAAGCGGGGACAGAGGGGCGTTCGGTGACTAGCGTTCTGGGTAGGTCGGGGAGGCCACTCGGTTTTCCGAGGATTGAGGGGATTCGATGTCGGACGAGGTTGCGTTGTTGTTGGCGCGTGTTCGTGCGGAGTTGCCGCCGTCACTCGATCACGTTCCCGATGGTTGGCCGGGTGCGATTGAGTTGGCGTTGATTGATGCGGTGCTGTCGATACAAGCCCGCTATGGCACGTCTGCCGATACGGGGGTTCGGGGCGCTATCGGCAGATACAAGAAGGCTTTCCCAGATCGCGCTCCGTGGGACGATTTGCGGGTGCTGGCGGCTGTAGATGAGCAGTCCCTCGCAGAGGTACTGGGGAACCGTCAGAGCACGGGTGGTGTCCTTAAGGCTGTGGCCATTGTGGATGCGGCAGGAAGGCTTGCAGCTTCCGGTGCGGTGCACGCCCGCGATGTGCGGGACAGTCCCGGCCACCGGGGTGCCTACGTGGGGACAAAAGGGTTGGGGCCGGTCACCTGGTCGTATTTCCTGATGCTGTTGGGCCATGACGGGGTGAAGGCGGACACGCTGGTGACTCGCTTTGTCGCCCAGGCGATTAACCGCGAAGTGTCCGCAGAGCAAGTCGCTGAGCTGGTGACGGATGTCGCGAAGGAGCTTGAGGTTTCCTCTACGGTGCTCGATCACGCGATCTGGCGATATATGAGCGCGCCGCGCAAGAACTGAGAGGGGCTGGGATGTCAGGTGAGCCCGGCGCGTTGCCGATACCGCTTCGCGGGTTGCTCGGTGATCTGAACCCTGCCGAATGCAAGCTGCACTGCGCGGTGTGGAACGGCAAAGAGCATCCGATTGACGTTCTTGCCCGTTCTTGGGAGGAATGGGTTCAGTGGAGTCGTTGGCGTGGAGCCCGTGATGATTTCAACCGCAGGTACATCTTCGCGATGGCGCGAGAGAAGAAGGCCACGGAAAGCTGGCTTTTCGGTGGTGTGTTTGAGGTGTTGGGACGCAAGACAACTGCGCACACCCACTCCTACGACCTTGCGCTGCGTGAGGACATCATGGCCCCGTACATCAAGCGGTTAGTAGTGCGCTTCGGCTTGCCTGCGCGGATCACTCGGCTGAACCTGGAAACGTACCTGGAACGGATGAGCGTTGGTTCGGTGCTCGAACAGCCCTACGCGGGTGAGGCATTCCCCGGCCATGACCGGATTGATCATTCGCTGCAAGAGCTGCGCGTCGTGGTCAGTCAGAATCGACCGGATTGGCGTATCGCGCTGGAACACATGAAGGGCGTCTATGTCATTCACGACCAGGTGACGGGCGCACCTTACGTGGGTGCGGCCTACGGGGGCGAGGGTATCTGGCAGCGGCTGCGGCGGTACACCGAGACGCTGCACGGCGACAATGTGGCGCTGCGGGCGCTGGTGGCGGACAAGGGCACCGATTACGCCCTCCAGAATCTGCGGTTCGCGCTCCTGGAATTCTGGTCCAATCGAACCGAGGACCAAGATGTCACCGACCGCGAAACCTACTGGAAGCGCGTTCTGATGTCGCGGACCTTCGGCAACAACAGGAACTAGCCATGGGAGCCCGCGAAACCGTGTTGGCCCGACTGCTGGGCGCAGCGCCGCACACTCGGTCCCGGATCTACCTGCACACGGTGCCGCCGCAGGCCCAGCAGCAGCTTCACCGGCTGTACCGGGCGATGGGCGGGATAGCCGACAACTTGCCGCCCTATTACACGGGCGGCTGGGACGTGACGTTGCCTGATGGCCGGGTGGTCGAACTGGATGAGGAGCAGCATTTCACGTGCTACCGCGAGGTCAGCCTCCAGCAGAAGTGGGGCCGGGAGCTGCCGTGGCGGCAGCAATACCTCGAATACCTGGTCCGTTATGAAGCCGAAGGCGCGCGGGCAGCGGCCTCGCGGCCCGGCTACTGGACCAGCGACAAAGCGGTGCGGATGTTCGGGCCGTCCAGCCCGCGCGGCGTCTGGGAACCACTCGGGTCATCCCGAAGCAGGCAGCGCGCCCTCTACGACGCCACCAAAGATCTGATGGCGCTGCATGGAATGGTGCGCCTGGCCCGCCTGTCGATATGGGACCAGGTGGGTGGGGTACTGATGGGGGACGCGCTCAAGGGCCGCGCCCAGGTGGATACGAAGGCGTTGATGAAGCTAGTGGAGGAGCGGACGTTCCGGGGAGCCTGACCAATTCCCTCAAAATGTCCCGACTAGCTCGGGGACGTGCACCCATCCCAATTGTCCTTGTCGGCCAACCGTTCTAGCGTCGAGGCATGTCCGAAACCCCCACCATTCGAACTCATCTCATGGCACTGGCCGACCTGTTCGATGAACCACAACATCTCGCTGGACCCGACGCCGAGTCGTGCTCGGCTGCTGATCGTCCCGAGGCGTGGGCCGAGCTGACTACGGGGTGGTCTCGTGTCGTCGGTGCTGCTCGGGTCATCCAGAGCCGCCACGAGCTGGACAGCAGAGATGACGTGTTGAGCATGTGCGCCGATGCGGCCAGGGAAGCCGCTGTAGCCGAGCTGCGTTGGGTGTGGGCAAGACTCGTGAACAAGTTCATTGAGGCGGTCGAGTCCGATGCTTGATGCCGAGCCTCCATTGACGCCCGAGGAACGGCTGCTCGTCGTCAGCCTGTATGCCGGTCTCACATCTAAAGATGTGTTACACCCACGACAACACAATGCCGGCAATGGGAAACAGCAGGTCGGGCAGTCTCACATCTTGGTGTCACATACTCTGTCGCACAACCCGTCTCACTGGGAGTGTGCATGAGCACGGCGACCTATGTCCGTGTCTCCACGGGGCATCAGTCCATCGAGCAGCAGCGGGACGCCCTGGACTCGGCAGGAATCAAGCCCGACCGTGAGTTCTGCGATGTGGCATCAGGTCGTGCTGGGTCCGAGCGTCCTGGTTGGGCCGAGTGCCTGGCGTGGCTCAGGGAGGGCGACACGCTGGTCGTCGCGGCAGTGGACAGGATTGGGCGGTCGGTGCGCGAGGTCGCCACTGCCCTGGCCGATCTGACCGCGCGAGGCATCGCGCTGCGGTCGCTTCGGGAGGGTGTGGACACCAGCACACCCACGGGGCGGGCCATCGTGCAGATCATGTCCTCGATTGCCGAGTTGGAACTTGAGCTGGGGAAAGAACGGCGCACCGCTTCTCGTGAGGCGCGAGTGAGCCGTGGACTACCTGCTACCCGCCCACCGAAACTTCCAATGGGGCAGCAGGAACGGCTTGTTCGGCTCTATCAGTCGGGTGAGCCCGTGAGCGAGCTGATGTCGATGTTCGGAGTGTCCAGGGCGACGGTGTTCCGGTATGTGCGACAGGCTGGATGACCTGGTTGTATTGCGGGATGAACGTTCATGGAGACGACGCACCTCAGCGCGAGGACTATGAGGACGTTCGAGAGTTCATCCGCGACCATGACGCGTACTGGAACGCTGCTACGCCGACAAAACTGGCTGTCTTGCAACGGGCTGCGCGGCTGGCCAACGATGCCGCGATGGCCATAAAGATGCAGTTTGATCGCATTGATGGAGGCCCGATGGCTGGCGACCCTGATGGCTTCTGGAAAGCCCTCATCGACGTTGACTTCTTGATCGCGGCGTTGTGGCGTCTACATCTGGCGGGACGCCTCGCACAGTCAGCCCTCGGCGGTCGTTGGGTACCGCTGGAAGAGTTCAACGCGGCGCTGCCTGATTTGAAGCTCATGCGCGATGTGACACAACACATCCACGAGTACGGGACCGACTTCGACAGACGGCACAACCCCAACGTGGGTCGTCGTGCACTGGAGGTGAAAAGCCTTGGCAAAGAAGCATTCAACTGGCTTGGCGGCACACTCGATTTCAACAAGGCAGCGGAAGCATCGTCTGCACTGCTTTCTGCGATTCGTGCCGCACGAGACGATGAATACGAGCAGTCTCGTCGGGATATGACGTGAACTCCGATCACCTCATATCCAGGATCGACGCGCTGCTCGATGATGACGAGCCGCTCGATGATTGGCAGTACGGCTGGTCGGACGCTATGCGGTGGGCTCCCGGCGATGCTGGTACGTACGGGGTCGAGGAGGATCAGCCCGACAGTGAGCTGGATTGCGGGTGGGATTGGCACCTCGACGCCCAGATTCACGCTATTCCTGCCGAGCAGGTTCCCGAGTGGACGAGATGGCTGGAGACATTGGCGGAAGCCGAACGGGGCGAGATTGCTTGGTATGTAGTGTGTTTCCGTTGTGGTGCAGTAGGGGAGCGGTCGGTGGATTGTGGGTGCAGCGAGTTCAGGGTACGGGGACGCCTTCTTTGAGGAAGTACAGGCCCGCGATGGTGCCGTCGGGGTGCACGGTCAGCCTGAACTGGCCAGGCGCACGTTCCATCTGCAGAGGCACGTTGACCACGGTCAGCTCCCCGCGCCGAATGTCTTCGGGTTCCCCGTGTGATTGGTATGTGCCCAGCAGTTCTTGGTAGGTGATCCATGATTGCCCCAAAGCTGGAGCCGACAGCATGTCCGCCATGGTCGGGTCGAAATGGGCTGTGGCGGCTGCATTGTTGCCTTGCACGATCTGATCCAGCGTCGCTAAAGCCAGTTGGTCGGGGCTATCGGCAACGCTCGCTTTTGGTGTGTCCGCCCCACCGCAGGCAGTCGCACTCATGGCAAGAGCACCGAGCGTTTCAGCATCGCCAGCGTTTGCCGCATATGCAAGACGGTACGCGATGGACAACGAGGTCGGGGCGGTTATCCGTCGAGCACCGTGGGGATGAGGTTACGGACTTGCTCGGTGTACTGGGTCTGGGTCTCTTCGAACGCTGTCACTATGCGTGTGATGCGTTCGCGGTAGGCCGTTGCGCGTTCGGTGCGCATGGCCTTCTCAGCCTGACGCTGGACAAGTAGTTCGGGGTCGGCGTCGGCCCCCAAGGCAGGCCAGGTGTGGGCGTCGGTGATTTCCCAGTCGTTGGCGACCTCGAAGCCTTCCGATTGCAGGCGGTCGAGGAATTTGATCATTACCTCGCGGCGCGGTCCCACGATGTCGGCCCATTCGGTGATGAGATTGTCCAGTGCCATGAGGGTGTCCACTAGCGCCGAGAGTGCTTCCACCACCACGGGCATTTCCACGATAAGTCGAGGGTTCACCGCTTCCTCTTCGGGATACTGGTCTGCGATGACTTGTGCGCGACGGGTCAGCTCAGCGAGCACCTCGTGGACAGCGACTCCCACTTCTCCTGCGTGGTGGGATAATTCGGCTGCTTGGTCGCGGCGCGCACGCAGCAGCGCCAACACGTCGTGCGGACTACCTTCCACGCGGTCAGTTTCCCACAGCACGTGATTGCGAGTGTGAAGCTGTCGCCAAGTGCTTTATCCGTTTGCCAACTGACGCTGTTCGACGGCGTGGAGAGGTCAGAGAGGCAGACGGGTGGTGCGCGGGCACTGAAAGGTGTGCCTATTGAACTGATTGCATCCATGACGTAGGACTACCGCCGTCATCGTCGTCGGGATCGTCGCGCCGCTGCAGGTAGGTGCGCCACTCCTGCTGGATTCGGCGTTGGCAGTCCTGTTCAATCTGTTGTCGCACATCGACGGGAACGGTTCGGTCGCCTAAATCGAATAGGGAACCAGCGTCGCGTTCCCGCTCGTCAGCGAGCCAATCCGCAAGTCTCTCATCCACCATTGCGCGGTAGCGTGCGCGGAACACCTCGGCGTCAGGGTCTTCGAGCTCTGCGGTGTTCTTCTCATCCTCGTCGTCTGGACGCGGGATGTCCTCAATCTTCTTGCCCAACAGGCGAGCCAACTCTTCACGGGACGGCACCGCGCCTGTGCGCAGGGCTTCCTGCATCAACGGATGCAGATGCGCAATGTCAGACATACTCAGACTTTGGGTATCCAGCCAGACCACGACGGCGACAACACAAAAGCGCGGCCCTGCGGGTCCTTGCACGCCGTGGTCCCCTTGTCATCAACACCACAGGTCACGTCGCTGACCGTGATGGAATGAAACGGAGGCAGAGCCTTAATCTGCTGCCCGAGAACGACACCGGACGCTGGAGCCGCGTTGGTTTGCTTTAGTCCCCCATCCGTACTGATCCAGTTCACTCCATTGGCTCCGGCAGAGGGATTAGAAGCTGCGGGGGGGACTCCAGGGAAGTTGTTCCCCATACATTGGGCAACCAGAGTGGGGAAGTTGCACATGATGCCATCTGGGGTGAGGAAGTATGTTCCTGAGCTGGGATGTCCAGGGCTTGTAGTGTCGATGCGGTAATCGACAATGTCAACGGGCGTGTAGCTGCTGAGGTCGGGGAATCGGGCTGCGTCGCCGGATTTGGGTGGCTCGGTGGGAGTCGTTGTTGGTTCGGCGGTTGCTGTGCATGCGCTGAGCAGGGCGGCACTGATGAGTCCTACCGTGACGGCGATGGTCTTGGCGGTCATGTGGTGTCCTATCGGCTCAGACGGTGTTGGCGTTATCAACACCTCTAGTTGTGGGGGTTCACTTGGAATTGCTCGACGGTATAGGGGATGCCGTTGTTGTCTGGTGTGGTGTTCCATTGGCTGACCAGGATTCCCATGTTGTCCAGTGTGGCACCGGGCATGATGTAGCCGCCGTAGTTCTGCGGGACTCTGGTGGGATCACCCCACGGACCACCCTGCGCAACTGTTGTGGTCTGGCTCTGGCCAGCGTCAAATATCTGCGTAGCAAGCCCGCTGCTGACGTGCACTTCGGTGTTTCCTGTACTGCCGTTGAAACCTGACAGAACGGGTCGTCCTTCCACCTCGCGGAAGCTGATTTCCCCAAAATTGTCGCCGCTCACACGAGCGGCTGATTGCGCGGAGTTTTCGCCTGGTTGTCCCCAGCCGTTGCCGTTCCAGGGTTGCCAGGCGTTGCGGTCGGTGATGTGGTCGGGATCGACGCTGTACATGGTGACGCTTTGGTGGCGGTCAAAGCCGTCGGCGGCGATGTAGATGCGTCCGTCGTTGCCTTGGTAGCCGCTGATTTGGGTGGGTGGTTTGGTGGGGTCGCTGATCCGTGGGGGCTCCCCCGGTGCCTTGTTGGGGTTTTCTATCGACGCCCAGGGTTTGTAGCTGCCATCCACGGGTTTCCAACCGCCGGCGGGGTTGTTGTTGACTTCGACGAGCCAGGAGCCGCCTTTGGGTGCTAAGCCTTCGTTGGTGTTGGTGCCTACGACCATCATGTAGGTGCGTCCGTCGCGGGTGGTGATACTGCCTGCGGGCAACGAGTTGTTGGCCCCGGCGTCTTTGGCTGCCTGTGGTAGTGGGAACAGGGTGTTGCTGCCGTCTGGTCCGGTAATTGGTGCCCCGAAATGTGCCTTGCCGTTCGCGTCGAAGGTGACTGGCACGGCCACTGAGGGGAAGTGTTCGCCTTCGCCCATCCTGCCGCCGCGATACGAGTCGCCAAGAACCGCGACGTATTGCCCGTTGGGCAGCTGCACGATCTCGCCCAGGTCGGCGGCACCGATACCAGGGATGTTCGCGCCCGTTCCTGCAACAGAGCCGAGGTTGCGCACCTGTCCATCAGATAGACCCGGTGGCAGCACAAGCGGTGTCCCGGTTCCAGTGAGTGCGTCGATGGCGCTACCGATCGCGGTGGCGGTGTTTTGGTCGGCCACGCCAAGTTCGTCGGCGAGGCGTCGCATGTTGGCGGTTTCGGTTTTGGCTTCGTTGGTGCGTTGGGCTTCCAGCTGGTTGATTTGTGCTTGCAGTCCCGCTGTGTCGTTGGGGTCCATCATTTTTGCGAGTCGTCGGCAGGCGGGGTAGTCGTAGGTGTCTTTGGCTTCCCAGTCCTCGGTGACGCTGTAGCCGTTGCCTTCCAACCCTTGGGCTTTGGATTTGAGGCCGTCGATCATCGGCCCCATGGTCTTTTTGCCGTTCTCGTAAGCGTCGGCCAGGGCGTTCAGGTCGGCGGCGACGATACGCTTTTGGGTCAGTTCACGGTCGGAGCGTGCTACAGCGGATTCGCGGGCCTTACCTTCCCAGTCGAAGTTGTTGATGGTGGTGTGCACGCGTTCCCCCGAGGAGGCCACCTTCGAGGCGGCATCGCGCAGGGGTTGGGCCATGTCCCCGAGGGCGTTGACGTTGGCCTTGAACACCTGGCTCTTTGATGGGCGACCCATCAGGCGCTCCTCGTTGACGTGATCGTGGCCGCAGTCGGTGGCATGAGGCTACTTGCGGGACAGGTTCATATCGCCCATCCCGGTCAGTCCGGTAGCGACTTGCTGGGACATCCACGGCGGGGTCAGCAAGCCGGGAGCGAGTGTGCTGGAAACCAACTCGAAGGTGTTGCCGGTGTTGCGTAGCAGGTTGGCCATGATTTCGTCGCGTCCCCCCACGATTTTCAATGCTGATTTCACCGCGTCATCGGCAGCCGAAAGCTTGCTGGCCGTCACAAACCCCTCCAGCCCTGTGACCGCTGCGGTCTCGTCGGGTATCGCGATCCCGGTGATCACTGCCTTTTCGGCGTCAATGCTGTTCGCGCCCGCGCGCAACTCATTCGGTGTGACCTTGAGAGTCATCGACAGCCCCTCCCCGCAGCTAACTGGTGACCGCAGTTTACCGCAACGCTGTTTGCGCAGGGGCTCATCGTGGTCGTTGAGGGGCTGTGCGTGGGCGTTTGCCTGGCGGGGTGTCGTAGTGCTGGGCTATGTCGTCGAGTTTGGTGGCGGTGTCGTTGAGGCGGGCGGCGACCAGGGCATGTTTTTCGTTGATGCGGTCCAGGGCCTCGTTGCAGGCGTAGGCGCTGGCTTGCAAGGCGGTGGTGTCGTAGCGGGTGTCGATAGGCACCAGTTGAGCGGTACGCTCGCGCAGGTCTTGGGCGAGTGGCCGTAAGCCTCGGGTGTCGGCTTTCTCGCCTTTTCGGTCTGTTTCTTCGGCGATGTCGTACATATCGACGGCGTGCCCGTGGGCTACGGCAGCGCTGCGCCAGGCTTTGACCGCTTCCATCATGTTTCGGCGGGTTTCGTCCAGGTGCGCGGTGGGCCAGTTCTCCATCTGGTAGCCCGCCGCACAGGCGGTGGGGGGACACAAGCATGTTGTTGAGCGTCGCAAGCTCTTTAGCTGGCGGCTGCGCCGGTGTCGGCTGTGGTGGTGATGGGTGTCCATAGGTTGGTGTCGCGGTACTGGCGGTGGGCGGTCTGGATGGTGTCGGCCAGGTGAGTCAGGTGTTGTTGCATGGTGGTGGATGTGATGGCCATCGCGGCGGCGTGTTCGACCATGATGGTGTCGAATGCTTCGGTGAGTTCACCGACCAGTAGCTCGCTGCGCACGAAGGTGGTGAATGCCTCGATGCTGGGGGTGGCGAAGGTGTTGCTGACGTGGCGTACTCGTACGAGCACGTCTTCGAGATAGGCGGGGTCGAGGATTTCACCGCCGGCCAGTGGGCGTGGGGCTGCGGCGGTGATGGCGATGGTCAGTTCGGGCAGCTGGGGTGCTCGCAGATCCTCGGGTACGTTCCAGTCTCCGCTGGCTCCGTAGGGGGTCCAGGCCGATGTGAGGGCGGTGGCTGCGGTGCCCATATGGGTGCCGATGGCGTGGATGTGTCGGCGGTACGCGGCCATGACGGTGGCGGTGCCTGAGAGCAGCGCACTAGCAGCCACTTGCTGAGGTTCATGGTGTTGGGCGTCGATGACTGCTTGCAGGATTTCTGCTCCCGCGACGGCCATCGTGTCGGCAAGCTCACTTAGGCCGGTGAGCGCGACTCCGATGATGGGATTAAGCATCGAATACACCAGGGTGTGCGGGGCACCGGGGCAAGTGTTCGGCGAACGGCTCAGCCATGGACGCGATTGTGCAGCAACCCTCGGCGATCTGTCACAATCGGTTCTGGGTGCCGCTCTCTGACGGTCCTCCGTAACCCCCAGTGAACAGAGGGCGGCACCTATCTCATGCTGGAGCCCGGTCCCGACCGAGTGCTGATCTCGCGTGTGGTCCTACCGCAGGTGATTGAGGGGTTTCACCAGCTCACTGATGTTGATTTCTAGCCCGATGGCCAGGCGCAACAGCGCCTTGGCGGTGGGGTTCAGCTTTCCATTTTCGTACCGGTGGATCGTGTTGCGGGGGATGCCCGTGCGTTCGGCAAGCTGGTCCAACGTGAGTCCTGCGGTGACGCGCTGCTTCTGAATCTCGACCGCGAGTGCGGTGATGTCGGTGTCCGGGTCGGGGACAAGGGACACCTTTTTGCTCGGCACCCGTCAAGACTGGATGCCGCGAACCCCCAGGTCATCGACGTATAAGTAGACAAATCTACGTATGAGTTGATACGTTCGGCGTAACACCACGAACTCGTGACACCAGGAACTGAGGGGGCTGGGATCGGCGGATACAAAGCTGTCTCGCTGCTGGCGGGTGGTGCGGGTTTGGTCATCGCGGTGGCGGGATTTCAGACCTGGGTCGAAATACCCAGCGTGGGAGTGAGGGTCTCGGGGACCGGCGCGTTCAGCTCCGTCGTGGCGTGGATGGCGGATACACCCGTCATGGAGCACGGCTATCCCATCGCGTGGGTCACGCTGATACTGGGTCTGGCCATCATCGGTGCGTCTGCGTTGCACTACACCGAGTCTCTCGATTCCGACTCGGCTCTGAAAACCGTTGCACTACCTGGTTTTCTGGGCGTGGCGCTCGCCGTGCTCGCGATATTCAACAAGGCCACTCTCATCAAGGTGCCCGAGGACGAGTTGCAGGGCGTGTCGCTGGACACGGGCAGCGGGGCCATCGAGGTGCTTATGGCCTCCATTGCCGTCCTGGTGCTCGGGTTCGTGTTGTCGGGTCTTGATACATCCACCTATGTGCCTCGGCGTCCGAGCGCTCCTTCACGCCCAGCGAGCACAGCATCAACGACGCAGAACAGGTCCGCTAAGAAGAAATCCACCTCCAAGAAAAAGAAGAAAGCCAAGAAGAAGCCACTGAGCAAGACGGCGGTAAGCGCGGTCGCAGCGCCGAACGCTGATCACGTCACCGCAGCGCCCGAACGGGACATCGCACAGGCAACCGAGGAGTCCAAGACGGTCGAGGTCGCCGAACAGGTGGTGTACACGGGCGGTTCGGACGGGCAGCCGCCGATCTGGGTGACGCACTGGTGCGCACAGCTCCCTGTGTCACTGCGTTCCGCTTTGGCGGTTCCTGGTGTCACGGACAGTGGCCCGGTTCTGCTATTGCATCCCGGTGGCGGTGTGATAGAAGAAGACCTGCTGTCGTCGATTGTGCGCGACGAAAAGCCCTGGCTCCTTGACGATTTGTCGTACGTCTCCTGGGAGGCCGGACTCGGCCCCGTAATCGTCGAAATCGGACGACGGTACACCGTGCTCGAACTCATCCGTGACGACACCTGGCTGACTCCACTGATGCAAGCCGCTGGCATCGCCACCACCGAGACCCGTGTGGAGACCGGAGGCGACGAACGCGGACGCTACGAGCGGCACGTGACGACCATTGACGTTCCAGTGCTCATCGGCGCTGCCGTAGACGAGAGCGGTCTGGTTCTTCGGTTCGCCGAACGGGCAGGCGATTCAGCAGACCGATGGACCCGTGGCCTACCAGCGCTGCGCGAAGGCTTGGCAGCCGAGGGTATGAACACCGCGCACCTGCACGTGGCGGACGGCCCCGAAGGCAGCATCGAGCTGCGGTTCAACGACACCGAAGAACTTGCCGTAAGCGTCAAAGAGTAAGTGACACAGGAGAAACCATGGCACAAAAAGAGCCCGCCTCGGCAGGTCAGTGGGCAGGGAGCCTGATATTCGCCGGGGGCCTGGTGGGAGCTTTCCTGGCTGGTCAGGTGGTCAAGAGCGGCGGCATGGCGGTCGGCGCGTTCTGTCTAGCGCTGGTCGGACTGGGAATCTACCTCGTCAGTGTCGTAGGCCAGGCGGCAGCCGCCAACCGTGAGAGGCACCCACGCCCCGAACAGCCGATCGTCGAGGACTACCCCGACGATGACGACACCGCGTTGCCGGAGAAAGGCATTCGTGCCTCGGGGGAGCAAGCAACCGTGCCACGCAAACGCGGCTTCCTCGGCAGCCTCGGTGACGGGACGACCTCACTTCCACACACCAACGATAGGTAATGCGATGAGCCAAAAGCTGTTCCACACGGCATTCGGGGTGCTAGTCGCGGCCAGTGCTGTGTTCGCACCGTCTGCGGGCGCGGATCCTGGCGAGATGAGCGGTCACTACATCGAGACCAGCACGAACCGTGAAGGTGGCGGAACAGTAAGCAATCATTGGTTTTTCACGTCGTGCGGCCAAGACTGTCGCTCGGTGCAGGTGTGCGACAACGAGAAGCATGAAGGCTGCACCTCCGCGCAGGCGAGGCTCACGAAGGGGCGGTGGGAAATGGATGTCTCTCACCTGGACATAGCGTGCCCAGGCGGCGCAATCATCCCCGATGCCACGAGCTTTCACTACACGTGGAACCCGCAGACTCTGGACGGCGTGGGGGAGGGAACCCGCTACGGTCCAGGCTATCCTGGCGGCATCACACCACCGTCCGCGACCATCGACTTCACGCTCAAACCCGCGTGATGACGATGAACGTCAGCACACGTTCCACACTCGGGTCGTGTTTACCTCCTGCGGTTTATGTAGCCCTGATTTCTGCAGAAGAGCGGGAGAGGTGCAATGCCGAGCTGCGTTGCGCCGACTCAGCGAAGTTTTGACATACTCGTTCAGTGAGGTCGCGGCGTAGGGGATCGTTCACGGGATCACGAGCGAAGGCAAGCATCCATGTGCTCGTCGCTATCTTGTTCATCTCGTCATTTGTTGTCGCGGTGATGTACGGAGCTACCGCATGGAATTGGTTCTTTGCAAGTATCGCACTACTGGCTGGGGTGTTCATGCTCCCCCCTGCGCTAACTAGGATCGCGGAACCCCGCAGCAGGGTGTTTGTAGATGCGGGTAGACACACACGCCCAGAAGATCGTCTCGTGCCGTCTCAGACTGCCCGCCGATCGTGGCTCTATTGGGCCATCCTCGTCGTCGCTGGCCTGATGGCATTGGCGGCGATCGCCGATCTCTGTGCCGCTCCGACCCGTTCTGCACATTGGGTGAGCCTGGCATGGTGGCTCTGGGTAGGCCTGGACCGTGCGGAATTAGTGGACGGTTGGCGGTGGGCACGAGGTGCGTCTTCCGAGGAGCTCATCGGCGGGCAGCTCCCCCATAAGGACAAACCGTGCCCTAGCTGAGCGCTCGGGTTCTCTATCAGTGTGTGCCGATGTATTCCGCGAGCGCAGGGTGCAGGCGGTGCCGGGTGTAGGCGCTGTCGGGGTCAGCTCGCCAGAACACGGGCAGATCGTGGTCATCGACAATCTGGTCGAAGCGGCGCAGCAAGTCATCGGAAAGGGGCTGGTTCGGGTTTGCGCGCAGTTCGGTTTGCAGGGTTTTGGGCAGGGCACGCCACACTGCGGCCGGGTCCAGTTCTGTCACCTTGCTCACGCTAGATCAGCGTTGGGCTAACTCGCGAGTAGACGCGGGCGAGGCGGTGGTCTAGTTGCGGCGCGCCCTTGTGCATGGATAGGGCGTGGGGGACACCAATTTGAGCCGGCGTTGTCTCGTCCAGCGTGCGACTAGCAAGTTTGAATACCGACTCCGTGAATCTCCCCGCAATCCCTTGGGGTGATAGCCCTATCTGCGATGGGGCTTTTACTCGATGGTGCTGTCGGTCGGGCCCAGCACGAAACTCCGGGTCCGGTCGTCTTCGGGCAAGGTGGTGTGCACCGTACAGCTGGTGGTGTCAACATCGACCGCGCACGTGCCCGACCAGACGCTGCTGGTGTAGGTGATACTGCTACCTACAGGCAGCGGGTAGAAGGCTGATTCGCCGGTCGGCTCGCTGGCCAGGTAACCGCCTGCCGTCTGTTCGGCGAGGAATTTATCCTTGGTGGTGGCGAATATGCCCGACCCGACCGATGTGGTACTGATGTCTGCCTTATTACTCCCCTCGACACCAGGCAGTTTACCGAAACACTGTGCATAGGCGAACATTCCACGAGAGATGACCACGATCCGGCATAGCAGCCCGGTCGGTGAGGTGAACTGCACACCCCCACCGCCGTAGGTGCTGTAGGTCTGAAAAGGTTTCGGGTCGATAGCCTGATATGCGGAGTAATCAGGAGGGTCAGCAGCGGCACACGGGGCCGTGATGGTTGCCAGCAAGATCGCAGCACCGATACCGCGCGCTGCCCGGAGTCTAGGTGCCATGGGTGGTAAGGCTACGTCCTCGGGTCTGACCTCTGGCGATTGAGTAGCCCAACGGTCAGCGATCATGCGGACCCTTGTATGGCCTCCGATCAAGCTCGATTTGGAGGCATTGGGTCGTTTGCGCAGGCCATCCGGGCTTGTCGGACGAACTCTCTAGTCTCACCGTATGTTGGACATTGGACGTGCGAGCACCACTGTTCGGGTTTGTATCGGGGTGGCTGCTGCTGCGGTTATCTGCCTGCTGCTGATGGCAGTTGTGAAGTTGCTTGGCTGGAACGGCGAACTGCAGCAGCCTGTCCTGAACTTTGTCTACAACTCGGTGCTTGTTCTGTGGGTGATGTGGGCGCTTCGCAAGCGGCTTGTCAAAGGTGTTATCGCCTACCTTCTGTTCTTCTATGCCGTCGCGGGGATGCTGGCATTTAGTGCTGTTGGGCTGGCAGTGATTGAACCCCGTGTCGCTGATGCTTTCGGCACCGAGATTGAACTGGTGATAGACCAATGCCAACCGCGCGGAAGTCAGTACATCTGTGCCGCAAAGACCACAGAGCGTCCACCTCGGGCGGGTGTAGGTACTCTGAGCGGCTTCCATGAGCATGGTGACATCGTGCGCGGGACGTACTACAGCGGGATCTTTGGCGGCTTCGCGGAGGGCGGGCATGCGCCACCGCGTCCAGCGATTGGTTCCTCGCTCGCGGCGGCAGTGGCACTGCTCGCGGGCATCCTCTTGGTCATGTGGGCTCTGGTGAAGGCTCTCCGCACCCCTCGCGGTTCTCCGGTCTGGGAGCCGAAAGACTCGGTATTCGTCAACGCCCGTCTGGAGCCGCTCTTCGGATGGATCGGGCTGTTGGGTGCGGTCGTGGCCACAGCGGTCAGTGGCTATCTCTTCATGGCGCAGTTGGGTGCAGCCAACGAGACCATCACGGCAATGGGTCTGTCGGTGGGTGACTGGATGACCGTGGCCAGCGTGATGGTCGGACTGGTGGCGTGGGGCTACCGGAAAGCCGAGACTCCGTTTGGCAAGAAGGTCATCGCGATTCTATCGAAGGCTACTCGCATAGGATTGTTGTGCATCTGCGCTATTGGTGCGATATTTGCGGTACTGCAGTCAGCGTCACTGTCGAGGCGATTCATCACGACAGCGCCACAAGCCATCTGGGACTCCACCGAGTACATCGGCAGATTGCAACAGGGCTTCACGGTGCCAATGCTGCTGGCCGCTGCCGCGCTTCTCCTTGCCGCGCATCTGATGACACTTCAGTTCTGGGAAGCGGGGGAAGCGCTCAGACAACAGAGCGAGGCGTCGTCGGTGTTCCGTCCTGACATTCAAGAGTTGATTGACTTCTTGGCGGTGCACGCCAACGGCTACGAACGTGCCCGCCTTGACGAGCGGTTCCCCGAAAGCGAGCCCATCTTGGCGCAATTGCACAGCATTGGGCTGGTCGTACAGGTCAGAAAGCGTCCCCGCCTAACGTCGCAAGGCAAGCGCGTCGCAACCAGCAACATCACTGGGACGTAGCATCACAGCGTTTCGCTGGGACGCAATGTCGCGGTGTCGAGTCGGCGGTGAATCATCGAGAGGGTACCCATCACGTCGAGGGCATCTTGTTCGGTCATCGACCATTTAAGGCGCGGTTCATGTCCTGCCGGATTGCGGAAGGCTGCGAACGTGCCCTTAGCGAGTTGGGCTATGCCGCGCTGCTCATTGCGTAGCGTTCGTGTGGACAGGTCATTGAGCTGAACCGGTGGTGTTGCGCCCTCCAAAGCGCTCTCGATCAGATTCCACCCGTCAGCGTCCAGACCGCTCATCGCGCGCAGCCGGTCACCAAGGCCTTTGATGGACTCGAACACCGCTTCGTAGAAGTCGGTCGTCAGCAGCTCGGGACGGCAGTAGCGCAACACCTCTCCGTGTGCGCCTCGGTGGATCAGCCCGGTGCGTAGCCGTGTGCTGCGTTGGGCAGCTTCGGTGTCGGTTGTCGTGCGGGTCGCGATGCCGACCTTGCCGTTGTCGAGAACGCGGTACCCCGATAGCGATAGCACTTGGTTCAGCTCGTCACGGGCGACGGACGCTTTGTCACGGCGAGACAGCGTTCGGTCCGGGGACATCGCCGCATTGATGAGCGCGACCACAGGTCGTCCGTCGCCTTGCTGAGCTTGTTTCTGGCCCATGGCAGCAGCGAGGCGTTTCCACTTGGTGGCACCTTCGCCGAGCGGGTCGGGAAGACGCACCTCGGCCAACAGGCGGGTCAACTCGCTTCCGCTGTACAGCTCTCCGAGGGCATGCGCCACTGATTCGACAGTGCCGAGGGCGAACACGCAGATGGTCTTGGACATAGACGCAGGCTAAGCCCGCGCTCTGACAAGACGAAGGACTCGACACTCCGAGAGCGACGACGCACACCGGGGGTGTTCGGGTCACTAGCGTCTCGTGGAGGCGGACAGGGGCTCGGCATTTTCACGCACGGCAGATGCGCTACGGCGTGTCGCACACAAGATCACGCCGCACTTTTACGCTTCTCGGGGTGGGGACGATAGGCGTCCCTCGGAGAGAGGAAATCGAGTATGTCAGCGACGCAAGTGGTTCCGGTCGCGCCGGGAATTTTCATTGACGAGAACCCGGTCGTGGCAATCGTGTACGACCCCAGCGAGGGCGCGTCGTTCGCCGACGCTGTGCCGCTGGTGATCAACGGGAGCGGGGGTATTGAGGCATGCGAGCTAGGAGGGGAGAAGCTGCGGACGTACACGGGCTCGTGGTCGTGATCGCCTGACCCTGCGGCGTGCAGGGGACTCGACACTCCCAGCACAACGGCGTGTCGTCGGCGGGTCATTGGTGTTGGGCTAAGGCACTGCGGGTTGTGGTGGTGCACTCTTGGATTGACGGGCTTTGAGAATCTCGTCTCGGACATAAAGCACGATGAAGATGATGAATCCGATGACGGCGGCACCCAGTGCTGTTACCTCGGCAAGCAGGATCGGTACCGGCCAGAATCCTTCGAGGTTCCATGTGGATGGGTCGTTTTCCATGAGGTTGTGCATCCCGTGTCCGATGATGATGGGTAGCAGGCTCTTGGTCCAGTACAAGACGGCCAGGCTGATGGTGGACCACACTGCACACCAGGCGAATTCAGCAGAAACGGTTCCCAGAGTGTTGCCTTGGCCAGAGCCGTAGTACACGTGCAAGAGGGTGCGTGCGATCGAGGTGACGGCAGCGACGGTGGCGAACGACTTCCATGAGCGGACGGCTCCGGGGAACAGCAGGAAGGCCACACCGATGTAGACGGGTTCTTCTTCAAGTCCCGCGACAGCCAGGTCGAGTGTCTGTGCGATCCACCCGCCCGTATCTCCTGTGTCCGGGTGCATGTCGGGGTTTAAGGAGGCACCCGTGAGGGCGAGAACGATCTGACGGGGGATCAGCGCGAAGTAGGAGGCGTACGCCACGGTGAGCACGGCCGCAGATGTCATCGCGTACTTGCGTAGTGCAGACCTCGAATCGGTCCGAGGCGGTAGGTGTTCGCGGATACCTCGCGATAGCCAGGTGCGGACCATTATGAATGCCCACAGTGACAGCGCGCCTGTGGCGAACGAGCACAGGACGGACAGGGCCGCAGGGGCGGCTGGTGCACCAGGACCACGGGGGAACGCCAGGGCGAAAATGGCACTGAGCATTCCCACCGCTTGAGTAGAGAGCACGGCGCAGGTGTAGACCAGGAATCGCCGGCTCATCGCGCGGGGTACTGGGCGTAGAAGGGATGTGACGAAGCCGCAGAGGCTGGCGATCTCGACTGCCAGTAGTGTCCCGCCGCGCCAATTGTGGATGCCGTCGATAGTGACGATGGGGACCACGAGAGCGAGCACCGAATAGACACCGAGCTGGAGCGGGAGCCTCATCGTCCACCACCTTTCTGCCCAGTAGGGCGTGATGGACGCAGTATGTCGAACAGCTCTGACACTTCGAGCCCGACGACGGCGCGCCGACAGCGATGACGCACACCGAGGGTGCTCGGGTCGGTAGCGTCTGCGGTATGCGGGGACGTGACAGGAGTCCCTGGAATCGGGAGGGGATCTGATGTTGGATATGCGCGTTATGACGCGGAGGGTGGCTGGAATAACCGCGCTTGTGCTGGTCGGGTTGGGAAGCGCGGCGTGTAATTCCGAGAAAGACCCGTCATCTGTCGATTTCAAAGACCCCTTCTGGTCGAGCCCTCCCCTGGTCGATTACACGGCGCAGGACTATCAAGACAAGGTGGACTTGGACAGCAGGAAGAGCGGTGGATACACCTGGGAGCAGGCAGTTTCACGCTGCTTCACCAGCGTGGTCGAGCGCAATCTCGCCGCCGTGCGCGTCCAATCGGCCATTGACCGCGACGACCAGGCACGCAAACTCAAGCAACTACCGTCACAGACGATTGCCGAGGTGCCAATTCCGACACCAAGTCTGCACGCTGCTATCGCGAGTGACCCTGGTGTGAGCGGTCACGACCTCACGAAGTGCTTCACGGTGATCTACACGAACAAGTCACTCGCCAGTCCCCGATAGCACCCAATCCAAGGGCATTGGGGGACTCGACATCCCCAGCTCAGCGGGTGTTGTCTGCGCTATCGGACAAATCGGACATCCTCACGGAAACTTGAATCGGCCCCTGGAACGCACGGGGGTTGGTGGGATGAATCCCCAGGTCATCGTGTTCATTGGTCCGAGAGTCCGCGATATCGCATGTCTAGGTGGCCGGACGGAGCCGAATCCGGCAGTCCATCAGCGACCTACATGTCCTGTTTTCGCAGCTCAAAGGCTAATCGGACAATTCGGACACTTCTGGCTCAAGTTACACAGGGTCTGGAAATTCTCTCTCCCTAATGCGACACGCCGTACGACACGCCGAGAATCGGAAGATGGAGAATTTCCAGACCACATGTAACTTCGCTGAATCTTGTCCGATTTGTCCGATTCTCGGGCTAGCAGCAGTGCGGGCATCCGCACGAGCATGTGGGTGAGATGTATCTGGGGTTGTCGACTTTCGACGGGGTGAGGTATCTCAGAGCATCACGTGCCCTGGCGTCGAGCGCCGTAGCGGGATCGTCTCCCCGGCAGATGCTCCCTCCGCGCACCACGCCGTCTTCGTAGTTCCACTGGTTGTCTTGAGGCATCTTGGTCCTCCTTGGTCGAGGGCTCCCTGGTGGAGCCCATCGGGGTGGATGGTGGACTCCACTCCGTCCTGGCGACGAACGCGGCGCGTGATGCGCACCCCCGAATACCGCTATGTGACCAAGGTCACATTCGATTGTCTAGCGATGCGAGGTGTTAACACCCGGCACACCCTCGCGGAACCTTGAATCCGTTGTCTTTTGGCGAGTTTGAGCAGCCGCTTCGTTCCTTATCCCCGTTGAGCTGCGCTTTTGTTGGCGGGGACACCAATCCCCGCTGTGCCCTAAGGCGAGGCTCCAGGTCATTCAGCTAACTCGAACAGGGAGGGTGTTCGAGTGCTCAAGAATACACCCATATGGGTGTATTCCAATGCGTAACAGTTGATTTCGAGCGGACTTCACGTAACAGTGTGGTTATGTAAGTCGTACGAAACCCGTACATCTAGCAACTAGGAAAGGGGCACCTGATGACCGCAGTGTTAGAACCAGTCGCTTTGCGAGACCGCGAGCGCGCTGCCGCTTATCTGTCCATGACAGTCCGCCGACTCGATGACTTGCGCCGAAGTGGCGCAATCCGAGCGGTTCGCGACGGAAACCGTTGGAAGTACACGACTTCGGCGCTGGATGAGTACGTGGACTCCCTGCCCACCAACGCCGCTTAGACCCTCAAAACAAACGGGACCGGTAACACCCGCCTAGACAACGAGTACCGGTCCCGATATCCACCGACCACGCCAGCAGTACGAGTAGATAGGACAAAGATACATGAGCACTCCCTATGCGACGCCCGAAGCGCGCGAAGAAGCCGTGAGTCGCTGCCAGACAAGGCATATCAGCACCAAACATTCCGCCCTGTCCGATGCCGAACGCATTGAACTCGCGGAAGCCGCGCGCCGCAACGCCTTCCTGTACCGGGCGCTCGATGATGAAGATCTTCCCAAAAATGTTGTCCCCGAGGCGCATTACCCCTGGTCCTATGACTTGTATCAAGGTGTTTGTCGGGTGCATGGGGTGCTTCGCCGGTTGGTGGTGGCGCTGGAGAAGGCCGTTGCGATGGGCAGTGTGATGCCCGTGCAGGTGTGGGCTGAGGTGCATCCCGTGCAGGTCCAGGGTGACGATCTGGAAGGTATCACGCTGGCGGTCTACAGGTTCTTGGGATGGCCAAACCCGCTGCTGGTGCCCGAGGAAGACGGATCAGTGGTAGACGACGAGCCTGAGTCGATCACCGTTGAGGATCTGCTGCGTATTGCGAGTGCTTGCTGGACGGGTTACGGCACCGAGTATCTGGACACCGTGGCGCGGGTGCGGCCGGACAACGCCGACGAGGTGGTCGGCGCGGTGACCATGGCGATGTCCGATGTGCATGTGCTGGTGCGGAATTTCCGCGAGTGGGGGCTGTTTAGCCACGCCAACGAGCTGGAGAGCGCCTTGGTTTCGATGGGGCATACCCGGCAGATGCACGCGGAGTAACGGAGGGTGAAACATGATGTCCGAAAACACTTCTGAGGGCGCTGCTGCTGTCGAGTTGCCGGGGCAGCCGCTGACCGTCGAGGACTGCGCGATGCTGCTCGAAGGTGGCATTGGCGCTGAGTACCTCAACGCCGACCCGGCTCCACTCATCCGCAGCGCGGCAACATCCACGGATTTGCGGTTGTTCCCGAGGCCGGGAATGGATGCGACGCCGTGGGATTGGGTGCCCGACCCGGCTGGCATTCTATTCGGCTGGCAGGACGTGAACGGTGTTGTCGAGTGGCAGTTCCGTCCCCACAATCCGCCTGTCGGCGAAGACGGGAGGGCACGAAAGTATCTGTTTCGCAAGGGCGCGGCAGCGCGGTACGCGATTCTGTCTAGCGCGGCCGGAGCCGAGCGGGCCTGGGTAGTCGAGGGAACGAAACAGAGCCACGCTGTGGCAGCCGTGGTCGGCGAGACCGACGTGGTGATCGGGATTCCCGGCTGCTCGGGCTGGTCGGCGGGCGGCTGGACGCTGCCGATGGAAATCGCCACGCTGCTCACGGGCAAGGTGGTGCTCATCGCGCTGGACGCCGACGCTCAGACCAATCCTGCGGTCTATGACGCCGGGGTGAAACTGGCTGACCGGCTTTCCGCATCAGCGTCAGTGAGCTTCGTCCGCACACCTGGTGGCGGGTCGAACGGACTGGACGACTACCTGGCGACACTTGATGTCGAGCGCCGTGCGGGAGCCTTGGCTGCCCTGGCCAAGTCCGCCAAGGGGAGGCCCGCCCGTCAGCGTCCGAAGGCGAAGCTGCGGGTGGTACACGACGATGAACGCGCCGAAGGCTCAAGCGGTGACGGTGAGTCTGACGGTGGCGGTGTTCAGGAGTGGATGTTCACCGAAGCAGGCAAGCTACGGCCGGACACCATCGCCAAGCATGTGCTTGCTGAGCGGCCAGTGGCCGAGGGTGGCGGGCAGCTCGCGGTGTATGAGGGTGGCTACTACCACTTGCACCGCGACGCCGTGACCGCACTAGTGGGAGACCTTCTGCGGGATCAGTACAACTCCGGCCACGAAACCAACATCGAAAAGCGGCTGTTGGGTTTGTGTTTCGAACGCAAACTCTCCCTGCCGAACCGAGCCAATACGGCATTGTTGAACTGCGGCAACGGAATGCTGGACTTGGAGACCGGCGAGCTGTTGGAGCATGATCCCAAGTACCTGTCCACCCGGCAGGTCGCGGTGGACTGGGACCCAGACGCCAAATGCCCCAGGTATCTGGCGTGGTTGGTGGACCGGGTGGGCGAGGCCCAGGTTCCGGTGGTCGAGGAAGCCATCAGCCAGTTCCTGAACCCGAGCCGCACCCCATCCAAGGCGCTGTTCCTGTTCGGTCCATCCCGCAGCGGCAAGTCCACGATGCTGCGGCTGGCCAAGGAAATGGTAGGCGGGGAGGACGGCGGACACGTCTCGGCGGTGAGCTTGCAGCAGCTCAGTGATGACAAGTTTGCGGCGGCAGAGCTTTTCGGCAAGACGCTGAACATCGGAGCCGACCTTCCCAAAGACCATATCAAAGACCTGTCGGCGTTCAAGATGCTTTCCGGGGATGACCCCATCACCGCCAACCGCAAGTACGGCGCAATGCTCACCTTCCGCAACAACGCATTGTTTCTGTTCTCGGCGAACACGATTCCGACCGTGGGTGAAGAGTCGAGCGCATACCTGAATCGCATGGTGCCTGTTGTGTTCCCGAAGACTTATGCGGGCAGTGAAGATCCGCGTATCGAATCAGAGTTGCTTGAAGAGTTACCGGGAATCTTGGTGCGGTGGGTGCGGGCATACCAGGCGTACATGACACGCGGCTACGCGTTCGCGAACGTGCCTTCGCGGGTGGCCGAACACTTCGGTGCCGCGTCTGATCGTGTCGCGCGGTTCATCGCCGAATGCTGTGTGGTGGGTGTTGATGTGCCCTCGACGCGGCAGACCGACGTTGCTCCGGCGCGGCGCACTTTCGGGCCGGACACCGTGTCGGTCACGGCAACCTATCCCACCGGCACGCCGGTCAACCTGACGCAGCTGCACGCCGCGTTCGGCGATTGGGTGGCAGATGAGAAGGCGGGCTCGATGGGACGCAACACGTTCGGCGTGCGGGTCAAGGCCCTGCCGGGTGTTCAGGTGGTCCGCCGCGCAGACACCGACTACTTGAACGTCGCAGTCAAGCCCAAGGAGCAATGGACACAGGCGGGCGGAATCGAAGACCTCATCGCGATGGTCGAGCAGCCCATACACCCAAAATCTCCGATGAGCCAAGCAGTGAGTGGAACTTTTGGAACTTTTCCCATCGAAACCGGAGTGCGGACAAAACTCTTTTCGGCCACAGGGCCATTGGGGAGGAGATGAAAAGTTTTGTGTGCGACAGGTGCTCTAGGAGCAAAGTTCCAAAAGTTCCACTCACACACGTGGAGTCCGCATGTGGCATGTACCCGAAACTCTCGAAAGGACAGCAGCATGACCATCGAACATGACGACTACCCCGAGCTTCCGCCACTCCCGGTGCCGGTCCAGCTCGCGTGCCAGTCCATCGAACCCGAGCATCTCCTTCTCCCAAGGGAAGACATGCAGGTGCTCGCTGATGTCGGCCACGCAATTCATGCGTTCGTAAGCCGTTGCATCCCGCATCTCGACACCGAGACGGTGGAGATGACCACCTACCGAGCGCTACTCGCGGTCCAGGGAGTTGTCCAAGACGCCTGGATGGCCGGCGGGGACGTGACAAGCCGTGAGTAGCGAAATGTTGAGTGACGCAGGGACACTGATTCCCATGAAGGAGAGCGCCCCGATGCTGTCTGTGGTGCCGACCCGCGCTGCGCGGGTCTACTGGACCTTGTGTGCTGTCGTGGGTGGCGTGCTCACCGTTCTGGTGAATGTGGCACATGGTCTTGGCATGGTTCCTGCGCCGCACACGGTGCCTGCCGGTTTGGTCTCGGCGGTGCCGCCGCTCATGACCATCGCCCTCTTTGAGGGGTATTTCATCGCCAAGCGTTGCGCTCCCCAGCGGGTGCTCCGCGTGGTGATGGGCGCGGTCATCGTGCTCGGTGGAGCGGCGTTCAGCATCAGCTACACGTCCATCGCCATGTTCTTGAACCGCCAGTCCGGCGACCTTCCGAAGTGGACTGGTTGGGTGATGCCTGCTCTCCTGGACATCTTCGTGGTGGTGTCCGCGTATGTCCTCTATGTCTTGTCCAAGCACTCGATTCAGACTCCGCAGACCTCCACCGCGCCGAGCACCTCAAACCGCTGGCGCAGGCTCGCGGACGCCGCGACCGCCCGTGCCGAAGCCGCCCTGGCAACCCCCACATCGTTGCAGGCAGAACCCCTCGTAGAGGTTCGTGCAGGCTCCACCGAGCCAGTCTCGGACGCTCCCACTGAGGCAGTCGCGCCCTCCGCAGAGCCCGCCACGACACCCGCCGTGGAGACGCCACGGACGCGCACAAAGCCCGCCGCGAAGCCTTCCGTGGACGCCTCGCTGGAGCCCTTCATAGACACCGCGCAGCGGCTCGTGGACGGGGGTGTGGTGGCTCGTAAGACCGCTGTCGAACTGGCTCGGGTCATCCGTGGCATCGAGCAGGGTATGACCGACAACGCCATCAAGAGCGCGGGGATCGCCTCGGCCAGCACGGCGTCGAAGGTGCGGTTGGCTTGTTCCTTGGACGCTGGTGATGATGGGCAGCCATCAGCCTCCGAACCCGGCAGAGTTCTCACAGCGGTCTAATTTGCCGTCATGTAGACAACGGCCAGATGAGGTGGAACCGTTTTCGCCATGACCGACCAGGACGCCACGATCACCTTCATTCCTGCTCCTCCGGGCTTGACTGTTCTCAATGTTGGCGAGGTGTACCCGATAGCGGCGCTACGGGTGAAGCAGACAGCAGACTCTGTGGAAGTCACTCCGATGATTCTGTATCCCGGTAAGAACTTCCTCGTCGCGGTGCCCGCTGACATGGCGAAGTACGGCATGTCAGCGGACTGGACGCCGAAATCGACTGACAAACAACTTCCTGGGATTCACTAACCCTCTCCGACACCGGTTTCGTAAGGCCGCGTGGAAGACCGTCCGTAAGACGACTTGGAAGATGGCCCGTAAGACGGTCCGTAAGATTCCCGAGCCTCTTGATTTTCATCGGGCACACACTCCTATATGCCCTGCTAGAGAACCCCTTCGCACGCCATCATGAGTCCGTCCGGTCGCCCTCCCGCAAGACCCCGTGGAACGCCTCCCGTAAGACGGTCTGGGAGCCCAATTCCCCGGCCCCATAACGCCTTCTGGCGACCAACCTCCCCATCTCGTAAGCCGTGTGTGCCCCAATCCGTCAGATCAACTGATCCTCATCGACCCGCCAAAAACTTTTCTTGCCAAAAGTTTTTGGCCTTGCGGCGAACTTCTAGCTCACCAAAAACCTTGTGAGCTGCGATATTTCAGCATTAACACCCTCCGGTCAGAGTTGGTCGAAATCCTCTGACCTGCATGAATGGCGAGCCCTTGCCGCCAGTCGCACTCTCTGCACTCAACGAAACCCCAGTTCAGCGGGCATTCTAATGCATATAGCAAAGTCAACTGTTAATGTCAGAGTAACAGAAAGCACTGGTAGGCAAGCAATTTGGTGTGAATCCTGCTTGACATGGCAAAGAGTCGGATTAGACTCATTAACGACGAACTCCCCTAACTCCGTTCGTCGGATTAAGAGAAGGGGCCTCGCAAACGGCCCCAGAAAACCAGGAGGTGAGCACGATGGGCAAGTGGATCGGTGCTGTGATCCTGGGAGTTCTGGGTCTCGGGTCGATTGGCCAGTACCCCTTGGTTGGCTTTGGGATGTTGGGTGCCGCTGGACTTTTGATCTGGATGGGCATGCAGTCCCGCCAAGCTGTCCGGATTGAGCGGTCTCGACCCACAGCCGCGCGCCAGGCGCGGCAGGAAGTCCAAGCAGAGGTCAACGAGGCGCAACGCGACGCGAATCGTCAACTGCGCCGGGAAGTCGCGCGTGCCCGCGCACAGGCCCAAAGGAACGTCGATGACGCGGTGGCGCGTGTGCAGGCCGAGCAGTCTCAAAGGTGGATCGCATGACGCGCCAGCAACGCCGTGCGCTCCGGGCCCGACGCGCCGAAAAGCGTGAGGACTTCCTGTGGCAGCGCTCGGTCAAGCAACAGGACTCGCGCTTGGACGCTATCGAGCGGGACGCCGACCAAGCTGAGCGCGAGTACGAGAAGCTCTCCGAGAAGGTCGCGGCTATCGAGTCGCGAGCGCGCCAGGACATCGAAAAGGCGGTCGCGGAGATTGTGCGTCAGACCGCGTCCGAAGAGAAGCGCGTGTTGAGCGCGCCACTCACGCGGTACGCGGGAGCTGGGCATGGACGCCCGCCGACTTGGGTGTGGCACATCAAGGCCACGATGCCTTCTGGGCTCGCCCAGCGAGTTGGAATCAGCGGACAAGGTGGTGGTCCGTTGCTGGTGCTGCGGCCTGGTGGAGGAGTTGCTGAAACCGACTTGGCCCCCAATGTCATTCGTGCTGAGATGCCCGAGTTGGCGCATGACGCGGCGTTCGTGGGATGGGCTGATGGGGTGCTCGCGCTGCTTCCCGAGGTCTCCGTGCGGTACAGCATCTTGGAGCTTTTGAGGAACGACGACCGGATGGCCGGACTGCTGGAAGCCGCTGGGATCACGTCATCGAGCACCGTCTCGGAATCGGTGCAAGGCGTCTATGGAGTCGTTGACAGAAAGGTCACGACAGCTGTCGTTCCCTCGCTGAGCGATGCATGGATCACCCGTACGGGACTTCGGATGGTGTTCGCGCATCAGCCAGGAAAGAGCGCGAAGGACTGGAACTCCAAGCTCGACGCACTCCGCGCGGGGCTCAAAGCGGCGGGGCTCGACGCATCGAACTTCAAGATTTCTGATGGAACGGATGGAACGGTGGTACTGCATATGAACGACGTGGACCCCTTCGCGGGCACTGCGCCTGAGAGTGGCACGTTCGACTCCGAGCGTGGCCGGTCGCTCCTCGGTATCACCGAGTCCGGTGAAGAATGCTGGATCACCTGGGCTGGTTCCAGTGGTCTCGTGGTGGGTGGTGTACCCGGTTCTGGAAAAACAGCGTCCTTGCTCCCTGTCTTCTCGGGCATGGCCGAGATGTGCGAGCTGCATGTCTTCGATGGCAAGGCCGGGTTCGATCTTCACCCTTTGCGGCACATCGCGAAGACCTACGATCGCTCGGGCGATGTGACGGCTCCACTCGAAACGCTTCGACGCCTGGACGCCCTCCGGACCGCCCGTGCCGAAGCACTGTACGAGACGTTGAGCGCCAGTAACTTCTGGAATCTCACGCAAGTTCAGCGCGACCAGCTAGGCGTAAAGCCTGTCTTCATCGTGCTCGACGAATGTCAAACATGGCTGGACACCAGCGGCATGGACAAGGAAGAGAAGTCCGTGGCTGATGAAGTTCGGAAGCTCGTCAGGACGCTCGTACAAAAGGGTCGGTCGGCGGGAATCGTCGTCGTCCTGACTACTCAGAAGCCGGATGCCACGAGCATTCCCACAGTGATTCGCGACAACGCCGCGTTGAAGATCAGTTTCCGCGTGAGCACTCCCGAGCAAGCCGTCACAGTGCTCGGTCGTCAAGCACCTGGTGCTCCCGACCCGACAGAAATCATGATGTCCACGAAGGGCCGTGGAGTCATGGAGACCGAGGGGATGGGCATCGTCCTGTTCCAGGCGGGCTACCGCGATCCGTCCGACCTGGATGCTGAGCTGGCTCAGCACAAGCCCGTCGAGAGCCAGTCCGCTGTGGCCGCACGGCTCCTCAACCGAACCGAAAAAGCTGCGTTGTCTGCTCCGCACACCCGCCCTTCGGCTTCGCCTCAGTCCGCGTCACGTCCCACCGCACCCGAGACCGGCGAGGACACGGAACCGACTGGATTGGAAGGATTTTCGCTATGAAGCGATTCGTCGTGGGGATTGACGCCGTAGTGACTGGAGTGTCCGTGTGCGCGTTCGTGGAGGGCGCGGACACCCCGGTGACTAAGTTCGTGCCCGCTCCCCGCATCGACAGCTTCGACGTGATGCATCAGGTCGTCCGGATGATCGTGACAACCAATTCGGTGATGGAATCCATTGCCAAGTCGGGAACGCCCGCCCTGGTGGTGATTATGAAACCAAGCATGGGTGATGCCCGGAAAGACACGTCCGCGCCCCGCCGCATGATGCTCGCTGGCGACATTCAGCGCCGCCTTGTGGAAGCCGGAATCCCAGTGGCTGAGGTTTCCTCGATGACGCTCGTCAACTGGCTCATGGGTAGTGGACGTAAATATCCGCCAAGGGATTTCGGCCCTCTAGAGGCCGCTATCCAAGACGCCTGGCGTCCGAGTGGGCTGGATGACGGCTTCCGTTTGACGACAGTCGGAGTGGCCGCTGCGGCAGCCGTGATAGCTGGAATCCCGACGAGGAAGGGTGTCGAGAACTCCAGCTTGGCGGCTCTACAGGAGATCAAACTTCCGCAGGGCTGGGACCTCCCGGCAAGGGCGAGTGAGTGGAACTCACGCTTCACGAAAACGCAAGTGGCATAGGAGGAAGAATGGATACCAAAGCAGCGGCAACCAAGTACATCCGTGGACTGACAGATGGAGCTGCGTTGCATTACATACTGGTCTCGATCCTTGTGGCCGTAGATGGCCACGGAAATATTTCCGTGTTTCAAGTAACCACCTTCGAGACCGCTGCTATGGCTGTTATCGGACTTGTGACGACTGTGACCCTCATCGTGCGGCTGCGGCGATCTCAAAACAGTCAACTTCAGAATCGAAAGTGACAGCAGGAGAAGGAAGAATGGACACCAAAGCAGGGCAGTGGATCGGCAGTTTGATGTTCGCAGGTGGGCTCGTGGCGGCGTTCCTGTCAGGCCAAGTCGCCAAGGATGGCGGGCAGGCCGTCACATGTTTCATCGTGGCAATCGTCGGATTGATCATCTACCTGGCGAGTGTGGGCCGTTCGCTCTCAGAGCACGCGCGTGAGGCCGAGCGGGACGACGATCAGCGGGGGCGGCGATGAAGCGCCGCATGGGGTTGGTGACCGTCGCCGCGTTCGCGGCGCTCCTGCTGGTCGGGTGCGATGGTGGTGGGCGTGCTGTGACCGCCACACCTACGACGACGACGAAGGCCGCGCAGACGCTCTCGCCAGGGTTCCGGGAAAGTTATTGCCCGATCAATCAGGCGACGCAAAAAGCGTGCCGAGACTACGACGCGGAGGCGGCGCACCCCAAGCCGCAGCCTCAGAAGAAGCGAGGCGCACCTCTGATGGCCTGGCTTCTGATCCCAGCCGCACTTGGCGCTGGTTGGTGGGCGCTGGCACCCGTGCGGGAAGCCCGCGCAGCGCGACAGGCCGAGATGGAGGCGCAATTGCGACGTGACCGTGATGAGGATGAGGTCGAGGACTACCCGGAGGACTACCCGGAGGACGATGACGACTTCACTTACGAGGACGAGACACCCGTCGCGCCGGTCGCCGCGCCCGAACCCACGCCCGCACCTCCCGTAGGGAATCTGCTGAGTTCACTGCGACAGCAGCAGCAGAACTCGTGACAGAAGCATCCGAAGTTAACACAAGGACAGGGAAGAACAATGAAGCACTACAAGGTTATTGGAGCAGTAGCAGCCGCGACCATCGCGGTCGGTCTGTCTGCGTGCAGTTCCTCGGACACGGACTCCGAATTGGATCAGAAGGGTCGGTTCCCGATGGAGGAGCCGTGTCAGCATTCGAGCGCCCCTGATCCATATGACTTGCGTCTTGGATCCACTCTCAAGACTGATGATCACTGCACGGTGATGCTCACCAGTGAGCCGGGCGCAGGCGTGAGCCCCGAGCAGGCCCGGAGGATCGTGTACGACGCCCGCCGCAAAGCCGAAGGGGCTGAATGGCGCATCGCCAATCTCGTCACTTTGGGTACCCGGACTATCGACGCGGCTCCCGCTGATCATCGCACGGCTCTCATCGAGCGGTTCCGGGGCCGGGTTGCCGAACAGGTCTACCGTGCGAATCAGGATCAGGCCGGAAGCGGCCTGGCTCTCGGCGGGAAACCCCAGCCCGGTTTCGAGATTCGGTGGGTGCAGAAGTGATGAAAGTCCTTGTTGTCGTGCCCGTCACGATGCTCGTCCTGCTCAGTGCCGCGTGCACTGGGCAGGACGAGCAGCCCACGCCTAACACGACCACGAGTCCGGCCGATCAGCCGAGCGCCAGCCCCGCACTGACTCAAGGCTGTGCGGAGGGCCAGGCGCGTGTGTACGCAGAAACTGAGTGCCTGCCGACTCATGGGCCTGCGCCAGTGTGCATCTGGACTCCTCATGGGGACACCACCGGGTGCGGTCTGGTGGCGGGCTCGCCCCCGGCAGGCACCCTCATTCCAGGGCCAGGAGACTGGTCTACTGGAGAGATACGGACGAAGTAGCCTGTTCTCATGGTGAAATCGGAATCTCGACCGGGCGCAACGAAGCTCGCCGTCATGGCCATCGCGGTGTCCCTCGGGGTGGCCGGATGCTCGACGGCCACCACGGCATCGAGTCAGATGGGGGACACCAGCGCCACGACATCGACTCAGACGCTGGTGGACGTGAGCGCCGTGTGGGCGAGTCACCCGATGCCTGAGTGCCCGAAGCCGCCGATTAAGCGCAATGGCGGGGCTGTACCGCCTGGAATCGAACTGCCAACGGAATCAACAGTGTCGGACATTCTCGGCGGTGTGAAGAGTCCCGCGACCGAAGAGTGGGTAAGGGTCAAGTTGGGTTGGGTTACTCAGGAACTTCTCGCAGCACGCGCGGACATCATTTCGGCGAATGCTCCGGGGGATGACTCAATGCTGGAGGGATTCAAACGGTACGTGAGTCACGTGCGCGATGAACTTCAAGCAGGGCATGACGTTTCAAATCCCATCGACAAGACTTATCCCGAAGGATGTTCGTAGAAACATGGCCCCACAGCTTGATGTTGAGAAGCCCGCCGACGACCCGTTCGCCCTCATCGGCCCTTCCTGGCCGGTCGAGTCAGAGTCGGCGTACCACTCGGCTGAGGTGATGGCCGACGACGCCTCGACTACTGCGCAATCCCAGGCTCAATCGGTGGCAGACGCCGAAGGAAAGATGACCGGTGAGAAGGGTAAAGCGGCGGATAGCGTTTCGGATGGATATGGGAACGCCGCAACACATCTAGGTGAGCAGAGCCAGAATTTCGCTGCAATCTCAGCGTGGATGACGGACGCGGCGGGCAAGATTCGCGGAGCCAAAAAGCACATCGCTAATCTCGTATCGGCAGGGACATCTGAAATCCGAGACGCCTTCAGCAGCGAGACTACTGGCACTGCCGTATCACCGTCATCGTCAGAACTAACCGCAAAGTATCGAGGCGAAATCGCGAGTATTTCAACAAAACTCAAGATGGAACTCGACAACATCGGCCACTCACTTCATGGGGATGTGGGAGCCTCAACAACACCTGCTTATGTCCGTACTGCGCCAGCATCGACAGCACCGACCATCCAGCAGGCGGCTCACCAGGAAGCGTCGGGTGAATCGCCTGCGCCCGATCCCGTCCACCTGCCTGAGATGCCTCGTGCCACGGCCACCACAACCGCCGAAACGCCTAGCACTCCCAGCACGCCACACCCGATGAACCCCACACTGGCTAGCCTGATCTCTCCGCAAGGAGCTAGCACAGCGGCCCCCTCGACTTCGACCGGCTCGGGCACACAAAGCACTTCTGGCGCGAACACTCCCACCGGCCAGCAGCAGGGACACCAACCGACCGGGCAGCACCACCAGTCCAAGTCGCTAGCCCCACCGACAATCCCATCAATCCCACTGCCTGACCTTCCGGTAGCAGCAGCGACTATCGCTACAGCGGTCACAAGCGCAGCCAACGGCCCTCTGCTCCCCACGGCACCGGCCAGCACGGCACCACAGGTGCCCGCATCCACCGGACTCACACCAGGCTCCAGTGGCACGGCACCCGTGCCGCCCGTGAGCCCCGGACTCGGCCCAATCGGCGGGCTCGGCACCCCACCTGTCGTGCAGGCTGCTCCCGCACCGCAGGGCACAACATCGACCACGGCACCAGGAGTCCAGACACCTGCCCAGCAGAGTCCACCAGCACCCGCGCGCGGCCCGCTGGTCACCGCTGAATGGCTCCAGCGGACGTACGGTCTATCCCCTCTGGACCTACCTAAGCCCGAGACGGCCTTAGTACCGGCACTATTCATCGCCAGCCTTCCCGAGGACGAGGCTCACCTGCACCGTGCATTGGTCTCGATCCGCCAAGCCTTCGAACAGGCCGACTGGGGCCAGCCCCTCGCGGTCGCCACCATTCGACGGGGACTAGAAAGCTGCACGGTGTACACCACAACAGACGCCATCTCCATCTGGCCGCAGGGCATCCTCCTGCCCACGGGAGTGATCCCGCTGGACGAGATGCCCAACAGGCCAGCCGTTTCCGAGTTGCCGGGAAGCCTCATGGTGGTCGAGAAGCTGACCAGCCTGATCCCGCGTGGCTGGACCATCGAGCACCTCTTGAGCACTGTTCCCGGTGGAGAGAACAGCCAGTCCATCGAGCAATATCAGGCACTCGTTGAAGCCGGTGAACTCTTGCCCTGCAAGGTGTCTCGCGGTCGTGATGATGTGACTGAGTCGGAGGCCGTGAGTGCATTCGCCCTGGCTGTGCTTGGCCAGAATGCCGGGGGCATCTCGGACCTCGGCACCGATTCCGCGCGGCTCCGGGCTGCGAGGTGGGTTGGCGTTCAGCCCACGGGATACCTCGATGTGCTGAGCCGCTGGTATCTCTCCGATGCCGCCGAGTCGATGGGCCGTGGCCGTTGGGATGAGGTGGTTTACGCCATCGAGAAGCACGTGTCCGTCAGGGCCGTGAAAAGTCAATCAGCATAGGAGAAGTGATGAATCCGCCAGAGCTTCGAGTCGAGGGTCTGCACCCGGATCATGTTGAGCCGTAGCAAAGGGCACTCGCGGAGGCACGTGCCCTGTTGGAGGACGCGGGACGATCTAAGAAGGAGGACTGATGTTGATTGCGACTACGGGCGACCCGGTGATTCAGATGCACCGTGGCATCGCGGAGTCCGCGCGGTCGGCGGCTGCGGGACTGCCGGTCGTTTCGGCGGTGGGTATGCGGGCGGACCATGCTGCGATTTTGGAGAGCGCGCTCGGTGAGACGCGGAGGGAGCTAGGGGAGCTGGTGCGGTTGGCAGATGTGGGCGCTGCTGGTGCTGAGGGGATCAGCCAACAGGACGTCGAGAACGCGAGTAGGTACGAAGGGTGGGACGGCCCTGAGCGTAGGAGGAACGGCACGGTGCCGCCCGAGGGGCGAGTGGTCTAGCGGATATCGGGGGTATGACTTCAGCAGGTTGGCAATATACCTATTGCCGTTCAGCGCATTTCATCGCTACGTCTTTCGGATTCGGTTCCCTCCTGGTAGGTGGGCGCATTAGTGATTGGCTTGAATGCAGGCCGATTTAATCTGCGGAGTGACTTTATCGCGGGAGACTTGTAGAGCGCGCTGATCGACTCGTACGCCGGTCTCATCTGCTTATCGAAGGTCTCTTTGAACTTCCTCACGGGGTCGTTTATCTCATCGAGCTGTGATCTGAATCCATGGACGCGCTCGAAGCTCCTCGCGATTTCGTCTTGGCGGGCTTTTAAGGAGGTGGCGATACCGCCTATTCCGAGGGCGTTTTGCACCAGTTTTGCGCGTGCTTCCTGTTGGGTATGGAGCAGGTCTGCGTAGGGCGGCGAACTAAGACTCGCTTGGATATTAGATATCGTGCGTAGCAACTCATCGGTTTGACCGAGAATGCCATGAGCACTGTATGTGGTGGTCCGGTCGTTGCGCCGAATCCATCTGTCCCGCATGGGATCGTTGGGAAGGGCTTCGATGGAATCTACTACCAGGTCAGCGATACTGCCGTCTGGCGCGATGCTGACCTGTCCTTTGACGGTGAGTGTTTTGGTGTGCTCGGTGCTGACCAGGGCAGCACCGATTAGCGAGAGGTCGGTTTCAACCTCAACGGCGAATTGTGCTGTCCAGCCTGCTTGTCCTCGTCGTGCAGCTTCGGTGAATCGCCAACCTTCCATAGGCTCTCGTGCACCGATGATTTTTGCGTTGACGACTTCAGTTGGCAACGCGGTGGTTTCTGGATGCACGTTCAGGTCAGTTATAGCGTCAACTAACTTAGATGCCAGTGTTTCCATGTGAATGCCGTTGACCTGCTTGGCGAGTTCGTCGTTGTCGATGGGAGCGAACTGCGCGGCGATATGCTGCTCCAATCGCTTGATACTAGCGACGTACCGAACCCGCTCGCGCAGCCCTTGCTCGGCGAGTTCTTCAACGAGGTCGTCGTGGAGGGGATGCTGTGGCTCGCGTTCATCTCTCCCCGCCTTGCCTGATGCGCCGAAATCGGAAGTGTTCTGGCTGACAAGCCACACGTCGGCGTCGCTTGCGTCCGCAGATATCGAAAGAACGGTCAGCCAGATGAGCGTGTCGCGGTAGCTATCCTTGGTCCCTTTGAACGGTGCACGTCCCTCGCATGCGCGGCGGGCGATGTCCATGGCGTCGATAGCGGGGAGCGATGCTATGGCGATGTCGTTATTTCGGCAATAGTCGCGCAACCAGTCCTCGTAGTCTTCGGAGTGATTGGTGATACTGCTGGTGATGGTATCGACGTGTTGCGCCACGCCGAATGTACCCAGTTTCAGCTTGTTTAGCTCATTGCCTGTGTGTCGCCAGGCCTCTCTAACTTTGTTAACAGTCTCCATGAAGACGACCTCTGGCACCATGATTTGGACATCCCAGTCGGCGGCATGCTCAATCAGCGAGATCCACTCAGGGCGTTGTAGTCGCGGTGACTCAACCAATACGTTGGTGTCCACGACGATGACGGTGCTCACCCTCGATATTGTGCCGCCAGGCGCGACATCGGATGCGTAATTCGTGTGGCCTCATCCCGTGTTGCACTCACTTGCCGCCACGCCTCTTCGCCCCATCGACACCAATGGCCGACATCTGCCTGGCGCGCCGCCTGCGGTCGCCCGCGATATGATGTCGATGTTCGTCTGGCTTGTCTGGGATGTCTCTTTCAGTTGACCGTTCTCTTACGGAGTGTTGGGGTGCCCACGTAGGCGTAGCTCTGCGGTGGCACGCCAGAGGGCAGCAAGTCGGCGATATGGGCGGGGCTACGCAGACGTACTGCCTTGCGGATGCCAATGCCCGCCCCAGTATGGCTATCGGCGTAGTACCTGTCGAAGGCGGCTCTGTCGATGCAGCCCACATCGGCGAATTTGCGCCAGAGGTCTATTGGCTTGGCGGTGTGGATGGTTCCGACTTCGAAGTAACCGATCACCCGTCTGACAGGAGCAGTGGCGTAGACCCAGACTACGGTGACATCATCGGCGAGCCGACGCTTGCGGAACTCAACTTTCTTGCGCCCGTCCATGATCGCTTCGGCAAACTGTGGATGGACGGACATGACTACATGGCGTCCAACTGCTGATGCACCCATTGGGCACCTGCCTCCTTCACTTTGGTCACGGTTTGCGGTGGAGCCTTCAGAACTCCGTGATTCTGGAGCTCTGTCAGGGTCCATTCGGGATCAACCACGCGATCTTGCCGGAAGAGGATGACAAGTACCTGGGAGCTGTGCGACGCCAGTTGCGCGATGTCGGCTGGTCCGTAGACAGTTCGTCCACCAACCAGGTTCAGCACTTCGTCCGGTGCGGATGATCTGGCGGTCTCCTCGACGACTCCAACTACGGATACGGTCTGAAAGCCTGAGCGATAGAATAGAATTGCGTCACCCGGCTGAACCTGTTTTGTCGAGGAGTTGCATAAGTACGCCTTGCGGAGTGCGTTACCCCAGGGGTGTGTCGTGCCGTCCAAGCCGGGGAGCATGAGTTGTGTTGTATCGGGTATGCACTCTGGAAACAACTGATCGTGCCAGCGCTCAACGATCGGGATTACGAACACGTTGGCTTGGTCCGATATGGCGGGTGGACCGTACGCAATGTGGAAGTCCAGCGGTGACAACGAGACGTCTTGTGGCTTATAGCGCTTTGCGAGGACGATCTCGCCGCGCGCCGACCTGCCAGCGTCGGAGTACCCGAACATTCCCATGAAGTCGATGAGCCGCTGGTGATGCTCCCAAACCTCGACGTAAGCGCTTCCGACACCGTGGTCACTGTGTGAGCGCAGAACGGCTTTGAGTAGAAGCTCTCCGTAGCGGTGCCCACCGAAGTCAGGCTCTACTTTGAACGTGGAAATCTTGGTGACGGGCTGGGGCAAGTCGTACGGACATTCGGGCGCCGGTTCATTGATCTTCATGATGGTGATGGCGGCGTAGGTTCCATCATCCTCGGTGATGATGAAGCACTCGCGGTTCGGTGAGTCTCCACGTACCTTGTCGATCCATGCGTCGAAGCCGTCGTAGTCGTTTCTGATGCTGGCGAAGATGTTCTGGTCTAGGTCGAGGGCGTAAGACTCGACTGGCGTCACCTTTGGCGGAGGCTCGACGGTGGCCGGTTCGAAAGTCTCTAGCATTGCCACCGCGTCAGCGAGAGTGAGAATGCGATCACCTAGACCCACCCTCTTAGCCCGCTTACCAAGAGGGATGTCATCAGTAACGAGGAAGTTCACGGCATTTGCTTGCAGAGCCGCCAGGATTCGCAGATCACGGTGGTTGTTGGAGTCGGCAACGACCGGGCCGAGCACGTCGAGGAGGCGTGCACTGATCGGCACTTCGGCGAGCATCTCGATTTTGTCGAGTTCGGCGATCCGCTGCGTCGCGCGTGTCTGATCCTTGCCTTCAGCAAGTTCATCCCTGGTTGCGGGATGGACGAAGACAAGGTTGCGCTGCTTCATCACCAGCCGCATGAAGGTGGCGGCTGGTCCGAGTCCAGGCTCCATATGGCCGTCGAACGGTTCGAGTGCGATGAAGGCGTTAGTGTCGAGCAGGAATCGGGTGGGCGTAGCCGCCGCCGTCTTCCTGTTCTCCACCATAGTCGGGATTATCACCCGCCACACTGGTCACACCGTATTGAGACACGCACTTGATCGTGGCAGGCGTTAGCGGCACGCCCCAGTCAACCCGCTGAGTGCTTGGACTGCCCGTTTCGTCCCGTCAGTTTTTTTATGCTCAGTTCCGCATTTTCCAGCGCATTACGCATTGGATTACGCATCGACCCCAAAATGAACATCGCCCCACCCGCGAATATGCAGGTGGGGCGATGTTCGCAGTTGGGGTGGCTGACGGGACTCGAACCCGCGACAGCCAGGATCACAACCTGGTGCTCTACCAACTGAACTACAGCCACCATTGCCGCGCGAAGCGGCGTGAAAGATCTTAACCGGTGATGGCGCCTTAGGCCGAATCGGTATCCGCAGCGTTGTCCAGGTTCGCCACGATCGCGACAAGGTCACTGGTAGACGGCCCAGGGTCGGGAACGAAGGCGGCGCGCCGGTAGTAGCGCAGCTCGCGGATCGACTCCTTGATATCGGCCAGCGCCCGGTGGGCCAGGCCCTTGTCGGGCTGGCCGAAGTAGATCCGCGGGTACCAGCGGCGGCAGAGCTCCTTGATGGAGCTGACGTCGATCATTCGGTAGTGCAGGAACTCGTCGAGCGCCGGCATATCCCGTGCGATGAATCCGCGGTCAGTGGCAATGGAGTTCCCGGCCAGGGGAGCGACCTTGGCCGAAGGCACATGCTGGCGGATGTAATCGAGTACCTGGGCCTCGGCCTCTTCCAGAGTGACCGTCGACTTGCGGACCTCATTGGTGAGCCCGGACTTGGCATGCATGTCCTTGACCACCGGAGGCATCGCGGCCAGCGCCGCATCATCGGCGTGAATGACGAGGTCAACGCCTTCGCCGAGGATGTTGAGGTCGCCGTCGGTGACCAGGGCGGCGATCTCGATCAGTTTGTCTGAGCCGAGGTCGAGCCCGGTCATCTCGCAGTCGATCCAGACCAGTTCATCGCGTGGGGCACTCACAGTCTGACCACATTAGCGGTACGTGCGATCCGTGAGTGTGACGTCAGCACGGAATTTCGCGAGCAATCCCGTGTCGACGCCACACTGAGCGATGACGGAGACGGTTGGGGGCATTAGGGTCGTGGCCATGGCCGAGCAGACCACCGCGGGATCCACGCCCGCACAGCAGATCGCCGCCGGATACGCCACCACAGGTCAGGCACTTGAACTGGGGTCGGTCGTGGTCGACGGCACCGTCGATCCTGCGGCGCGTATCCGCATTCCGTTGGCGACCCTCAACCGGCACGGCCTCATCGCCGGCGCGACCGGTACCGGTAAGACCAAGACCCTTCAGGTGATCGCCGAGCAGCTCAGCGCCGCGGGGGTGCCGGTGGTCATGGCCGACGTCAAGGGCGACCTGTCCGGCATCTCCAAGCCCGGCGAGGCCAGCGACAAGACGGCGGCACGTGCCAAGGACACCGGCGACGATTGGGTGGCCTCGGGCTTCCCGGCGGAGTTCGTCTCCCTCGGTACCACCGGGATCGGTGTGCCCATCCGCGCCACCATCCGCAGCTTTGGGCCGATTTTGTTGTCAAAGGTGCTGGGGCTCAACGCCACCCAGGAATCCACGCTGGGGCTGATCTTCCACTGGGCAGACCAACAGCAGCTACCACTGCAGGATCTGAAGGATCTGCGCGCGGTCATCACGTACCTGACCAGCGATGAGGGCAAGGCGGACCTGAAGAACCTCGGTGGCGTGTCGGCGGCGACGGCGGGCGTGATCCTGCGAGCGCTGATCAACCTGGAGGCAGACGGCGGCGATACGTTCTTCGGCGAACCCGAAATCGATCCGAACGATCTGATGCGTACATCCGGAGACAAGGGCGTCATCACGCTTGTCGAGCTGGGGGCGCAGGCTGCGCGGCCGGTTCTGTTCTCCACTTTCCTGATGTGGATTCTGGCCAACCTGTTCACGAAGCTGCCCGAGGTCGGCGACGTTGACAAGCCGAAGCTCGTGTTCATCTTCGACGAGGCGCACCTGCTGTTCGCCGACGCGTCGAAGGCGTTCCTGGAGCAGGTGGAGCAGACCGTCAAGCTCATCCGGTCCAAGGGTGTTGGCGTCTTCTTCTGCACCCAGCTGCCCACCGATGTGCCCAACAACGTGCTCTCGCAGTTGGGTGCGCGCATTCAGCACGCGCTGCGTGCCTTCACGCCCGAGGACCAGCAGGCCCTTACCAAGACCGTCAAGACCTATCCCAAGACTGACGTGTACGACATGGGCGCGGCGCTGACCTCGTTGGGCATCGGCGAGGCCATCGTCACGGTGCTCTCCGAGAGAGGCGCGCCGACGCCGGTGGCGTGGACCCGGATGCGCGCGCCGCGTTCGTTGATGGCCGCCATCGGTGACGACGCCATCAAGGCGGCCGCCGCGTCCAGCCCCCTGCAATCCAAGTACGGCCAGACGGTCGATTCGCGATCCGCCTTCGAGGTTCTCGCCGAGAAGGCGGCCCAGGCAGCGCAGGACGCACCCATCGAGGCTCCCGCGAAGAAGGGCGCTAAGCCGGCACCTGAGAAGCCCAGCTGGTGGCGGCGCCTACTCAGCAACAGGAGCTTTCAGAGCTTCCTCAGCGCGCTGGGCAAGCAGCTCATCCGCAATATGGGCAAGAAGTAAGGGCTGTCGAGTCGATCGTCGATCTAGCCGTCCGCTGTCCGTTTCGACTGTGGCACAAAGCCTTCGGGCAGCATCCGGGAGCGCTGCCAGAGGAACTGCACCAGACGGCCCTCCAGCATGTTGGCCTCATCCATGACGCGGACAAGGCGCTCGCCGAAGAACCGTAGATTTGCGTGATAGTGCGGATTGCGTAGCGCGGCCCACGTTGCCTTGAGAGGCGGAAGCCCGGCGTCGCGGTACACGGCCGGTTGCACCATGACCAGTGGGATTACCGATGCCCCGGCGGCGACGATTACGCGCTCGACAGCCATTCGGGCTCGGCCCGTTCGTGTGACCGCGCGGTTCAGCGCCGTGCGGGCGTAGCTGATGTGACGAGCCTCTTCGATGACGTGAATCTTGGCGATCGCACGGGTGCGGGGCTGCAGCGTCTCGTCATTCATGGTCTGGCGCTGCAATCGGTCCAGTATCTCCTCGACCATGAGCATCATCGAGAAGATCGTCGCGGACAACGGTGCGAGCGCGGTGATGCCCACCAATGCCCGGGCGATCTTGGGTGGGTTATAGCTGCGGTCGCTCAACGTGTTGATCTGGCGGCCGAACATCACCGAGTGGCGACACTCGTCAGCGACTTCGGTCAGAGCGTATTGCGCTGTGGCGCTGCGGGGATCGCTGACCGAGGCCAGTTTGAGCATGGGGTGCATCAAGGCGCTCTCGGCAAGAATGCCCCAACTGGCCAGGGCCGATGCTTCCAGGCGCCCGAGTGTGATCTTCTCGTCCTCGGTCATCCGCTCGAACATTTTCGTGCCGAACAGCGAGATGTACTTGTCGGGCACGTAGCGCAGGCCCGGCACGTCGGGGGCGTCCCAATCGACATCCACTTCCGGGTTGTAGGAACGCTCGACCGATGAGCGCAGGAGCCGCACCGCCGTGCGTTCGATGGGTGAGTCGTCGTGATCGATGGGCGTTTGCGACATGACATGCCTCCCGCTGCTCAGTCCGCCATTCCGTAGCTAGTACCGAAAAGTACCGGGTACTTCGCGTATCGTCAATGGCATGGCGGATGGCGGTGATGCGCGGCGCGACCGGTGGGCTCAGCACAAGGTCCGGGTGCGCCGAAAATTTGTCTCGGCGGCGGTGGTGGCAATCGAGAGAAATGGCCCGTCGGCCACGGTCGAGGACGTCGTCCGCGCGGCACACTCCGCTAAACCCAAGCTGTACAGGCATTTCGAAGACCGCAACGACCTTTTCGACTCGGTGGCGCAGGCCATGGTGGGCGCCATCCGGCGGCGACTGACCTCGGCCGTCGACATCGCCATCCCGCCGCGAGAATCCGCGCAGCGCGCCGCATCCCGCTTCATCGAGCTGGTGCGGCGGTATCCGCAGTCGACCCGATTCCTTTTCGAACATCAGATGGTGAGTGTGCGCGGAAAGTCCGCCCCGGCGCTTCGGCACGATGGGGCCATCGCCGAACTGGCCGCGGCGATGTCATCGTTCCTCGAGCGGGTCAACGTGCATCCCGCCGGTGTCGATCAGCTGGCCGCCGCATTGATCGGCACGGCGGCGACGACGGCGATATGGCAAGCAGCGCAGGGTGCCACGTCCGAGGAGGCTGTGGGCCAGCGACTTGCCGAGACGTTGTGGGCCTCGGTCGACGTCTTCCTGCGGTCCAAGGGCGTCATCGTCGACCCCGACCACGTGCTCGATCAGGGCCGAGTCGAGACCGCCGGCGCTACGCTACGTGACTTGCGGGGCGAGGGTCAGTCGCCGAGCTTCTTATAGAAGCTGCCCACGATCGGGGCCACTATGGCGCGCGGTGCGTACCCCGCGGCTACCGACATTGCCTTAGAAGTGATGCCGGGCACGACGCGCATCTTGTTGCGTTCCAATGCATTCAATGACACGCGAGCGGTGTACTCCCCGTTGATCCACAGGAAGTCCGGGACCACCTTATCGACAATCGAGGCTTCGGCAGGGTCGGGTTCGACGGTGCGCACCGGTCCCGGTGCCAGCAGCGTGACATGCACCCCGGTGCCCTTGAGTTCGCCGCGCAGCGACTCGGAGAAGGTGTTCGCGAATGCCTTGGTGGCGGCGTAGGTGGCATTGTTGGGAATCGGAGAGTTCCCGGCCGCCGATCCCGAGATGAGGATGCCGCCGGCCCCACGCTCAAGCATGCCCGGCAGCACCGCCAGCGTAAGGTCATGCACCGCAACGGCGTTGAGCTGTACCTGCTTGCGTTCGCCCTCGGGATCCAGGCCGCGGATGGGCCCGAACGTTGCGGTCCCCGCGTTGTTGCACAGGATCGAGATGTTGCGCTCGGACAACTCGGTGCAGAGGGCGCCGCGCGCACCGGGGTCAGCGAGGTCCACTGCGCGCACCTCGACGATCACCCCTGTCTTCTCGGTGAGGGTGTTGGCCAGGTCATTGAGGATCTCGCCACGGCGGGCGGTGATGATGAGGCTGTGTCCGCGGGCGGCAAGCTCTTCGGCGAGCGCCGCTCCGATCCCCTGAGAGGCTCCGGTGACAACGGCGCGGGCATCGGGACTTGGTGCGGGTATCGGCATGGGGCAATCGTAAAGGTTGCCCACTGTGGGCCAAGCTACGCTTGTCGTTAATGAGCATGCCTGGCGTCGAGGAGCCTGTGGAGCGTCAAGACCCAGGACCGAACCGACAATCGGACACCCCCACCTCACGTGGCCGGATAGCTGCCTGGGCGGCGTTTGACTGGGGGTCTGCGGCCTTCAACACCGTCATCGTGATGTTCATCTTCACGCCGTATCTGACGGGCCGAGTCGGCGCCGGGATGCCCGATGGTGTCCCCCAGGGACTCCTCGGCTGGATGATGGGCCTGGGCGGTGTCCTTGTTTTCCTGCTCGCTCCGGTGATCGGGGTATGGGCCGACACGCCACAGCGGCGCCGTATCGCGCTGGGCACACTCACCACATTGGTGGTGCTGGTCGCCACGGCGATGAGCCTGGTGCGTGAGGACAACCGCTACCTCTGGCTGGGTCTCGGGTTATATTGCGCGGGTTCGGTTTTCAACGAACTCGCGCAGGTTCCCTACAACGCGACGCTGCACGGACTCACCACATCGGCCAACGCCTCGCGGGTATCCGGGCTCGGCCTGGCGGCCGCCTACATCGGCGGCGTAGTCGTTCTGCTGATCTGCTATCTGGGCTTCATCTCGGGGGACGGACCGACTCGCGGCTTCTTCCACATACCCGCTGCCGACGGATACGACGTGCGGGTCTCCGCGTTGTTGGCGGCGGCGTGGTTCGCGGTGTTCGCGCTGCCGCTGGTGCTCAGCCGACCGGTGACCGATCCGGAGGACCCGCCACCCACCTCGCCCGGGTTTTTCGGGGTGTACCGGGAATTGTGGCGTGACCTTGTCGAGCAGTGGCACATGGATCGGCGCATCATCTACTTCCTGGGGGCAAGCGCGATCTTCCGCGACGGGATGGTCGCAATGTTCGCGCTGACCCCCGTCATCGCCAACGGGGTCTTCCACTTATCCGGGGCCGACATCACGTTGTTCGGCGTGGCCGGGAATGTGATGGCCGCGGCCGGTGCGATTGTCGGCGGTTTGATCGACACTCGTTTGGGGTCCAAGGGGATCATCGTCGGCTCCTTGGTCGCGATCGTCACCCTCGGCATCGTGATGATGTGCCTGTCCGGTGAGCCCTCGTTCTGGATCTGTGGGCTCGCGATCGCCGCGTTCGTCGGCCCGCCCCAGTCGGCGGCCCGAACGCTGGTGCTACGCATGGCGCCGGCGGGCCGGGAGGCGTTCGTCTTCGGCCTCTACACCATGACCGGGCGGGCGGTCTCTTTCGTCGGTCCGTGGCTTTTCGCCGTCTTTGCGCTGCTGTTCCACGCCACCCGTGCGGGAATCGCCGGCCCGGTGCTGATGATCGCGCTGGGAATGGTGGCGGTGATGTTGGTGAAGGTTCCCCGGTACCACCCGGTGACCGGCGAAAACATCAGCGGCGCAAGCTAGCCCATACCGCTACAGGTCGCCATCTTTCCCGAGGTGGTGCTCTTCTGCGCTCCGTTGACGAGCAGGGTGCAGGAGACGTCGTGCGAGAAATCGGCGGCGATCACGACGGCGTTCGTCAACTGTTCGGAGTTGAGCTTGACTTCCTTGCGCCACGGCAGCTTGACGTTGAACTCCATCTGCAGGGAGCCGCTGGCGTCGAAGTATGTGATGTTGAGGGCGGGGCCGCGTCCGGACACCTCATAGACGACAGCCTCGGTGGCCGCCTGACTTCCCTGTGTCGGAGGATTCACCGGAATTGGGGGAATGGTGAAACTCGGTATCGGCGGGAGGCTCGGCACGCTGGGCGCGGTGGTCGTCGAGGTTCGGGTGGAGGGAGTGGCGATAACTGTGGGGGGCTGCTCATCCTGGCGCTGGATCAGAACGACGAGCGTGGCGATGAGCGCGATGATGACGACCAGCGCCCCGATGCCGACGACCCACAGCCAGAAGGTGTTCGATCGGCGCGGGGGCGGGGGATCCTGTGGGGGAGGACCGTAAGACCCGTATTGCTGCGGCAGCACAGCCGTTTGGTTGGGCTGGGCAGTGCTGGAGAGCGCGGGATACTCGAACGCCTGCGAGGCGTAGGCCGGGTCATCGGGGTAATCCAACGGTTGGCTGGACTGCGACCACGACCCGTATGACGTGGAGCCGCCCTGGGCGGCCGCATCGTCGCGGCGGTTGCTGTCCATGGCCGCCAGGGTACCCGCCAACCTATCGATGCAGGTGAAAGCCCGTCGGCCGTGTTTCCGGCAGTTCATCGCCGCACGTGGGTCAATGGGCGGGGCCGTGCTGTGATCCCGGTCACGGTACGGCACGATAGGGGCCATGACAGTGACCGAATCCACGGCCTCCGAGAGCACCCCGCCCAAGAAACGCAAGGACCGCACCCATTGGCTCTATATCGCGGTCATCGTCGCGGTGGTGCTGGGCGTCGTGGTCGGCATGCTGTGGCCGGGGTTCGGCAAGTCGGTGGGGGTGCTTGGCGAGATCTTCGTCAGCCTCATCAAGATGATGATCAGCCCGGTGATCTTCTGCACGATCGTGTTGGGCATCGGATCGGTGCGCAAGGCCGCCAGTGTCGGCCGCGTCGGCGGGCTGGCGTTCGTGTACTTCCTGGCGATGTCGACCGTCGCGCTGGCGATCGGTCTGGTTGTTGGCAACCTGCTCGCGCCGGGCACCGGGTTGCATTTGTCCGGGGCGAATCAGGGGGCGGGTGCCAAGTACGCCGACCAGGCGCATGCCGCCGGTGGCACCTGGCATTTCATCAAATCGATTGTGCCGGAGACGATGTTCTCGGCGCTGACCTCAGGCAGCGTGCTGCAAACGCTGTTTATCGCGCTGCTGGTCGGTTTCGCGGTGCAAGCTCTGGGATCCACCGGTGAGTCGATCGTGCGCGGTGTCGGGATGCTTCAGAAGCTGGTGTTCAAGGTCCTCATCATGGTGCTCTGGCTGGCGCCCATCGGCGCCTTCGGTGCCATCGCCAATGTGGTCGGCCAGACCGGCTGGAACGCCGTGAAGGAGCTGGGCGCACTGATGCTCGGCTTCTACACCACGTGTGTGATCTTCATCTTTGGTGTGCTGGGCGCGCTGCTGTGGGCGGTGGCCCGGGTGTCGATCTTCAAGCTGGTGCGCTATCTGGCGCGTGAGTATCTGCTGATCGTCTCGACGTCTTCCTCCGAATCGGCGCTGCCGCGACTGATCGCGAAGATGACGCACCTCGGCGTCGAGAAGTCGACGGTGGGAATCGTTGTCCCAACCGGCTACTCGTTCAACCTGGATGGAACGGCGATTTATCTGACGATGGCCTCACTGTTCGTCGCCGACGCGATGGGCAAGCCGTTGTCGATCGGTGAGCAGATCTCGCTGCTGGCGTTCATGATCATCGCTTCCAAGGGCGCGGCCGGGGTGACCGGTGCCGGCATGGCCACGCTGGCGGGTGGATTGCAGAGCCATCGGCCCGACTTGATCGACGGGGTCGGGATGATTGTCGGCATTGACCGGTTCATGTCGGAGGCGCGGGCACTGACCAACTTCTCCGGTAATGCGGTGGCCACGTTGCTCATCGGAACCTGGACCAAGACAACGGATCGTGAGCGGATCAAGACGGTGCTCTCCGGTGCCGATCCGTTCGACGAAACCACCATGCTCGACGATCACACAGACGACGCCGTCGCCGAGAAGGTGCCCGCGCAGGCGGCCAACTGACGGCGGTGTGTGCCGTCAGTTCATGCGGTATGGATAGTTCGCGACAATCGCGTCGGTGCGATCAATGAGATTGGCCGTCAGCACAATTCCGGTCTGATTGTGCAGGATCTGGTGCCAGCGGCGCTTGGTCTTGATCTCGGTGATGAGCACGGTCACCTGGCGGCCGTCGGACTGACGCTTCTTGACGTACTCCACCAGTGGTGTCACCAGCGATCGGTGCGCGGTCGGCAGCACCACGAGCTCAAGCCCAGGGTTCCATTGATCCCAGCGTTTGGTCATGGCGTGCGCCTTCTGATCCGTGCGGCTGATGGTGACCGGAACCACCTCGCCACCGAGGTGCAATGCCGCCTCGAGTAACTGAACCGTTCGTTTGTTGATGTCGTCGATCGGCACGATCACCAGGGGTGTTTGATCGGGGGGATTGGGTGTCAGCGTGGGCAATTCATCGAGCTCCAGTTCGCGTTTGACGCCCTGGTAGTAGTTTTCGGTGCGCCCGAAAAGCAGAATCAGCAGGGGAATGACGATGACCAGCAGCCACGCGCCCTCGGTGAACTTGCTGCTGAAGAACACGACCATGGCGATGGCCGACAGGGCCGCGCCGAACCCGTTCAGTGCAGCCTTCCAGTGCCAGCCCGGGGTGCGCGCACAAAACCAGTGTTTGACCAAACCGGCTTGGCTGATGGTGAATCCGATGAACACACCGATCGCGAACAGGGGCAGCAGCCGGTGGGTGTCGGCGCCGCTGGCGATGAGGATCACCGCCGCGAAGGCGGCCAGTGCCGCCACTCCGTATCGGTAGACCGGCTTCTCGGCTCGCAACGCGAAGAGATGGGGCATCCGATCGTCTTTGGCGAGCAGGCTCATCAACACCGGCAACCCGCCGAAGCTGGTGTTGGCGGCGAACCCGAGGATCAGTGCGACGGTCACATTGGTGATGTAGAAGGGGATTCCGGTGCCGAAGGCCGCAGCGGAAAGCTGCGCCAGAATGGTGACGTCGCCGCGGGGGACCACATGGTGTGCCTTGATGAGGATGCTCAGTCCGATCAACATGACGCCCAAGAGAATTCCCAACGCGACCTCGGTGTGCTGGGCCCGTTTGATGGCGGGTGTCTTGAACGCCGGGACGCCGTTCGCGATGGCCTCGACACCCGTCAGCGACGAACATCCGGCCGCGAATGCCTTGAGAACCAGGATGATTCCGAGCGCGCTGACCGGTTCGATGGGCCCGAGGTCCTTGCCGATGACGGCCACGGGGGTGGGATGCGACAACCCAAAGACGATGACCGCGAGGATGCACACGATGAAGACGAAGGTCGGCAGCATGAGCACCTTGGCCGACTCGCTGATGCCGATGAGATTGAGGACGGTCAGGATGGCCAGTCCGATGAGCGTGATGGACAGCAGATGCGGGGCGAGGGCGGGAAAGGCGCTCGCCAGGCTCGCCGCCCCGGCAGCCAGGCTCACCGCGACAGTCAGCACATAGTCGACGACGAGGCTCGCGGCCGCCAGCAGGCTCGCGCCCCGGCCGAGGTCTTTCTTGGCCACGGCGTAGGAGCCGCCACCTTCGGGGTGTACCGCGATCACCTGGCGGTAGGAGAACACCAACACGATGAGCAGCACCGAGATCGCGATGGCCACCGGCAAGGTGAAGGCGACGGCGCCGACCCCGCCCGCGATCAGGGCCAGGACGATGGCCTCCGGGCCGTAGGCCACCGAGGACAGCGCGTCCAGGGACAGCGCGGCGAGGCCGCCGACTGCAGTCAGTTTGTGTGCGTCATCCTTCAGGACGCGGCGTAGCCGCGGGTCGGCGACGCGCGGCGGTACGGGCTGGGTCGGGGGCGCAGAAACCACCGGGGGAGAGTAGACCCGGAGGTGGCGCTTTTCGTGGGTCTTTACGCGATCTTGAGGCCCGGATAGTGGTGTCAATCACGATGACATCGTCGAACCTATGTCCCATGAGGTCAACGGATGTAGACTCACCGGCATGAAGGGACTCAGTCTTACTGCGATGATCGCGATGGGTGCGGGTGCTGCCGCGATCGCCATGGCCTCCCCGGCGCATGCCGATGACGTCAGCTTCAACGAGACACTGCACTCCTACGGCATCTACGCGCCGCCGGACAAGACTGCATACCTCGGCAAGATCGCCTGCCACCGTCTGGACACCGGTCTGGACAAGGACGCCTACCAGGCCACCAGCTTCCTGACCAAGAACCTGGACCGCAACACCTCCACCGAGCAGAAGTGGCAGTTCCTGGGCGCTTCGATCGATGAGTACTGCCCCGAGCAGCGTCCGGTTCTCGAGCGCGCAGCCAGCCGTACCTAAGCCGGTTCGCTCTTAACCGCGCTCAGCGAGCGCGGTTAAGAACGTCGATGACCTGCGCCACCAGCCCGTCGATATCGGCACCGGTGGTGTCGAGAACGAGTTCGGGATTTTCCGGAGCCTCGTAGGGTGCTTCCACACCCGTCAACCCCTTCAATTCGCCGGCGCGAGCCCGTGCATACAGCCCCTTGGGGTCCCGCTTCTCGCATTCGGCCAGCGGGGTGGAGATGTACACCTCGATGAACGGCAGTTTGGCCGCGGCGTTGATGCTGCGCGCGGTCTCCCGATCGGAGCGCAGCGGCGACACCAGTGATGCCAGCGCGACCACTCCGGCGTCGGCGAAGAGCCGCGCGAGGTGTGATACCCGGCGAATGTTCTCGGCGCGGTCGCCCGGTGAGAACCCGAGGTCATCGGAAAGTCCATGGCGCAGGTTGTCGCCGTCGAGTAGGTAGGCCACCTGGCCGGACTCCACCAGCGCCCGTTCCACCGCGACTGCGATGGTCGACTTGCCGGACGCGGGCAGGCCGGTGAACCAGATGATGGCGCCGCGCTGAGTGGTGCTATCCCAGCGGTATTCGCGATCCAGGGCCGAGGGATGCCACCGGATATCGGTGCGCGAGTGCGTCTCCGGTTTCACCTCGCGTGCCTCGGTGATGGTGCCGGCGCCGACGGTGTCGTTGGATGCCTCATCGATCAGGATGAACGCGCCGCTGTCCCTGCTGTCGGCGTAGGAGTCGGCCACCACGACCGAGCTGGTGCGCAGAGTTACCGAGCCGATGTCGTTGAGCGCCAACTCAACCGGACCGTCCAGCTCGTCGAGAGTTTCCGGGTCCAGCCGGGTGTGCAGAGCCTGAACGGTGGCCCGCACCGTCCGGGTGCCCTGCTTGAGTGCGAGCCGGTCACCGGCTCGCAGCGGGCCGTTGGTGAACCAGCAGACCGTGGCGTCCAGCTCGCGCGCCAGCACCGGCAGCACCGCATCCTCTACGCCGCTCACCAGCACATCGCCGCGGCCCACATCGATGTCGTCGGCCAATTCGATCGAGACCGACAGTGGAGCCACACCGGTAGAACGGTTTTCATCCAGAGTGTCGACCACCGTCACCGTCGACCGGGTTCCCGACGGCAGGTTCACCACCGGGTCTCCGACGCTGAGGGTGCCACCCGCCAACCGTCCGGTGTATCGCCGACGCTGATCGGCCGTTGGGCGCGAAACCCACTGCACGGGCAGGCGCAGTTTGGCGGCCTCCGGTTGCGGGGGCGAAAGCTCGACGTTCTCAAGGTATTCGAGCAGCGTCGGCCCGCTGTACCAGGCTGTGTTCTCGGAGCGGTGCACCACGTTGTCGCCGAGCTTGGCTGCGATAGGAATGACGGTGATGTCTACCTTGCCGAGCCGGTCGGCCAGTAGATGCAGCTCGCGCTCGACTTCCGCGAACCGCTCCGCATCGAAGTCAACCAGGTCGATCTTGTTGATCGCGGCCACGAAGTGCTTGATACCCAAGAGCTTTGCGATGCGGGCGTGGCGACGGGTCTGGCGCAGCACTCCGGCTCGCGCGTCGACAAGCAGGATCGCGACATGCGCGTTGGAGGCGCCGGTGAACATGTTGCGGGTGTAGCGCTCGTGACCCGGGGTGTCGGCCAGGATGTAGCTGCGGGTCGCGGTGGAGAAGAAGCGGTACGCGACGTCGATCGTTATGCCTTGCTCGCGTTCGGCGCGCAGGCCGTCGGAAAGCGCAGCGAGGTCGGCGTTTCCCTCGTCGTCGGTGACGGCCTCCAGGTGGTCGACCGGCAGGCTGTCGGTGTCATGCAGCAGTCGCCCGATGAGGGTGCTCTTGCCGTCGTCCACCGAACCGGCGGTGGCGATGCGCAGTAGTTGGCGGGTGTCCACCGCGGTGTGGGTGCTCATCAGAAGTAGCCCTCTCGTTTCCGGTCTTCCATGGCGGCCACGGATGTGCGGTCATCGGCGCGAGTCTCGCCGCGCTCGGACACGGTGGCCACGGAGATCTCCGCGATCACCCCTTCGATCTCGGTGGCCTGGGAGCGGACCGCGCCGGTGATCGTCATGTCGCCGACGGTGCGGTAGCGGACCCATTCGGTGGCTGCCACCTCGTCGCCCTGTGGGGTGGCGTACTCGGAGGTGGCCAGCAGGATGCCGTCACGCCCGAACACCTCGCGTTGGTGTGCGTAGTAGATCGAGGGCAGCTCAAGGTCTTCCAGCTGTATGTAGCGCCAGATGTCCAGTTCGGTCCAGTTGCTCAACGGAAAGACCCGGACCTGTTCGCCCTTACGGATGCGGCCGTTGTACAGCGACCAGGGCTCGGGACGCTGTGCCCGCGGATCCCATTGCCCGAACTCGTCGCGGAAGCTCAGGATGCGCTCCTTGGCGCGGGCACGTTCCTCGTCACGGCGGGCACCGCCGAATGCCGCGTCGAAATCGCCGGCTTCCAATGCATCGAGCAGGGTGCGCGTCTGCTGACGGTTGCGTGAGGCGCCTGGGCCCGGGTCGGCGACCCGTCCGGCGTCGATGGTGTCCTGCACCGAGGCGACGATCAGCTTGTGTCCGTGCCCGGTGGTGCGGCGGTCACGGAACTCGATGACCTCGGGGAAGTTGTGCCCGGTGTCGACATGCAGCACGGGGAAGGGTAACGGCGCGGGGCGAAATGCCTTCTCGGCCAACCTCAGCAGGACGATCGAGTCCTTGCCCGCCGAGAACAGCAGCACCGGGCGTTGCAGCTCGGCAACCACCTCCCGGATGATGTGCACCGCCTCGGCCTCCAACAGCCGAAGCTCGTTGACCTGTAAGAGATCGGGCGTTGTCGCGGTGTCGCTCATAGTGGCAGTCCCTCTCGTTCCGCATCGCTCCGGTAGCGGTCCACCCAGTCGTCAGACCGCTGATCTGCCTGCCGTTCCAGTACCGGTGCCGGTGCGAGCCGGGGGTCTTGGCCCAGCGCCTCCAGCACGGTGCCCACCACCTGCGTCAGGTTGCGCCACAGGAATGGGTACGAGACATCGATGGGCTGGATGTTCTCCTCGGCGAACCAGCGGCGCCACCCGGCTTCCTGCGCCTGCAACATGGTGATGACATGGGCGATGGCCCCCGCGTGGTATTCGGCGCGGGCATCGCGCACCGGGTCGGGGCGTCCACGCCACACGCGGGTCTGCACCGCGCGCCAGAACGAAACCGCTTGGGACACCACGTCTGGTCGGTATACGTGCACCAGCACCGGGTCGCTGCCGACGACGTCGCGTATCGCGGCGAGTAGACCGTCGCCGGATCGGTCGGGAAGACCTTGGGCGCGGTTCAGCAGCAGCGGGGTCTGGTTCCACATGAGCTTGCCGCCCCAGATTCCGTTGGGGGTGCGTCCCACGGTGCGGATGTAATCGCGCCAGATGGTGGCGGGCGCCAGGTCGGGCTTGCCCGCGTCCAGCGGATCGAGCAGGCGCAGGATCGACTCGTCCTGGACGCCGGCGAACCACTCCCGCGGCTGCGGGGACTGGCTTGTGGTGGGCAGGTACTGGAAGAACTCCTGCGGCTCGCCCGCTACACCGGTTGCGCGCAGAGATTCCACCAGGAGTGTGCTGCCACTGCGCTGCGAGGCGAGCACCAGATATGCGGTGGGATGTTCGGGCATGCGCAGTAGCCTAACCGCAATTGTTTTGTATTCGACTAATTGGGTTCGCCGTGAATTGCAATCATAGCGAACATAACTATTGTTCGATGCCGCGTTCGTCGGCGATGGCGGAACGGTTGGCTCCGGGGCGGCCATGGATGCGCAGGAATGTCTCGGTGTAACGCTCAGATATGCGTGTGCCCGCAAAATCCGAGGGAATGACGTCGAGGGTCTTCTCACGCCAGTCGTTGAGGCGCAGCGCCAAGTCGTCGGCGACGGCCCGTGCCTCCGGATCGGCATCGAGTGCCAGCAGGTTATGTGCTTCTCCCGGATCTGCGACAAGGTCGTAGAGCTCCCGGTGTGGGCGTGGGTTGGTGATGTGCGTGGCGACAGCCCGGCCCGGGGGGCTGTCGGCAATGTCCCATGGCAGGTCCAGGACCGGTCTGGGTGCGTAATTCTCTATATAGCTGTAGTTCTTTGTCCGAATGGCACGAATGGGGTCAAAGGAATCGTGATATGTCTTCGCGGTGAATAGTTCGGAGCGGACTTGTTCTAATTCTTCCGCCGGTTTCAGGATATTGCCGGCGTGAGAAATTCCCTGAATTTCCCCGGGAATATCGACACCGAGTAATTCCAGGAGCGTGGGCAGCAGATCGACGCCGCTGAAGAGTTCGTCGTAGCGCAGTGACTCGGCGCGTCGGCCACGTGGGGGGCGCACGATCAGCGCGATGCCGGTGCCGGCGTCGTACAGGGTGGACTTGGCGCGCGGCAATGCCGGGCCGTGATCGGTCATGAAGACGACCCAAGTGTTCTCGTCGAGGCCGGTCTCGGTTAACACGTCCAGCAATTCACCGACTTTGGCATCCGCCACCGCGATTGAGCCATAGAACTCGGCCAGGTCGTCGCGCACCTCGGGGGTGTCGGGCAGATAGTCGGGCACGTTCACCGTGTCGGCGTCGGAAGGTTCATAGCGCTCCCGTGGAAACGGGCGATGTGTTTCGAAGAATCCAGCGGTCAGCAGAAACGGTGCCTTGGGAGAATTGCGCAACCACCGGGATGCATGCTCCACCACGTATTCGCAATACGAGTTCGACACGTCGTACTCGTCGAATCCCAGCGTCGCGGGATACGCCGTTTCATGCTGCATTCCGAACAGCGCTGTGTGCCAGCCCGATCCGGACAGAATGTGGGGGAGTGTGCGCACGCCGGCGCGATACTCCCAGCCGTGATGGGCCAGCCCGATGAGGCCATTGCTTTGCGGGTATCGGCCGGTGAAAAGCGAGCCGCGCGATGGTGAACACAGTGGCGCCGTGGCGTGTGCGCGGGTGAACAGGATGCCGTCGGCCGCCAGCTGGTCCAGGTGTGGGCTGGACACATCGGGATGTCCGTAGACGCCCAGGTAGCGACCGAGGTCGTGCCAATGGACGATCAGAACGTTGTCCCGTGACGCTTCGGTCACTGCGCTCCCTTCCTGAGGTTCGACGGTCTACCCAACAGTGTGCCTCGGTTATCTGGCAACCCTTCGGCTCACCCGGAGCAACTAACTCTCAACGCGAGCCCCGGAATCCCACGATATGGCTGAGAAGGTCACGGACGGCTCCGGCGGGTGGTACGCGCGCTCCGCGCCAGATGGCGCGAAGATCGCGGTGCAGGTCGATATCGCATACTGCGACGGCGCGAAGTCTGCCCATGGCCAAGTCGTCGCCGACCGCCAACGCACTCATCACCGCCGGGCCGGCTCCCGCGCGTACCGCTGCCCGTACCGCTGCGGCGGAGGACAGTTCCAGGGCAGGCGCGGCCTGATCGACGGTGCCGAGTGCGGTGCGCAGCGCTGCGGTCAGCGAGTCTCGGGTACCCGACCCGGCCTCGCGCGCGACCAGCGGTGTCTGAGTGAGCTCGATGGGGTTGACCAGTCGGGTTCGTTTGGCCCACTTGTGATCCGGCGCTACCACGACGACGAGTTGGTCATGGGCCACCACTTTGCTGCGCAGGCCCTTGGGTGCCAGGGGGCTCTCGATGAATCCGACATCGGCGCTGCCGTCCTGCACCGCCTCGGCGGCGTGCTCGCTGTTGGTCGCGGTGAGTACCACCGTGGCAGCCGAGGTGCCCAAGCGTGCCGCCGCAGCCTGCAGCGACACCAACCAGCGCGGCATCAGCTGCTCGGCGATGGTCTGGCTCGCCGCGACCTTGACGCGGGCTCGGCTCTCTTCGCGCAGTGATGCCAGCGCGGTGTCGACCTGCGTGGCGACCGCCAGCAGCTTGGCGGCCCATTCGGCTACCGCGACGCCGGTGGCGGTGAGCTGAGACCCGCGTGGAGTTCTAGTGACCAGTGGCACGCCGGTCTGTGCTTCAAGGGAGGCGATGCGCGCCGATACGGCCTGCTGGGTCAGGCCGAGGTCGCGGCCCGTGGCACTGAGACTGCCGGTCCTTGCGATACCCAGCAGCACCTCGAACGCGGACAGTTCTGGCATCCGGCTGCTCAACATGATCCATGTTAGGCACAAATCAGCCTTGTGAGCCCACAAATTCGCGAGGTCTACTGCCGGATCTCCCTCAGATCGACGATTGATTCATGAGCAAGACATCCTCCAACGCAAAGGAAATGACCATGAACACTCTCGTCGCCAACGCAGCCGGCAAGGTCGTCATCTGGGCCGGATTGGCACTCGCCGTTCTCGCCCCCGTCATTGCCGCCCTCTGGATGATGGCCGCACCCAGTGTCGTGGCCGAAGGCAGCAGCCAGAGCGCACATCATCATCACGCCGTTACCCAGACCGGCGACGCCAGCCACCAGAGCGTCATCAATGGTGGGGGCGCCAAGCTCAACAACCAGTGGTGATGCGGCCTCTGCCTACCGAGTACCCCAATGCCAGGACGGGGCTCTCAGCGCGTCAAGTCCCACGATCTGCGTCTCGCCCCAGTCTTTGACGAGTTCGAGCCGCACCGCTGATCCCGCATCGTCGAATCGATCCTCATCGCCGGCGAGGATCTCGCGCAGCGGCCGCGCCGCAAGATGATCCACCAACGCATTGGCGTGGGTGATTACCACCACCTGGGTTTTCGCCGCAGCGGCGCGAATGAGTGCCGCCAGCGGTGCGATGAGATCCGGATGCAGCGACGTCTCGGGCTCGTTGAGCACCATCAGTGGTGGTGGTTCAGGGCTCAGCAGTGCCGCCGCCCACAGCAGGAAACGTAGAGTGCCATCGGATAATTCGGCCGCACGCAATGCGCGCAGCATGCCGGCCTGCTGCACCTGCAGATCAAAGACCCCGTCGCGTACCGCAACGGCCACCGAGGCGCCGTCGAATGCGTCGGCGATGACCCTGTCCAGGATGTCACTGCGAGTCTCGATGATGGTCTGGATAGCGGCGGCCACATCGCTGCCGTCATTCGAGAGCACCGTTGTGCGCGTGCCGATCTGGGGCTGGCGTGCCGGGGAGAGCATGTCGACACGGAAACCGTCGTAGAACCGCCAGCAGCGCAGCGTGTCCCGGACGGCGCCCAATTCGGGGAACCTGCCGGGGAATTCAGAGAGCATGCTGCGGTAGGTCGGCAGCGAGCGACTGAAATCCTTGAACCCGCGCCCCGACTCCGCACGCGCTTCAACCACGGGGCGGGTTCTGCGGGCCAGGGTCGAACTTGGGCGAACCGATGGTCCGGTGAATACGACCTCGCGCTTGATCTCCGGGTCGCGGCCGAAGGCGGAATCGCTGGGTATCGGCAGGCCGAGGTCCACCAGGTAACCAAAATCTGTTGATGCAAAACCTAATTCGATGGATACAGGGCGTGTGCGGACCGTGGGCTGAACGGCGCCTGTGCGTCGTGCGCCCTTGAGAAACTCCGGCCCGGCCCACATCGCCGATTGCAGTCCACCCTGGCGCGCCAGCGAGCCGATGACCTCGCCGCGGCCGCAGTCGGCCAGTAGCTGCAGTGCCCGGTACAGGGAGGATTTTCCGGTGCCGTTAGCGCCGGTGACGACCGTGAGTTGGGTAAGCGGCAGCACGATATCGCGCAAGGACCGGTATCCCCGGATGGCGACAGTGGTGAGCACGGCGCCAGGTTAGCCAAGGGCACCGACATCTGAGGGTGAACGGTTACGCTGCGACTGTGCTCCGGGTACGAGGCTTGGTCGCGGTTGTCGCGGCGCTGCTCTGCGCTGCGGGGGCGCCGTCGTGCCGTGTCGGCACCGATTCGCTGGCGCAGTGCAGGAACATCCTCAGTAGCGTCGGTGCCAAGAACTGCGAGTTCACCTCGACCGACGCGCTAGGGCTCCGGTTCGAGAAACGGATTGTTGGTACATCTGCCCGGATTCGCATCTTCACGGGTTCCGGAGTGATGGTTCAAACGGTCAGCCACGCCATCGAGGACTCGCCCGAATCCGGCATCATGCTGTTGCGAGATTTGGACGGCGACGGCCGCGATGAGCTGCTCCTTTCATTGGACACCGGTGGCGCGCATCCGAATTCGCACTGGGCGCTGTGGCGGACGACGGGTAACTCCACACAGTTCCGTGCGGTGCGTGCTCCGCACCTGCGTGATGACGTGATGCATGATGTCGGTGCACTGTTCGGCAGTGACTTCTGGCATGCCGGAGACGGTTTTATCGCGGAGTACGGGACCGGCCCAACACGCAGCTGGCTCACGCGGATCTATCGGTTCGATGGTGACGAGCTCGCGCCGATCGTGTCGGTTCAGAACGATGGAGTCGGCATGGACGGCACCGCCGGTCCTTGTCGGCTGGCGACGTCATATGACCTAGGGCTCACGAATCTCACCGCGGATCAGGCCCGAGATCGGTTCTGTGCCGCCACCGAAAAGCGGCGCGGGTAGTCGTCGGCTACCGCCCGAAACCTGCGTTGCGCAACGCATCGGCCATGGCGCCACCGGGCCGGGTCTCTTCTCGCGGACGGGAATTCTTGCTGCGGTTCTGGTTTGGCCGTCCCTGATTCCTGTCGTCGCGTCGGGGAGTGCTGGCGCGGTCGGGACGCTTGCCCTGCTGCGGGTCGTCGTTGAGGCGCAGGGTCAGACCGATGCGCTGACGCGGAATGTCGACCTCGGTGACCTTGACCCGAACCACCTGGCCGGACTTGACCACCTCGTGGGGGTCGGAGACATACCGATCCGACATCGCCGACACGTGCACGAGGCCGTCCTGGTGCACGCCGACATCGACAAACGCGCCGAAGGCGGCGACGTTGGTCACCACACCCTCGAGCACCATGCCGACCTTCAGGTCCGAGACCTTCTCGACGCCCGCGGCGAAGGTGGCCGTGGTGAACGCGGGCCGCGGGTCGCGTCCGGGCTTCTCCAGCTCGCCGAGAATGTCTGTCACGGTAGGAATCCCGAACCGGTCATCGGCGAAATCGGCGGGTTTGAGCGAGCGCAGCGAGCGCTCGTTGCCGATCAGTTCGGCGAGGGTGACACCGGAGCGGTCCAGAATCTTGCGCACCACCGGGTAGGACTCGGGATGCACGCCGGACGCATCGAGCGGGTCGTCGCCTTCACGGATACGCAGGAACCCGGCGCACTGTTCAAAGGCTTTGGGGCCCAGACGGGGAACCTCCAACAGGCCCTTGCGGCTACGGAAGGCACCCACCTTCTCGCGGTGCGCGACGATGGATTCTGCCAGGGATTCCGTCACCCCGGAGACTCGCGCCAGCAGCGGTACCGAGGCGGTGTTCAGGTCGACACCAACGGCATTGACGGCGTCTTCGACAACGGCATTGAGGCTGCGCGCGAGGGTGCCGGGAGTGACGTCGTGCTGGTACTGCCCCACGCCGATCGATTTGGGCTCGATCTTCACGAGCTCAGCCAGCGGATCCTGCAGGCGCCGCGCGATCGAGACCGCACCCCGCAGTGTCACGTCGAGTTCGGGTAGCTCATGCGCGGCGTAGGCGGAGGCCGAATAGACCGATGCGCCCGCCTCGCTGACCATCGCCTTTGTCGGGGCCTTGGCACCGGCGGCCTTAATGTCGGCGATGAGTTCGGCTGCCAGGGCATCGGTTTCGCGTGAGGCCGTGCCGTTGCCGACGGCGATCAGCTCGACACCATGGCGAGCGACGAACGCCGCGAGCGTGGCCTTGGCCTCGTCCCACTTCTTCTGCGGCTGGTGCGGGTAGACCGCGCAGGTGTCGACCACCTTGCCGGTGCCGTCCACCACGGCCACCTTGACGCCGGTCCGGAACCCGGGGTCCAGGCCGAGGGTGGCGCGCGTGCCGGCGGGGGCCGCGAGCAGCAGATCCTTGAGGTTGCGGGCGAAGACGCCGACGGCGTCTTCCTCAGCGCGTTGACGCAGTTTGAGGCGGGCATCGACGGAGGCGGAGAACATGAGCTTGGCCCGCCAGGCGACCCGGACGGTACCGGCCAGCCACGGCGTTGCTGGGGTCTTGGCGGTCAGGTTGACCCCGAGCGACTGCGCGACCATGGCCTCATACGGTGCGTCGTCGCCGCCGTCGAAATTCAGGGCCAGGACCTGCTCCTTCTCGCCGCGCATGACGGCGAGCACGCGGTGCGAGGGCATGGTCTCCAGGGATTCGGAGAACTCGAAGTAATCACGGTACTTCTGTGCCGCTTCGGTTTTCGCGGCGTCCTCCGACCACGGGGCGGTGCGCAGCGCGCCGTCTGCCCAGAACTTGGTGCGGGTAGCGCCGACGAGCTCGGCATCCTCGGACGCGCGCTCGATCAGGATGTGACGCGCGCCGTCGAGGGCGGCGTTGGCGTCGGCGACCTCCTCGGTGAGGAACTCGGAGGCCACCTCATCGGGCACCAGGTTCGGGTCTGCCAGCAGCCGGTCGGCGAGCGGCTCCAGACCGGCCTCGCGGGCTATCTGCGCCTTGGTGCGTCGCTTGGGCTTGTACGGCAGATAGATGTCTTCGACACGCGCCTTGGTATCGGCCGAGAGCAGTGCCGCCTTGAGCTCGTCGGTGAGCTTGCCCTGTTCCTCGATGGAGGACAGCACCGCGGCGCGGCGCTCATCGAGTTCCCGCAGGTAGCGCAGCCGCTCTTCCAGACTGCGCAGCTGGCCGTCGTCCAGGCTGCCGGTGACTTCCTTGCGGTAACGCGCGATGAACGGGACCGTCGCGCCCTCGTCGAGCAGCCGCACAGCCGCCGCGACCTGGGCCTCGGCGACCTCCAGTTCAGCAGCGAGGCGGGCATTTACAGATTTCACGGTCACGCTCTGAGTCACGCCGAGGGACCCTACCCAATGCGGAGGACAAGCTACGCTCACCGGGTGCGTGTCTGGAGCGTGTTGTGCCTGATCTTCCTGGTCGCGGGTTGTGTCGCACACACGCAGCAGCAGGCGCCGACCTCCTCCACATCTCCATCCGCCAGTGCACCGTCCACGGCGCCGGCAACAACGACGTCGACGGCCACGACAGCCCCGGGGCCGGAGGCGTCCGTGGAGTCGGTGACCCGTTGGATCGAGGCGGGTGCGCCCGTCGACGCCGAGGAATTTCGCACGGTCGATCAGGACGGCGCACCGTCTCAGCTGTCTGAAGGTGAGGTGGCGTTCCGCTCACCCGGTGAGCTCGGTCCCCGGATCATCGGGGGATGCATCACAGCGTTCAAGTACAAGATGCCGCTGTCCTGTCTGCCGGGGATTCACAATGCGCCGCCCCGTCCTCCCGATTTGCCCGGCCAATGGATCTCGGGCTGGGTGAGTTTCGACGGAGCGACCGTCACCGTGGGCAGCCTGCATGGAGACCCTGGGCCGTTCAGTGAGGGGGTGGGCCTGCCGTTAGAACACGGCAAGCGGCTGAAATTTGGTGACTACCAATGCAGATCGGACCAGAAGGGTCTGTATTGCGTGAACTACCCGCATCACTCGGCTATCCGAATGAGCGACGAGCTTTCGGTGTACGGATGCACCAAGCGGGCAACTCCGCCGCGCGGTATCGGAGTGCAGTACGACTGCGGGTGAGTGCCGGTCAGCTATGGCATACGTCAAGAACTACCGCTGCTTCGTCATACATGTGGGCGATGAGCTTGGCGTAGACAACTTGCTGCTGTAGCTGCTCTCGTTGCGTTCCTGGCACTTTGCGGGTTTCGTGAACAACGGAGACGGCTTGACCGGATAGCTCGGCAATGTGTTGTGCCCTCGGTGCGAGATCGGATCTGGTCACCTGAGCCGCGCGAGTGCGAATCTCGTTGGACCACTTCTCGTAGTCGGCCAGGCTTGGGCCGCCCGGGACGATCGATTGAGAGTCCGTGAGATCCTCGCGCTCGCTGAAGACAGCCAGGGTTGTTATGGCCTTACCGCATTCGCTGCGCCCGGTGGCGCCATGTCCGGGCTGCGCGCGCTCCATCAAATAGGCGGCGGCACCGGCGATTACGGACATGGCGATCACGGCGCCGAAGACGATCAGCCACACCTTCCGTGACGGTGTCACCGACGGGTACTCGGACTCGGCAAGGGCGGGAACCTCTCCCAGCGATGAGGCAGCTGCGGCACGTAACAGGTTCAGCTGCTGTTGTAGCCGACGCAATGTGCGTGCATCCCACCAAAAAACCAACGCCATCAGCGCGGCCACCGCAAGCCACGCCATGGCACGCCAGACATCGTGATCAACGAGGCGGGCGACTGCGATGAGCGCCGCACCCGCTGGAACTAGGTATGCGACCCATCGCGCCCATGTGGGCGTCCGCAGCCTGGTGCCAACAAGGAGCGTGCACAGCCGCACAGCCGCCGACAGCACTGGCGCCTCGGTGGGTGCGGCACCGCGCTGGCTTGCCTCGATGGCCTGGCGTCGCTGCGTCGCGTCTAACCCATCAAGGACGGCGAGAAAGGACTGACGGAATCGTTCCTGAACAACGATCAGCAGGGTTGCAACACCGATGCTGAGCACCGGTATCTGCACCGCGCGGGCTGTCCAGTCCGATCCGTCGTCGGGCATGAGGAAGATCCACAGCGGGCCGCCGATTGCTGTCATGAGGGCGACCATCACCAACCAGCGCACCCACCGCGGAGCCAGTAGCAACCGAATGTTCACAGCAAACATTCTGACAGGTCGAATGGTTGTTGTGTGTCCGGGTAGCCGCTGCTACATCAAGGAGGCCGCTGCTGGGCCAGCAAGGTCGCAGAGAACGGTTATGCCGGCTGGGGTGGCGCGGGGTTCAGCGCATTCGGGCATAGCTCGCTTTGCAGAATGTCGACATACACGTTGGGAGCAGGCGCGGGCGCGACACCGGAACCCACCGGGAACTGCGATCCCACTTCTTCGGGTGGCACACCGTTGCGTAGATCGCGGCAGGCCTGGTGTCCCGCCTGAACCACATACGGTTCTGCGTCCTTGTGGATGAAGACTCCCGCGGCGCGCAGGCTGTCCAGGAATGTGTGGTCATTAGCCTGCGCAGTCCCCATGCCGAACAGGCCGCCAGCCGACATGCCAGAGGCAGTGATCGCGACGACGATCCTGGTGCAGAGCTTGCCCATCGTTGATTCCTTCCGGCCACCAGCATTATTGCCAGGGGAGCGGGCTCTACATCGGCGAACGGACGAAGAAGGGCCGTTTAGTTCAGGCCGCCGCCGATGACCAGGATCTCTCCAGTGATCCACGAGGCGCGGTCCGAGGCCAGGAATGTCACTGCTGGTGCGATGTCCTCCGGGATGCCGATCCGGCCAAGGGGTGTGATGTTCTCAATCTCGTTGCGGAACTCGCGGCTTGAGAAGGCGCTGGATTGCATGCCGTCGGTCACGGTCAAGCCGGGATTGACCGAGTTCACCCTGATGCCCCGCGGGCCCAGCTCCTTGGCGAGGGTGCCGGTAATCGCGTCCACCGCCCCCTTCGAGGCGGTGTACACCAGCGAGTTGGCGGGCGTGAAGCTGGTGACACTCGATCCGATGTTGACGATGCTCGAGCCGGGTCCAAGGGCGCTGCCGAGCGCTTCGGTGATTGTGATGGCCAGGCCGAAGACGTTCAGGCCGAACTGGCGCTGAAGTTCATCTGCCGTCACCGATTCAACCGCGCCCATCTCGTACACCCCGGCGTTGTTAACGAGGATGTCGAGTGCGTCGAACTGAGTGCTGAGCTCGGCGAACAGTCCTTTGACGCTGGCCGGGTTGGAGATATCGGCCTGGAGTGCGAAGGCCTGTCCGCCAGCGTCGTGTATTGACTTCACGACATGATCAGCGCCGCTCTTGCTTGACGAGTAGTGGACTGCTACACGTGCTCCCGCGGAAGCCAGGTCGCGCGCGATAGCCGCGCCGATTCCCTTCGACGCGCCTGTAACAAGTGCCGTCTTGCCTGCCAGAATGCTCATGGATCTCCGTCTTTCATTTGACCGCAACATATTTCATTCATATCTGGTTGCTTCTCGAGCGTAGATTCGCGGGCGTCGTCCTGGAAGGGTGCGCTACTCCTACCTGGCATCCCGTGCGGCTGAAGCGATGTGTCACTGGGTGGGTGTATTACACCCTGGTTGGGGTGAGTTGCCGTGAGTATGTTGAGGAGATGGATCGGCGAAATGAGTTGGGCGACTTTCTGAAGGCGCGCCGTGCTCTGGTTTCGCCGCGACAAGTGGGGCTGCCGGAGGACGAGCCGCGCCGCGTTTTGGGCTTGCGCCGAGAAGAGGTTGCGGCGCTGGCGGGGGTGAGTGCCGACTACTACAGCAGGCTTGAGCAGGGGCGTGAGCGGCATCCCTCGGAGCAGGTGCTGCGGTCGATTTCCCGCGCACTGCAGCTGGATACGCACGCGGCTGAACATCTGGCCGGCCTTGCCCGGCCGTCTGGGGTAGCACCTGCCGCCGGTCAGCGCGATGCCAGCGAGGGAACCATGAGAATCGTCAACAATGTGGTGCACGCCCCAGCTTTGGTAGTCAGCCCGGCACTGGACATTCTGGCGATGAATGCTCATGCGCAGGCTCTTTACGGTGACTTCTCGCGTGCCGACAACCTCGCGTACATGGTATTTCTCGACCCCGCGGCCAACGAGTTCTACGCCGAATGGGACGAGATCGCGCGGGATACCGCCCGAAATCTGCGTGCTATGTCGGTGTCGTTTCGCGACGACCCCCGCGTGGCAGAAGTCGTGGGTGAGTTAACGATTCAGAGCGACGTTTTCACGTTCGTGTGGATGCAGCACGACGTGAGGCCTCGAACGAGCGGGACGAAGCGATTCCGCCACAGCCAGGTCGGTGAGATCAACCTCCAGTACGACAGCTTCGCGGTCGGTGGGGCACCCGGGCAGCAGCTGCTCATCTACTCGGCCGACCCGGGTGGTCCCGACGCCGATGGGCTTGAGTTGCTGGCCCGGCTTGCGCTGGACCAGCAGCCCGAATAGCGGAAAACACATCAAATCCATTTGAGACGACTAGGTTTCGCCGTCTCTTGAGTTCAGATTGCGCAGGATAGATTTCGTGACGTCACAGCAGGCTGCTAATGCGGGAACACTCACCATCGGTGGCGACATCACCGTCAACAGGCTCGGCTACGGCACGATGCAGTTGACCGGCCCGGGCGTTTGGGGCCCGCCGCGGGATCCGGCTGCCGCGGTGCGGCTGCTCAAACGTGTGGTTGAGCTGGGAGTGAATTTCCTGGATACCGCGGATGCGTATGGTCCGCAGACCGTCGAAGACTTGATCAGTGAAGCGTTGCACCCGTACTCCCGCGATCTGGTGATCGCCACGAAGGTAGGGCTCGCGCGCACAGGTCCGGCGGACTGGGGTTGGATTCCGCTGGGGCGGCCCGAATACTTGCGCCAGCAGACAGAAATGAGCCTGCGGCGCCTGAAACTGGAGCGCATCGATCTGCTTCAGCTGCATCGAGTCGACCCCACTGTTCCTTTCGAAGACCAGATCGGCGAACTCAAACTCCTACAGGACGAAGGCAAGATCAGGCACATCGGACTTTCAGAGGTCTCGGTGGAACAGCTGCGCGCCGCACGTCAGATCGTGCCCATTGCCTCGGTGCAAAACCTGTTCAACCTCGCCAATCGGTCAGCGGCTGACGTGGTGGACTACGCCACTGCCCACGGCATCGCGTTCATCCCATACTTCCCGCTGGCTACCGGGGGCCTGGAAGGTCCCGGCGGTGCGCTGGATGTCGTCGCGCGTGCGCACGGCGCAAGTGCGGCGCAGATTGCCTTGGCATGGCTTTTGCGAAGCTCGCCGAATGTGCTTCCCATCCCGGGAACTTCGTCGGAAGCACACCTCGCACAGAACCTGGCCGCCGCAGACATCACTCTGAGCGATGCCGAGTTCGAGGCCCTTTCTGCGGCGGTACCGCCGCTGGACGACAAAGAGGTTTAGCTTCATGCGGATTGGTGTTTTCACCGCGCTCACTGACGAAAGCCTGGAGCCCGGTGAACTAGCGGTCGAGATCGAGACGCGCGGTTTCGAATCCCTTTTCGTGCCAGAGCACACGCACATTCCCGTGACGATCGAAGCGATCCATGACGGTTGGGATGAGATACCCCACGACTATTGCCGCACCCTCGACCCGTTCGTAGCGTTGTCCTTCGCGGCGGCCGCGACGAGGGACCTGCGCATCGGTACCGCTGTGGCGCTGCTTGTCCAGCGAGATCCGATCACGTTCGCCAAAGAAGCCGCGACCCTGGACAGGGCATCGGGCGGACGGCTGGAACTGGGAATCGGCGTCGGGTGGCTGCGCGAGGAGATACGAAATCACGGCACCGACCCGCGCACGCGGGTGGCATTGCAGAGCGAGCGCATCCAAGCGGTCAAGAAGATCTGGACGGAAGAAGAGGCCGAATTCCACGGCAGGTATGTGGCTTTCGATCCGATCCGTTCCTGGCCCAAGCCTGTTCAACGACCACACCCGCCGGTGTGGTTAGGAGGCTGGGGGCCGTCTACCCACGAGCGGATACTTGACCACGCCGACGGCTGGATGGCACCGACAATGCTTGGAGTCGAAGAGCTTCAGAAGGGGATCGGCGAACTCAACCTGCTGGCAGCGCAGATGGGCAAGCCGACGGTTCCGGTGACCGCGACCATCCTGGCGCCCCGGCCTGGAGATATCGAACGCCGCGCCGACCTTGGCGTGCATCGTGTGCTGTTGGGGCTGCCGGTGGAGTCCCGCGACACCACTTTGCGCACGCTGGACCGCTTGGCCGCGCTGGCGGCGTGAGAATGTCGTGGTTCCGTCAATACCTCATCGGATATGCCGGTGATGATTACGATGCGAACAGACTCAGCTGTTCGAGCTAAGGGCGGTGCACATCGTGGACGCAGTGTGGGCCACTTGGGCATCGTCGAACTGCTCGAAGGTCCTGTAGGAGATGGCCGGATCCGCGGGTGTAGACGCCGTCGAACTCGCGGAGTTGGAGTTCTTCGCAGGTAATCCGGCCAGTGCGCTTGCTCCGCTAGCCGAGCTTCTTTCGCCCCTTGAAGCGGCTCCCGGGCAGGTGCTGATGCGTCAGCGCGAGCCGGCCGATTGGTTCCTGCTCGTCGGCTCGGGTGGCGGCGAGATCCTTCACGCCGGCGACAACGGAGATTCGGTCGTCGCGCATCTGGTGCCCGGCATGGTCGTCGGTGAGATCGCGCTCCTGCGTGGGAACGCCCGGACGGCGACCGTCGTGGCCACCGAACGACTTCGGGGCTGGGCCGGTGGCAGCGATGCGTTCACCGCGATGCTTGAAATCCCTGGTGTGTCAGATGCATTGGTATCGACTGCGCGTCAACGCCTGGCCGCATTCGTCACACCTATTCCGGTGCGGCTACGCGACGGCGGCCAGTTCTACCTGCGGCCTATCCTACCCGGTGACAGGAGGCGGCTGGCGAGGATGTCGCGACGCACGGTGTACCGCCGGTTTCTGGGAGTGCCGAACAAGCGGATGATTACCTACCTCTTCGAAGTGGACTATCGCGACCACTTCGCATGGGCACTCACCGCTGGACCCGACGGTCTTGTCGTGGCCGATGCTCGATTCATCCGCCACCTCGATGAGCCCGACAGTGCTGAACTGGCTTTCACGGTCGGTGACGACTACCAGGGCCGTGGGATCGGAACACTGCTGATGGAGGCGTTGGCGGTGTCCGCGCATGCCGACGGTGTCCACAGATTCACGGCCTCAGTGCTCTCGGAGAACTACGCGATGCGGAGCATTCTGAATCGATACGGTGCGCAGTGGGAATCGGATGGGCCGGGGGTAGTCACCACAGTCATCGATGTTCCCCATCTGAGGGAACTCAGTCTTTCTTCTCGGTTGTTCCGGCAGATCCACGTCGCTACGCGGCAGGTGGTGCAAACGTTGTGTTGATGGTTGCGTGACGTAGTTACGAGCTTGAACCCTCAGCGCTCCAGGGGCACCACAGTCCTACTCTGGCGTCAGATGACTCGACCCTGCCAAATGGATTAGGAGCAACGTGGCCCCAGTAACGCGATACCCAAATCCGTTTCCGAAGGATCGCATCGAAGCCGCCACAAAAGCCGCTTCGTTAAGACAGTTGTTTGTTTATGGGCTGTCGAGTGCACAGCGTGCCGTGACGTTTGGAGCTGAGGTTCTTGGAGGCTTTGCTGAGCCCGAGAAGGTGATTATTGATGCCGCTCTAGAGGCCTCCTGGAATGAGGTCAAAGGGATCTTGAGTGCTGACCTAGCAACACACGTTCCTGGGTTGCTTCAACGGATAATTCCTGAGGAGGAAGAGGGGTATTCGTTCTGCAACTCGGTTGTCAATGATGCTGTGGCCGCGACGGCATATGCAATCAGTGCTCTAACTGGCTCTGTTGCGACAAGTTCGGAGAGTGCGTACTACGCAGCAGAAAGTCTGTTCAACCTGGCGGACCTCGTTTTGCACCGTAACGAGATCGAGTATGTGACTGATATTACGTGCGCGCCGATTCTTGCCGCGACTCTCGGTTACGTCGAATCCGATCTGGACCGAATGGAGTGCGGTATTACAGTGCCAGAACCAGCGAGCATTCGACCTCGATTGATCGCTGAGGGGCAGCACCTCGCCCGACTTGCAGAGCAGATTGCGCCGCCGTCTGGATAGAGCTGCAGGTAACACTTTGCCTTCAGGATCTACCAGCGCCCGGCAGGAACCGAACCTGCAACCTAGGGATTGAGAGTCGCTCTGGCTTGGGGTTACCTAAGGGGATTTGAGCAACGTTGGTTGAGTGAGTGTCCGCTGGTCATGTCAAATTGGATCTTGGTGCCTCGCACGTCAAAGAGGACGTGGTGAACATTGTTTGCCACTGGGTCTAACGCGATCTTGGTTCGTGGCTTATGCTGGTCTGATTATTGGGTCGCAATGCATAGCTTGGTTGCGGGTGTCGGGAGGGTGAACGGTCGGTGAGTTCCGTGAACCGTGATGCAACCGAGGCGACAAGCGTACTGACATGCCGAGATCTGACTCATGCCAGCGAACCGCAGAAGGTGCCCGTTGCCGAGTCGATGTCTGCGGGTGGTGGCGGTCGCCGGGGCGGTGCTGTGGTTGCCGGAGCGGTGTTGTTGGTTGCGGCGGTCGCAGGCTTGCATGGCTTGTATCGGGCCGGTGGCGATATCGGAGCCTGGGGTGTGTGGGTGGCGGCGCTGCTGGCGGGGATGACGGCGCTGGGCGGCGGGATCAAGCTCATCATGTGGGGTAGCAGGCCTGTGGTCGCGGCTGTGTCCGCTGCCGGTAAAGAACGGTTGTCTGAGCCCGTACAGACCGTGATTGCTGCTGTGGCGGTCATCGCCGGGGCGCTGGGTATGTGGTGGACCTTCCGGGGCGGCTATGCCGCCTGGTGGCAATACCTTTCCGGAGAAACTCGTTGGTCGTTGCTGCTCGGTATTGGGCAGATGATGGTGGTCGTGCTCGCTGGAGCTGCGCTGTTTGTGGGCGGTAAGTACCTGACGGGCCTGGTCAAAGAGGTCTTGACCGATGGCGGGATGCTCGGGGCGCGCGACCACGCTGCTGTTGCAGAAGGTGTTGGGGCACATCGTAATCAGTCCCGGAACAATCGGGATGAGCCGGTGTGGCATCCGGGGCTATTGGCTGCGTTGATCGCGGGCGGGGCCGGGCTGGTGTTGTTGGCAGCTGGGATTACTCCGCGGTTGTATGTGTGGATCACTGGTCCGGATGTGTTTCCGGCCGCCGCAGCGATCACTCTGGTCCTCCTGTGGGCAATCAGCTCCAATTTGGGGTGGTGGAAAGGTCTTGCGGGCCTGTATGCGTGGGCAACGGATGCTTCCCAGAGAGCCTCAGCGGTTGCCGGTGTGGTTGCGTTGCTGATGTTTTCGGCAAGCGGTGTGGGTTTGGGCTGGTTCACCCCGGACACGGTGCCGCAGGCGCATGCGGCGTGCCCACCGGATTGTGGTGGCGGTGGTGGTTTGGATGGCCCACCTGGGGGCGGGCAGATTTTCCAGCCACCGAGTCAAGGTGGGCAGCAGATGCCCGACTATCAGGGCGGTATTAATCAGCCGCCGATGGACCAAAACGGTTCGGTGTCGATCTACAACACTCAGGCACCCTCGATCACCAATAACGGTACTCAGGGGTCCAGTGGGCGGCAGGGGCCTCAGCAAGGGTGGGATCAGCCTGCACACGGCACCCAGATCCCGGACTACCAGAACGCCACGCCCTATACGCAAGGACCGGGCAAGCCGAACCCTGATTTCAACCCAGGATCACAAGGCGCACAAACCAACCCGGGCTCCAATGCGGGATCGCAAGGTGGTCAATCGAATCAGGGTGTGCAGCAGCGAGCCCAACAACCGCAGCAGGGCGTGCAGCAGGCACCTCAGCAGCAGCCGCCGCAACAAGATGCGGGGCAGCAGCCGAACCAGTCACCGGATCAGCAGAAGATCGATGACCTGACCAAGCAGCTGCAGGATCAACAGCAGCAGTCCGGTCAGGATCGGCAGCGCATTGACGATCTGACTAAACAGTTGCAGCAGCAGGGGCAGCAGAAGCAGAGCGGCAACCAGAAACTCCCCAAAGCGCCGTCCAAGGACAAGAAGCAGGACGACAAAGACCAGCAGGATCAGGACGACCAATCAGGCAACAATGACCTGTCGGCGTTGTTGATGGGGGCGGCGTCCACACGCCGCCGCAAGCAGGAGGACCAGTCTCAGCCCGACCAACAGCAGGAGCAGGGTCCGGACACTCAGGCGCTCGCGGAAGACGGCGCGCAGTTGGGGCAGTCCCTACCTGGAGACATCGCCAATACCGTCTCCGACAGTGTGAATCTGGGTCAATCGGCGGGATCGGCGGCACAGAACTTCGGGTCCGCTGCCCAAGCGGGAGCGTCGCTGGCATCGTCGGCGCAGTCCGGTGCGGTCAACCCGATGGACGCTGTTGCGTTGGTACAAGGGGTGTCTGGGGGTATCAGTGACACAGCCGACGCCGTGGGCTCTGGAGCTTCGATCGCCTCGACATGGCTCAATGAGGCCGGGCAGGGCGCACAACTGGCCGCCGATGCGAACCCGCAACTCAAACCGCAAGCGCAGCAGGTTCAGCAGCTCGCCCAGGCCGGTGGCCAGGTCGCCGACCTCACCGGCCAAGTCGCAGGTGGTGTCTCCCAGGTATCCGGAATGGTTAACACCGCGTCAAGTCTGGGTACATCCGGTGTGCCCGACACCTCAGGGGCCACCGATGCACTCTCGGGCACTGCGACTGCGGTCAACGGACCTGGCGATGTTCCGACGCCACCCACACCACCGTCGGCGCCGTCGCAATCGTCCTCGGGTGTGCAGGCGCTCGACAGCACCACCACGCGGGCACCCCAGCAGCCCACCCCGGTTGCACCGAAGACGACCCAGAACAACTTCTACAAAGACTGGTATCCCAAGCAACCTGCCGAACCCGATCCGACCGCTGGTGCGTTCACGGGCTCACTGAACAAAATGGGCATTACCGAACCCAAGAGCCCTTTGGACAAACCCGCGCCCGCGCCAGATCCGCGCACCGTGCCCGCGCCGAAGCTGGACATGAACAACCCCGCCGACAAGGCAGCGGTCGATCAGTTCCGCAGCATCTTGTCCACGCAACTACCCCCTGACCAGGTTGACGCGAAGGTGGCTGAGGCTGTCAAGGGATCACAACAGGATCGCCCGCTCTACGCGGTGCCCGAAGGTCTGCCGCAGCCTGTCCGGGAGACCTTTAGCGATGCGTTCCATGACTCGTGGGATAAGGGCATCAAAGGCACTCAGGACTTGGTGGGAGCTAATGGACTCGATGCCGCCAAAGATGCCTGGGGCGACATCGGTACGGGTATCAAGAGCAGCTTTGGCGAGCTAGCCCATCCCACGGAAGTCACCCCCCAGCGGGTCGACAACATGCAGCGAATGATCGACAACCCCAAGGCATTCCTGGGCGAACAGGCAGCCATTGGCGTACAGGCAATACCCGGAGCCATGCTCGGCGGCGAAGGCGCACTCGCACGTGTCGGCCTCGAAGACGCAGCCGTGTCCGGCACGCGAGCTGAAATCACCCGCGGCCTACCCGAACCTCGCGAACTGCCAACACCATCCTCAGCGGGTGGGTCAACCTACAAGCAGCGCCTCGATCAAACGCCCATCAACAACGGGCAATGGACAGACCAGCGCGGAGAGTCGACGTGGCTGTCACAGAACCCAATGGTTAATCAGTTCCTGCGCGAAGCAGGAGTCGAGGGGATCGAATACAGCAACGCCCGACCTGATTTCGGGCCTGTCGCGCAGGGGCAAGTCGAGATTCCAAATATGTCCACCAACAGAGACGTAAACTTCAAGGCAGCTGACAAGTTGCTTGCGAAACAATGGGGAGTCTCACCGCAGGATATTGCCGACTTCCGCAAGGCCAACAAGTACACGTGGCACGAGGAACCAAACCTGACGACTATGCAGCTTGTACCATCCGTAGTTAACAACAGGTTGGGACACCTGGGCGGCATCGGTGAACTCAATGCCGGCAAAACCCTCCCCCCGATTGGAGAAGGCGCACCGTGATCGACCCCGTACTTGGAGAAATTGTCTACACCGAGGAACGCGGTTGGGAAGGTAGCTACACTTTCCCATTCCTAGGGCGCGAGGTGACAGTCCCACTCATCGTTGCGGCATGGGACGAGGCTGATGCAATAGAAACAGCCCAGAGAGATGCAGTCCAACTGTTCACCGAACGGAAGGTTGAACTATCTCGGCGGGCGGATGATGCGCTCTACGCGCACTATCTCGAACGACTGCCTGAGCTTCGCGAGCAGTTCGGGGGCAGCGCCGACGAACTTATGCCGATCATCGGGGATAAAGAGGACCTCGCCCGAATGATTACGCCCACAACACTTTTTGTGCCGAACCCCTTCCGGGGCTCGACCGACCGCGTTATTGGGCCCCTGTACAACTGCACCTGGGAACCTGAACTCGGGCTCACCGTAAAGTTTGTCAATGAGGCTATCGAGGAAGTCGGCCCGCAAGACATCATCTTGTAAGTGAGCGATGGCCACACTGAGCGCAGGCCAAAGGAACGGCGACCCCGCAACGACGCTTCCAGGCCTGACGATGATGGGGCGTGGCGTGCTTATTGCGCAACAGTTCACTCGGAAATATACGTCCCGCGCCGACTTGCCTTCCGTGATGGCTCCACAACCACTGATGCCGCCAGCCACGCCCGCTGGCGGGACAGCGCATTGCAGCTGACTACACCGAGTCCGTCATCGTCGCTATCGCCGACGCTGCAACCAATATCGGTAGGCCAGGTGTCGGCTTCTCTACCAACGCATTACGAGCACCAGTGTTTCCGGGCCAGTCCGGTGGGTTGATGGATTTTGTGGACACGACAACCCGTGGCCATGCGAAGCTGTTCACCAGCATGCAATCCGCGCTGGCGTCGAGTCTGCATGACAATATTGATCGCACGCAGATCCCGGACGTAACTCTTGGTTCGTTCTTGGCTCTGTGTTTCCATGTGTCCACTCAGCGGGCCATCGGTCGAATTTCCTTGCAATGCCGGATCGTCGTGACCAAGGTGCGTGATGCGCCGTGCCTTTTGTCAACGCACCATCATCCCGCTGGCGTCGTCTAGCGGCTCCGAGGGTGTCTCACCTGGCCTCGCGCCGCGTTGCGGAACAAATCCGTATCTATCAGCGCCCCCGGCAGGAATCGAACCTGCGACCTAGGGATTAGAAGGCCCTTGCTCTATCCAACTGAGCTACGGAGGCATGCGGCGCTAGCCGGACCGCAGTCTATCGAACCGGTGACCGTGCGGATCGCATCTCGCCATACCCTTGACTGGTGACCACCACCTCCACCGCCAGCAAGACCGATTCGCCGATCTGGACGATCGTCGTCGGCCTTGCGGCACTGGCGGGCCTGGTCGCGGCCGCCATCGGCGCGCTGTCACTGGCAGAGGCCCTGCTTGCGACGGGTCTGCCCAACCCCGGCCCCGTCACCTCGTACGGTCTGCCGTTCGTGCGCGCGGCCGCCGAAATCGTCGCCGTGGTCGCCGTCGGCGCCTTCCTGCTCACGGCCTTCTTCGTCCCACCGCAGTCCACCGGCGTGCTCGACGTGGATGGCTACCGCTCGCTGCGCGTCGGCACCGCGGCATCGACTGCGCTTGCGGTGCTCTCGGCGGTCATGGTGCCGTTGTCGATCTCCGATGTGGCCGGTCAGCCGGTGAGCGATTTCGGGCTCGGGGAGCTGTGGACGCTCGCGGGTGAGATCGAAACCGTGAATGCCTGGCGCTGGATGGCCTTCATCGCAGCTGGCGTCGCGATCGCCAGCCGGGTGGTGCTGCGCTGGTCGTGGACACCGCTGCTCGTGGTCGGGTCGGTGGCGACGCTGATGCCGCTGGCCCTGGTGGGGCATTCGGCCACCGGCGGCGCGCATGACCTGGGCACCAACAGCCTCATCATCCATTTGGTATCGGCGGCGTTGTGGGCCGGCGGTCTGGTCGCATTGCTGATCCACGCGCTGCGCGGCGGCGGCTATCTGGACGTGGCCACACGCCGGTTCTCCACGCTGGCGCTGTGGTGCTATGTCGCGATCGGGCTCAGCGGCATCATCAACGCGCTTATCCGGGTGCAGCTTTCGGACCTGTTCACCACCCGCTACGGCTGGCTGCTGGTGGGCAAGGCCACCGCGCTGCTAGTCCTCGGTGTCTTGGGGTATCTACAGCGGCGATCGGCGATCACGGCACTGAGCGAGGAACCGCAGAACCGTCGGCCGCTGATCCGGCTCGCCGGGATGGAGGCCGTCATCTTCGCGGTCACGTTCGGTATCGCCGTCGGCCTGGGCCGCACCCCACCGCCGCCTCCGGTCAATCTCAACCCTTCACCGGTCGAGGTCGCCATCGGTTACACGCTCGACGGCCCGCCGACCCCGCAGCGATTAATGTTCGACTGGCGATTTGATCTCATCTTCGGAACGGCCGCCATCGTTTTCGCGGTCACCTACTTGGTGGGTGTCCGCCGCCTCAAGGCACGTGGCGACGCGTGGCCCGTGGGGCGCACCATCGCCTGGCTGTCCGGCTGTGCCTTCCTGCTCATCGCCACATCGTCGGGTGTCGGCCGGTACATGCCCGCGATGTTCAGCATGCACATGGTGGCGCACATGATGCTCTCGATGCTGGTGCCCGTGCTGCTGGTCCTCGGTGGCCCCATCACGCTGCTACTTCGCGTGTTACCTGCTGCAGGCAAGGGGGATCCGCCGGGTCTGCGGGAATGGGTGCAGCTGCTGTTGCACAGCAGCTTCTCTCGCTTCCTGACCCATCCACTGGTGGCGACATCGCTGTTCATCGGCGGGTTCTACGGCCTGTATCTCAGCGGGCTCTACGACGCTGCCGTCGATGTGCATGCTGCGCACCTGGCGATGAATCTGCACTTCCTGCTCAGCGGATACCTGTTCTATTGGGTGGTCATCGGCATCGACCCGTCGCCGCGGCGCCTGCCGCCAGTGGCCAAGCTGGGCATCGTGCTGGTGTCGCTGCCACTACATGCCTTCTTCGGTGTCATCTTGATGGGCACGAAATCGATTCTGGGCGAAAAGTTCTACAGCAATCTGGCACTGCCGTGGCGGATCGACCTGGCCTCCGACCAGCACATGGGCGGCGCCATCACCTGGGCGACGGGAGAGCTGCCGCTGCTGGTGGTGATGATCGCCCTGGTCATCCAGTGGTCGCGTTCGGACGAACGGCTGGCTCGCAGGCAGGACCGCGCCGCCGACCGTGACGACGACGCAGACCTGGCCGCCTACAACGCGATGCTCGCCAAAATGGCTCAGCTGGACGAGAACTCGCGTTAGTTCACCGCGCCCGCAGCGATGGCCGCCGGCCAGCTGCCATGTTCGCTGATGTCGATACCTGCCTGCGCGGCGCCGCCGTCACACCCAAAGCCGGTGCGCCACACGCCGTCTTCGCACTCCACCTTGCCCAGCAGCATGGGCTCGGGCAGCTGCGCGAGGAAAGTGCCCAGTGCGGCAGGGGATAGGCGCCAGATTTCTCCGCCGATGCTCACCCCGTCCTCTACCGAGCGGGTCAGGCCAGGCTTAGGGGGAGTGGTGCGCAGCGCCGCCATCCGGTACTTCGAAGCGGTACGGACCGGACCCACCCAGCGTGCACCCAGATCGGTGAGCTGAAACTCCAAGGGACCGCCCTTGAGATGCGCGCCGAACACCGCGAGCTCATAGGACAAAGTGATCGCGGTCGGCCAAACATCTTGTTCTGCAGCATCTCCGGTGATCAGAGCGGCGATGTCGAAGGCCACCGCATCATCGAAGGCGCGTGCCAGGACCGTCACCCCGAACTGGGCGTCACCGGCGGTACCGGCGGGCACCGCGACCGCGCACAGGTCGAACAGGTTGCAGAAGTTGGTGTAGGTGCCCATCGTCGCGTTGACACCGATCGGGTCGGCCTGTACCTGCTCGATCGTCGGATGCAGCGGCGCCGTGGGTACCAACAGCGCATCCGCGCCCGCCAGGGTGGCCATGGCCTCGTCGCGCAGGCGCTGCACCTCGGCGCGATCGCGCACCAAGCGGTGTGCGGGGATATCACGTGCACCGGAAACAATCTGCGCAACAGTGGGATCGAGTGCCGCCCCGGGATTGGCGTCGATGAACTCGCCGACGGCCGCGTAACGCTCGCTGACCAGAGCGCCCTCGTACAGCAATTTCGCGGCGGCAAGGAACGGAGCCAGATCGATCTCGACGATCGTCACTCCCGCCGCGCGTAGACGCTCTACGGCCGCCTGAAAAGCGTTGCCCCACACCTTGTCGAGTGCGGGCAGCTCACGCGGGACGGCGACGGTGGGCTGAGGAGGCGCCGCAAGCCGGGTGTTGGCGGGCCACAGCCGGGGCCCTGACGCGGCACTCATGGCGGCCATCGCCCCATTGGCGGTGGCCAGTGACGCGGCGAAAATAGTTACACAGTCATAGGATTCGCAGGCCGGGACCACGCCCTGGGTGGAGATGACGCCGACGGTCGGTTTGATCCCGACAATGCCCTGCAGCCCCGCCGGGACGCGCCCCGAGCCGGCGGTGTCGGTACCGATCGCGATATCCGCCTCGCCGGTGGCCACGGCTACGGCGGATCCCGAGCTGGAGCCACCGCTGATGTATTCGGGACGGCGTGAATCCGGCACCGGGCCGTACGGAGAGCGCGTACCGACGAGCCCGGTCGCGAACTGGTCCAGATTGGTCTTGCCGACGACAACGGCACCGGCCGCGCGCAAGGCCGCGACCACCGGTGCATCGTGCTCGGGAATGTAGGCGTATTCCGGACAGGCGGCCGTGGTCGGCACGCCACCGACGTCTACGTTGTCCTTCACCGCGAGCCGAATGCCGGCCAACGTCCCTGATGAGGCCTGCAATTCGGCGGCGATGTCGTCTTCGGGGCGCTGCATGATCCAAACCGTCATGTCAAGCAAGGTACGGGGGGCCGGACTCATCGGCCAGTTGTCCCCAATCTCGCATTCATCCACAGCTGTCACCGGAACGTGCCCACATGTCGGTCCGCGGTGTCGGTGCGTGGCGGGTTACTGGAGTGGCCAAGGGCACCCGTTCGGCGGTGCCGAGAAGAGATATAGAGATTGAGGAAAGGCACGAACCATGTTTGAAACTCCAGTGACTGTGATCGGCTCCATCGTCGGAGACCTCAAGCGGCGCCAGGTCGGCTCCGACGAAATGATCAAGTTCCGCGTCGCCAGTAATGCACGCCGACGGCGTGACGACGGCAGTTGGGTGAATTCGAACTCTCTCTTCATCAATGTCACCTGCTGGGGACGTCTAGTCACCGGGGTGGGTGCTGCGCTGGGGAAGGGAGCGCCGGTGATCGTGCACGGTCATCTGCATACCAGCGAGTTTGAGGACAAGGACGGCAACCGCCGTCAGGTCACAGAGATGAAGGCGATCGCTGTCGGGCCGGATCTGTCCCGGACCATCGCGCGGATCGAGAAGGTCGGGTACACCGGTAAGCAGGAGGACACCGAGGCGGTGGAGCAACCCGATACCGGCACCGAAGACGCCACCCCGGAGCTCTCGGAAACCGACGAGAGCAGCGAGGAGTCGGTGAACCTGCGCCTTAGCGCGTGATCTGCGAGCTGACACCGGCGACCGCGCGGTCGCCTCTCACCTAGGATGGTTCGGGCAGCCCACCAGAACGGTCGTGAGCTGCGGCTAAAGAACTTAGAGGAGAGGCGACAGCGCGGCAATGGCTGAGTACATCTACACGATGATGAAAGTCCGCAAGGCGCATGGCGACAAGGTCATCCTCGACGATGTCACCCTGAACTTCCTGCCCGGCGCCAAGATTGGTGTGGTCGGTCCTAACGGTGCCGGTAAATCCAGCGTCCTGAAGATCATGGCCGGGCTGGACAAGCCGAACAACGGCGAAGCATTCCTGGCCAACGGGGCCAGCGTCGGAATCCTGATGCAGGAGCCGGAGCTGGACGAAACGAAGACGGTGCGCGAGAACGTCGAGGCTGGCGTCGCGCTCAAGGGCAAGCTGAATCGGTACAACGAGGTCGCCGAATTGATGGCCACTGACTACTCCGATGAACTCATGGAAGAGATGGGCAAGCTCCAGGAAGAGCTGGACGCCGCCGATGCCTGGGACATTGACTCGCAGCTGGAGCAGGCCATGGACGCGCTGCGCTGCCCGCCACCGGACGAGCCCGTGACGCATCTGTCCGGGGGCGAGCGCCGCCGGGTCGCGCTGTGCAAGCTGCTGCTGTCCAAGCCTGATCTGCTGCTGCTCGACGAGCCCACCAACCACTTGGACGCCGAAAGCGTGCTGTGGCTTGAACAGCACCTGGCCAGCTACCCGGGTGCCATCCTGGCCGTCACCCACGACCGGTACTTCCTGGACAACGTGGCCGAGTGGATCCTCGAGCTGGACCGCGGCCGCGCGTACCCCTATGAGGGCAACTACTCCACCTACCTGGAGAAGAAGGCCGAGCGCATCGCCGTGCAGGGGCGCAAGGACGCCAAGCTGCACAAGCGTCTGCAGGAAGAGCTCGCATGGGTGCGTTCAGGCGCCAAGGCCCGTCAAGCCAAGAACAAGGCACGGCTCGGGCGCTACGAGGAGATGGCCGCCGAGGCGGAGAAGACGCGGAAGCTCGACTTCGAGGAAATCCAGATTCCCACCGGCCCGCGCCTGGGCAATGTGGTGGTCGAGGTGAGTCATCTCGACAAGGGATTCGAGGAACGCGCCCTCATCAAAGATCTCTCGTTCACGCTGCCCCGTAACGGCATCGTCGGAGTGATCGGCCCCAACGGTGTCGGTAAGACCACCCTGTTCAAGACCATCGTCGGGTTGGAGAATCCCGATGGCGGCGAGGTCAAGGTGGGCGAGACCGTCAAGCTGAGCTACGTCGACCAGAGTCGTGCCGGTATCGATCCCAAGAAGAACGTCTGGGAGGTTGTTTCCGACGGGCTCGACCACATTGTGGTCGGTCAGAATGAAATGCCTTCGCGGGCTTATGTTTCCGCATTCGGCTTCAAGGGGCCGGATCAGCAGAAGCCTGCGGGCGTGCTCTCCGGCGGTGAGCGCAACCGTCTGAACCTGGCGTTGACCCTCAAGCAGGGCGGCAACCTGATCCTGCTCGACGAGCCCACCAACGACCTTGACGTCGAAACCCTGAGCTCACTGGAAAACGCACTTGAGCAGTTCCCGGGCTGCGCGGTCGTCATCTCGCACGACCGGTGGTTCCTGGACCGCACCTGTACGCACATCCTGGCGTGGGAGGGAAGCGACGACAACCCTGCTTCCTGGTTCTGGTTTGAAGGCAACTTCCAGGCCTACGAAGAGAACAAAGTGGAACGTTTGGGTATCGATGCAGCCAGACCTCATAGAGTTACCCACCGCCGCCTGACACGCGACTAGGGTGAGATTGCGTGCCGAAACCCGGTACGCAAACTCGGCCAGGAGCGTTCTGCGTGACTGTTAACACAGGGACCACAACTTCCGAAAACACGCCATCTGCCAATGGATCTGGCGTGCCCACCATCGAGGCGCTGAGCGCTGCGTTCAGCCACGCCCGGTATGCGGGGGAGATGGATTGGGACGAGGTGGCCGACGCAGATGGGCACACCGCGACACCGGCGCCGCCGGTGCGCGAGGCCCTCATGCGCGCGCTGCTGCGGTTGGCCGCACGGCGAGCGCCGCACGAGATAACGATGGCCACCTACCGCAACGGTGACGACGCGGGGCTGGGAACCGCTCTACAACTGGTCACCGATTACACGCCGTTGCTGACCGAATCCATCACGGTGCTGCTGCGCCGTCAAGGTGTGGCGATCGTCGACCTGATGGACCCGGTCTTCACCGTGAAACGTGCCGCCGATGGCACGCTGCTGTCGGCGGTCCCGGTGGAAAACCTGCAAAGCGATATCGCGCCCGATACCGAGTGCTGGATCCACCTGCAGCTGCCGCCCTCCATTGACGCCGAGCGTCTGGGATTCATCGAAACGCAGCTACCGCACACCCTGGAGGACGGCAGCCACGTCGCCGCGGATACCGATGCCATGCGTGATGCGGTTGTCGAGCTGGCCGGCGCTCTGGACGCCTCGGCCGGTAGCGCCAGGTTCTCGTCCGCCGAGCTGACTGAGGTCGCCAACCTGCTGCGTTGGCTCGTCGACGGAAACTTCACCATATTGGGCTACCAGCGCTGCACCGTCGAGAACGGTCGCGCAACCGCTGACGAGTCGAGCCGGCTCGGCCTGCTCAAACGCCGCGAAGAGGTACTGCCGCAGCTCACCCATAACGACCAGCTACTGGTCCTCGCGCAGGCCACCACACCTACCTATCTGCGATACGCCATCTATCCGAACATCGTGGTGATCAGACAAGAAGACGGCAATGGTCCGGCCGTCGAGCATCGCCTTGTCGGTGTCTTCACTGTCGCCGCGACCAACGCCGATGTGCTGGCCATCCCGGTGATCTCCGACCGCGTGCATCAGGTGCTCGGCCGCTCAGATGCCAGCCAGGACTCGTTGGCGGGCCACATGCTGATCGAGTTCATGCAGAACCTGCCTCGTGCCGAGCTCTTCGCATCGAGTGTCGATCGGCTCTACGACGTGGTGACCGCCGTGAGAAACATTGGCGCGCATCCGGGTTCGCTACTGTTCCTGCGCGCCGACGAGTTGGGGAACTTCGTCACGGCGCTGGTGTACCTGCCTCGCGACCGCTACACCACCACGGTGCGGCTGGCCATGCAAGACATCTTGGTGCGCGAACTCGGCGGTACCGGTATCGACTACACCGCTCGTGTCAGTGAATCACCCTGGGCATTGGTCCATTTCACCGTCCGCATGCCGGAGAACAGCCTGCACGGCAGCGTCGACACCTCGGAAGCCAACCGGGTGCGCATCCAGGCGTTGCTCACCCAGACCACCCGGACCTGGAGCGACCGTCTGGTCCGCGCGGTGCGCCCCGATTCACCGATCGACCGCGCCTGCGCGGAGCGCTACTCGGTCATCCTGCCCGAGGTTTTCAAGACGAATGTGCCGCCCGCAGAGGCTATTGCCGACATCGCAAGAATCGAAGGGCTGCAAGAGAACTCCATCGACCTGGCCTATGACGCCGACGAGCTGGGCACCGGCGTGCTTAGCATGTACCTCGGTGGTCGCTCGGCCTCCCTGAGCCAGGTGCTGCCGGTGTTGCACAGCATGGGCGTCGACGTGCTCGAAGAACGCCCGTATCACTTCACCCGGCCGGACGGTCTGGCGGTCTCGCTGTACGCATTCCGCATCGTGGTGCACCCGGCGATCACCCGTACCTTCGATGCCGAGGGCACCGCGCGCCGCGCCGAACTGCTCACCAACGCCATCGACGATGTGTGGCACGGCCGTGTCGAAATCGACAGATTCAACGAGCTGGTGCTGCGTGCCGGGCTCACGGCTGGACAGATCACCATCCTGCGCGGTTATGCCAAGTACCTCCGGCAGGCCGGCTTCCCCTACAGCCAGGCGCATATCGAGACGGTCCTAGCCGATAACTCCCAGACCGCACGCGATTTCGTCGAACTGTTCGAAGCCCGATTCGACCCCGCCGTCACCGACGACACACTGGCCGATGCCAAGGCCGCCCAAGTGCTCGCCGAGATCGACAAGGTGGTCAGTCTGGACACCGACCGGGTGCTGCGCGCGTTCTTCGGCCTGATCCAGGCCACCTTGCGTACCAACTACTTTGTGACCAAGCCGGATTCGGCGCGTGCCAACGGCGTGCTGTCTTTCAAGCTCAACCCGCGCGAGATCGCCGAGCTGCCCGAGCCACGGCCCCGCTTCGAGATCTTCGTGTACTCCCCGCGGGTGGAGGGAGTGCACCTGCGCTTCGGCCCGGTCGCCCGCGGCGGGCTGCGCTGGTCGGACCGCCGCGAGGACTTCCGCACCGAGATCCTTGGTCTGGTCAAGGCGCAGGCCGTGAAGAACGCGGTCATCGTTCCGGTCGGCGCCAAGGGCGGATTCGTTGTCAAGAATCCGCCGGCCAGCACCGGCGACGCCGCCGTCGACCGCGACGCGTTCCGCGCCGAGGGCGTCGAGTGCTACCGGCGCTTCATCAGCGGTCTGCTCGATATCACCGACAACCGCGACCGCGCGACTAATGCGGTCGTGCCCCCCGAGGGAGTGCGGCGCCGTGACGGCGACGACCCGTACCTCGTTGTCGCCGCCGACAAGGGCACCGCCACCTTCTCCGATATCGCCAACGATGTCGCCCTGTCGTACGGGTTCTGGCTCGGCGACGCGTTCGCCTCGGGCGGCTCCGTCGGCTACGACCACAAGGCCATGGGCATCACCGCTCGCGGGGCCTGGGAGAGTGTGAAACGCCACTTCCTGGAAATGGGGATCGACACCCAGACACAGGATTTCACTGTCGCGGGTGTCGGTGATATGAGCGGAGACGTCTTCGGCAACGGCATGCTGCTGTCCCAGCACATCAAGCTGGTGGCTGCCTTCGACCACCGGGACATCTTCTTAGATCCGAACCCCGATCCAGCATCGTCCTGGGCTGAACGTAAGAGGATGTTCGCGCTGGAGCGCTCCAGCTGGGCCGACTACAACGCGGCGCTCATCAGCCCGGGGGGCGGTGTCTTCAGTAAGGCACAAAAATCCATACCGATCAGCCCCGAGGTCCGTGACGCGCTCGGAATCGACAGCGACGTCAAAGAAATGACACCTCCGCAGCTCGTCCGCGCGATCCTGCTGGCTCCGGTCGATCTGTTCTTCAACGGCGGCATCGGCACCTACGTCAAGGCCGAGAGCGAATCGCACGCGGACGTGGGGGACAAGGCCAACGATGCCGTTCGCGTCAACGGAAACCAAGTGCGCGCGCGAGTGATCGGCGAAGGTGGCAATCTTGGCCTGACATCGCGGGGCCGTATCGAGTTCGAGCTCAACGGCGGTCGGGTCAACACCGACGCACTGGACAACTCCGCCGGAGTAGACTGCTCGGACCACGAGGTCAACATCAAGATCCTGATCGATTCGCTGGTCAGCGCCGGCAAGGTCGAAGCCTCCGAACGGACGGCATTGCTGGAGTCGATGACCGACGATGTTGCCGCCCTTGTATTGGCCGACAACGAATCCCAGAACAACCTCATGGGCACCAGCCGGGCCAACGCGGCCTCACTGCTGAGCGTGCATGCGCGCCAGATCGCCTACCTGGTTGCCGAACGTGGACTCGATCGTGAACTGGAGGCGTTGCCGTCCGAGAAGGAGATCGAGCGCCGCGCGGCACTCGGGATCGGTTTGACCTCACCGGAATTGGCAACCCTCATGGCACACGTCAAGCTCGGGCTCAAGGACGATCTGCTGGCCAGCGACGCCCCGGATCAAGAGGTCACGCTGCGCCGCATGGTGCACTACTTCCCGAACGTGCTGCGTGAACGGTTCGACGCGGAGATCCGCCAGCATCCGCTGCGCAAAGAGATCTACGCCACCATGCTGGTCAATTCGGTGGTCGACTGCGGCGGAATCACCTACGTGTACCGGCTCTTCGAGGATGCCGGAACGGGTTCGGTGGACGGGCTCAAGACGTATGTGGCCGTGGAGGCCATCTTCGGACTGCGCTCATTGTGGGACCGCATCCGGCATGCCGATGTGCCAGTGGCGGTTTCGGATCGGCTGACGCTGGACATGCGGCGCCTGCTGGACCGTGCATCGCGGTGGCTCATCAGCTACCGGCCGCAGCCTCTGGCTGTCGGCGCCGAGATCAACCGGTTCGCGCAGGGTATCGCCGAGCTGACCCCAATGCTCACCACCTGGCTGCGTGGTCACGACCTGGAGATCGTCACCAAGCAGGCCGAAGACCTGATGGAGCTGGGCGTTCCGGCCGATCTTGCCCGTGATGTGGCCGGCTGCCTGTACGGCTTCAGCCTGCTGGACATCATCGACATCGCCGACATCGCCGATCGTGACGGTGCGGAGGTTGCCGATCTGTACTTCACCCTGATGGACGACCTGCGGGTGGACGATCTGCTGACCGCGGTCTCCCAGCTCGAGCGCAACGACCGTTGGCATTCCCTGGCCCGGTTGGCGATCCGTGACGACATCTACTCCTCGTTGCGGGCGCTCACCATGGATGTGCTCTCTGTCGGCGAGCCCGATGAGACTGGCGAGCAGAAGATCGCCGAGTGGGAGTTCACCAACGCCTCGCGCCTGGAACGGGCCCGCGGTACGCTCGCGGAGATCTTCGCGTCGGGTGAACCGGACCTGGCGACGTTGTCGGTGGCAGCACGCCAGATCAGAGGGATGATCAGGAGCAGCATCAGCGGTCCTGCATGATGGTGCGATGAGCGTTAGCGAAGAGCAGCAGACACCGATGAGCATCGGCGACAAGCCAGGTTATGTCGCGGCGGTGCCGGTCCGCTGGTCCGATATCGACATGTACCAGCACGTGAACCACGCGACGATGGTGACGATCCTGGAAGAAGCGCGAGTGCCGTTCCTGCGGGACGTGTTTGGCGCCGAGATCACCACCACGGGCCTGCTCATCGCCGATGTTCACGTGAAATACAAGGGGCAGGTGCGGCTCGCCGACTCTCCACTGCAGGTGACCATGTGGGTCTCGAAGATCAGAGCGGTGGACTTCACGATCAACTACGAGGTGCGTTCGGTGAACGCGGCGCCGGATTCAAAACCCGCGGTGATCGCGGACACCCAGCTGGTGACTTTTCACCTGGACAGCCAAACCCTGTTGCGTCTCACCGATACCCATCGCGAGTACCTGCAACGCTGGTCGCGACCGTGACCGAGGCCCCGCTGCGGGTGCCCGACGCCTTCGACCGCAAGGACCTGGCGACGTTCCTTACCCGCGCCGCACGACTGGACGAGTCCGCAGTGGTGCGGCTGCGTCTTCGAGACGACGGCCGGATAGTCGTCTGGACCGCAACACAATTCGACGTGCTGGCCTGCCGCGCCGTGCGCGGTGAGCTGAGAACCCCCGATATCACCGCCGCAGTCGACGAAGTGCTGCGTGGCCTACAGGCCCCGGACGCAGACGGCTACGTGCACACGGGTTTCCCGATGGACTCGGTGTGGCGGGGTGCGTTGCCCGCCGATAGCGGATTTGAGTATCTGGACGACATTCCGGCACGGACAGTGCTCGAACTGGCGCAGCGCGGGGGAGAGCTGGCACGCGAACACGGCAGTGCCCACGGTCCACCGGTGTCGCTGCTGGACCAATCCGTCGTGACGGTCGATGGAACCGATGGCCGACCGGTCGACGTGCCGATGCGATGCGTATTTGCTTTGGCAGCAATGGGATTTGTGCCCACTAACCCTGCCGAGGATGAACCGGTGCGGGTGCGCGCCGTGCCCGCATGGTTACGGCTGGACGCCCGCTTCGGATCGGTGTACCGCCGCCGGACCGATCTGTCGCTATCGGTCCGCTAGACGATCCAGGCCGCGGTATTGCGTGGCAGCTTGCCGTTGACGAGCGGCCCGCTGGTCAGGATGACCTCGCCCGCAGGCAAGTCCACCAGGTCGCTGCTGACATTCAGGGCGCAGGTCAGCCCGCCGCCCTTGACGCGGAACGCCAGCGCGCCCGGTGGGCTGCCGTACCACTCCAGGCTGGTGCCGTTGAATTCTTTTCGGTTCTTGCGTAATTCGATGGCACGCCGGTACAGCGACAGCGTGGAATCGGCCTGTTCCAGCTGATGTTCGACGGTGAAGTCGGCCCAGCCGTGGGGCATCGGCAGCCAGGTCTGATCGTTGGACGAGAAGCCGTACGGTGGGTCGGTGCCCTCCCAGGGGATCGGAACCCGGCAGCCGTCGCGACCCCGTTCGGTGTGGCCGGAGCGTTCCCACACCGGGTCCTGCAGAGCCTCGTCGGGTAGATCCACATTCGGCAGCCCCAGCTCGGAACCGTTGTAGATGAACACAGTTCCGGGTAGCGCAAGCATCACCAGGGCCATGGCCCGGGCCCGCCACTGGCCGATCTGGCCGTTGCCGTAGCGCGTCACCTCGCGCTCCACGTCATGGTTGGACAGCGTCCAGGTGGGGGTTGCGCCTACGGAATCGACTGCAGCAAGGGAATTTTCGATGGCGGCGCGGATCTTGTCCGCGTCGAAGTCGGCCTCTACCAGCTTGAAGTTGAATCCGAGATGCAGCTCGTCGGGCCTGACGTACTCGGCGAAGCGAGTGTTGTCGTTGACCCAGATCTCGCCGACGGCAACCACATCGCGGTACTGGTCGAGCACCTTGCGGATCTTGCGGTGGTACTCGTGTACGCCCTCGTTGTTGAAACGTGGGTCCTCATCGGCGATGTGCAGCATCGAGGTTTCGGTGTCCTCGATATCGGGAAGACCCGGCGGCTTGGCCATGCCATGGGCAACATCGAGCCGGAAGCCGTCAATGCCACGGTCCAGCCAGAACCGCAAGGTCTCGGCGAAGTCGTCGAACACTTCCGGGTTGTCCCAGTTGACATCTGGCTGTTCCGGGGCGAACAAATGCAGGTACCACTGGCCGGGTGTGCCATCGGGCTCGGTCACCCGGGTCCAGGCCGGACCGCCGAACACCGAGGGCCAATTGTTAGGCGGCAGTTCGCCGTTGACGCCCTTGCCGTCGCGGAAGATGTAACGCGAGCGAGCCTCACTGCCAGGTTCGGCGGCGAGAGCCTCGATGAACCAGCGGTGCTCGGAGCTGGTGTGGTTGGGCACCAAGTCCATGATGACCTTGATGTTGTGGCGGTGGGCGGAGGCGATGAGCCGGTGCATCGCGATCGATCCACCGAACAACGGGTCGATCTCCCGGGGGTTCGACACGTCGTAGCCGTGGTCGGCCATCGGAGATTTGGTAACGGGATTTAGCCAGATCCCTTGGATGCCGAGCAAATCAAGGTAGCCGAGTTTTGCTGATATGCCATCGAGATCACCTACGCCATCGCCGTCGCTGTCGCCGAACGAGCGTGGGTAGATCTGATAGAAGACGGCTCGCGACCACCAGGGGTCGTCATGTTGGCCCAAGTAGGCGGCGGTCACGGTTGATCATTCTGCACCACGACAGCGCTGGCCTCGAATCGCGATCGACGTATCAGAAGGGTGAGTTGACCATCGACTGCGCCGCCATCTCCAGGTAGCTCCACAGCTGGGCGCGATGGTCGTCGTCAAGGGTGTTCCGGTCGATGGAATCAACGGCGGTCCGCATGCAGCGCAGCCACGCGTCTCGCTCGATGGGGCCGATCCGATACGGCGCGTGGCGCATCCGCAGTCGAGGATGTCCGCGCTGGTCGGAGTAGGTGCGCGGGCCGCCCCAATACTGTTCCAGAAACATCCGCAGGCGATCCTCGGCACCGGTGAGGTCTTCCTCCGGATATAGGGGCCGCAGCACCTCATCGTCGGCGACAAGCTCGTAGAAACGAGCAACGATCGCATGGAAAGTGTCGGCTCCACCGACGGCGTCGTAGAAGTTTTCAGGGGTGGGGGCTGCCACGTCGTCCATTGTGCCGGTACGCACTTGGGTCGGTCAGCCGGGTTGGTTACGCGATGTTCATTGGATTGACCTGCGAACACGGCGCAAATTGTCGTGCGAAGACCGCCGAATCGTGGTGCACTGGTTGTAATGGTGCAACACAAGAAGAGCCGCGGGCACCGGCATAACAGTGCCAGCGCTGGGCCGACCCAGAACGGGTCGGCCCGAATACTGCACAGTGTCCCAGGGACGAGGGTCCCCGGGGCCATCCCCCCACAGCAATCCAACGACGCCGGTTCCCTATGGGGCCGGCGTCGTGTGTTATTGCTGAACTCCACATATGAGCCGCTCACAGCGCTGCCGATGCGCCGTGCGGTGATCATGCTGCTATGCGGCAAGGCCGATGTGGTGCACGACGATCCGGGTGCTCCCGTCATCCATTCGGCCACCACGTCGGTGGCAGTGCCGTCGGTGATCAGGCTCAGGACCTTCGTGCGGGTGCCCTACCGGGCGCGGGTCCCCATGACGCGGGCCGCGCTGATGCATCGCGATCGGTTCCGCTGCGCGTACTGCGGTGGACGCGCCGACACCATCGATCACGTCATCCCGCGCAGTAAGGGCGGCGCGCATTCCTGGGAGAACTGCGTGGCCTGCTGTTCGTCGTGTAATCACCGCAAGGCCGACCGGCTGCTGGCGGACTTGGGCTGGGCGTTGCACACCACACCGATGCCGCCGAAGGGCCAGCACTGGCGGCTGCTGTCGTCGGTCAAGGAACTCGACCCGGCATGGGTCCGATATCTAGGGGAGGGCGCGGCATGACTTCCCGGCGCGGTCGGCTACGGTTTGCATCGTGAGCTTTCTCAACAGCCCCACATACATCGGGATGCCGGTCTGGGTAGCCCTGATCACGCCCGTCTTCTTTGTGCTCGTCGGATTGTGGACGATGCGCAAGAAGGGCCCGCACCCCGCGACCTTCAACATGAACGACGGCTGGACACACGCGCCGATCCTGTGGGCCGCTGTCGACGAGAACATTGGTGACGCGCACGGGCATGGCCACGGCCATGGACACGCAGGCACCGAGGCGATTGGAGGGTCCGCAAGTGGCAAGTGGTGAAGTCATCAAGACTGCTCCCGCCGATCTGCCGCGCGGGTGGGCCGAGACCATCAGCGGACGCCTCTCGGGGGTCACCGAGCCGGGCGCGCTGTCGGTCGAGTACCCGTTCCCCAACTACGAGCTGGCGACTCTCGACGATGCGCTGACCTACGGGTCGCGTCAGTCGAAGGCGCGATTTTCCGTGTACATCGGCGATCTGGGATCAGACACCGCCGCCGGAGCACGCGACGTGTTCCTCAAGGTGCCGACGCCGGATGAGGCCGTGCTGATCGCGGTGTCGCCCAACCAGCATGTCGTGGAGGTCGTCTACGGCGAGGGACTCAAGGGTCGCGGTGCCGAGTCGGCCGCCGACCTGGGGGTCGCTGCTGCTGTGGCGTCGTTCAAGGAAGGCAACCTGCTCGACGGGATCATCAGCGCGGTGCGCGTGATGAGCGCCGCCATCTCGCGCCCCTGATCCCCACCTCTCTCTGCGCCGAGCGCATACCGCATGCATGCGAAATCTCTGAAATCGCTGCGTCTGGTATGCGCTCGATGCTTTTGTCGGTGGCCTGTCGCATGATTCGGCAATGGGGAGCGGGGTAATCCTTGGGAGCGAGGCGATTCGCGCGGGTTTGGTGACCCGGCATGAGCTGTCAACGACGTACGTGGCCAGGCACAAGGACGTCTACGTTCCGCGGGGCATCGCGGTAACGCCGACCATCCGTGCGGAGGCGGCATGGCTGCGATCGCGTAGGCAGGGAGTGCTTGCAGGGTTCTCCGCGGCAGCACTACACGGGTCGCAATGGGTTGACCCATCGCGACCGGCGGAGATTGTTGACGACCACAACCGGCGTCGCGAGCCAGGCGTAGTGACTCTTCGATGCACCCTCCAGGACGGCGAGGTGTGTGTAATCGGCGGGATGCGGACCACGACTGCGGCTCGCACCGCGGTTGATCTCGCCTGCCGCTATCCGCAGGGCGTCGCGGTGGCCGCGCTGGACTCTCTTGTGCGCGCTACGCAACTCGCACTGTCAGACGTCGCTGAACTCGCGTCGCGACACCCGGGTATGCGTGGCATTCGTCGGGCGCATGCAGCGCTTGATCTGGTGGATGCCGGGGCGCAGTCGCCTAAGGAGACCTGGCTGCGGCTGCTGCTGATACGGGCCGGGTTGCCGTGCCCTGCCACGCAGGTCATGGTGCATAACGGCGACTTCGTTGCGCTCGCGTACATCGACATGGGGTGGGAGGACCTCATGGTCGGCGTCGAGTACGACGGAGACCAGCACCGCAGCGACCGTCGGCAGTACCTCAAGGACATCAAGCGTCTGGAGATGCTCGAGGGCATGGGCTGGCAGATTGTCAGGGTGGTCGCGGAAGACCACCCCGACGACATCATCCGGCGCGTGCGTGACGCCCTGGCTCGCCGAGCGCATACCGCAGGCAGGCGAATCGCGTGAAAGGCCTGCGCTTGGTATGCACTCGGCGTCAAACGAAGGGCCGCTACTGGGCGTCGAACTCGCGGGCCCGCAGTGACCGGACGATGCCCGCGCGCCCCTCGGAGACCAGACGGCGCAGCGCCGACGGGATCTCCTTGGCCAAGAAGCCATCTGCTGACTCCACCGCACGCTGCGAGATGTCCCACGACGGGTACAAACCGATCACCACGGTCTGCGCCACCTCGCTGGAACGCCGCGCCCACACATCCTCGATGACGTCGAAGTAGCGACCCGCGAACGGTGCCAGCAGCTCAGCCTGTCCGGGCTGCACGATTCCCGCGATGACCGAACGCGCGGTGATGTTCGGCAGCGTGTCATCGTCGATGACCTGCTTCCACGCCGCCTCTTTCACCTCGGCGACCGGCCTGGCCGCGCGGGCCTGGGCCGCCTGACGCTTGCCTGCGGCCGTCGGGTCGCGCTCCAGCTCGGCATCGATGAACACCGATGCGTCCGGCTCCAGTGCTCCGGAGGCCGCCAGCGCGTTCACGATTCGCCACCGTAGGTCGGTGTCCACCGTCAGGCCGGGCAGATCCAGCGACGCCGGATCGGAGTCCAGCAGCGCCTGCAGCACGACGGTATGCCCTGCCGACAACACCGAGTTGGTGAAGGCATTCACGAATGCCAGCTGATGATCCGAGCCTGCCTCGGCGGCGCGCGCCAGTTCCAGCAGACGGTCGGCGAACGCCGGCCAGCCATGCTCGCGTGCCCACTCGGGCTCCACGTACGAGCTCAACGCAGTCTGCGCCTGCAGCAGCAGACGCTGCGCCACACCGACTTCGGACTCGGCGTGCACACCCGAGGACACCAGTGCCACGAAGTCGCGCGCCCGCAGCTCGGCCTCGCGGGTCATCTCCCAGGCCGCCGACCACGCGAGCGTGCGCGGCAGCGGCTCGGCGATATCGGCTACCCGCGAGAGCACCGTCTGAAGTGACTCGTCGTCCAGGCGCAGCGAGCAGTAGGTCAGATCGTCGTCGTTGACGATGATCAGCTTCCCGCGGGAAACACCAACCAGCCCGGGCACGTCCGTCGACGGTCCTTCGACGTCCAACTCAAGCCGGTGGGTGCGCACCAGCTTGCCGTCCACGTCGTCGTAGATTCCGACGGCCAGGCGGTGCACCCGTGTCTCGCCGGTGCCCGGGGCGGCCCCGGACTGCTTGACGGCGAACCTAGTGAACTTGCCGTCCGCGTCCACCTCGAAGTCAGGCGAGAGCGTGTTCAGTCCGGTGGTCTTGAGCCACTGCGTGCCCCAGTCCGACAGATCGCGTCCCGAGGCCTCTTCCAGCGCACCTAGCAGATCGTCGAATGTCGCGTTGCCGAACGCGTGGTCGCGGAAGTACGACCGGAGGCCGGCCAAGAAATTCTCCAGACCGACATACGCCACAAGCTGTTTGAGCACACTGGCGCCCTTGGCGTAGGTGATGCCGTCGAAGTTCACCTCCACAGCGGCCAGATCGGGGATGTCGGCGGCCACCGGATGGGTCGACGGCAGCTGATCCTGGCGGTACGCCCACGACTTCTCGACATTGGCGAACGTGGTCCATGCCTCGGTGTACTCGGTGGCCTCCGCCTGGCACAGCACCGAGGCGAAGGTCGCGAAGGACTCGTTGAGCCACAGGTCATCCCACCAACGCATGGTGACCAGATCGCCGAACCACATGTGCGCCATCTCGTGCAGCACGGTCTCGGCACGTCGCTCATAGGAGTACTTGGTGACCTTGGAGCGGAAGACGTAGTCCTCCAGGAAGGTCACCGCACCGGCGTTCTCCATGGCGCCGGCGTTGAACTCGGGCACGAACAGCTGGTCGTACTTGCCGAACGCGTACGGAGTGCCAAAGTTCTTGTGATAGAAGCCGAATCCCTGCTTGGTTTCGGTGAAAAGCCGGTCGGCGTCCATGAACTCCGACAGTGAGGCGCGGCAATAGATGCCCAGGTCGATGGTTCCGTGGTCATCGGAGTACACGTCGTTCCACCGCGCGTATGGCCCGGCGATCAGCGCGACCAGGTAGGTGCTCATCTTGGCGGTGGTCGCGAAGGTGTGCACACCGTCGGCAACCGATAGCGGGGCACCGTTGGAGATCACCTGCCAATGCGCCGGGGCAGTCACCGTGACGTCGAAGGCAGCCTTGAGGTCGGGCTGATCGAAGCACGCGAACATGCGCTTGGCATCGGCGGTTTCGAACTGCGAGTAAAGGTACACCTCGTCGTCCACCGGGTCCACGAAGCGGTGCAGACCCTCACCGGTGTGCGAGTACTCGAGGTCAGCCTCGACCACCACAGTGTTCGTGGCGGCCAGCCCGTCGAGCGTGATGCCGTTCTCCTCGTCGTACCCACTGACGTCTATTTCGACGCCGTTGAGCTCGGCGCGGCGCACGGTGCGGGCCGCGATATCGATAACCGTTGAGGCCCCCGGCTGCGCGGTAAAAGTGACGGTGGTCGACGAGTGAAAGGTTTCTTCGCTCGGACCGCCGTTACCGTCGGTGAGGTCGAGGGTTATCGCGTAATGCTCGACGTCGATCGCAGCGGCGCGTGCCGCGGCCTGGTCACGGGTGAGGTTGGGGAGTGCCACGTACCCAACGTAGCCGGTAGACGCGTCGGGAACACGGCGGCGGGAACGTGAGTTGGGACAAACTGGAGCTAACCCTGCCCGACTCACATCCGAAAGGTGCGCAATGTCTGCAGACAAGAAGGATCTCGCCGAGTTCTGGTTCGACCCGCTATGTCCGTGGTGCTGGATCACCTCGCGGTGGATCCTGGAGGTCCAGAAGGTTCGCGATATCGACGTGAAATTCCGGGTGATGAGTCTGGCCGTCCTCAACGAGGGCCGCGAGGACCTGCCGGAGCGCTACCAGGAACTCATGAAGACGGCCTGGGGACCGGTGCGGGTGGCTATCGCCGCCGAGCAGGCCAAGGGACCGGAGATCCTCGAGCCGCTGTACACCGCGCTGGGGACCCGGATCCACAATCAGGACAACAAGGACCTCCCGGCGGTCATCGCGGAGTCCCTTGCCGAGGTGGGCCTGCCCGCCGAGCTGGCCGACGCGGCCGAGTCGACCGAGTACGACGCGGCGCTACGCGAGAGCCACCACGCCGGCATGGACAAGGTGGGCCCGGACGTGGGCACCCCGACGATCCACGTCAATGGTGTGGCCTTCTTCGGTCCGGTGATCTCCAAGATCCCGCGTGGTGAAGAGGCGGGGAAGCTCTGGGATGCGTCGGTGATCTTTGCCTCGTACCCGCACTTCTTCGAGCTCAAGCGCACCCGCACCGAGCCGCCGACGTTCGACTAGTAGCGCGGCGGCGGATTGTCGAAGGTGTACGCCTGCTGATGTGGCAGGTAGCCGTGCGGTATCGGCGGCGGCGCGGGCGGTAGCAGCGGCGGCACCGGAGGAATGGGAGTCGGCGGCAGTAGCTTGGGCCGGAAGAACAACGACCCGGCCTGCTGCCGATTCCGCAGCGCCGCCGCGCGCCAGGTGTGCACAGGGTGGCTGGAGAGCATGTTGACCAGCCAGACGAAGAACCCCGTCTCCAGGGTGGCGCGGTTGGCCAGCGTGTCGAACTCGACCCGCTTGAGCAGGTACTTACCGGCCGCCATGACGCCGATGGCTCCCTGAATTCCTGTGGGGCGCATGGCGTATCCGTGGTTGTCGGCGGTGTACTCCATGGACCGCGACAGCGAGGTGCCCAGGAACGGGACGAAGTTCATAGCGGTCTGGGCGAACTGTCGCCAATAGGAGGCGTGCCCGGCGGCGATGTGGCCGACCTCGTGCCCGATGATGAAGGCCAGGGCCTCCGGATCACGCGCCTCGCCGCCGATCTCGAACAGGTCGCTGTAGACGACGACGAACCGGCGGAAGCCGTGGCCGCTGGCGAAGGCGTTGATCTGGCCGTTGCCCAGCACAACGTAAGCGTCGGGCAGCTCCTGCAGACCGAAACGCTGCGCTGCCTCGACCACCAGCGCGTACCCCTCGGGGAACTGGGTGGGGGACATCTTCACGCCGTTCACCCGCTGCTGCCCGTAGAGAATGCCTCGACCCAGGTACAAGGTCAGAGGGGTGGCGGCCAGCGCGACGATGATGATGTTCAGATCGGCGTTCTCGGGGTCGGCGAGATACCCGACGATGCTGAAAATCGCTCCGATGTACAGCAGCACTGTGAACAGGATCACGACGACGAGCAACCCGATCTCCCAGGGATGTCGACGTGGGGGATAGGTGTACTGGGGCAGTCCGACCGGGTACATGCGCGCCACGGTAACCGACCGCAGGGCAACCTGACACAATCAGCGGCATGCGCGTCTATGTCGGAGCCGATCACGCCGGATACGAGTTGAAGCAGAAGATCATCGAGCATCTTCGTGGCCGTGGCCACGAGCCGGTGGACTGCGGTGCCTTTGAGCTGGACCCGCAGGACGACTACCCGGCGTTCTGCATCGATGCCGCGCGGCGCACCGTCGCCGATCCGGGCAGCCTCGGCATCGTGCTGGGCGGTTCGGGTAACGGTGAGCAGATCGCGGCCAACAAGGTCCCCGGCGCCCGATGTGCGCTGGCCTGGAGCCTGGAGACTGCGGTACTGGCCCGCGAGCACAACAACGCCCAACTGATCGGCATCGGCGGCCGCATGCACACCGTGCCGGAGGCACTGGCCATCGTCGATGCCTTCCTTGCGGCCAAGTGGTCCGAGGAGCCGAGGCACCAGCGCCGCATCGACATCCTGGCCGAGTACGAGACCACCCACGAAGCGCCGCCGGTACCGGGCGCCAACGCGTAAACGCCTGTGCCGGAGGGGCATACCCTGCACCGGCTGGCGCGGCTGCACCAGCGCCGGTTCGCCGGTTCGGCGGTGGCTGTCAGTAGTCCGCAAGGCCGATTCGCTGAAGGTGCGGCCGTGGTCAACGGACGCACCTTGGTGAAGGCCCATGCCTGGGGCAAGCATCTGTTCCACGATTACGGCCCGGCCGGTGTGGTGCATGTGCACCTGGGGCTGTACGGCACGTTCACCGAGCTGCCGGTGCCGATGGGTGTGCCGGTGGGGCAGGTGCGGATGCGCATCGAGGGCCCGCAGTTCGGTACCGATCTGCGGGGCGCGACGGCATGTGAGCTCATCGACGCGCCGCAGGTCGACGCCATCCTGGCGCGCCTGGGTCCCGACCCGCTGCGCCCCCGATCCGACCCGTCATCCGCCTTCGAGCGGATCGCTAAGTCGCACAGGCCAATCGGTGCGCTGCTGATGGACCAGAAGATCATCGCCGGGGTTGGCAATGTGTATCGCAGCGAGGTGTTGTTCCGTCAGCGGATCGACCCGTACCGGCCCGGCAGCCACCTGCAATCCGGGGAACTCACCGCATTGTGGAATGACCTTGTGGACCGCATGCGTGTCGGGCTGCGCGTCGGGAAGATCGTTGTCGTCGACCCCGAATACGACCATGGCGAGCCCTCGTACGCACCGGACCGCCCGCGCACCTACGTGTATCGGCGCGCGGGTGCGCCGTGCCGGGTGTGCGGCACTCCGATCCTCACCGCGGAGATGGACGCGCGAAACCTGTTCTGGTGTCCCTCATGTCAAAACGCGTGATGTCAGCCGCGGTGACGTGTCGAGTTGTAAGCTGCACTGAGTGGGACCGCGAGTACCAATAACCCGAAAGGGGAGCTCATGACGCGACCGGGTGCGCCATTGGGAAAGCTCATGGCGCGCGCGGTGCGCGGACTGGGTTCGCACCCCGAACCCGACGATATCGAGATCCGGTTGCTGGACGCCGCCATTGAAGTACTGGCCGAGCGAGGCACGCAGACGGCCACTATCGATGAGGTCGCGCGGCGGGCGAAAGTGGGCCGCGCCACAGTATTTCGGCGATTCTCCAGTAAGGATCAATTGTTCGAGCGGGCTCTTGCTCAAGAAATGCAGAAGTTCCTGGACGAACTGCAGGAACGCGCGGGCGGTTTCGACGACATCGGCGAGCGGGTCGCCGAGGGGTTCGCGGTTTGCATCGAGGTTGTGAATCACCCTCTGCTGCGCGGTGATTCACTCGTCGCCAGGATGACGGCGATAGAAGCGATCACTCAGGGCGACCCTGCCCCCATCGAGCTGGCACGGAACTATCTCGCCGCGCAGATCGACCAGATGCGGGCGGAAGGGCGTATTCCGCCGGGTGACTCCAGGCGGCAGGTCGACGTCTTGATTCATCTGGTGTTGGGATACATGGCCTCGCCCGCGACAACGATCGACCTCGGCAACACCGAAGAGGTGCGTGCGCTGGCGCGCGAGACATTCGCGCCGATCCTGCTGGCGCCCAATGTGCCCGTCAACGCGCAATAGCGCGCCCTAGAAGTCGCCGAAGTCCCCACCGAAATCGCCGCCGCCGCCATCCCAACCGCCGCCGCTGTCCCAGCCACCGCCTTGGTCCCAGCCTCCGCCGCTTTGATCCCAGCTGGAACCACCCTGGTCCCAGCCGCCTTGATCGGCTCCGCCTGAACCCTGATCCCAACCGCCCTGATTCGCGCCGCCGTCGTTGCCTGCGTTCAGGCCGGCGTCGTATCCGTCCGAATAGCCCTGGCCGAAACCGCTTTCGAAGCCCGAGGCGCCGTACCCGACGCCGTGCATGCCGGAGAAAAGCGAGTTGAACAGCAGCGCCGAACCCACGCCCCAGGCACCGGCGACAAGAGCGGGCTTCCACCATGGTTCGGAGTACCAGCCCGCGGGTACGGGACGTCCGGCGACGGTGCCGCCGGGGTAGTAGTTGGGGGTGCGGCCCGACGGCTCCGGGGAAGCCTCGATCTCGCGTCCCTCGAAGTTGATCCGCCGATCCTCGCTGACAGATCCGGCCTTGCTCTGCCCGGCGGTGGAGGGAAGTTCGGGTCCGGGGTCCATGCCCATGGCCAGGCGCGCCGCTCGTACGTAGTACAGCCCCTCGATGGCGCTTTCCTTGGCCAGCGTTGCCTGCGCGGGGGTCCGGGCCTGCTCGATGGCTGAGGACGCCGCGGTATAGCGCTCGGAGGCGTCGGCGAGTGCCTGCCGGGACGCGTCATCGTTCCCGCTCAGTCCCAGCACCTGACCGCCGAGGCGTTCGGTGAGGCGGCGGGCGTCGGCCTTGGCGTCCTCGAGCTGGTCGCCACGGCGGCGGCTCGATCCCTGTGTGTAGATGATCGCGCCGCCGACGATCACGCCGAGGAGAAGCAGGCCCAGGATGATTTCCATGGCACCTACGGTACTGATGTGTGGAGCGGGTGACGGGAATCGAACCCGCGTAGCTAGTTTGGAAGACTAGGGCTCTACCATTGAGCTACACCCGCATGCTTGCGAGGTTGTCCCGCACGCGCTGACGAATGTACAGCGCCGGGGCGGATCAAATCCAATTCATGCCGTTGCATGTCGAGGCCGTAAGATCGCTTGGTCTCGTACGGAGTCTTGGACGAAGTATGGACGCAGGTCCGACGGGGTGTAGCGCAGCTTGGTAGCGCATCCGCTTTGGGAGCGGAGGGTCGCAGGTTCAAATCCTGTCACCCCGACAGCACGACAGCACGAAGAACCGCAGGTCACGACGATCTGCCGCGAACCATAAAGGAGCACTGCACGTGAAGAGCACCGTCGAAAAGCTGAGCCCGACCCGGGTTCGCATCAACGTCGAGGTTCCCTTCGCAGAGCTCGAACCAGATTTCTCAAAGGCCTACAAGGAGCTCGCCCAGCAGGTCCGACTGCCCGGTTTCCGCCCCGGCAAGGCCCCCGCGAAGCTGCTCGAGGCGCGCGTCGGCCGCGCCGCGGTGCTGGAGCAGGTCGTCAACTCGGCGCTCCCGGGCCGCTACAGCGAGGCCGTCACCGCGTCCGACGTCAAGCCGCTCGGACAGCCGGAGATCGAGGTCACCAAGATCGAGGACGGCCAGGAGCTGACCTTCACCGCTGAGGTGGATGTGCGTCCCGAGATCGAGCTCCCCGACCTGAGCACCGTCGCGGTCACGGTTGAGCCCGTCACCGTCGAGGACACCGAGGTCGACGCCGAGCTGGAAGCGCTGCGCGCGCGGTTCGGAACCCTCAAGGGTGTCGAGCGTGCCGCCGAGAACGGCGACTTCGTCTCGATCGACCTGTCGGCCACCGTGGACGGCAAGGAGGTCGAGGAGGCCTCGACCACCGGCCTGTCTCATGAGATCGGCTCCGGACAGCTGATCGACGGCCTCGACGAGGCCATCATCGGCCTGAAGTCCGGCGAGGAGAAGGTGTTCACCACCAAGCTGGTCGCCGGCGAATTCGCCGGACAGGACGCCGAAGTCACCGTCAAGGTCGGCTCCGTCAAGGAGCGTGAGCTTCCCGCCGCTGACGACGATTTCGCCCAGCTGGCAAGCGAATTCGACACCATCGGCGAGCTCAAGGACAGCCTCGTCGAGCAGGTGAAGGGTCGCAAGCGCATCGCGCAGGCCGACGAGATCCGTAACGAGACCATCACCGCGCTGCTCGACCAGATCGAGATCCCGGTGCCCGAGAAGATCCTCGAAGAGCAGATCGGCAACAGCCTGCACGAGGCCGTCCACGGTCTGGACCACAACGAGGAGCGCCTCAACGAGCTGCTCGAAGAGCAGGGCACCTCGCGTGAAGAGTTCGACAAGGACATGCGCGAGTCCGCCACCAAGTCGATCAAGACCGAGCTGCTGCTCGACGTGATCGCCGACAAATTCGACATCAACGTCGACCAGCAGGACCTCACCGAGCGTCTGGTCCTGATGTCGCGTCAGTACGGCATCGAGCCGCAGCAGCTGATCCAGTACCTGACCCAGCAGCAGCAGCTGCCCGGCCTGTACGTCGACGTGCGCCGCGGTAAGGCCATCGCCGAGGTCATCCGCCAGGCCAAGGTGACCGACTCCACCGGCGCGAACGTGGACGTCGACGCCGTGCTGGGGCCGCGTCGCGGTGGGGCCGACGAGGCCGCTGCCGAGCCTGATGCCGAGGAGAAGCCGGCCAAGGCCAAGAAGAGCGCGGACAGCGAGAAAACAGACAAGTCCGAAAAGGCCGAGAAGAAGGCCAAGAAGAAGAGCAAGGACGACGACGCCGAGTAGTCCGCGTCACGCTCTGAGCGAACTCGCCCGTGGCGGGGAGTGCGCAGCACCCGATGTTGGTTAATGTCGGCAGTACACGGAATTGGTTTCTTAAGCGGAATCCCGAAGAGCTAGACGAAGGCAGGTTGCACAGTGACTGAAATGCGTTCGGCGACAGCCGGGCTCAACCTGATCGACTCGGTGTATGAGCGTCTGCTCTCCGAGCGCATTATTTTCCTGGGCCAGCAGGTGGACGACGACATCGCCAATAAGCTGTGCGCGCAGATTCTGCTGCTGACGGCCGAGGACCCCACCAAGGACATCCACCTGTACATCAACTCCCCGGGTGGGTCGATCAGCGCCGGCATGGCGATCTTCGACACCATGGAGCTGTCCGAGTGCGATATCGCCACCTACGCGATGGGCATGGCGGCATCGATGGGCGAGTTCCTGCTGGCCGCCGGCACTAAGGGCAAGCGGCACGCGCTGCCGCACGCCCGGATCCTGATGCACCAGCCCCTCGGTGGCGTGACGGGTAGCGCCTCCGATATCGCCATTCAGGCCGAGCAGTTCACGGTCATCAAGAAGGAAATGTTCCGCCTCAACGCTGAATTCACCGGCAAGAGTGTGGAACAGATCGAGACCGATTCGGACCGTGACCGCTGGTTCACCGCGGCGGAGGCACTGGAGTACGGGTTCGTGGACAAGATCATTACCCGCGGCAATCTCAACGGCAGCAAGGGAGCCTCCAAGTGATCTCGAAGCACCTCAACCCGGAACTGGCTCCGCAGGCGCGCTACATCCTGCCCTCGTTCATCGAGCACTCGAGCTTCGGTGTCAAGGAGTCGAACCCCTACAACAAGCTGTTCGAGGAGCGCATCATCTTCCTCGGCGTGCAGGTGGATGACGCCTCGGCCAACGACATCATGGCCCAGCTGCTGGTGCTGGAGTCGCTGGATCCCGACCGTGAGATCACCATGTACATCAACTCCCCGGGTGGTTCTTTCACCTCGTTGATGGCGATCTACGACACCATGCAGTACGTCCGCTCCGACATCCGCACGGTGGTGCTGGGCCAGGCCGCCTCGGCTGCAGCCGTGCTGCTCGCCGCCGGTACCCCCGGTAAGCGGATGGCGCTGCCCAACGCCCGCGTGCTGATCCACCAGCCATCGCTGTCCGGTGTCATTCAGGGTCAGTTCACCGACCTGGAGATCCAGGCCAAGGAGATCGAGCGCATGCGGGTGCTCCAGGAGACGACACTGTCCCGGCACACCGGTAAAGATGCGGAGATCATCCGCAAGGACACCGACCGCGACAAGATCTTCACGGCCGAGGAGGCCAAGGAGTACGGGATCATCGACGTCGTCCTGGAGTACCGCAAGCTCTCCGCGCAGGCAGCTTCGTAGCTGCCTGCCGGCGGGCTCGGATAACAGTTGCAACACACCGGTCTCGGGTGCGCGTCATCGGCGGCTTCGGTCGGTGCGAGGCGATATGTTCTCCAGCACGGCAGGGTGTAAATGCCGTCGGTGCTATTCGGTTTATCGGTCGCGGGGTGTCCGGTATAGCGGGTAGCGTCGGGACCAACAGGTCAGAGGACGTGCTGACACCACGATCCACCACCATGTGACAGGAAGTAGGACTGGCCACCATGGCACGTATCGGAGACGGCGGCGACCTGCTGAAATGCTCGTTCTGCGGAAAGAGCCAGAAGCAGGTCAAGAAGCTCATCGCCGGCCCCGGCGTGTACATCTGCGATGAATGCATCGACCTCTGCAACGAGATCATCGAAGAGGAACTGGCCGACGCCGACGACGTCAAGCTCGATGAGCTGCCCAAGCCTGCTGAGATCCGTGAGTTCCTGGAGAACTACGTCATCGGCCAGGACACCGCGAAGAAGACGCTGGCAGTCGCCGTCTACAACCACTACAAGCGCATCCAGGCCGGCGATAAGGCCCGCGACGCCCGTGGTGAGACCGTTGAGCTGGCCAAATCCAACATCTTGATGCTCGGCCCCACCGGTTGCGGCAAGACCTACCTGGCCCAGACGCTGGCCAAGATGCTCAACGTGCCGTTCGCCATCGCCGACGCCACCGCCCTCACCGAGGCCGGATACGTGGGCGAGGACGTGGAGAACATTCTCCTCAAGCTGATTCAGGCGGCCGACTACGACGTGAAGCGTGCCGAGACCGGCATCATCTACATCGACGAGGTCGACAAGATCGCCCGCAAGAGCGAAAACCCGTCGATCACCCGCGACGTCTCCGGCGAGGGTGTGCAGCAGGCGCTGCTGAAGATCCTGGAAGGCACGCAGGCTTCGGTGCCCCCGCAAGGCGGCCGCAAGCACCCGCATCAGGAGTTCATCCAGATCGACACCACCAACGTGCTGTTCATCGTGGCCGGCGCCTTCGCGGGCCTGGAGAAGATCGTGTCGGACCGCGTCGGCAAGCGCGGCCTGGGCTTTGGTGCCGAGGTCAAGTCGAAGGCCGATATCGACACCACCGACCACTTCGCCGAGGTCATGCCCGAGGATCTGATCAAGTTCGGGCTGATCCCCGAGTTCATCGGTCGTCTGCCGATTGTCGCCTCGGTGACCAACCTGGACCGCGAATCGCTCATCACGATCCTGTCCGAGCCGAAGAACGCGCTGGTGAAGCAGTACACCCGCCTGTTCGACATGGACGGCGTCGAGCTGGAATTCAGCCAGGATGCGCTGGAAGCCATTGCCGATCAGGCCATCCACCGTGGCACCGGCGCTCGCGGTCTGCGCGCCATCATGGAAGAAGTGCTGCAGCCGGTGATGTACGACATCCCCAGCCGCGACGATGTCGCCAAGGTTGTCGTGACCGGGGAGACCGTCATCGACAACGTGCTGCCGACGATCGTGCCGCGCAAGCCCTCACGTGCCGAACGGCGCGATAAGTCCGCGTAGTTCGCCATGCTGAGCGCCATGGAGCTGGCGCGGGCCGAACGTATCGACCTCGCCGATTTCCTGGCGGGTCTAACCCCCGAACAGTGGGATGCACCGTCGCTGTGTACCAAGTGGCGAGTGCGCGATGTGGTGACACACATGATCGGGTACGAGGACCTCAACCGGGCAGAGTTCTACTCGCGGGTGGCCAAGGCGGGTTTCAACCCGAATAAGGCCAACGCGAATCGTGTTGCCGAACTGGCCGGGCGGACCCCCGCGCAGTTGCTGGAAATGGTTCGGGCGGCGGAAGTACCGGGAGTGTTGACAGCGGGGTTCGGCGGCCGGATTTCCTTGCTGGACGGCATCGTCCACCAACAGGACATCCGTCGCCCACTCGGGCTCCCACGCGACATTCCGGGGGAGCGGATGCGCGTCGCCATGGATTTCGCGCGCTGGGCACCCCCGATCCGGGGCGCGTTGCGCGCCCGCGGTGTGCGGCTTGTGGCTACCGACCTCGACTGGTCACGCGGTAGCGGGCCTGAGGTCACCGGCCCCGCCGAGGCGCTGCTGATGGCGATGGCCGCGCGGCCCTGCGCGCTCGCAGATCTCGAAGGCCCGGGTAAATCGACCCTGGCGCAACATATTTCGTAAACCCTCGTAAGCTGGTAGTGATGTCCACCGAGTTCATGAGCCAGCCGACGCTGGAGGGGCCAACGCTCACCCTGCGTCCATTGGCAGACGACGACCTTGAGCCGCTCTACCGTGCGGCCAGCGATCCGCTCATTTGGGCGCAGCACCCGAGTTCGGACCGTCACCAGCGGCCGGTCTTCGAGAAATGGTTTGTGGAGGCCCTCGCCGCAAAATCGCTTGTCATCATCGATCACTCCACCGGGGAGATGATCGGCTCATCCCGTTTTTACGAGTGGGACCCGGACAAGCGCGAGGTCGCGATCGGGTACACGTTCCTCACTCGCGAGTACTGGGGCGGCACGGTGAATGCTGAGCTCAAGACGCTCATGCTGGACTACGCGTTCATCAATGCCGACCTGGTGTGGTTCCACGTGGCTGCCGACAATCTGCGGTCGCAGAAGGCGCTCGCCAAGATCGGTGCCCACGAGCACCACCGCCAGAAGCGTGAGATCAACGGCGCGCTGGAGGATTACGTGTACTTCACCATTACCGCCGCCGACTGGCGAGATGCCTCCGACTGAGCGCGACGTCCACTGCGAAGTAGAACGTCGCGCTCAGCCGATGACCGATCAGTGCGTCGCCGGATCCTCGTCGGCGTCCACGCCATCCCGAGACTGATCCTGCTCGGCGCGCTTGGCCGCCTCGCGCATCTCAAAGGCATCGGTGGCGATCTCGCCGATCTGCCGGGTGACATCAACCACGGCGTTGGTGATGATCTTGGCGATCTCGCCGACGTGCTCGGCGGTTGACGACACGACCTCTTGGGCCAGGTCCTTGTTGCGTTCGAACTTGCTCACCACGTCACCTAACTTACGCGTCGACCAGCTGACCGCGCTCGTCGACGACAACGACCTCTGGTTCGGCGGCCGCTTCCTTGCGCTTGTCCCGCTCGATGTGCACGACGAGCTCCTCGTCGTCGCGGAACCAGCCGTTAGGCAAGGACAGGCGAGCGATCTTCTTCCAGGTGGACGAGAGCTGGGCGAAGAGGCCCCCCGTGTTGTAGGGCAGGCCGTACTTCTGGCACAGCTCGCGCACCTCGGTGGCCATCTCCGGATAGCGATTGGCCGGCAGATCCGGGAACAGGTGATGCTCGATCTGGTGGGACAGGTTGCCGCTCATGATGTGAAACAGCCTGCTGCCCTCGATGTTCGCCGAACCAAGCAACTGCCGGATGTACCACTCGCCGCGCGTTTCGTTGGCGGTCTCCTCCTTCGAGAAGGTCTGGGTGCCGGACGGGAAATGCCCGCAGAAGATGATCGAGAACGTCCACACGTTGCGCACGAAGTTGGCGGACAAGTTGCCCAGGAAGGTGATCGGAAACAGCGGGCCGGTCAGCGCCGGGAAGATCACGTAGTCCTTGAGAACCTGCTTACTGGCCTTGCGCCACATGCCCTTGATCAACGGCTTGAGGTCGTACCATTTGCGCTTGCCCCTCACGATGTTCTCGGCCTCAAGCTCGTGCACCATGACGCCCCACTCGAAGAACACCATCAGGGCGGTCGCCCAGGCCAGGTTGCCCAGGTAGTAGGGGTTCCACTTCTGCTCGGGCGCCATCCGCAGGATGCCGTAACCCACGTCGCGGTCCATGTCGACGATGTTGGTGTAGGTGTGGTGCATGTAGTTGTGCGAGTGTCGCCACTGGTCGGCGGGGCACACGGTGTCCCATTCGAACTCGCGTGAGTTAAGGCCCTTTTCGCGCATCCAGTCGTACTGGCCGTGCATGACGTTGTGGCCGATCTCCATGTTGTCGAGGATCTTGGAGACGGACAGCGCGCCCACCGCAGCGAGCCACACGGGCGGGATGAACCCCAGGTACATCAGGGCGCGCCCAGCGGCCTCGCAGCCGCGTTGTGTCTTGATGATCGAGTAGATGTACTCGCGATCACGCTCGCCCAGATCGGCGACAATGCGGTCGCGCAATTCATCGAGATCCTTGCCCAGCGCCTCGATATCCGATGCGCTGATGGTGATTTCGTTGCTTGGCATCTGGCTGCCCTCCTTGGGGTCTGTTAGAGGTTGATCGAGACGTCACCGACGGGGGCGGTGATGCAGAGCTGGATGTGCTGATCGGGGTCGTCGTTCTCATCGCCGGTGCGCAGGTTCCGGGTGCATCCGGATGTCTTCACCGCCGTGCAGGCGAAGCAGATTCCCATCCGGCAGCCGAATTCGGGTTGCAGTCCGGCGGCCTCAGCCTGTTCGAGGATCGGCCTGCCGTCGTTTTCGGCGGTGATGTCGGAGGTGGCGAATCGCAGCACGCCTCCGGCCTCCCCAGTGGTGCTCGACGTGGTGACGTAGAACTCTTCGGTGTGCAGACGGTCGGAGAGTCCACGCTCGGCGTATAGCGTGCTCACCGCGTCGTGCAGCGAGGGCGGCCCGCACAGGAACGTCTGGGCATCGGCGCTCCAGGGCGCGAGCGCATCGAGCTGCTCGGCACTGAAGTGCCGACCGCCCTCACGCGTGTACACCGTGTGCACCGCCACCGATGGCACCTCGCCGAGAGCGGTGAGCTCGCGTGCGTAGGCGTTTTCTGCGGCGGTCGGCGCGTAGTAGAGCACCGCGAGCTGCCCGGGGTATCCGTTGCCGATGAGAGTTCTCGCCATTGAGAGAACGGGTGTAATCCCGCTACCGGCGGCGATTAGAACGGTCCGAATGGGGCGCGGCGAGGGAAGGACGAACGTGCCGGCGGCCGGGGTGATGCTGTACACGTCACCCACCGCGGCGTGCTTGTACAGGTAGTTCGACACCAGCCCTTCGGGCCTGCGGGCAATGGTCAGCTCGATGAGGTCGCGGGTGTCATCGGCGCCGGACGGTGAGAAGCAGCGGACGTGGCGCACGCCATCGATCACGACACCCAGCTGTACGAACTGACCTGCGCGAAAGCCTTTGAACTGGTGGGTTGTGCGCAAGGTCAAGGTCACCGATCGGGTGGTGCGGCGCTGCACGCGAACGACGCGCGCGCGGGCCTCTTCCCAGGTGATCATCGGGTCGACCAGTTCGAGATACCGGTCGACGGCGTGCGGGGTGAGGGCGGCGGTCAACAACCGGCCCAGTGACGACTCGGGAGTGAGGATTCGTCGGGTGGCTTTAGTTAGAAATGTCATTCGAACTCCCTCCGTTAGGTTAACGAATGTACACTGAAATTGTGAACCAACTTGCCCCCACTGAGTCAAGCCGTAATCACCGTGTCGGTCATCACAGCGATACAGTGATCGCCATGACCAGTCGTCGAGAGCGGAGCTCTCATGCGGGCGCCTCCGCGCGACGTGACTCGGTTCGCGGTGAGCAGAAACTGCGCACCCGCACCGCACTGATGGAAGCCGCCCTTGAGCTTTCGCGTACTCAGGCGTTCTCGGGACTGAGCCTGCGTGATGTCGCCCGTGGCGCGGGAATCTCGCCGACGGCCTTCTACCGGCACTTCGCTTCCCTGGATGACCTGGGTGTCGCGCTGGCCGAAGAGGGAATGCGCATCGCCCGGGGGATCGCCCGGGAGATACGCCGGCGCGAACCGGCGACGTTGGCCGAAGCCATGCGCATCCTTGCCGAGCAGGTTCAGGAAAACCCTGATCAGCTGCGGTTTGTCGCCACCGAGCGGTACACCGCACCCACCGAGGTGCGCAGGGCCGTGAACATCGAGATGCGGCTGCTCGCCGGTGAGCTGGCCATCGACCTGGCGCGTCGCGAAAAGATGCGGCTCTGGGATTCGGCCGATCTCACGACGGCGGCCAGCCTGCTGTTATCGATCGGCGCCAATGCGGTGGCCGAGTTGGTACAGCCCGACGCCGACACCGACGATGTCGTCGACAGCGCCACCAGCGCCCTGACCATGGCCTTCGTGGGCCTGCAGAATTGGCGCTCCAATTAGTGTGAGGACTCGTTAGTCCCCGCGCCCGATTCGCCGAGTCGCTGGTGCAACCGGTCGCGGATCTCATCGACCGTGTACGCCTCGCGTTTGCGTTGATCGCGGGCGACCAGCACGCCTCCCGCTGCCACCCCGACAGCCCCGGCGAGCCCGAGCCACTTCCACATGTTGGCCATCGCTCCAGGCTACGGTGCGGGAATGAGTGAGATAGGAGCCGTGTCGATCGACGAGGCGCTCGATGCGACGCGGACGGGCGACATCTGGGTGTTCCGTGGACGGTCGGGTCCCGATCGTCTCATCCAGACCTTGTCGAACAGTCCGGTCAACCATGTCGGTATGACGGTGGCCATCGATGATCTGCCGCCGCTGATGTGGCATGCCGAACTCGGTAACAAGCTCACCGATGTATGGACCGGCGATAACCATCGGGGGGTGCAACTGCACGATGCGCGTGAGGCGATCGAGCGGTGGGCGCACGTGTATGGACAGCGGTGCTGGCTGCGGCAGCTGAGCCCGCGGATAACCCGCGAGCAGGAAGACATCGCACTGCGCGTGGTGGCCCGGATGGACGGGACGCCGTTTCCGGCTACCGCGCGGCTGACCGGTCGCTGGATGCGGGGCCGGCTTCCTACGGTCAGCGATCTCACGCGGGGACTTCCCTTCGTGCACAAGAAGGTTCGCGAGGTGGCCGAGCGGGACATCACAAAAAAACGGCAAGCCGGGCTGGAGACGGCGTTCTGCGCCGAGACGGTGGCGATCACTCTCGAGGAGATGGGGTTGCTCATCACCGAGAAGCGCTCGAACTACTTCGATCCGGGGTCGTTCTGGAGCGGTGATGATCTACCGCTGGCGCCGGGCTACTCACTGGGCAGGGAGATCGCCGTCGAGGTGCCGGAGGCTTAGAGCACCCGATCCGCCCGGGTGTAGACGTTCATGCTGTCCTCACGCAGGAACGCCACCAGCGTCATCCCGGACTGTGCCGCGAGATCCACAGCCAACGAGGACGGCGCCGACACCGCGGCCAGGATGGGAATGCCCGCCATGGTGGCCTTCTGGGCGAGCTCGAAGGAGGCCCGCCCGCTGACCAACAGTGTGGTCCCGGTGAGGGGCACCCTGCCGTTTTCGAGAGCCCACCCGATGACCTTGTCCACCGCGTTGTGCCGGCCGATGTCCTCGCGGACCGCCAACATGGCGCCGTCCGTGGTGAACAGTGCCGCGGCATGCAGCCCGCCGGTGGTCGCGAAAACCTTTTGCGCCGAGCGAAGTTTGTCGGGCAGACCCGCCAGCGTGGTCGATTCGATGGTGGATGGGTCGTCGCCGGGGGAGAAGCGGCTGATGGTGCGGACCGCCTCCAGCGATCCCTTGCCGCAGACACCGCAGGACGAGGTGGTGTAGAAGTTTCTCGTCACCGCCGGGTTGGGGGCGGGAACGCCGGGGGCGAGGGTCACGTCCAGGACGTTGTAGGTATTCAGGCCGTCGGGCCCTTCGCCCTGGCAGTAGCGCACGGTCAGCAGATCGTCGCGGCCGGCGATGACCCCCTCGGTGAGCAGGAATCCCTGGGTGAGTTCGACATCCGATCCAGGGGTGCGCATGGTGACGGCTACCGCCTGCCCGTTGACCCGGATCTCCAGGGGCTCCTCGACGACGAGTGTCTCGCTGCGCTCGCCCCGTCCGACCCCGTCGATGCGGCGTATCTTGCGCCTGTCGGTGACCCTACCCACGAGCCACCAGACGGATGACGACGGCCTTCGACACCGGAGTGTTGGACCGTTCCGCGACATGGTCCAGGGGCACAAGTGGATTGGTCTCTGGGTAGTAGGCGGCGGCGTTGCCGCGCGGGGTGGAGTACGGCACCACCAGAAAATCCTCGGCACGCCGCTCCTCGAGCACTCCGTCGGCGCTCGGGTACTCGGACACCAGATCAACCCGCGCACCCTCGGACAACCCAAATGCGGCAAGGTCTTCGGGATTGACGAAGACCACCCGGCGGCCGCCCTTGACGCCGCGATAGCGGTCATCGAGGCCGTAGATAGTGGTGTTGTACTGGTCATGGCTGCGCAACGTCTGTAGCACCAGTCGGCCTGCCGGTACCGGCACCCACTCCAGTGGTGCCGCAGAGAAATTGGCCTTACCCGTGTGCGTGGGAAATTGGCGATCGTCGCGCGGCGGATGCGGCAACGCGAACCCGTCCGGTTGCCGGACCTTGGTGTTGTAGTCGGCGCATCCGGGTACCACCCGCGAGATGGCATCGCGGATGGTGTCGTAGTCGTCGACAAACCTTTCCCATGGCACCGGGTGTTCCGGTCCCAGGACGATGCGTGCCAGTTGACAGACGATGGCGACCTCGCTGCGTAGCGCGGTGCTCGGTGGATGCAGACTGCCACGGGAGAGGTGCACGATGGACATCGAATCTTCCACGGAAACAAGCTGTTTACCCGACTCTTGGATGTCGCGATCGGTGCGTCCGAGAGTGGGCAGGATCAGCGCGGTGCGCCCGTTCACCAGATGACTGCGATTGAGTTTGGTGGAGATCTGTACGGTCAGTGAGCAATTGCGCAGCGCGGCCTCGGTGAGGGCGGTGTCGGGGGTGGCAGAGGCGAAATTGCCACCCATGCCGATGAAGACGGAGACCTTGTCGTCACGCATGGCCCGGATCGCGTCCACCGTGTCGAACCCGTGCTTGCGGGGAGTCTCGATGCCGAACTCGGAATCCAATGCGGCCAAGAAGGCTTCGGGCATTTTCTCCCAGATGCCCATGGTGCGGTCGCCCTGGACGTTCGAGTGGCCTCGCACCGGGCACACCCCCGCACCCGGCTTGCCGATCATCCCGCGCATCAGCAGCAGGTTGGTCGCCTCACCGATGGTGGCGACGGCGTGCCGGTGTTGGGTGAGGCCCATGGCCCAGCAGAAGATCGTGCGCTGTGATTCGGCCAGGAGTGTGGCAACCGTGGTCAGCTGCTCCATGTCGATACCCGTTGCCTGCGCGACGGTTTCCCAATCAACCGCCCGTGTCCGCGCGGCCCATTCCTCGTACCCTGCGCAGTGCTCCTCGATGAATTGCCGGTCGACGATGCTGCCGGGGTTCGCGTCGTCGGCCTCCAGAAGCAGTCTGCCAATCCCTGCGAAGAGCGCCATGTCTCCGCCGAGCCGGATCTGTACGAACTCGTCGGCGATGGCCACACCGTGCCCGACCACGCCGTTGACCTTCTGCGGGTCCTTGAAGCGGAGCAGTCCGGCCTCGGGGAGCGGGTTGACGGCAATGATCTTGGCGCCGTTGGCCTTTGCCTTCTCCAGCACCGAGAGCATGCGCGGATGGTTGGTACCGGGATTTTGGCCCGCGATGAGAATGACGTCCGCGTGCTCGATATCGGGTACCGACACCGAGCCCTTGCCGATTCCGATCGAGTCCGTCAGCGCGGTGCCCGAGGACTCGTGGCACATGTTGGAGCAGTCGGGCAGGTTGTTGGTACCCAGGCTGCGCACCAGCAGCTGGTAGCAGAACGCGGCCTCATTACTGGTGCGCCCGGAGGTGTAGAAAACCAGCCGGTCCGGGTCGGCGGCCGCCCTGACCTCCTCGGCGATGAGCGCGTACGCGTCGTCCCAATCAATGGGCCGGTAATGCGATTCACCGGGGCGCAGCACCATGGGGTGGGTGAGGCGGCCTTGTTGGCTGAGCCAGTACTCGGGGAGTTCGCGGAGTTCCTCGACCGAGTGCTGGGCGAAAAATTCTGGGGTGACCGTGCGTTTGGTGGCCTCTTCGGCGACTGCCTTGGCGCCGTTCTCGCAGAACTCGGCGAGTTTGCGGTGTCCCGGTGTTTCCGGCCAGGCACATCCGGGACAGTCAAAGCCGTGACGTTGATTCAGCTTGGACAGCGTTGCGACGGTGCGCAATGGGCCCATCTGTTCGAGGCCGCGTTGCAGGGAAACGCCGACCGCGGTCATTCCCGCGGCGACGTCCTTCGCGCCGGTGACGGCGATATCGGGTTCGCCGATCTCGCCCGGCCCGGCTTCCTCGTGGTGGCCAGCCGTCGGTATCCGGTGCCCGGTCATGCTTCTCATTCTGGACCCGTTGTCGAGCCGGGGTGTCACAACCCTCGGATGGCCGACCCGCGGTGACAGCACCGAGAGGCAACCAAGCAGATGCTTGGCCTCTTCTTGTGATTTGCCTCACGTCTACTGGAGAGTAGTGAGGCAACGGCACAGGCCAGGCGGCAGGGGAGAACTCGACAGGTGTCAAGTTCTGTGCCTGCGGGTATGCCCTCGTCAAGGTCAGCGGCGTGAAAGTGCAATAATCGGTACCAAGAGTGACAGAAAACTCTGCGGAATGGTGGCGTACGTACCGTCACCGTCAGAGTTCGTCGTGAAAGGTAGGTCACCGGTGGGCGACGGAGCCGTATCGGAGAAGCTGGAAAAGGTCGTCATCCGGTTTGCTGGAGATTCTGGTGACGGTATGCAGCTCACCGGAGACCGATTCACCTCTGAGGCCGCCGTCTTCGGCAATGACCTCGCGACCCAGCCGAACTATCCCGCCGAGATCCGGGCCCCTCAGGGCACGCTCCCGGGTGTTTCGTCCTTCCAGATCCAGATTGCCGACTACGACATCCTCACCGCGGGCGACCGGCCCGACGTGCTGGTGGCCATGAATCCTGCGGCGCTCAAGGCCAACATCGGCGACCTGCCGCGCGGCGGCATGGTGATCGCCAATTCCGATGAGTTCACCAAGCGCAACCTGGCCAAGGTCGGCTATCAGTCCGACCCGCTGGAGCACGACGACATGTCGGATTACGTCGTCTACCAGGTTCCGATGACCACGCTGGCGCTCGGCGCCGTCGAGCCTGCCGGAGTCTCCAAGAAGGACGGCGCACGCACCAAGAACATGTTCGCGTTGGGGCTGCTGTCCTGGATGTACCACCGCCCACTCGAGGGCACCGAGCAGTTCCTGCGTGAGAAGTTCGCGAAGAAGCCCGATGTGGCCGAGGCCAACATCCTGGCCTTCCGTGCCGGCTGGAACTACGGCGAAACCACGGAAGCCTTCGGCACCACGTACGAGGTGGCCAAGGCATCGCTGCCGCCGGGCGAGTACCGACAGGTTTCCGGTAACACCGCGATGGCTTACGGCGTTGTGGCGGCGGGCCGGCTCGCGAACACCAAGGTGGTGCTGGGCACCTACCCGATCACACCGGCGTCGGACATCCTGCACGAGCTGAGCAAGTACAAGAACTTCGATGTGCTGACCTTCCAGGCCGAGGACGAGATCGCCGGAATCGGTGCGGCTCTGGGGGCTTCGTTCGGTGGTGCCCTGGGTGTCACCAGCACCTCCGGCCCCGGTGTGGCGCTCAAGAGCGAGGCCGTGGGTCTGGCGGTCATGACAGAGCTGCCGCTGCTGGTCATCGACGTGCAGCGCGGCGGGCCGTCGACGGGCCTGCCCACCAAGACCGAGCAGGCCGACCTGTTGCAGGCGCTGTACGGCCGCAATGGTGAATCGCCGATCGCGGTGCTCGCACCGCGTTCGCCTTCGGACTGCTTCGACATCGCCATCGAGGCGGTGCGCATCGCGTTGATCTACCGGACCCCGGTGATGATCCTGTCCGACGGCGCGATCGCCAACGGCTCTGAGCCGTGGGCGATCCCGGACATCGCGAGCTATCCGGCGATTGAGCACACCTTCGCCTCGCCCGACCAGGACTTCGCACCCTACAACCGAGATCCGGAGACGCTGGCCCGCCAGTTCGCCGTTCCGGGCACTCCGGGCCTGGAGCACCGTATCGGTGGCCTGGAGAAGGCCAACGGTTCGGGCAACATCTCCTACGACCCGGCCAACCACGACTTGATGGTGCGGTTGCGCCAGCTCAAGATCGATGGAATCACCGTGCCGGACTTGGAGGTTGATGATCCCACCGGTGACGCACAACTGCTGATGATCGGGTGGGGCAGCTCCTACGGCCCCATCGGCGAGGCATGCCGGCGCGCCCGCCGCAAGGGACTCAAGGTGGCTCACGCTCACCTGCGCCATCTCAATCCGTTCCCGGGGAACTTGGGCGAGGTGCTGCGCAAGTACCCGAAGGTCGTCGCGCCGGAGATGAACCTCGGACAGTTGTCGCTGCTGCTGCGCGGCAAGTTCCTGGTGGATGTGCAGTCGGTGACGAAGGTGCAGGGTATGGCCTTCCTCGCTGATGAGGTCGAAGAAATCATCGATGCGGCCCTGGACGGGTCGCTCGCCGAAAAGGAAAGCCAGAAGGCCGTTCTCGCGCGTGAATCCGCGGTGGCCGTAGGGGATCGAGCATGACTGACGTTTTGAACGGAATCAACGGAATCAGTGGCCTGGCCGGTACCGATCTGGGCCTGACGGCCAATGCTCTGGTGCCGACCACCGATGTGGAGCAGAAGTCGAAGGACTTCACCTCCGATCAGGAAGTGCGCTGGTGCCCCGGTTGCGGTGACTACGTCATCCTCAACACCATCCGTGGATTCCTGCCGGAGCTCGGGCTCAAGCGCGAGAACATCGTGTTCATCAGCGGCATTGGCTGCTCGAGCCGGTTCCCGTACTACCTGGATACCTACGGCATGCACTCGATCCACGGGCGTGCCCCGGCCATCGCGACCGGCCTGGCGCTGGCTCGCGAGGACCTTTCGGTATGGGTGGTGACCGGTGACGGTGACGCACTGTCCATCGGCGGTAACCATCTGATCCACACCCTGCGCCGCAACGTGAACCTGACGATCCTGTTGTTCAACAACCGGATCTATGGCCTCACCAAGGGCCAGTACTCGCCCACCTCGGAGACCGGCAAGGTCACCAAGTCGACCCCGATGGGTTCGCTGGACTACCCCTTCAACCCGGTGTCGCTGGCCCTGGGGGCCGAGGCCACGTTCGTGGGACGGGCCCTGGATTCGGATAAGAAGGGTCTCTCGGAGGTGCTGCGTGCCGCGGCCGCGCACCGCGGTTCGGCCCTGGTCGAGATCCTGCAGGACTGCCCGATCTTCAACGACGGGTCCTTTGACCTGTTGCGTAAGGAAGGCGCCGAGCAGCGCGTCATCAACGTGAGCCACGGCCAGCCGATCACATTCGGTGCCGAGGGCGAACTCTGCGTCATCCGTTCGGGTTTCGGACTCGAAGTAGCCAAGACCGCGGATGTGAAGGCCGAGGACATCGTGGTGCACGACGCGCACTCGGATGATCCCGCCTACGCCTTCGCGCTGTCGCGGTTGTCCGAGCAGGATCTGGAGCACACCGTGATGGGTGTATTCCGCAGCGTGCAGCGGCCGACGTACGACGATCTGGCCCGTGAGCAGCTGACCACCGCTGCGGCGGCCAAGCCGAGCGACACCGCGGCGCTGCAGGCGCTGCTGACCGGTCGCGACACCTGGACCGTCAGCTAGGTGCTGGCGTGCTGCCGAGGAAATAGCGTCGGCAGCACGCATTTTGGCTTCTTTGTCGTCTGCTCGTTCGGATGCTTCGGCGTCTCCTCGCGCGCAATGTGCGGTTGCTCTCGTAGGATGCAGGGACGTTGATGTTCCGGGCCGCCGGTGTGGAACGCAACCTTCATGCCCTAGATGCGAGGTGAGAAGGCCGTGAGGCAGTCGCTGATTGCGATAGCAGCAGTAGTGGCGATGATCGGTGTCTCGTTGGGGGGCGCAGGCACCGCGGCAGCCGCTCCGTCGGGTGGCAACGCCAACGATGTCATCAACGAGCTCAAGGCCAACGGGTATCGGGTGATCATCACTCGAAGCGGGGGTGGCGACCTGAGCAAGTGCACGGTCACCTCTGTGGAGAAGCAGTCCCCGGTGACGGATGTGGGGGCGGGCCGCGATGCGCAGAACTATCCGACCACCGTCCCGGTGACTTCGCGCAAGATCGCTGTCGTCGCATTGCGCTGCTAGCCCGGTAGCGCTGAAAAGGCCTCTGCCGCAAGTAGTTCTGAGCGGTACAGCGGTAAATGCCGCCGCTGCGGCAGTCACGTCGCGTATGGTGCTCGCGCACTGGGCTTTTGGCATCCGTGCGGCGAATCAGTCTGCATATCAGCGTGTCTCACTTGCATTGGCCAACAAGGCGGGGAATGGCCGCATTGTTTCCTCGTTAATAGTGTGCCGCAATTGATAAATGGCAAATAGTGGTGCAATTGATAACAGAGTGAATAGAGTGAACTTGTCAATTCGCCACGCCGTGTGTTGTTAAAGTTCCTAATGTTACTTGAGTGATTTGCCGCATTGGTGGCGCGGCTCACAAAATCTGCGTGATCTGACTCACTTTTCGCAGGTGGGGGCGATCCTAAGAGAACCTGAGAATTTCCTAAGCGACCTGGGGTTAGTCGCTGAAGATTGGCTCTGTAATTGTTTCGTTATTGGTTTGGGATGTGCGTGTCGTGAGATGACTTTCGCTGAGTGGTTCCGTACGGTCCGACACGTCTACAAATCGGAGCAAAACTCCGAACCGTGAACCCTGTGTGCAAATGGGGCCTAGAACGCCGCGAGGCGGTCTGGCCGCCGGCCACCACGAGCCGGTGAGGCAGCAGCCGCCTCCCTTGTCGCGCCCGACCGAGACGGCGCGATCCGACGAAGATGTCCACCTCGCCTGGAGGTGAACCAGACCCGCTGCGGTATCCGCTGGCGGGTGGTGTTCGGTGCGTACCCGGCGAGAGGAACGACATGAATTACATCCGCAAAACGCTTACCACGCGTGCTGCTTTCGGGGCCCTGGCCGCTGCACTTGTCGCGGCTCCGCTGGCACTGGCTGGAACAGCGAGTGCGGATCCGGTCAACTGGGATGCCATCGCCAACTGCGAGTCCGGTGGCAACTGGGGAATCAACACCGGAAACGGCTACTACGGCGGTCTGCAGTTCAACATGGGCACCTGGCGTGCCAACGGCGGCTCCGGCTCCCCGCACCTCGCCTCGCGCGAGGAGCAGATCCGGATTGCCGAGAACGTGCTGGCCCGTCAGGGCATCGGCGCATGGCCCGTCTGCGGACGGCGCGGCTAGACCCCGAGTAACAGAGATCTATTTCAACAAGTCATCAAGAGCGGAACCTTCGGTGCCCCGCCTCTTGGTGGCTTGTTGGCATCTGTGCGTACCTTTCTTCCATGAACCAACTCGCGGCGGTGGTGCTCACCGGCGGGGCGTCGCGCCGCATGGGGCGCGATAAGGCGGCCATCCGCTGGGGTGGGCAGACGCTGACACAACGCATCGTGCAGACGGTGGGTTCACGATGCGCACCGGTGATCGTGGTGCGCGCGCCGTTTCAGGACATTGCCGATGTGGACGCGGTCATCATCGCCGACCGTGAGCCCGGCCAGGGTCCACTGGTGGCGCTGGGGCAGGGGCTACGGGCCGCGGCGCACGTGGGCGCGCGCAGAGCCTTTGTCTGCGCCGTCGATATGCCGCTGGTGCGCGCGGCACTCATCGAGGAGCTCGCGACCGGCACCGGCCGCATCGTCCTTGCCACTGCCGAGGGCCGGGATCACTACCTGGCCGCCGTCTATGACGTAGGCCTATGCGACACCATTGATGAATTGACCGCTGGCGGGGAACGCCGACTCGGCGCACTCGTTGAGCACGTTGGTGCGCAACGAATTTCGATATCCGACCCGAATTGGGTCGTGAACGTGAACACAGAGGCGGAGCTGAACGCGTTGCCACCTCTACCCTGACAGGCGTGTCGCATTCTCATAGCCATTCCCACGCGATGTCGACAGGGCCGGCGCCTCTCGGATCCAACGCGGCCCGGATCGTGGTGGGCCTGCTCGCCGCGATGGGTGTCGCGGTTCTCATCGGGCTGGTGACGTTGTGGCCTGAGCACCGCACCGTGGACATTCCGCTGCCCTACCAAAACGCGCACGGTGGCGCGGTGACCACGGAGTCGGGCACGGTGCTCTCGACGCGCCTCGGCGAATGTGGCAGTCCGTCCACCGGGCAGGTGCTGACCGCCGATCCCACCGGGGGACAGACCCCCGAATCAACATGTGCGCTCGACCTGATCGCCATCACGTCCGGCCCGAATTCGGGTGCGAAGACGCAGCTGGAATTCACCTCTGGCGGGGGGCAACCGACTCTTGCCGCGGGCGAGCACATCCGGATCACCAGGCAGGTCGACGCGCAGGGCGCCACCACCTACAGCTTCTACGACTACGAACGCACCTGGCCGCTGGTCGCTGTCGCCGCGGCGTTCGCGATCGTCATCTGCCTGGTGGCGCGCTGGCGTGGGCTCCGCGCGTTGGTGGGCATCCTGGTGGCGTTCCTGGTGCTGGCGGTGTTCCTGCTTCCGGCGCTGCGGGACGGCGGGCCCGCCTTGCCACTGGCCCTGGTCGCGTCGGCGACGATCCTCTTCGTGGTCATCTACCTTGCCCACGGTGTCAGCATGCGTACCAGTGCGGCGCTCCTGGGCACGCTGACCGCGATGCTTTTCGCGGCGGCCCTGTCCTGGGCCGTCATCGAGGTGACGCACCTGACCGGTCTGTCCGACGAGCAGAACAACGAAGTCGCCGCGTACATGGGGGGAGTGTCGATATCGGGGCTGCTGCTGGCCGGGTTCATCATCGGTTCGCTGGGTGTCCTCAACGATGTGACCGTCACCCAGGCCTCAACGGTCTTCGAACTGGCAGAGCTGGGCGACGGTTCTACGCGCAAGGACGTGTTCCTCGGTGCCATGCGGGTGGGGCGCGATCACATCGCCAGTACGGTCTACACCCTCGTGCTCGCCTATGCGGGTAACTCGCTACCGCTCATGTTGTTGTTCAGTGTCGCCAATCGATCCCTGGGGGATGTGCTGACCAGTGAGGGTGTGGCGATCGAGATCGCCCGATCCGCGGTCGGTGGTATCGCCTTGGTGCTGTCTGTTCCGTTGACGACCGCGATCGCAGCGGCCCTGGCGACTCCGGGCAAGCGCACCCAACCGAAGGCGGGCGCGGCGGCCTAACCGAGGGCGGGCTTGGCGGCCTAACCGAAGGCGCAGAACTCGTTTCCATCCGGGTCGGTCAGCACGGTCCAGCGGATATCGGTATCGGGGCCGCGCAGCGCGCGGGCGCCGTCGTGCACCAATTCAGCGGCATCGGCGCGAACATCCCAGTGCCAGCGGTTCTTCACCACGCGCTCATCGGCAACCCGGACAAATTTCCAGATCAGCTCACCCCAGCCGGCGGCGCCACGCAGCCACCGCAGTGTGCCGTCGGGCCCGGGTGTAATCGTTCCACCCACGAGCCCATGCCACCACTGAGCGATTTCGACGGGTTTGTCACTATCGGTGCACACCGCGAAGAGTTTTGCGGGCGTATCACTTTCGAGTTCGGGGTCCAGAAACGCACAGAACTCGTTGCCCTCTACGTCGGCCATCACGACCCATTCCGGCTCCTGCGTCAGCACCGTCGCGCCCAACGCGACGAGATCTTCGGCAGCGCGGGCGTAGACATCGAAATGCACACGGTTCTTGACGGACTTGGCCTCCGGGACGCGATTGACCCAGATGTCCACGTCTTTGCCGCGCCGGATCAGCGCCTCACCGGCCTCGTCGATATCGGCCTCGCCGCCGATGGCCGCCGCCCAGAACTTGGCGACGGGAACGGGCTGTATCGCGTCGATACAGAAGTCCTTGAGGCTGGCGCTAGGCGCGGGCTCGGGGTGGGACACAAGGGAATCCTATGGGTGAACCGTGATGTCAGATGCGTCATATCCCGCGATGTTCTGCAGCTGTCGCCAGAACAAGGAGGCGGGTATCCGTCCCGAAGCGCGCATCAACAACCCACTCAACGCCGCGGGCCGTGCGTATGTCGCGTGTCCGATCTGGCGGCTACGGGCAACCACCGTGCGGGTGCGCGACTTTCGTCTGCGCGCGTACTCACGGAAAGCGCTGGGGAGAGAGGATCGTTCGGATACCGCCGCACCGAGTACCGCGGCATCCTCGAGCGCCTGGCATCCGCCCTGACCCAGGTGCGGTCGCATCGGATGCGCGGCGTCGCCCACCAGCACCACCCTGCCGCCGGTGATTCGCCGCAGTCGTCCGCGATCGTAGATATCGCCACGCAGCACCGAGGACTCGCCGCTCTGGCTCAGCAGGTCAGGTATTGGCTTCGCCCACTCGGCGAACTTTCCTGTCAGATAGTCGATTTCGCGGCCAGATGCGCGTTGTGCTTCGTGTGATCGTTCGCCCGCGAACCAGTAAGTGCGGCCGCCGGGCATCGGCAGGTGGCCGAACTCGATCCCCGGGCCTACGGTGATCCCGGCCAGCTCATCCGAAATCGCGATATCGGCGATGCCGCGCCACGCGGTGTATCCGGAGTATCGGAAGGACAGCGGCCCATTGAGATACTGCGCGGCCAACGATCCGATTCCGTCGGCTCCGACGACCGCTGCGGCGGTCAGTGAATGACCGTCGGCAAGCTCGACAGAAGTTCCGTGCAGCCCATCCCGAACGTTGCTCACCCGGGCGCCGTAGCGCACCGTCCCGGGTGCCAGCCGGGCGGACAGAATCGCCAGGAGTTGATTGCGTTCGGTGACCGCCACCGGCTCGCCCACGGCTTTGGTGAGCTGTCCGTTCGGGGGCTCTCGCAGTATTCGTCCGTCGTGCCAGCGCACCATGCCGGCCTCCACGCGCGCGCTCACATCACGTACATCATCCCCGACGCCGAGGGCATCGCAGGCTGCTAGTGCGTTGGGCCACAAGGTAATCGCGTATCCGGCAGAGGAGCCGTCGCGGTCCTCGAGAACGACGGCATCACGTCCGGACTGTTGTAACGCGACTGCGGTGGCAAGGCCGGCGATACCGGCACCAACCACGACGATGTGGTCGCTCATAGCTCGACGTTATGGGTGGACCCCACAGCGGTAAAGGGTCTGGGGTTGTGATGTTCGGCATTCGTTCACTCGGGGCTGATCTGCTTGGCTAAGGTTTACCAAACCCCAGTTATCTAGGAGGAGACCCATGGCCACACTCGACGAGCTGCTCAACGAGATTCCCACCGACCAGATCGCAGCGAAGCTCGGGGTCGACAGCGAGACGGCCGACAAGGCGATCAAATCCGTGGTTCCGCTGCTGGTCGGCGGTTTGCAGGCCAATGCGGACGATCCGGACAAGGCCGCCGATCTGCAGGCCAATGTCAGCAGCGCCCCGAGCACTCTCCTCGACGGCGGAGTCAACGTTGAGGACGTCGACCAGAACGCGGGCAGCGCGGTGGTCGCCTCGCTGTTCGGCGACAACAACGCCGACGATGTCGCCCAGAAGCTGGCAGGTGCCGGTGCGGGTAACAGCGACCTGATCAAGCAGCTGCTCCCGATTCTCGCCCCGATCGTCCTGGCCTTCGTGGCCAAGAAGCTCACCGGTGGCGGCGCCGCGCCCGCGCCCGCCGAGGCCCCCGCGGCCAGCGGCGGCATCGGTGACATCCTGGGGAACATCCTCGGCAGCGCCGTCGGTGGCGGGGCCGCCGCGGGCGGTAACAACCCGCTCGGCAGCATCCTGGGCAGCGTGCTCGGCAGCAAGGGCGGGAGCGACGCCCTCGGCAGCATCCTGGGCGGGCTCCTCGGCGGCAAGAAGTAGCCGCACCGCCGCACACCTTCACACGAAACCACCCGGTGCGTTGTTCGCCGGGTGGTTTCGTCATCTCTGGGCGTGTGAAAACGCCCGTGAAAATGGGCGCGACAGACAACCCTAGAATCTGATGGGTGACCCAAAGCCCTGATACGAACGCCGCCAGCTCCCTGCCCACCTCATGGGACCCGGGAGCGGTAGAGGCGGATCTCTATCAGGGCTGGGTGGACGCCGGATACTTCACCGCCGATCCCACCAGCGACAAGCCTGGCTACTCGATTGTGCTGCCGCCCCCCAACGTCACCGGCAGCCTGCACATGGGCCACGCGCTCGACCACACCCTCATGGACGCGTTGACTCGCCGCAAACGTATGCAGGGTTACGAGGTGCTGTGGTTGCCGGGCATGGACCATGCGGGCATCGCCACCCAATCGGTGGTGGAAAAGCAGCTGGCCGCCGACGGCAAGACCAAAGAAGACTTCGGTCGCGAGCTGTTCATCGACAAGGTGTGGGACTGGAAGCGTGAGTCCGGCGGCACCATCGGCGGGCAGATGCGTCGTCTCGGTGACGGCGTGGACTGGAGCCGCGATCGATTCACCATGGACGAGGGCCTGTCCCGCGCGGTGCGCACCATCTTCAAGAAGCTCTTCGACGCCGGGCTGATCTACCGGGCCGAGCGGCTGGTCAACTGGTCGCCCGAGCTGAAGACCGCGATATCGGACTTAGAGGTCAAGTACGACGAGGTCGAGGGCGAGCTGGTGTCCTTCCGATACGGCTCCCTCGACGACAATGAGCCGTACCTGGTGGTGGCGACCACGCGTCTGGAAACGATGCTGGGTGACACCGCGATCGCTGTGCATCCCGATGACGAGCGCTACCGGCATCTCGTCGGCACCGAGCTCCCGCATCCGTTCCAGGACCGCAGCATCCCGATCGTCGCCGACACCCACGTCGACCCCGAATTCGGCACCGGCGCGGTCAAGGTCACGCCCGCCCACGACCCGAACGACTTCGAGATCGGCTTGCGACACGGCTTGCCGATGCCCACCATCATGGACATCCATGGCCGCATCTGCGACAGCGGAACGCAATTCGACGGGATGGACCGGTTCGAGGCGCGGGTGAAGGTGCGCGAGGCCCTGGCTGAGCAGGGGCGCATCGTTGCCGAGAAGCGCCCGTACCTACACAGCGTCGGCCACTCGGAACGCTCGGGTGAACCGATCGAGCCACGCCTTTCCCTGCAGTGGTGGGTCAAGGTCGAGTCGCTGGCCAAGGCCGCCGGCGATGCGGTCCGCAACCGTGACACCGTGATTCACCCGGCCAGCCTGGAGCCGCGCTGGTTCGCCTGGGTCGACGACATGCACGACTGGTGCATCTCTCGCCAGCTGTGGTGGGGCCACCGTATCCCCATCTGGCATGGCCCGGACGGTGAGATCGTGTGTCTGGGACCCGACGAGACCGCGCCCGAAGGTTACGTGCAGGACCCCGATGTGCTCGACACCTGGTTCTCCTCGGCGCTGTGGCCGTTCTCCACCATGGGATGGCCCGATGCCACCCCGGAGCTGGAGAAGTTCTATCCCACAAGCGTTCTTGTCACCGGATACGACATCATCTTCTTCTGGGTGGCTCGGATGATGATGTTCGGCACCTTCGTGGCCGGCGACCCGGTGCTGCACGGGGGCAAGGTGCCCTTCGACAACGTCTTCCTGCACGGTCTGATCCGCGACCAGTTCGGCCAAAAGATGAGCAAGTCCAAGGGAAACGGCATCGACCCGCTGGACTGGGTGGAGATGTTCGGCGCGGATGCTTTGCGCTTCACTCTGGCCCGTGGCGCCAGCCCCGGCGGTGACCTGTCCATCGGCGAGGACGCGGCACGCGCCTCGCGCAACTTCACCACGAAGTTGTTCAATGCCACCCGATTTGCGTTGATGAACGGTGCCGCGCTGGGCGAGCTGCCCGACGCCGCCGAGCTCACCGACGCCGACCGGTGGATCCTGGGCCGCCTCGAACAGGTGCGGGCCGAGGTGGACACCGCGCTCGATCGCTACGAATTCAGCGTGGCCTGCGAGGGGCTGTATCACTTCGCCTGGGACGAGTTCTGTGACTGGTACCTGGAATTGGCCAAGGTGCAGTTGGCCGAGAAGCCCGACAGCACCCGCATTGTGCTGGCTACGGTGCTGGACACCCTGCTGCGGCTGCTGCATCCGGTGATTCCGTTCGTCACCGAGGTGCTGTGGAAGACGGTCACCGGCCGGGAGTCGGTGGTCATCGCTGAGTGGCCAACCGAATCCGGTATCGAGCTGGACGATGTTGCCGTGCAACGCATCGCCGACATGCAGAAGCTGGTGACCGAGGTCCGCCGGTTCCGCAGCGATCAGGGTCTGGGCGACCGGCAGAAGGTCGCGGCCCGCCTCGCCGGTGTCTCGGCTGCCGGCCTGGACGGCCAGCTCGCCGCCGTGACGTCATTGGCCTGGCTGACCCCGGCCGAGGACGGTTTCAGCCCGACGGCCTCGGTGGAGGTCCGACTGTCCGGCGCTACCGTGACCGTCGAGGTCGACACCTCCGGCACCGTCGACGTCGAGGCGGAACGGCGACGGTTGGAGAAGGATCTGGCTGCCGCGCGCAAGGAACTCGACGGCACCACAAGCAAACTGGGCAACGATGCGTTCCTGGCGAAGGCGCCTGACGCCGTCGTCGAGAAGATTCGGGCTCGTCAGCAGGTGGCCACCGAGGAGGTCGAGCGGATCACCGCGCGTTTGGCAGGGCTGGCGTGAGCGAGTCATTGGGCATCGAGCCCACTCCCGACGAGATCGCGGCCCTGCTGCAGATCGAGTATCTGCTTGACCAGCGCTGGCCCGAAACGAAGATCGAGCCGTCCACCGACCGCATTGTCGCGCTGATGGAACTGCTGGGTTCGCCCCAGCGGGCGTATCCGTGTATCCATGTCGCCGGGACCAATGGCAAGACGTCGGTGACGCGGATGATCGACGCGCTGCTGACGGCACTGCACCGGCGCACCGGACGCACCACCAGCCCGCATCTGCAGTCGGCTGTCGAACGCATAGCCATTGACGGTCAACCGATCTCACCGGCGAAGTACGTGGAGATCTATTCCGAGATCGAGCCGTTCGTGGAGTTGGTGGACAAGCGCTCGCAGGAGCAGGGCGGGCCCGCGATGAGCAAGTTCGAGGTGCTGGTCGCCATGGCGTTTGTGGCGTTCGCGGACGCGCCCGTCGATATCGCCGTGGTGGAGGTCGGGCTTGGCGGGCGTTGGGATGCCACCAACATCATCGACGCCCCGGTCGCCGTCATCACTCCGATCGGTATCGACCATGTCGAGTTCCTGGGCCCGGACCTTGCCTCCATTGCCAATGAAAAGGCCGGAATCATCAAGCGGCACAAGCTTGATGCGATGACCGGTGAGGCGGGTCCCGATACGGTTGCCGTTATCGCCCAGCAGGCACCCGAGGCGATGGAGGTGCTGCTGCGCCAAACCGTGGAAGCGGATGCGGCCGTGGCTCGCGAAGGCTCTGAGTTCTCGGTGTTGTCGCGCCAGGTCGCGGTGGGCGGGCAGGTGCTCGAACTGCAGGGGCTCGGCGGGGTCTACCCGGAGATATTTCTGCCGCTGCACGGTGAGCATCAGGCGCATAACGCGGCCGTCGCGCTGGCCGCGGTGGAGGCGTTCTTCGGTGCGGGCAGCGACCGTCAGCTCGATATCGATGCGATACGAGCAGGATTCGCGTCGGTAATCGTTCCCGGGCGGCTTGAGCGAGTGCGCAGTGCGCCCGCGGTCTTCCTGGACGCCGCGCACAATCCCCATGGTGCGGCCGCATTGGCGGAGACCCTGCAGTCCGAGTTCGATTTCCGGCGTCTGGTTGGTGTGATCAGCGTGATGGCCGACAAGGACGTGCCTGGGATTCTCGCCGCCCTCGAGCCTGCGTTCGACGAGATCGTGGTGACACACAACGGTTCTCCGCGTGCATTGGAGACGGATGCCTTGGCCGGTATCGCTCTGGAACTCTTCGGAGAGGACCGCGTTGTCGTTGCGCCCACATTGCTCGACGCCATCGAAACCGCCACTGCGATGGTGGAGGAGGCCGCCGAAGATGGGGGAGCGGAAGGTTTTTCCGGCACCGGCATCGTCATCACCGGGTCGGTCGTCACCGCGGGTGCGGCACGGACACTGTTCGGAAAGGACCCGCAGTGAGCAACCCCGAGGGCGAGAATCACGAGACCGACGGCCAAGCTCCGGTTGACCCTTGGCGGGGATTTCGTGGGGTGATGGCGGGCACGCTCATCCTGGAGACCATCGTGGTGTTGTTGGCGGTACCGGTGGTCAAGATGGTGGGCGGCGGGCTTTCGCCGCTGTCGCTGATCTACCTCATCGGGGTCGCCGTCGCCATGATCCTGCTCTCGGGCATGCAGGGCCGGCCGTGGGCGCTTCAGGCGAACTTGGCACTCCAGGTGGTGCTGGTGGCAGGTTTCTTCGTGCACGCCGCCATTGGCTTCGTCGGGCTGTTGTTTCTGGGTGTCTGGTTGCTGATCTGGTACATGCGCAACCAGGTTCGTGACCGTCAGGGCCGCGGGGAGCTGCCGGGTCAGCGGGGGACTACTACCGACCAGTAGGCTGTCGCCCGTGACTGAGCGGACGCTGGTTTTGATCAAGCCCGATGGTGTGCGGCGGGGACTTGTCGGTGAGGTGCTGAACCGTATTGAGCGCAAGGGCCTGACGCTGGCTGCCCTCGAGCTCAAGAACGTCGATGAGTCGCTGGCAAGCGCGCACTATGCCGAGCACAAGGACAAGCCGTTCTTCGGCTCGCTACTGGAATTCATCACTTCGGGGCCCGTGGTGGCAGCCGTGCTGGAGGGGCCGCGTGCCATCGCCGCCTTCCGTCAGCTCGCCGGTGGCACCGATCCCGTCGAGAAGGCTGCGACCGGCAGCATCCGCGGCGACTTCGCCCTGGAGACCCAGGAGAACCTGGTGCACGGATCCGACTCACCTGAGTCGGCGGCGCGTGAGATCGCGCTCTGGTTCCCGGCCCTCTGACCCAATTCATCTGATCTGAATCCGCGAGTGTGCGGTTTGCGTCGGTTTCTCCTGAAATCTCGACGTAAATCGCACACTCGCTTCGTTTTGTGACCCTGCGGATCGCGCGGGTTCCAGGCTTGGTGCCCACCGTCTGATTCGTATGGGATACTGAGTGTGGGCCACGGCACTTCGACCCCAATAGGGGCCGGCCGGAAACCCGAATGACGACACGGCGAGCGCGATTACCATTGCAGCACGTCAAGCCATCATTCCAGCCAGGCACTGGGTGGGTTCGGAACTGCGGCATCGCAGCTACGGATCGCTCGGAGCAAGACCCCCACAAACCCGGACCTAGCCCGGGTACATAGAGAGAAAAGCCCTCGCGTGGCCGCGTCTGAAGGACGCGCCCGGGGGCTTGAGGAGAATAAGTGGCCGATTATGAGCTACCAGAAGACCTACACACCAGCGCTCCAGAAGGGGACAGCGCCGCGCTAGCGCCGGACACCCCGCAAGCCCCTGCTGAGCAGGGAGAATTACCCGAGAAGCTGAGGGTGCACACCCTGGCGCGAGTGCTCGGGACCTCCACCCGCCGCGTGCTCGACGCGCTGTCCAAGCTGGACGGGCGCGCCCGCAGCCCCCATTCGAACGTCGACAAGCAGGACGCCGCGAAGGTTCGTGAGGCGCTTGCCGGCGAGGCGGAACCGACCGCTGCCGCGGAGACCGTGGCACCGGCACAGACCGAGGCCCCGGCGAAGGTTGTCGCCGAAAGCCCGGCCGAGGACCCCGACAACCCGCCGACCGCGCCGATCCTTGTCGCGGAGCCGACCATCATCGAGGCCGCGGCAGTACCGGCACCGGCACCGGCGACCGCGGGACCCACCGCGTACGACTACGGGCCGCTCTTCGTGGCCCCACAGGCTCCCGAGCCGCAGGAGGATCGCCCCGCGCCCGCCGTAGCGGCGAGCACCGAGGACGTCGACGAGGACTCCGGCGACGGAGACGATCCCGAGTCCGAGGGCGACGGTGACCGCCCGGCCAACCGGCGCAGGCGGCGCGGACGTCGCGGGCGCGGACGCGGCCGTGGTGAGCAGGCCGGTGGCGACGGTTCCGACGAATCCTCGGAGGACTCAGCAGCCGAGGGTGGCGAGAGCGCCGACGACGAGGACGCTGCCGACAACGCTGATGGCGATGTCGCTGCGGCGGACGGTGATGAATCGAGTGCCGAGGATGGCGACACGCCTGAGGGGGCGAGCCGTCGGCGGCGTCGCCGCCGCCGGCGCAAGGCCGGAAGTGGTGACGAGGGTGACAGCGCATCGGAAGACGATCCGCCAAACACCGTGGTGCATGAGCGCAAACCCCGCGCCGAGCGAGGCGACGAGATTCAGGGTATTTCCGGGTCCACCCGCCTGGAGGCCAAGCGTCAGCGCCGCCGCGACGGGCGGGATGCCGGACGGCGCCGCCCACCGATCCTGACCGAGGCGGAGTTCCTGGCCCGGCGTGAGGCCGTCGACCGGGTGATGGTGGTTCGGGACAAGACCCGTACCGAGCCGCCGCACGAGGGCGCCCGGTACACACAGATCGCCGTCCTGGAGGACGGTGTGCTCGTCGAGCACTTCGTGACGTCGGCGGCGTCCGCCTCGCTGGTGGGCAACATCTACCTCGGTGTGGTGCAGAACGTACTTCCCTCGATGGAGGCCGCCTTCGTCGACATCGGCCGTGGTCGCAACGGCGTGCTGTACGCCGGTGAGGTCAACTGGGACGCTGCCGGTCTGGGCGGTTCGAACCGCAAGATCGAACAGGCACTCAAGTCGGGCGACTACGTCCTGGTCCAGGTCAGCAAGGACCCGGTGGGGCACAAGGGCGCCCGACTGACCACCCAGATCTCGCTGGCGGGTCGCTACCTGGTGTACGTGCCGGGTGCGTCCTCGACCGGAATCAGCCGCAAGCTCCCGGACACCGAACGGCAGCGTCTCAAGGAGATCCTGCGCGATATCGTCCCCTCGGATGCCGGCGTCATCATTCGCACCGCATCAGAAGGTGTGCGCGAAGAGGACATTCGCGCCGACGTGCAGCGGCTGCAAGAACAGTGGCAGGGCATCGAGCAGAGCTCGGCGGACCTTTCCGCTAAAGCATCCGGTGCCGCCATGGCGCTCTACGAGGAGCCCGATGTACTGGTCAAGGTGGTCCGCGACCTGTTCAACGAGGACTTCTCCAAGCTCATCATCGAAGGTGATGCGGCGTGGGAAACCATCGACGAATACGTGAAAACCGTTGCTCCAGATCTTCTTTCGCGTATCAACCGGTATGAGCCCGCCGACGGTCCAGATGTCTTCGCGGTGCACCGCATCGACGAGCAGCTGGCCAAGGCGCTGGACCGCAAGGTGTGGTTGCCCTCCGGCGGCACGCTCGTCATCGACCGCACCGAGGCCATGACGGTTGTCGACGTCAACACCGGAAAGTTCACGGGTGCCGGCGGCAACCTGGAGGAGACGGTCACCCGCAACAACCTGGAAGCGGCCGAGGAAACCGTTCGGCAATTGCGCCTGCGCGACGTCGGCGGGATTGTCGTCATCGACTTCATCGACATGGTGCTGGAGTCGAACCGGGATCTGGTGCTTCGTCGCCTGACCGAGGCGCTGGGCCGCGATCGCACCCGCCACCAGGTGTCGGAAGTGACATCGCTGGGCCTGGTGCAGCTGACTCGTAAGAAACTCGGCACGGGCCTGATCGAGGCGTTCTCGTCGACCTGCGCGCACTGCGCGGGGCGCGGCATCGTGCTGCATGTCGACCCGGTCGATAACGCCGGCACCGCGGCGACCGGCGCCAAGAAGCCCGAGACCGGGCGGCGTGCCAAGCGTTCCCGCAAGGGCAAGGCTGATGAGCCCGAAGTTGTGGTCGCCCGCACCCCACCGCACCCGCAGGGCGAGCACCCGATGTTCAAGGCGATGGCGGCGGCGAACGGCCACCACGAGGACGACGAAGAGGGCGTCTCGGCGCAGGACGTGCCGGATAACGACGTGGTCGACGAGGTCGACGAGATTGTCGAGATCGTCCAGAGCGCGCCGACTCCGGGCGATCCGGAAACGACGCCTGAGCCCGCCGACAGTGACGTCGCGCAGGACACCGAGGCCGAAGACGTGCCCGAGGTTTCTTCCGAAGACTCAGATGAGCCTGCGGTGGCCGAAGCCGAAGCCGAACCCGAGCCCGCTGCCAAGGCGCCCACCCGGCCCCGGCGCAGGCGGTCCGCCGCACGTGCGGCCGGGCCTCCGGTCGAGCACTAGGCCCAGGCCTGCGACTACTTGCAGCGCTCCCGGAAATCACCGAGGGGCTGACGGATCTCCTGTAGGTCCGCCTTGACCTGCGGGTTTTCGTCGAGGTACTGCCGTGCCTTGTCGCGGACCTGGTCCTTGGGCTGGCCCTTGAGATTCGTGAAGAACTCGTTCACGTCGGGGTGTGTGAACAGGTATGTCGACGTGGCCGCCGATACGCCCGTTGCGACACCTGCCATGTCGGCGGCGGTGCAGTTGGGTGGATCGGCCGCGGCGATGGCGGGTCCGCCCAGCGCCAGCGCGGCGACCCCGCCGAGTACCACCACGGCTGCCCTGCCCGCGGTCCATGCTGTCATTGCGACTCCTCTGCAATCGAATTCTTCACTGCGAGAACAATATTGATCAACGTGGACCGACGATGCCGCCTCCTCCGCCACCGCCTCCCGGTCGGCCGGGGCGCCCGAAATCGGGCGGTGGCGACGGATTGACGGTGGGGGGTCTGTATTCGGATCCGAGGATGACGTCCATTCCCCAGTTGTCGCAGTACCAGTCGTTTTCGCAGGGGTAGGGGACATACGGCGTCGACGATGTGGTGCTGCCACCACCGCGCACATCGCCTTGTGCGCACAAGGTGGTGCCGTTGGCGTTCACACAGTCGGCGGTGGAGGGCGGTGCCGCGGTCAGGCTCAATGCGGGCAGGGCTGCCACCAGGGCGGCCGAGAGATAGGGCCGGATCGTGCGCACCGTCATTACCTCCGCACTCAGGGGAGCTGATCGCCGGCTGACCTATAGGCTGATCAGCGGCATCCCGGGCTCGGTGAGGTGAGTGTAGTTCCGATCACGGCCCGTGAGAGTCCGAACGGGTTGCGAGAGCGCTGCACGGAGGGTGTCGGTTTGACCCTTAGCCCGCTGGTCACGTAGCCTTGAGCAGTTGTCGCGAGGCTTCCGGCCCGCGGCATGTGGCCCAGTGGAACAACCGAGCGGGCCCACCCCACGATCCAGATGCGTCAGCCGACCTGGTTGCGCGCGTCCGAACAGCAGAGCAGAGGTAGACGCAACGATGGCGACCTACGCAATCGTCAAGACCGGCGGCAAGCAGTACAAGGTTGCCGTTGGTGACCTGGTCAAGGTCGAGAAGATCGAGTCGGAGCCCGGCTCCTCGGTGCAGCTGCCCGTCGCCCTGGTCGTGGACGGCGCCACCGTCACCACCGACGCCGACAAGCTGGCCAAGGTCTCGGTGACCGGCGAGATCGTCGAGCACACCAAGGGCCCGAAGATCCGCATCCACAAGTTCAAGAACAAGACCGGCTACCACAAGCGGCAGGGTCACCGTCAGCGGCTGACCGTGCTCAAGGTCACCGGAATCAAGTAGGAGCGTCTGACACATGGCACACAAGAAGGGCGCGTCCAGCTCGCGCAACGGTCGTGACTCCGCCGCACAGCGGCTCGGCGTCAAGCGGTTCGGTGGCCAGCTCGTCAAGGCCGGCGAGATCCTGGTCCGTCAGCGCGGCACCCACTTCCACCCGGGCGTGAATGTCGGGCGTGGCGGCGATGACACCCTGTTCGCGACCTCCGCGGGCACCGTCGAGTTCGGCGCTCGCCGTGGTCGCCGGGTCGTCAACATCCTCCCGGTCGACGCTTAATTGGTGTTCTGTGTTCGGTGTATGACCGGACACAGAACAGTGTGAAGGAGGCTTCATGCCTCGTTTTGTTGACCGCGTTGTCATCCATGCCAAGGCAGGTACCGGTGGTCACGGCTGCGCTTCGGTGCACCGTGAGAAGTTCAAACCACTCGGCGGGCCTGACGGCGGTAACGGCGGTCGCGGCGGCAGCGTAATTCTGGAAGTGGACCCGCAGGTGCATACCCTGCTGGACTTCCACTTTCATCCGCACGTGCAGGCACCCAACGGATCGCAGGGCATGGGTGGCCACCGCAGCGGCGCCAACGGCGACGACCTGATTCTCAAGGTGCCCGACGGCACCGTGGTGCTCGACGATGACGGCCGTATCCTCGCCGACTTGGTCGGGGCCGGTACACGTTTCGACGCGGTGGCTGGTGGCCGGGGCGGATTGGGGAACGCCGCATTGGCGTCCCGCGCCCGCAAGGCCCCCGGATTTGCCCTGCTCGGTGAGGCCGGTGCCGAAGCCGATCTCACCCTCGAACTAAAAACCGTCGCCGATGTCGGGCTGGTCGGATTTCCGTCGGCCGGTAAGTCCTCGCTTGTCTCGGTCCTTTCGGCGGCCAAGCCAAAGATCGCCGACTATCCGTTCACGACATTGGTGCCCAACCTGGGCGTGGTCACCACTGGTGAGCACTCCTTTGTGATGGCCGATGTCCCCGGCTTGATTCCCGGCGCTGCCGACGGCCGCGGACTGGGTCTGGAGTTCCTGCGGCACATCGAGCGCTGCGCGGTGCTGGTTCACGTCGTCGACTGCGCGACACTGGAACCGGGCCGCGACCCCGTCTCCGATATCGACGCCCTGGAAAATGAGTTGGCGCGGTACCAGCCGACGTTGCAAGCTGATTCTGTGCTGGGTGATCTGGCCGACCGGCCTCGTGCGGTGGTGCTCAACAAGGTTGACGTGCCCGAAGCTGCTGAGCTTGCCGACTTCGTCACCGAAGAGGTCTCCAAGCGTGGTTGGCCGGTGTTCAAGGTGTCGACGCTGACCCGTGATGGATTGCGTCCGTTGACTTTCGCGCTGTGGGAGATGATCGAGGCGGCCCGTGCGGCACAGCCCGCGCCGGTGAAGACCCGCCCCGTCATTCGGCCTATCCCGGTCGACGAGAGTGGCTTCTCGGTGACTCCCGACCCGCAGAACCCCGGTGGGTTCGTGGTCCGCGGAGTGCGCCCCGAGCGTTGGATCCGTCAGACCAACTTCGAAAACGACGAGGCCGTCGGCTATCTCGGTGACCGGCTGGCACGCCTGGGAGTGGAAGATAAGCTGCTCAAGCTGGGGGCACAGCCCGGCTGCGCGGTGACCATCGGCGATATGACCTTTGACTGGGAGCCACAGACCCCGGCGGGTGTCGATGTGACCATGAGTGGGCGCGGCACCGATGCCCGTATCGACAAGACCGACCGTGTGGGCGCGGCCGAGCGCCGACAGGCCCGGAGGGTACGCCGCGGGCAGGTGGAGCCGGAGTGACCACAGGTGTGCACGCGCGCCAGGCAATTCAGGCGGCACGCACCGTCGTGGTGAAGGTCGGCACCGCTGCCCTCACCGATGCGACCGGGACATTCAGTGCCGACCGGATGGAATACCTCGTCGAGGCCATCGAGGGCCGGATGAAGGCCGGATCCGATGTGGTGATCGTCTCTTCGGGAGCTATCGCGGCCGGCATGGTTCCGCTTGGACTGACCAAGCGCCCAACAGATCTGGCGACCAAGCAGGCGGCGGCCAGCGCGGGACAGGTTGCGCTCATCAGTGCCTGGAGCGCGGCGTTCGCGCGCTATCAGCGCACCGTGGGCCAGGTGCTGTTGACGGCGCACGACATTTCGATGCGCGTGCATCACACCAACGCGCAGCGCACGCTCGACAAGCTGCGCGCGCTGCACGCGGTCGCTGTCGTGAACGAGAACGACACCGTGGCCACCAACGAGATTCGCTTCGGTGACAACGATCGGCTGTCGGCGCTCGTCGCCCATCTCGTAGGTGCCGACGCGCTCATCTTGCTCTCCGATATCGACGGGCTTTACGACTCTGATCCTCGAAAAGGGAACGCCCGCTTCATTTCTGAGGTAGCCGACCCGGAAGATCTGGACGGTGTGATCGCCGGGCCGGGTGGTTCCCGTGGCACCGGAGGAATGGCCTCGAAGCTCTCCTCGGCGCTGCTGGCCGCCGACGCCGGTGTCCCGGTGCTGCTGGCTTCGGCGACCGAGGCGGCGGCCGCGTTGGGGGACGGCTCCTGCGGAACGGTCTTCGCCGCGCGACCGCAACGCATGTCGTCGCGCAAGTTCTGGGTGCGGTACGCGGCCGAGGCGACCGGATCGCTGACCCTGGACGAGGGCGCCGTACGCGCGGTGGTGGCCTCACGACGTTCGTTGCTGCCCGCCGGGATCACCGAGGTATCCGGGCGTTTCCACGGCGGCGATGTCGTCGAACTTCGCGATGCCGGGGGCGCCATGGTCGGCCGTGGCGTGGTGGCCTATGACGCGGCCGAATTGGCGACCATGCTGGGCCGATCCAGCGGTGAGCTGCCCGAGGACCTGCGGCGCCCGGCCGTACACGCCGACGACCTCGTCACCTGAGCGCTTCGCGCATTTGCTCCAAAGAGTGGCGCATCGCAACCGCGCCTGATAGAACTTGTCAGCTGGTTCACAGCTTGGGGAGGCTATCGATGGCTAGGCGATTCACCGGATTCGTGAGTGCGGTGGCACTCGTGCTTGGAGTGCTGAGCCCGCCGGCAGTTGCCGCCGCGACATCGACGGACGAAAGCCAGATCCGGCAGGTTGTCGCCGCCGAGCTGACCGCGCTGCGCGCGCTCGATCCTGCCGCCTACGCGCAGAGTTTCTGCGCCGAGCACCGCGACGCATACGAAGCGTGGATGCAACGCAACATCACGCCGCCGCCTTTTGAGGACCTTGAGGGCGCCAACTCGAAGCGTTTGACGTCGGTGCTGCGCAAGAACTTCCCGTCGGTGTCGGATGCCGCGATCAATGCTTTCGTCGACGCCGTCGCCGACGGCGACCGCGACGCGTATCACCGGACGTGGCTGGGGATTCTTCGGGAAGAGTTCTCCCACTACTCCTATCGGGTGCGACAGGTGGAGATCACCGGCGACCAGGCGGACGTGACGGTTCAAGCCAGATTGGGCAGGGCCTCGGGCACAGTCCAATGGCAGTTCCTTCGCGAGGACGGCGACTGGAAGGACTGCACGGCGCCTCCCGCCGAATCCGACTCGGCGGTGCCGTCATTGAAGGGCGAAGCGCCCCAAGGGCTTCTCGGTGCGATCGACGATGTGCGTGCCGCGGGATAGGGACCAGAAAATTCCAGATCGGAGGACAATGATCGTGTCAAGGAGCGTCTTCACATGGTTGGCCGCGTTTTTCGTAGCCATCGGGCTGGTCGCACAGACCGCCGTCGCAAGTGCCGCGCCGGCCGATGAGACCGAGATCCGGGATGTCACCGCCGGACGGCTTTCGGCATTGCAGGCGGTAGATGCGATCCAGTACGCGTCGTTCTTCTGCGCCGATGTCCGGGACAAGATCGAATCGGATTGGGAGCAGTCCTTCACCCCGCCGGAGGTCGGCCGGTTGGAGGGGGCCAACCTCAAGAAGCTGCGCGCGAAGGTTCACGAGGTGTTCCCGCTCGCCTCGGATACCGCCGTCGAGGACTTTGTGACCGCGGTGGACAACCAGGACCAGCAGGCGTTGTCGGCGGCCTGGCACCGCTTCTGGGTGGAGACTTTCGCGCACCTGACCTTCAAGGTCAGCAAGGTGACGGTGACCGGCGATACCGCCAAGGCGACCATCGCGTTCCGTAACACCGTAGGACGCGGGAACGAGCCGAGGAAGTTCGTGCACGAGGACGGCTTCTGGAAGGACTGCACACCCGAAGCGACGCAGACTGAGACTGCGATCGGTAACGATGAGCCTCTGCTGGAGGCTCTAACCGGCGCCGAGGGCTAAGAAGCTCCCGCTCGGTCGGGGCGCCCATGAGCACGATCCGCGCACCGTATTCACTGGTAAGTTTGCTCGGTGAGGGTGCACGAGCTGATCTGTACTGATAGAAATTAGCTCGGAGACGAGTGGGCGATACGAGCGAGGGTTGTCATGGTTTGCCGGAGATGGACCGGAGCGGTGCTGTTGGTGGCACTGTTGTTCGGTGGTGTGGGGTGTACGCAAACGGTGGACGGAGACGGTCAGCCCAACGCTGAGGCGCTCGCGACCGCGCGCGACGAGAATCAGATCAAGGCGCTGATTGCGCAGCAGAACACCTACACCGCCAGCTTTGACTTCGCGAAGCTGGCCGAGACCAAGTGCGCCAAGTATCGGGACGCGACCGCCCAGAGCGGACCGCCCATCCCGCCCATGAGCGAAATCGCACCGCCTGAGATCGCCACGGTGCCCGGTGCGGGCGATGCGTTGCGGGGGTTGCTGGCCCAGAAGTTCCCGACGGTGCCGCAAGATGTCATCAACGCCGTGGTCGACAGCCTCGTCGCCCAGGATGAGCAGGCGTATCAAGCGGCGATGCGCAATCTGCTGAAATCGCTCATCACGGTCAAGGTCACCGATGTCCAGAACATCGAAGTCAAGGGCGACCAGGCCACCGCGGACATCACGATCACCACCACCTCCGGGAACAAGACACCTTCCGAGGAGAAGCAGACCGTCAAGTACGTCAAGGAAGACGGAAAGTGGCTGGACTGCGCGCCGCCGACCGGCGGTGCCTAGCCCACACGTAACGGACCCGGTGTCCTGCGGCGATAACGTCATGAAGTACTGCCAACCAGGGGAGGGAACCGTGAAGCGCACGCTCGTCGTCACCGCAGCGGCTGCCGCACTGGCAACTTTCGTCGCCCCCATTGCCGATGCGGCACCCAACCGCGACGCGGTGACAGAACATGTGCGGGCCTGGGAAAAGGCCTACAACGATGTCGACACCAACAAGATCGGTGACCTGACCTGCGATAAGTATCGCGATCGCGAAATGGCGAACAACGAGTCGCGAATCCCCACCTGGGACGACTTCGTCAAGCCGTCGGACCTGTACGCCAAGTTCCCCAAGCTCTCGCAGGGGACCCTCGACCAATTGCTCGACGCCGCCAAGCGCAAAGACGCCGCCGCCTTCCGGCAGGCATCGGTGCAGGTAGTGCGCGAGAACGCGCACCTGACAGTTACCAACATCGACAAGATCAACGTCATCGAGGCCAAGAACGCGACGGCGACGGTGACCACGTCGTCGGTGTGGGGCAACGACGCGCCCAAGACCACCACCTCCGACTGGTACCTGACCTACGAGCGTGACGCCTGGCGCTACTGCAACCCCGTGCTGACGGTCCGCTGAGGCTAGGACCCCTTGAGCGACAGCTCGATCCTGGCGGCCGACGGCGCGCAGTTCCCGGCGCCCGACCGCAGGGTCGCAAGTGCACCGGCAACATTGGCCCGGCGCAGTGCCGTCTCGGCTCCGTGCGGCCACCAGGCCGCCAGCACACCGGCGAACACATCGCCGGCGCCGGTGGTGTCCAGGGGGCGCACCGGATACGACGGAACCGTGATCTCACCCTGAGGGCTGCGGTAGCGCGATCCCTCGTCGCCCAGCGTGGTCACCAGGTGCCGCGACGGGTACAGCCAGGATTTGGCCTCGGTCTCGTTGACGACGACCACACTCGCACGAAAGGCCAGCTCGGCCAGGTCTGGTGAGCGCACGGGGGCTGGCGAGGCGTTGAGTACGAATTGCTTTCCGGCCTCGGCGGCCCACCGTGCCGCTGTCAGCGCGACCTGCACCGGGATCTCCAGCTGGCACAGCAACACATCGTGCGAACAGATGATGTCCTTGTGCAGCTTCTCGTCCAAGGTGAACGCGCTGTTGGCGCCGGGGGCCACCACGATGCTGTTCTCGCCGGAGTCCTCCACGGTGATGGCGGCCATTCCGCTGGGCCCGTCGACTTCGACGAGCCCGTCGAGGCCAATGTTGTTGTCTGCCAGGTGAGATCGCAGCATCGGTGCGGCACCGTCAGAGCCCACGGCGCCGATGAACTGCACCGAGGCGCCCGCGCGCGCCGCGGCGACGGCTTGATTGGCGCCCTTACCGCCCGGGGCGGGCAGGGCCGACGTCGCCAGCACCGTCGCGCCCGGGGCGGGCAGCTCCTCCACCCGCAACGTCAAATCCATATTGACGCTGCCGAGGACACATACCGTGGCTAACTCAGTCACCCGACTAGGCTAGTCCTGGCGCAGCTACATTTCGGGCACCCGGATACCCTGACACGATGAGCGTTTCAACCAACGAGTTGGCCGCACCCACGGCGGACGTCTCCGGCGTCGCCACGGATCTGCGCGCGGACGTTCATGATGCCGCCCGGCGGGCACGGGTCGCGGCCCGCGACCTGGCCAGGCTGACCGCCGATACCAAGAATTCCGCACTACTGGCGGCGGCCGACGCGATCGTGGGTGCCACCGCCTCGATCATCGCGGCCAATGCCGATGACCTGCGGCGTGCACGCGATGCCGGTATCGGTGAGGCCATGCTTGATCGGCTCGCGCTGGACGATCGCCGGATCGTCGGTATTGCCGAGGGACTACGTCAGGTCGCGGGCCTGCCGGACCCCGTCGGGGAGGTGCTGCGGGGCTCCACCCGGCCCAATGGATTGCGGCTGCGTCAGGTCAGAGTGCCGCTCGGGGTGGTCGGCATGGTCTACGAAGGGCGCCCGAACGTCACGGTCGACGCATTCGGCTTGACGCTCAAGTCGGGCAACGCGGTGCTGCTGCGTGGCAGCTCCTCGGCCGCAACCTCCAATACCGAACTCGTGCGGGTGCTGCGTGAATCGCTGATCGCCAGTGGGCTGCCCGCCGATACCGTGCAGCTGCTCGACAGCCGGGACCGGGCGACGGTGACCCACCTCATCCAGGCCCGCGGCCTTGTCGACGTGGTGATTCCGCGCGGCGGAGCGGGTCTCATCGATGCCGTGGTCCGTGACGCGCAGGTGCCCACCATCGAAACCGGGGTCGGTAACTGCCACGTGTACGTGCATGCCGATGCCGATCTCGACCTGGCCGAGCGCATCCTGTTGAACTCCAAGACCCGTCGGCCCAGCGTGTGCAACGCCGCGGAGACGCTTCTGATCGACCGGACCATCGCCGAGGTCGCGGTGCCGCGACTGGTCGGCGCACTGCAGGCCGCCGGGGTCACGGTTCACGCCGATCTTGCGGTACCGGGTGTTGTTCCGGTGACGGCGGAGGACTTCGACACCGAATACCTGTCCCTGGATATCGCGGCCGCCGTCGTCGATGACCTTGACGCTGCGATCCGTCACATCGAGCGGCATTCCAGCGGCCACACCGATGCCATCGTCACCGCGAATCTTGGTGCGGCCCAGGAGTTCACCGACCGTGTCGATAGCGCGGCCGTGATGGTCAACGCCTCCACCGCGTTCACCGACGGCGAGCAGTTCGGGTTCGGTGCCGAGATCGGCATCTCCACCCAGAAGTTGCATGCCCGTGGCCCCATGGGGCTGCCCGAACTGACCACCACCAAGTGGATCGTCCTCGGAGACGGTCAGATCCGCCCCGCCTAACACCTGGAGTACGAGTGGACCGAACGCAGACCGCGCCGATGTTCAGCAGCATCGACGACGTGGCCGCCCGGCTGGCCGAGACCGGATACCTTGCCGACACTGCCACGGCGACAGCGGTATTCCTTGCCGACCGGCTCGGCAAGCCCCTCCTGGTGGAGGGCCCCGCGGGTGTCGGCAAGACCGAATTGGCCAGGGCGGTGGCACAGACCACCGGCTCGGGTCTGGTGCGTCTGCAGTGCTACGAGGGTGTCGACGAGGCACGTGCCCTGTACGAGTGGAACCACGCCAAGCAGATTCTGCGTATCCAGGCCGGATCCGGTGACTGGGATGAGACCAAGACCGATGTCTTCGCCGAGGAGTTCCTGCTTTCACGGCCGCTGTTGACGGCGATCCGCCGCGAGGATCCGACGGTTCTGCTCATCGACGAGACCGACAAGGCCGATATCGAAATCGAGGGCCTGCTCTTGGAGGTGCTCAGCGACTTCGCCGTCACTGTTCCCGAACTGGGCACCATCAAGGCCAGCAGGCAGCCCTTCGTGCTGCTGACCTCCAACGCCACCCGCGAGCTTTCCGAGGCCCTCAAGCGGCGCTGCTTGTTCCTGCATATCGACTTTCCCGATGCCGAACTGGAGCGGCGCATCCTGCTCAAGAGGGTGCCCGAGCTGCCGGCCGCGCTGGCCGAGGAGCTGGTGCGCATCATCGGTGTGCTGCGCAACATGCAGCTCAAGAAGGTCCCCTCGGTGGCCGAGACCATCGACTGGGGGCGCACCATCCTGGCGCTCGGCCTGGACACCCTCGACGACGCCGTCATCGCGTCGACGCTCGGCGTGATTCTCAAACATCACTCCGACCAGCAGCGGGCCGCGGGAGAGCTGAGGCTGAACTGATGAGCGCTCGAGCGAAGAAGAGACGGCACTAATGCCCGCGCGTAAGCCCGCGAAGGTGGTGCTGCCCCTGGCGCCGCACGGTCTGCCGGGTCATCTGGTGGGTTTCGTGGAAGCGTTACGCGAACAAGGCATCTCGGTGGGTCCGTCGGAGACGGTGGACGCGGGCCGAGTCATGACGGTGCTGGGGCTGCAGAGCCGCACGGAACTGCGCGAAGGGCTGGCATGTGCGGTGCTGCGCCGCGCCGATCACCGGCCCACATTCGATGTGTTGTTCGACCTGTGGTTCCCGCCCGCGCTCGGCGCCCGTTTCGTCGAGGTCGACGACGACAGCGTTGATATTCAGGACATCGATCAGGTGCGTGATCAGCTCGTGGACCTGTTGGCCTCCGATGCCGGCGACCTGCCACTGAATTCGTTGATCGCGCAGATCGTGGAGGCCTACGGCAAGTACAACTCCACCCGGGGAACGTCGTACTCGGCGTACCAGGCCATGAAGTCGCTGTCCCTGGACCAGATCGAGGCCAAGCTGCTGCTGGGCCTGCTCGGCAGTGGCGACGATGCATCACCCTCGGATGAAGCCGTCGCGAAAGCGATTGCCAAACAACGTATCTCGAAGGTGCGTCAGCTCGTCGAGGCGGAGACCAAGCGTCGCACCGCCGAACAGCTGGGGCGCGAGCGCGTGACCGCATACGGGGTGCCGCAACTGGCCGAGAACGTGGAGTTCCTGCGTGCTTCGGGGGAGCAGCTGCGCAACATGCGCCGAGTGGTGCACCCGTTGGCACGGATGCTGGCCAGCCGGCTGGCGGCACGGCGCCGGCGTGCGCACACCGGTCAGATCGATCTGCGTCGCACGCTGCGTAAATCCATGTCCACCGGCGGTGTGCCCATCGATGTCGTGCAGAAGAAGCCACGCCCGGCGCGGCCCGAGCTGGTAGTGCTGTGCGATGTGTCGGGGTCGGTGGCAGGGTTTTCGCATTTCACGCTGCTTCTTGTGCACGCATTGCGTCAGCAGTTCTCGCGGGTGCGTGTCTTCGCGTTCATCGACACCACCGACGAGGTGACCCATCTGTTCACGCCCGATACCGACCTGGCCGAGGCCATTGTGCGGATCACCCGGGAGGCCCAGGTGTTCACCGGCGACGGGCATAGCGACTATGGGCACGCGTTCAAGACCTTTGTCGAGAAGTTCCCGACGGTCCTTTCCCCGCGCAGTGCGTTGCTCATCCTGGGGGACGCACGCACCAACTACCGCAATCCGGCCGTCGAGGTGCTCTCGACGATGGTTTCTTCCAGCCGGCACGCCCATTGGCTCAACCCCGAGCCCAAGAACCACTGGGGAACCGGTGATTCGGCCGCCACGCGGTACCAGGACGCCATCGCCATGCACGAATGCCGATCGGCCAAGCAGCTGGCCACGGTGATCGACAACCTGCTGCCGGTCTAGCTCCGGTAGTTGGTCCAGTAAGCTGGCAATTCGTGCAATCTGACCCCGACGTTCCTGGCGCAAGCGGCTCAGTGCAGCGGCGCCGGCTCGGGGTGATGGGCGGGACATTCGATCCCATCCACAATGGTCACTTGGTTGCCGCCAGCGAGGTCGCCGACCGATTCGAGCTCGACGAGGTCATCTTCGTGCCGACGGGTCAGCCGTGGCAGAAGCAGGGGCGCAAGGTCAGCGCCGCCGAGCACCGGTATCTGATGACCGTCATCGCCACGGCGTCGAATCCGCGGTTCACCGTCAGCCGGGCCGATATCGACCGGGGCGGCGCGACCTACACCGTCGATACGCTCATCGATCTGCGTGACGCGCATCCCGATGCGGACCTGTACTTCATCACCGGTGCGGATGCGTTGGCATCGATCCTGTCGTGGGAGAACTGGGAGCAGCTGTTCACCTTGGCCAAGTTCATCGGGGTCAGTCGGCCAGGGTACGAACTGAGCTCCGATCACATCGCCCATGCCGAGCTGCCGCCCGACGGCCTCTCGCTCGTCGAGGTGCCCGCGCTCGCCATTTCGTCGACCGACTGCAGAATCCGGGCTGGGCAGGCTCGCCCGATCTGGTACCTGGTGCCCGACGGCGTGGTGCAGTACGTCGCCAAACATCGCCTTTACGGCGGAAACAAGGAAGATCGAGGAGTCCACGCATGACCGCCGCAACAGACGCCGTTGAGCTGGCGACGCTGGCCGCACAGGCCGCCGCCTCCAAGCTCGCCACCGACGTCGTCGTCATAGACGTCTCCGAACAGTTGGTCATCACCGACTGTTTCGTCATCGCATCCGCCTCCAACGAGCGGCAGGTGAACGCGATCGTCGACCAGGTCGAGGAGGTGCTGCGTCGGGCCGGACAGAAGCCGGTGCGCCGCGAAGGTGGCCGCGAGGGGCGCTGGACACTTCTGGACTATGTGGACGTGGTGGTGCATGTCCAGCATGAAGACGAACGCAATTACTATGCACTGGAACGGCTTTGGCGTGACTGCCCGACCATTGCGGTGGACCTGGACGCGTTGCCGGCGGATCTTTCCGTCGATGGCGACGCCGACGCGGAGGACGGCGCATGATCCGCCGGTTGGTGTTACTGCGGCACGGGCAAACGACCTTCAACGCCGATAGCCGAATGCAGGGGCAGCTGGATACCGGACTTTCGGATCTGGGCCGGGCACAGGCAGTGGCCGCGGCCGAGGTGCTGGCCAAGAGGCTCCCGCTGGTGATTGTGTCCTCGGATCTGCAGCGGGCGTACGACACCGCGACTGCCCTCGCGGACCGCTGCCATGTGGGGGTATCCGTCGATGAGCGGCTGCGCGAAACACATCTCGGCGATTGGCAGGGCCTGACCCATCACGAGGTCGACGCCATTGCCCCCGGTGCCCGGGCCGAGTGGCGCGATGACGCGACGCTGGCGCCGCACGGCGGCGAGAGCCGCATCGATGTGGCCAATCGCAGCGTGCCCCTAGTAGCCGAACTTGTTGAGTCGGTGACGGAATGGGGAACAGACGAGCGCGATCACCCGGTGGTTCTTGTCGCCCATGGTGGTCTGATCGCTGCGCTGACCGCCGCACTGCTGCGGCTGGATGTCAGCAATTGGCCGGTGCTCGGCGGGATGGGCAATGCGAGCTGGGTTCAGCTGGGCGGACATTCGGCCGACGGCGCCGGATTCGAGGACATCCGGTGGCGCCTGGATGTGTGGAACGCCTCGGCGCAGGTGACCAATGACGTCCTCTGACGAAGGTGCAGGGCGTAAGAAGCTACTGATCTTCGCGGACTCGTTGTCCTATTACGGGCCCACCGGGGGCCTACCCGCGGACGACCCCAGAATTTGGCCCAATATCGTTGGGCGGTATCTCGATTGGGATGTCGAACTGATCGCGCGCATCGGCTGGACCTGCCGGGATGTGTGGTGGGCGGCCATCCAGGACCCGCGCGCGTGGGCGGCGGTCCCGCATGCCGGGGCCGTCATCTTTGCGACCAGCGGCATGGATTCGCTGCCGTCCCCGCTCCCGACGGCGCTGCGCGAGTCGATCAGATTGATCCGTCCACCGAGGCTGCGGAGCTGGGTCCGTGACGGTTATGGCTGGTTGCAGCCCCGGCTTTCGCCGATCGCCCGGGTGGCGCTGCCACCCAAGCTCACCGTGGAGTATCTCGAAAAGACCCGTGGTGCACTCGATTTCAATCGCCCCGGGCTGCCCATGATCGCCTCGCTGCCATCGGTGCACATCGCCGAGTCGTACGGTCGTGTGCACTCCGGCAGGGAAGCCACCGCGACCGCGATCCAGACCTGGGCGGCCGAACACGAGCTGCCCGTGGTGGACCTCAAGGAGGCCGTCGGCGAGGAGATCTTCTCAGGCCGGGGAAACCCGGACGGGATCCACTGGAACTTTGTCGCACATGAGCGCGTTGCCGAATTGATGATCAACGCATTGCGGAGTGTGCTGCCCGAGCTTGGGGTTCGGTGACCCATGCCGGTCGTGGTGGTGACGGATTCAGGGGCGCGACTGCAGCCGCAAGATGCCGGCATGCTGGGTATTCGGCTAGTGCCGTTGCACGTGTTGACCGGTGAGCAGGATATGCGCGACGGTGTGGATCCGATCCCCGCCTCGGTGTACGAGAAGGGCCGTGCCACCACCGCTGGCGCCTCGCCCGCCGAACTCAGCGAGGTGTATCGGCAGGCCCTGATCGACAGCGGCGGTGATGGCGTGGTCGCCGTCCATCTGTCCGGCAGACTGTCCAGCACATTCGAGGCTGCCGAACAGGCCGCTCGTGAGTACGGCGATCGCGTGCATGTCGTTGATTCGCGGTCGGCCGCGATGGGCAGTGGTTTCGTCGCGCTGGCCGCGGCGCGGGCCGCGGCGGCCGGTGCCGATCTGAGTGCGGCATACCAGGCGGCACGGGATGCGGTCGGGCGCAGTCGATGCGTCATGGTGGTGCACAAGCTGGATCATCTGCGGCGTAGCGGGCGTATCAGCGCCACCTCCTCGTGGTTGGGCACCGCGCTGGCGCTCAAGCCGGTGCTGCAGATCGACGATGACGGCAAGCTGGTGCTGGCGCAGCGTGTTCGCACCGCCACCAAGGCGATCGGCGCGATGGTCGACAACATCGTCGAGTTCGTGGGGGAGCGCCGTGTCTCGGTGACGATCCACCATGTCGACAACACCGAAACCGCGGAGAAGGTCAACGAGCTGGTGTGCTCGCGATTGCTCACCGCTCATGATCCGGTGATCTCGGAGATGGGGCCGGTGCTGGCGGTGCATGTGGGCCCTGGTGCCGTCGGGGTGTGCGCCGAACCTGTGGATTGACGCCGTCCGGTTTCCACAGTTCCGTATTCATCCACAGATCGCGCGTCATCCCTGGCCGGATGCATGGGCGCTTTCTAGCGTCGAGATATGGATTCCGAGCTGCTGCACCGACGCCTCGCACCGCCCGGGCGCGAGCCCGATGAGGATGACGACGACGTGGGGGCGGCGACAGGTGCGGAACCGGATTCCGCGTTGCGTTGGCTTCCGGATTCACTGACGACAGACGGTGCGCGGAGTTGGCTGGAGTCCGTCCGTACCGACCCTGGTCGTGCCGGGGTCGTCGCCCTGGGAGCCATCGGCGTGCTGGCAGTGCTGGTCACCGTCTTCACCGTGATGCGTCAGCCGCCGCCTCCGGTGAGTGCACATCTGCCTCCGGTGCAACCGGTTTCATCGAGTTCTGTGTCGGCACCCAGTTCGTTGGTCATCAGTGTGGCCGGTTTGGTGACAAGACCGGGCCTGGTCACGTTGACCAGCGGCGCACGGGTCGCCGACGCGGTGACGGCGGCCGGCGGGGCGGCCAACGGCGCCGATATCGTGACGCTGAACATGGCTCGGCCGGTTGCCGATGGCGACCAGATAGTGGTCGGCCTGGCGCCGGCAGCCGGTCAGCCCGCGGGGATGGCGAGTTCCATCATCGCCGCCGGGCAATCGCCATCTGCCGGTAGCGCAGCCAGCGGGGCGGCACCGCCGGGGCGGGTAAACCTCAACACGGCAACGGAATCCGAGCTGGATGAGTTGCCCGGCGTGGGGCCGGTCATGGCGGCGTCGATTGTGCGGTGGCGATCCGAGCATGGCAAGTTCACCAGCATCGACCAGCTCTCGGAAGTAGACGGGATAGGCCCCTCGCGTCTGGACAAGCTGCGCGCCCTCGTCGTGCTGTGACTCAAACCAATCCGGTGAAGGAGGTTCACCCCGAAGACACTGTCCTGGATCTGCGGCTGGTACCTCCCGCACTCGCCGCTTGGGCGGCGACCGCCGCGGGAATCATGTGGCCAATAGGGTATTTCAGTGCTGCCGTACTGGGAGTCGGGGCACTCGCGGTGCACGTGTCCCGCCACCGCCTGAACAAGGCCTTCGCCGGTGCGGCGCTCGTCGTCCTGATTGCCGGTGTTGGATTCTCGGTGGCCGCGGCCATACGGCGCGACGGAGTGCAGAGTCATCCTTTGCGCTCACGTGTGGGGCATGTTGTCGCGGTGCAGTTGCGGGTCTCCGATGACCCGAGGTCGATCGCTGGGGGCCGGGCGATGCTGCGCGCCGACCTTGTCGCACTGGGGGATCCCGCACTGCCGAGCGCCGGGCCCGTGATCGTCTTCGGGTCGGTGTCGCTACTGGGTGCGATGGCCGTCGGTGACACCGTACAGCTGCGTGCGGTGGTCACGCGCCCCACCCGCCGTGACCTGACTGTCGCGATGCTCAACGCCACGGGAGAGCCCAGGGTTATCGATCGCTCACCAATTCATGGGGCGGCCAATGGTGTTCGCGATCGATTTGTCGAGGTGGCGCGAACTGTACTGCCCGCCGACCAAGCCGCATTGCTGCCGGCCCTCGTGCTCGGGGACACCGGTGCGCTCGACGCGGGCACCGTGGCGATGTTCCGGACATCGGGACTCACCCATCTGATGGCGGTATCCGGGGCCAACGTGTCAATCGTGTGCGGGGCCATGCTGCTGCTGGGACGGCTGATCGGGCTGCGTACCTCGGTGGTGTTGGCGGGGCTCGTCCTGGTCGGCTTCGTCATCCTCGTCAGGCCCTCACCGAGTGTGTTGCGTGCCGCGGTAATGGGTGCCATCGGGCTGCTCGGTGTGTTGACTGCGCGGCGCCGACAAGCGATACCCGCCTTGGCGGCAACGACTTTGATTCTGCTGACCATGTCGCCCGGTCTTGCCGTCGATATCGGTTTTGCCCTGTCGGTGGTCGCCACGGCCGCATTGGTGGTGTTGGCGCCGCGCTGGTCGCTACGTCTGACCGCGCGGGGCTGGCCCAAGCCCTTGGCCGACGCGTTGTGCATCGCGGTCGCCGCACAGGTGGTTACCGCACCGCTGATCGCCGCGATATCGGGAAGTGTCAGCGTGGCGTCCATCGCGGCGAATCTGGTCGCCGGGTGCGTGATCGCGCCCATCACCATCCTCGGCACCGCAGCTGCGGGGCTTGCCGTCATCTCACCGCCGACCGCAGGTGTGCTGCTGCGGTTTTGTGGCCCGGAACTATGGTGGCTGCTGCGCGTCGCCGATTATGCGGCCGCGGGTGGATCGACGGCGGTTCCGGTGCCCTCGGGAGCGGTTGGCTTCATTATGGTTGCTGTGCTGCTTGGTATTTCGGTATGGCTGTGGCGCCGAAGGTGGTTTCGAGCGTTGGCCTGGTCCGCAGCGCTGTGCGTATTCGCGTTGGTTATCTCGGCAAGATTGTCGGGTTGAGTGGTCGTCATTCGATCAGATCGTTCCGCGGCGGCCGGATGGACTCATTACCGAGGGTGGCCAGAAGATCCCCCGGATCTCCATGCCAGGGGAGGGCCGACAGTTGTCGCACGCTACGTCGTCCGCCAAAGGCGCGGAGCGCCTCGAAGTCCGGAATCGAGAGGGTGAGTCTATCTGTGGCCGTGGCGGGTTCGCCGAGTTGTACGGAACCGGTCGTTGGGGTGTTCAGCATGAGCGTCAGCACCCCGTTCTGTCGGGCCATTCCGTCGAATCTCATCATCAGGAATTCCAGGGCGACGGCGAAGACCGGATCCTCGGTGCGGGTGCCAGGTTGCCCGAGTGCGCCGCGGATGTCGTGCTCATGGGTGAGGGAATCGAAGACGAGTTGGGCGGCTGGCGCTTCGAGTCCATCCTGGCCCACCCGCTCGATCACCGTGTCGATCGCCTCGCTCCAGAGATCGAGCAACTCATCGATAGTCTTACCTGCCAGGCGATCAACCTGCGCGCGGGTCCACGCCTCGGTACCTATACCTTCCAGATTGAACGACACGATGTCTTGCGCGAGTCCAGCGAGGTGAGCGAGCGTCTGGCGCACGGTCCAGGCCGGGCATGCGGGCACAGGCAGTTCGGCGATCTGGGCGCGCTCTCGAAGAAGTGCGTCAATACGTTGGTAGACAAGGCGGTACGCGGCGACCGCCTCACCACCCGGCCGTAGTGCCGGCAGCCGCTCGTCGGTGGGCACCGCGGGCTACGTCCCGGCAAGGACGAGTTGACGCTCGGGTGCCGTCGTTACGTGTGTGTCGTGACGACGCCAGCAGTGACGCAGTACCCGTAGTAGGAACGCGGGCCGCCGCATCAACAACGGTGAATCGTGCATGTTGTTGACACGCAGAATCGTTTCGGTGATCTGAATGTCGTTGCGCGCTGCGATCATGACCCTGTCCGACCACCACGCCGTCAGCTTCCACAGCACGCGCTGGGTGAGGGGGATGTCGGCAGGCATTGCGGTGAACAGCGGTGCCGATAGCTTGTTGTGCTGCCACACCGTGTTGATGTGCCGACCGACGGTGCGGAAGTACCGGCGGGCCAGCTGGGCGTCGCCCTCGAAGAGGCAGTCCCGAAGCGCGACCGCTTCCAGCAGCGCCATGGTCATGCCCTGGCCCTTGATGGGGTCCAGACTGCAAATCGCGTCACCCATCACCAGCAGGCCCTCGGGGAACTGCTCCATCTGGTCGTAGCGTCGCCAGAGCGCCTCGCGGTACCTAAAGACGTGCACATCACCTATCGGTACCGCCGAGCGGATGGTGTCCAGGAGTCTTTCGGGCACGAATTGTGCTGCAAAAGAGATCATTTCATCGAAAGTGCTGGGCGGTTCGTCCAGATTGAACTTGCCCAGGGTCAGCATCACGGTGCCGTTCTCGCAGCGCGCAATGGCTCCGCCGTACGGGCGTCCGGGCGCCGGGTTGAAGAAGGTGAGCTTGTCCATGTCGGTGTCGTCGGAGACATGCAGCAGTTGGCTCGCGTACGTCACCGGTGATTCCATGCGGACCGTGGCCGGCCGGGGGTAGCCGAGCCGATCGAGGAAGGTTTGGGTCCGCGGCGTGCGCCCGGTGGCATCGATTACCAGGTCCGAGATCAACGTCGTCACCAGGCCGGTGGATCGCCGCGCCACCCGAACGCCGGTCACGCGATGCCCCTCGGTCATCGGCTCGATGACGTCGTGGCCGTCCAGGAATTTCACGTTGTCCAGGCGTTGAACACGTTGCCGTACATGCATTTCCAGAAACGGTCGGGTCGCGAGGTAGAGCCGCAGTGTTTCTGGGTCGCGGAACTTCCCTGATCGAGGGAAGATCTCGCGAGATCCGATCAGCATCGTGATGCGTGACAGGTCACCCTCGTCGCACACCGTGGCGCCGTTGGTCTGGAGCTCGTCGCGGATTCCGGGAAACAACCGCTCCAGTCCTTGCGTGCCGGAGCTCATGAACATGTGAATGTGCCGCCCCTGGGGCACCCCGCTGCGTGCGGCGGCGGTCTCAAGGTCGTCGCGCTCGACCACGGTGACCATTTCGTACGACTCCGACAGCACCCTGGCTGCCAGTAGTCCGGCCATCCCGGCCCCGAGGACTACCGCGTGATCTCTGTGTTCCCGCTTGTCAGGTGTCATCGCCGATCCTTTCGTCCCGATGCACCCTACTCTTACTAACCTCTTAATTTCTTAGAAAAGCCTTAGATTTGCATGAGCCGGCCGTTAGCCACCGAACAGCAGGTACAGCCCGGTGAAGGTGTAGCCCACCATCACCAGCATCATCGCGAGCTGGCCCGTCACCTGGTGTTTCTTGGGCAGGACACGCAGCGCCCGGTCATGGGCGGCGACCACACCCGCGATGTGCCCGGCCAGTACGAATCCCACCTTGAGAGTGGAAAGCACCGCGGGGTGCATCGACAAGACGTAGGAGACGTCGACATCGGAGAGCCATCCGCGCCCGAGAGGGTCGGCGAGCCGCAGCAGCGTCTGCTGACCCCGCTCCACGAGATAAGTCAGATAGTGAGCGAACACGTATCCGATGACGATCGGGATCAATGAATGTGCCAGCAGGCCCGGCAGAGCGCTGCGTGTGGACGCGTCGACGCCGCCGGTCGCGCGCGCGGCGAGCCAGAAGGTGGTGGCAACGGTGGCCACGAAGACCGCCAGCCCGACGGTTCGGATCGTCACGGCCGCAACTGTCGAGTCGCCGGCGAGTTCGTCGACAAACGCGCGCCAGCCGGGCATGGCGGAGAAACTGTCGAACGCGGTCGAACCCAGCAGTACCGCGAGCACCGCCACGATGCCCGGCCGAATCGGCAGTGACGGCAGATGATCGAACGGATTGCCGACAGCGATGCGGCCATCGGCGTTGCGCCGCAACGGTGACAACCGCGAGGCCACCATGCTGTAGACCTCGAACGGATCGGCCCGCGCACACCAGCGGGTGCCGCAGGCCAGCGCGCCGGCGAGGGTTATCGCCACGTACACCACGAGCCAGATCTTCACCGCACCAAGCGATCCGGGGTCGGCACTGGCCAGCTCGAGCCAGACAAACATGTACAGACCCGCAGCCGCGGGCCAATATCCCCATCGCTGTGGGTAATCGGCGGGTAGCGGCCGTCGGGAGAACGGTAGTACTCGGTACACGGCGCGCACGGGTGACAGCACCCGCCAGGCGGGCCCGCATAGCAGCGACAGCGCGACCACGCCGACCCACAGCAGAACGTAGAAGACACCGGGCAGCGGATTCATGGCGTCCTGTGGGCCGAGTGTCGCGGCCACACCGATCCACGCGATTGCCAGGAGCACCAGCGCGGTGCCGGCCCGGCGGGTGACCGGGCTATCGGCGGCGGCGGTGACCCAGTCGGGCAGCGGTCGCCCGGGCCGACTTGCGTCGAACCGGGGCTTTTTCCAGGCCAGTGCGACCACGGCGAAGGTGAACGTCAACGCCCACGCCGCGCCAATCAGTGCGTAGGAGTAGGGGATCGGAAGATCGGACGAACCGCCGAGTCCGTGGGCGAGTACCGCCGTCGACCGATCAGCCGTCACGGCTGGACGGAGATCGTCGCGATCGTCTTCTTGAGTTTGTGAAGTTCGACGTCGACCTTTCCGGGCACACTGACGCTGAACTGGAACGTCTGGCCGCTCTTCGGCTCGATCTCGAAGCTGTGGTCGGGAGTGGAGTGAACGTGCAACTCGTCGGCGGTATCGCTGTCTACGCGGATCACGATGGGTTCGGCGACGCGCGTCTGCAGCGTGGCATTGGTTGGCGTGACGACTCCGTTCTTGATGGTGACGCTGACGGTCAGCGGTGCCGGCGGCGCACTGGAGTCGGTGGCCGGTGCCTTCGTCGAAGTGGTGCACCCGGCACACGCCAGCACTGCGATGGTGATCGCGGTCAGGGCTCTCATCGTCATCCTTGATTCCTCCTAATCGGGGTGTTCTTCCTCGCCGAGCGGATCGTCCTCGTCGGCCTGGCGCCGGTCTCGCATCGCCACCCAGATCACGACACCCGCCACCACGACCGCGGGTGCGAACGCGGGCAACGCCAACAGCAGTGAGTGGTCGGCCAGGTATTCGACGGTCATGGGCCGTGAGACACCGGCTCCTTGGGATCCGGAGTCGGCAATGCGTCACTGGCGCTGCGAGTTTCGGTGCCATTGATACGCCCGGCGCCCCAGCTCAAGGCGGCGATGAGCACCAGCGTGCAGAACAGCACCACCAGTGATGCCACGTTGAACAGCCACGAGGGATGGTTCTGGTTGCGTTCACGTTGCAGGATCGTCAGCTCCTGGGTGAACGGACGGGTGCTTGACGTCAACGCCGGTGTCTCCGGTGCGCCGATGCCGGGATCGGCGGGAAGGAAGATCGGCACCCCGGTCATGGTGGTGCCGTCCTGCACGCGCAGCAGCGTCTTCCACGACCCATACACCGGAATGGGCTGTGTCGAACGGTAATGGCCCTCACTGATCTTCTGAAGCCTGTCGATGGCCAGACCATGATCATTGGCCAGTCCGCCCTGCCAGGACAGAATGGTCACCCATTCGGGATCGTCACTGATGAGGTCGCGCGGGTTGATCACCACGTCCGCCGACACCATCCGCTTACCGCCGTCGTTGGACAGTTCGTTCAATGTGATTGTCGCGGTGGCATGTTCGGGCACCTCGGTGCGCAGGCCGTTGGCCACCGCGGCACCCAGCACCAGCACCGTCAGGACGACCGCCGTGATGCTCACCGATCGTTTCGGCAGCTTCTGGCCGGTGAGCACCATGCCCAGCAGCGCGCCGCAGACGCCCATGGCGATGGCGGCAGGCACCGACATCGCCAGCGCTTCCGGCCACATGCTCAGTGGCCACGGGTAGCGATAGACAGCCCCGATCCAGAGCGATTCCAGCCACAGGCCGGCGGTGCCCACCCCGAGGCCCGCAATGGCGCCGAACAGGATGGGGCGCTTGATGAGCGGGGTCAGTGCGATGAGTTCGACGACCAGAGCCGGCCCGAGATACAGCGCGAACCAACTCGTCGGTCCGCCGAGGATGGGTCCGGCGAGTAGTGAGACCGCCGCACGCAGGACGATGGCGAGCAGGGCGCCGATGATGGCCGCGCCGCGTCCCATCACGGTCCGCGCGCATACCGCGGCGAAGGCGGCGGCCGCGGCGATCATCATGGGCTGCTGGACCAGCCGGAACTGTTCGACACCGAAGTCGTACTCGATCTGGAACACCGACAGCCCGATGAACAAGCCCCCGAAGGACAAGTAACGCAAGAACTTCACGAAATTGGTGTCGTCATCTGCATTGAAGCCGATGGCCCGGCGGCCTTCGTATTCCAGGATCAGCACGGAGACCAGCGACAGTCCGGCACCACCGATCAGCATCAGATGCGTGGGACCCCACAGCGTGACGTCCTGGCCGAAGATGCGGTGCCAGATGTCATCCAGCGGGAACCCGATCAACGCATACAGGCCGCACATCGCCATCAGCAGTCCGCCCACCGGCGCGTACCAGGTGCGGGTGATGCGCACCGCCGCCGAACCGGGCCTGTCATAGGGCAGAACTATCGCCAGCGTGCCCGCGATGAACAGCAGGAACAACCCGAACAGGATGAAGTAATGCGCGGGGTTGGCCAGCGGGCCCGCGTCGCGGCCCTTGCCGATGTGCAGGCTGACGTCCCAGATGAAACCGAACAGCGCGGCGACGATCGTGGAGACGAACAGGCAGATCTGCAGGGCCACCCAGGGTGGTCGATTGAACTTGTTGCCGATCTTGTCTGCCAGGTTCTGGAGCCAGGTGATGCGTCGCTGGCGGTGCAGGTACCCGATCCACAGCAGGCCGCCCGAGACGATCGTGGCGGCCACCGACATGCCGATCACCTGGTCGAGCGCGGCGCCGCCGCCTTCGTCGGCAGCAGCGATGATGTGCAGAGACTCCGTTGTCATTGGCCGGCCATCCTGTCCGCTGAGTGGGGGAGCAACAGTGCTACTGGTCGGTAATGTTTCCAGAATTCCTCGGCTCAAACAGGAGTACGTGCTAATCACTCACTGTCCCCGCGGCATGGGACGATCGTCAGGTGACCGATGCGCTGCACCTGATCCTGGGGGACGAAGAACTACTGATCGAGCGTGCGGTGACCTCGGTGCTGCACGCGGTGCGCGGTAAGGCGGGTGCGGACATCCCCGTCAATCGGCTGCGTGCGGGGCAGGTCGACGTGGCGGAGCTGGCCGAGTTGCTGAGCCCCTCGCTGTTCTCCGATGAAAGAGTCATCGTCGTGGAGGCCGCTGCCGAGGCGGGCAAGGACTCCGTCACCCTCATCGAGCAGGCGGCTGCCGATCTTCCACCGGGAACCTTTCTGCTCGTTCAACATTCGGGGGGTGGACGTGCGAAGGCGCTCGCCGCCACGTTGCAGAAGCTCGGTGCCGCGGTTCACGACTGCGCGCGGATCACCAAGGCCGCCGAGCGAGCCGACTTCGTGCACAAGGAATTCCGCCGCCTGGGGCAGAAGGTGGACGCCGATGTGGTCGCGATCGTGATCGATGCCGTCGGCTCCGATATTCGTGAACTAGCCGCCGCGTGCTCTCAGTTGGTATCGGACACCGACGGCAACGTCGATGAGGCCGCGGTGCGCCGCTACCACTCCGGACGTGCGGAGGTCTCCGGATTCGATATCGCCGACAAGGCGGTGGTGGGTGATGTCGCCGGCTCGACGGAGGCGCTGCGCTGGGCAATGCAGCGGGGCGTTCCGCATGTGCTGTTGGCCGATGCGCTCGCCGAGGCGGTGCACACCATCGCCCGGGTGGGGCCGATCAAACAGAACGCCTACGCGGCCGCGTCCGAACTCGGGATGCCGCCCTGGCGTATCGAGAAGGCGCAGAAGCAAGCGCGCCGGTGGTCGCGTGACGCGGTGGCCGAGGCCATCCGGGTGGTGGCCGCGCTCAACGCCGATGTGAAGGGGGTGGCGGCCGATGCCGACTACGCACTGGAATCGGCGGTGCGCAAGGTGGCCGAGCTGGTGAACACCTGACCCCGCGGGGCTGCCTCAAGACACGAAAAACGCCGAGCGCGCTCGCGCGCTCGGCGTTGATCGGAAAATTAGATCAGAGCTTGTTCAGAGCCAGGGCGAGCGCCGACTTCTTGTTGGCGGCCTGGTTCTTGTGGATGACACCCTTGGTGACGGCCTTGTCCAGCTTGCGGCTGGTCGAGACGAGCAGCTCGCCCGCCTTCTCCTTGTCACCCTCGGCGAGCGCGTCGCGGAAACCGCGGACGGCCGTGCGCAGGGATGACTTGGTCGCCTGGTTGCGCAACCGGGCACGCTCGTTGGTGCGGATGCGCTTTTCCTGCGACTTGATATTGGCCACGCGTCTAAGTCCTTCGGTAAATCGTCTGGTAGGGCGGCGGCCTCCAGATCATTGGACCCGGGGCAGCTGAGCAGCGCCGCAAGGGAAGAGACTACCAGGAGTCTGGCCGAAACCTGAAACCGGCGGGTGGCCGCACAACGCCAGATTGCGTCCAGGTATCCAGCAAGTATCGGCGATACGCGCGCACGCACTGCCGAATCCGGCGAGTTGGTGCAGCATAGGCAAGGTGAGCCTGCGAACAGTGATGCCGAACTCGGGGCGACCCACACGCACGGCGGCAACGCCACGGCTAACCCGGCGAGATGACCAGATATTCGGCGGTTACCGCGAACTGGTGTCCGAGAAGGGTGCTTACGCCAAGGCCTTCGACGAGATGTTCGACGCCGATGGCAACGTGCGCGGGCCGTATAAGGGGATTTACGCCGAGCTGGCGCCCACCGATGCCGCCGACCTTGCCGCGCGTGCCGACGCGCTGGGCAGGGCATTCATCGACCAGGGCATCACCTTCTCGCTGTCGGGGCAGGAACGCCCGTTTCCGCTGGACCTGGTGCCGCGCGTCATCGCCGCGGCCGAATGGTCGCGGCTGGAGCGGGGCATCGCTCAGCGAGTCCGCGCGCTGGAGATGTACCTGGCCGACATCTACGGCGATCAGGAGATCCTGCGAGACGGCGTGATCCCGCGTGCCCTGGTCACGTCCTGCGAGCACTTCCACCGCGAGGCCGCCGGAATCAATCCGCCCAACGGGGTGCGTATCCACGTCGCGGGTATCGACCTGGTGCGCGACGCGCAAGGCACCTTCCGGGTACTCGAGGACAATCTGCGGTCCCCGTCCGGGGTGTCGTACGTGATGGAGAACCGTCGCACCATGGCGCGGGTCTTCCCGGACCTGTTCGCCACTCACCGGGTGCGCGCGGTGGACGACTACTCCTCGCATCTGCTGCGCGCCCTGCGTAAGTCGGCGGCCACCAATGAGGCGGACCCGACCGTGGTGGTTCTCACACCGGGTGTCGCGAACTCGGCCTACTTCGAGCACTCCCTGCTAGCCCGCCAGATGGGTGTGGAGCTTGTCGAGGGACGCGACCTGTTCTGCCGCGACAACCAGGTCTACATGCGCACCACCGAGGGTGAGCGTCAGGTCGACGTCATCTACCGCCGCATCGACGACACCTTCCTGGACCCCATGCAGTTCCGTCCCGATTCGGTGCTCGGTGTCGCGGGTCTACTCAACGCCGCACGCGCCGGGAACGTCGTCATCTCCAGCGCCGTCGGCAACGGAGTGGGCGACGACAAGCTCGTCTACACCTACGTGCCGACCATCATCGAGTACTACCTCGGCGAGAAGCCCATAGTCGCGAACGTGGATACCTACCGATGTTGGCTCGACGACGAGCGCGAGGAAGTGCTTGACCGCATCGACTCGCTCGTCATCAAGCCGGTGGAGGGGTCCGGCGGGTACGGCATCGTCTTCGGCCCCGACGCCACCGAGAAGGAACGCGCCGCGATCGCCAAGAAGATCAGGGCTGACCCGCGTGGCTGGGTGGCCCAGCCCGTGGTCCAGTTGTCCACGGTGCCCACAAAGGTCGGCGACCAGCTGGTACCGCGCCACGTGGACCTGCGCCCATTCGCGGTCAATGACGGTGACGACGTCTGGGTGCTACCCGGTGGTCTCACCCGGGTGGCATTGCCGGAAGGCTCTCTGGTGGTCAACTCCAGTCAGGGTGGCGGCTCCAAGGACACCTGGGTGCTGGCCTCGCGGGCTTCTGTCGCCGAGCGTGAGCTCTCGGGGGCCGAGGTGGTCCCCGAGCTGCCCAAGGCGGCGGAGGTCGAACAGGGACCCGAGGCGGCCACCGCGGGTCTGCAGGTACAACAGCAGCAACAACAACAGCAGGTGATGTCCTAATGCTGGCGCGAAACGCGGAGTCGCTCTACTGGATTGGCCGATACGTCGAGCGTGCCGACGACACCGCGCGCATCCTCGATGTCACGGTGCACCAGCTGCTCGAGGATGCCAGCGTGGATCCCGATCATGCCTCCCGCGTGCTGCTGCGCGTGCTGGGCATCGACGCGCCGGACACCGTGCTCGATGTGTGGTCACTCACCGAGCTGGTCGCGTTCAGCAGGGGAGTGCAGGGTGGGTCGATTGTCGACTCCATCTCCGAGGCGCGTGAAAATGCGCGCGGCGCACGCGAAGTGACGTCCACCGAGATGTGGGAGTGCCTCAACACCACCTACAACGCGCTGGCCGATCGCGAGCGCGCCGCCCGCAGACTTGGCCCGCATGAATTCTTCACCTACGTGGAGGGGCGCGCCGCACAGTTCGCGGGACTTGCCGACTCCACGCTCAGCCGCGATGACGGTTACCGATTCCTGGTGCTGGGCCGCTCCATCGAGCGGGTGGATATGACGGTGCGGCTGCTGCTGTCCCGTGTTGGTGACCGCGCGTCCTCACCCGCCTGGGTCACGCTGTTGCGTAGCGCGGGCGCGCATGACACCTACCTGCGCACCTATCGCGGGGTCCTGGACGCGAGCCGGGTCGTCGAGTTCATGCTGCTGGACCGGCTTTTCCCGCGCTCGGTGTTTCACTCGCTGCGCCAGGCCGAGCTGAGCCTGGAGGAGCTGGATCACCAGCCACACAGCCGAGTCGGTGCGCGTGCCGAGGCGCAGCGGTTGCTGGGACGGGCCCGCAGTGAGTTGGAGTTCATGCGTCCCGGAGTGCTGCTGGAGGACTTGCCGACACGACTGGCCGGCCTCCAACAGACCTGCCGGGAACTGGGTGAGGCGGTGGCGCTGCAGTACTTCCACGCCGCGCCGTGGGTGGCGTGGACCGATGCCGGTGGCCGCCACGATGTGGATCCCATTGAAGAAGGCGAGATCTGACGATGCGGCACCCACCCGCGGGAGGTACCCCCAACGTGCGCGAAGAGGAGAAGTAGATGTGGCGCTTGCGAGTCGTCCACGCCACCGGTTATGCCTACAAGACGCCGGTGACCGCCTCCTACAACGAGGCGCGGCTGACACCGCGCAGTGACGGTCGCCAGAACGTCATCCTCAATCGCGTGGAGACGGTGCCGGCCACCCGCTCGTATCGGTACGTCGACTACTGGGGTACCGCCGTCACGACATTCGACCTGCACGCACCCCATACCGAGCTGGAGGTGACAGGCCTGTCGGTGGTGGAGACCGATGTCGCGGAGAAGCCGGAGGAAACGGTGGGCTGGGATGACATCCACGCCGACGCCGTCATCGACCGATTCGACGAGTATCTGTCGCCCAGCGCGTACGTCCCACACAGCAAGAAGGTGCAGTCGGTGGGCAAGCGGATCGCCAAGGATGCAACTCCCGCCGAGGCCATTGTCGCGGCATCGAAATGGGTGCACTCGGAGCTCGACTATGTGCCCGGAACCACCGGTGTGCACTCGTCGGCGCTGGATGCGTTGCGTGAGAGAAAAGGTGTGTGCCAGGACTACGCGCACCTGACCTTGGTCCTGCTGCGCAGCATGGGGATCCCGGCGCGCTACGTCTCGGGATACCTGCACCCCAAGGGCGACGCGGCGGTGGGCGAGACGGTGGACGGACAGAGCCACGCGTGGATCCAGGGCTGGGCCGGTGCGTGGTGGGATTACGACCCCACCAATGACAGCGAGATCAACGAGCAGTACATCACCGTGGGCGTCGGCCGGGACTACTCGGACGTCAGCCCCCTCAAGGGCATCTACTCGGGGGGTGGCTCGACCGATTTGGACGTCGTGGTCGAAGTCACACGACTCGCCTAAACACCGCAGAAAAGCCAGTTATTGCACAGGTGTCTGGCAAGAAGAGTAATAATGCGTAGACCATGGTGACCAAACAAGCTACCGGGCTATACGGCGGACGAACGGCAGACGAGCGCCGCGCGGAGCGGAGGCGACGCCTTCTTGAGGCGGGGCTCGAGGTTATGGCCAGCTCCGGCTGGGCTGCGACAACGGTTCGGGAGATCTGCAAGACCGCCGGACTGAACACCCGTTACTTCTACGAGTGCTTCGACGGCCTCGACGAGCTGCTGGTCGCCGTTTTCGACTGGATCATCGAGGACAGCATCGCCACCGCAGGGTCGGCGATGGCCGCTGCCGAGAAGGACTCACGCTCGCAGGTGCATGCCGGTGTCGTGGGTGCGGTGACCGCACTGACCGCCGATCCCCGGCGCGCCCGCGTGATCGCCACCGAGGCGATGGGCAGCCAGCGGCTCACTCGTCGCCGCATGCGGTTGACGCACTACATGGCGTTGATGCTCGGTGCCGCGCGCGCCGAGTTCGATCCGGATGCCGACCCCAACTACACCGCTGTGCAGGCCGAAGCCCTGGCTGCCGGTGTCGCGGGCACCGTGCTGGCATGGCTCGACGGACGGCTGCGTCTTGAGCGTGAAGAACTGGCTGAATACACCGCACAGTTCGTTGACCAGGCCATGTTCACGCCGTTGCCGGTGCGCAACTCCGTAGAGCACTGAGCTGCGCTGATCGGTTCGATCAGCTCCAGGAGAAGTGCGTGCGCAGGCGCATCGCGACGATGTTGAATCGCTCCACGTCCAGAATGGCGCCCTCGCGCCGGATTCCCTCTTCGGGAACATCGAGCACGCGATCCAGGCGCACCCAGCTGGGGCGGCCGTCGTAATCCCAGCTGCCGCTGCCGAGGGCCACCCAGTCCGGATCGGTGTCGTGGCGTTCCTGGCTCGAGAGCATCAGGCCCAGCAGCACCGAGCCATCCCGTCCCACCACGAGCACCGGACGATCCTTGCCCTGTGACGGGTCATCCTCGTAAACCACCCAGGTCCAGACGATTTCGCCGGGATCGGCGCGACCGTCCAGGTCGGGCGTGTATTCGATGCGACGGGCCCGATGGGCCGTGGGCACACTGCGGTTGGTGACCGGACGCCCCGGAATGGCGGTCTGCTGCTCGGTCTCCACGACGCCGATCGCTTCCAGCCCGCGCTGCAGCCCCCGCTGAACGAATTCCGACCCCTGTAGTTGCCGCAGCACCTTCGGGCCTTCGCGGAACACGACTTGTTCAAGAGTGTCGACCGCGATCTTCCCGAGCTTCCGCCCGAGCGTCTGCCACTGTGACGCCATGCTGCGAGCATACTGACCGGTAGTCCCTCACGACGTGTGTGTCAGGAGCATGGTGCGCGGCATGGGAGCATGGTGCCGTGCCAAGTTTTGCCGACACGACGTTCACGGACCCGGCGCTTATCCGTAACTTCTGCATCATCGCCCATATCGACCATGGGAAGTCGACCCTGGCCGACCGGATGCTGCAGTTGACGGGCGTGGTCGATGAGCGGTCCATGCGTGCCCAGTATCTGGACCGCATGGATATCGAGCGTGAGCGCGGCATCACCATCAAGGCACAGAATGTGCGGCTGCCCTGGCAGCTCAAGGGCGAGAACGGGCCCGAGGACTATGTCCTGCACCTCATCGACACCCCCGGGCACGTGGACTTCACCTACGAGGTCTCGCGGGCGCTGGAGGCGTGCGAGGGCGCGGTGCTGCTCGTGGACGCCGCGCAGGGCATCGAGGCGCAGACGCTGGCCAACCTGTACCTGGCACTGGACAAGGACCTGACCATCATTCCGGTCCTCAACAAGATTGACTTGCCCGCGGCCGACCCCGAGCGCTACTCCGAGGAGATCGCGCACATCATCGGCTGCGAGCCCTCGGATGTGCTGCGGGTCTCCGGCAAGACCGGCGAGGGCGTCGAGGCACTGCTGGACGAGGTGGTGCGGCTCATTCCTGCGCCACAGGGTGATCCGGATGCTCCGGCGCGCGCGATGATCTTCGACTCGGTGTACGACATCTACCGGGGCGTCGTCACCTACGTCCGCGTCGTCGACGGCAAGATCACCCCGCGCGAGAAGATCGCGATGATGTCGACGGGCGCCACCCACGAGCTGCTGGAAGTGGGCATCGTCTCACCCGACCCCAAACCCTCTGCGGGCCTTGGGGTGGGCGAGGTGGGCTACCTGATCACCGGCGTGAAGGACGTGCGCCAATCCAAGGTCGGTGACACCGTCACCTCTGCGCGCAAGGGTGCGACCGAACCGCTCACCGGTTATCGCGAACCGCGGCCGATGGTGTACTCCGGGTTGTATCCGGTGGACGGATCCGACTACCCGAATCTTCGTGAGGCGCTGGACAAGCTGCAGCTCAACGACGCCGCGCTTACCTATGAGCCGGAGACGTCGGTGGCGCTGGGCTTCGGATTCCGTTGCGGCTTTCTGGGATTGCTGCACATGGAGATCACCCGTGAGCGGCTGGAACGCGAGTTTAATCTCGACCTGATCTCGACCGCACCCAACGTGGTGTACCGCGTGGTCAAGGAGGACGGCACCGAAATGATGGTGACCAACCCGTCCATCTGGCCCGAGGGCAAGATCCGTTCGGTGTTCGAGCCCGTCGTCAAGACGACTGTCATCGCACCGAGCGAGTTCATCGGTTCGATCATGGAGCTGTGTCAGTCACGGCGCGGTGAACTCGGCGGCATGGATTACCTCTCGCCGGAGCGTGTCGAGCTGCGGTACACAATGCCGTTGGGCGAGATCATCTTCGACTTCTTCGATTCGCTGAAATCGCGCACCCGCGGCTACGCCAGCCTGGACTACGAAGAGGCCGGCGAGCAGGAAGCCGACCTGGTCAAGGTCGACATCCTGCTGCAGGGTGAGGCGGTCGACGCGTTCAGTGCCATCGTGCACAAGGACGGCGCCTCGGCGTACGGCAACAAAATGACCGTCAAGCTCAAGGAGCTCATTCCGCGCCAGCAGTTCGAAGTGCCGGTGCAGGCCGCTGTTGGCTCGAGAATCATTGCGCGTGAGAACATTCGGGCCATCCGTAAGGACGTGCTCTCCAAGTGCTACGGCGGTGACATCACCCGTAAGCGCAAGCTGCTGGAGAAGCAGAAGGAGGGCAAGAAGCGCATGAAGACCATCGGACGGGTCGAGGTGCCGCAGGAGGCCTTCGTGGCGGCGCTGTCCACCGAGTCCACGGCGGACAAACCGAAGAAGTAGCCCTGGCGCAGGCTTCTCGCAGCGGGTGACCCAACCTCGCCGAGTGTGCGAATAGTGTCGATATTTCCGTGAATTTCGACCGTATCGGCACACTCGGGCTCAGTGCTCGCACTCCTGACTCGGCATCCCGACGACGGCCCCACCCTGCGGCCAGCCCGCGGGCGATTCCTCCCACGGCTCCTGACGCCCATACGGTGTCAGGTCCAAAAACGGATACCCGACCGCGGAATGATCCAGCCCGCGCGCGAAGGCCGAATAGGTGTGAAATACCTCGTTTCCACGGCGCAGGAAGACACTGGCGCCGGGCCAATCCCCGCGCAGGTCTTCCTCGCTGAATCCGTCGGCATGTAACTCCTCGAGCGACTTGTAGTTGTACTCGATCGGCGTGCGTGACGGGTCGAGCGTGACGTGGAAGTCGTAGCTGAAATCGCCGTCATTGGTGGAGTACCACGGGAACGTCCACCCGTGTTCGTCGCGGTAACGGGCGATGCTGGCATACGGCGCACGGGACACGCAGGCGAAGGTGACGCCCTTGTCGGTCAACAACGCGCGATCTCGTTCGGTGAACGTCATATCGGCCGCGCCGGTGCAGCTGGGGCATCCGCGGTCGGCGGCGTCGATCCACATGAAATGGTGGATGTACAGGGTGTGACGGCCCTCGAACATGTCCAGCAGCCGCACCGGCCCGTCGGGGCCTTCGAAGAGATAGTCCTTCTCGACTTTCACCATGGGAAGGCGTCGGCGTTCGGCATTGACGGCATCGCGCAGATGGGTGACCTCGCGCTCGCGGGCCAGCAGTTGCTTGCGGGCCGTCAGCCATTCCTCGCGGGTGACGGCGGTGGGATAGGCGGATGAGGTTGTCATACCGATACCGACCCACCCCGGCCGGAAAACTCATCGCGTCGATACGCTGAGCGGCATGAGTACCGTGCTTGCCGGGCTTCGTCTTCCAGTCGTCGGCGCCCCGATGGCCGGCGGTATCACCGTTCCCGCGTTGGCGCGCGGGGTGAGTGCGGCCGGCGGTTTCGGTCTGTTGCCTGCGGGGTACCGCAGCGTCGAGCAGCTGGACCAGGACCGCGAGGCGATGGGCGGTCTTCCCTTCGGTTTCAACGTCTTCGTTCCCACGCCAGACCTCGGCGCCGACCTGGGTGAGTACCTGGACAAGCTGAAGATCTGGGCCGACAAACTCGAGGTGGCTCCGGGCGATCCGGTCTGGCACGACGACGCGTATGCCGACAAGATCGAGTATCTGGTGGCCAATCCTGTCCCGGTGGTGTCGTTCACGTTTGGCGTGCCGTCCGCGCGGGACGCGCACCGGCTGCGCGAGGCCGGATCCGAGGTGTGGATCACCGTCACCAGTGCCGCCGAGGCCACGATCGCCGAAGGCATCGGTGCCGACGCGCTGGTTGTCCAGGGCCCCGAGGCCGGCGGTCACCGCAGCAGTTTCGATGCCGGTGCCCCCGAAGAACCGCTGGCCGATCTGATCGCGAATGTGCGGGCGGTCACCGCGTTACCGCTGGTGGCAGCGGGCGGAATCATGGACGGCGCCGACATCGCCCGGGTACTCGCCGCGGGAGCCTCGGCAGCCCAGTTGGGCACCGCGCTGGTGGTCACCGACGAGTCAGGTGCCAAACAGGTCTACAAAGACGCCCTGCTGCAACCGGCCGAAACGGTGGTGACGCGGGTCTTCTCGGGCCGCCCGGCGCGAAGCATCTCGAATGCGTTCCAGCGGGATATGGAATCGGTTGCCCCGGTGAGCTTCCCGGCGCTGAACTCGGCGACCAAGGAGCTGCGGGCAAGCGGAGATCCGGACGTGATGTCGCTGTGGGCCGGCACCGAACATCATCGGGCCCGGGCCCTGCCGGTGGCGGAACTGATGTCGGTATTGGCCGGCGAACTGGACGCGGCACGGGGTCAGGAGACAGCATGAAACCGACCACCCTGATCTGGACCGCACTTGTCGCCGCATGCCTGCTTGTCGGCATCGACCTGGTGATCTACCTGGCAGGTCCGCGTAGCGGAGGGTCCACCGGTGTCCTTGTGTCGCTCTTGGTGTTCAACCTGCTGCTCTTCGGTGGACTCGGCATCTACCTGCTTCGCAGGCGCTAATGAGCCGGGCGGGTAGCCAGATCGCACCTACGATGGTCGGATGGTGTCGTCTCTTGATCCCGAGCTGTCGCTAGAAGGACTGCTTTCCAGCCAGTCTCCTGTTCAGCGGCGCGGCCCGTTTCCGCCCATTGCCGACTACGCATTTCTCTCGGATTGGGAGAACACCTGCCTGATCGCCGCCAACGGATCGGTGGAGTGGATGTGCGTTCCGCGGCCGGATTCGCCGAGCATCTTCGGGGCGATCCTTGATCGTGGGGCGGGGCATTTCCGGATCGCGCCATACGGGCACAACGTGCCGGCCGCGCGCCGCTACCTGCCGGGCAGCCTGATGGTGGAAACCACGTGGCAGACCAAGACCGGATGGCTGACCGTCCGCGACGCGTTGGTGCTGGGGCCCTGGCACGACGTCGATTCCCGGTCGAAAACGCATAAGCGCACCCCGACAGATTGGGATGCCGAGCATATCTTGCTGCGTACCGTGCGCTGTGTCAGCGGGACGGTCGAAGTGCTCATGAACTGCGAGCCCGCGTTCGACTATCACCGTGAGGGTGCCACCTGGGAGTACTCCGGCGATGGATACGGCGAGGCGACCTGTCGGGCCACCAAGAACCCCGACGCCAATCCGACGCTGAAGCTAACCACGAATCTTCGGCTGGGGCTGGAGGGCCGGGAAGCGCGTGCCCGCACCCGGCTCACCGAGGGCGATAACGTGTTCGTCGCGTTGAGCTGGTCCAAACACCCTGTGCCGCAGACATATGCGGAGGCTGCCGACAAGATGTGGAAGACCGCCGAGGCCTGGCGGCAATGGATCAACATCGGCGAATTTCCCGACCATCCGTGGCGCTCGTACCTGCAGAGCAGCGCGCTGGTCCTCAAGGGCCTGGCGTACTCGCCGACCGGCGCGCTGCTGGCGGCCTCGACCACATCGCTACCGGAAACTCCTGGGGGAGTGCGTAACTGGGACTATCGCTACTCGTGGGTGAGAGACTCCACCTTCGCGCTGTGGGGTCTCTACACGCTGGGTCTGGACCGTGAGGCCGACGACTTCTTCTCATTCATCGCCGATGCTTCGGGTGCGAACAATGGCGAGAAACATCCGTTGCAGGTCATGTATGGCGTGGGTGGCGAACGCACCCTGACCGAGGGGGAGCTGCCCCACCTGTCCGGGTACGACGGGGCACGGCCGGTGCGCATCGGCAACGGTGCCTTTGATCAGATCCAGCACGACATCTGGGGCACCATGCTCGATTCGGTGTATGTGCACGCCAGGTCGCGGGAGCAGATTCCCGCGACCCTGTGGCCGATCCTGAAGAACCAGGCCGAAGAGGCGGCACGGCATTGGCGTGAGCCCGACCGTGGCATCTGGGAAGTACGCGGGGAGCCGCAGCATTTCACCTCGTCCAAGATCATGTGTTGGGTCGCGATGGACCGCGGCGCGAAACTTGCCGAGATGCATGGTGAAAAGAGTTATGCCCAGCAGTGGCGTGCTGTCGCCGACGAGATCAAGGACGACATCCTGGAGAATGGTGTCGATGAACGCGGGGTGTTGGTACAGCGTTACGGCTCAACGGCTTTGGATGCCTCGCTGCTGCTCGCGGTGCTGAACCGTTTCCTGCCGTCCGACGATCCGCGGATTCGGGCGACGGTACTGGCCATCGCCGATGAGCTGACCCATGACGGCCTGGTGCTGCGTTACCGGGTGGAGGAGACCGACGACGGACTCTCGGGTGAGGAAGGAACCTTCACCATCTGTTCGTTCTGGCTGGTGTCGGCGTTGGTGGAGATCGGTGAGGTACGCCGGGCTCGCCACCTGTGCGAGCGACTGCTCTCCTTCGCCAGCCCGCTGCAGCTCTACGCCGAGGAGATCGACCCGCGCACCGGTCGGCATCTGGGCAACTTCCCGCAGGCCTTCACCCATCTGGCGTTGATCAACGCGGTCGTGCACGTCATCCGGGCCGAGGAGGAAGCGGATGTGAGCGGCACCTTCCAGCCCGCGAATGCGCCCACGTGAGCATCCGGGGCGGCGTCGTGGCCGCTGTGGCGATGTGTGTGGTCGCGTCCGGATGCGGGCGCGCCGCGGATGAGGCGGCGCAGGCACCCACCGCAACCGAGTCTTCCTCGGGGACAACGTCATCGGCACCTCCGGCGAGCCCCGCCCCGGCCTTCGGGTATACGCCGGTGTTGGAGCCGGTCAAGGGCGCCGAGGGGATGGTGACTTATGACGTGCCACTGCCGCAGCTCTCGGGCGGAGTGCCCGCCGTCCGCGATCGATTTAACGACGGCATGCGCAGCGCGCTGCGTGATGTGATCGATGCGCTGTCCGGTCCCGCGAAGAGCCAGCAGGTTTCGATCGGTGAGGGCGATATCGGTCCTGAGCGGGAGCGCACTCGTGTCGCGATGATCGGACCGCACGTGGTGGCGGGCATCCAGGTGTATCTCTGGTACGCGGGCGGTGCACATCCGAATCAGTCGGTCTCGACGTTCGTCGTCAACAGCGATACCGCGCAACCGATTACCTATGACGATCTGTTCCCCAACCGATATGCCGCCCTGGAACGGCTGAGGCAGGTGCTACCCGAGCTGGACCCGACCGCGCGGGTGCGCCAGGAGACCGTCAATGGGCGGCTCGAACAATGGATACCCGTGCCGGCCGGGTTGCGGTTCTACGTTCCGGTGTCACACGCTGCCGGTGATTTCGTTCCGATTACCGTGCCGTGGGAAAAGATTCGTGATCAGGTTGCGCCCGAAATCATTCCGGTGCTGAGCCAGTAACAAGGGGGATCGGCTTGTGAGATGTGGTCTTGCGTTGATGCTGGTGGTGACCTGCGGCGTGGCTGCCGGTTGCCTCAAACCACCCGACCAACCTACGCAGACGCCGGAAGCTCCGCCGTCCACCACGACCCCATCCAAACCAGTTGTGTCCGTTACCCCGGCGCAAGCACCGCCGACCGCGAAGCCTGCCTTCGGTTTTGGTCCTACGCTGCAGCAGGAGAGCGGAAAGCAAGGCAAGGTCGACTACAACGTCAAACTGCCTCAGGTCACCGGCGATAAGGCCGGTGCCCGAGACCGATTCAACGACGGCATGCGCGTGGCGCTCAAAGACGTCGTGCGGACCCTGGACGATCCGAAGGCGGCGAAGCCCGCGACAGTAGGTGACGGGCAGCTGCAGGCGGGGGAATCGAGTCGGGTCGTGTTCATCGGCCCGCATGTGTTGTCGGGAGTCGCCGTGTTCCTTTCGAACAGCGGCGGCCCGTACCCCAGCAACAGGGTCGCGACCATCACGATCAACACCGATACGGCGCAGCCGATCATGTTCGGCGATGTGTTCGCAGACCAGGGGGCGGCACGGGAGCAGCTACGGAAGTTGGTTCAGGAGCTTGGGCCGCCCGATCGGATCAAGGCGGCCGGGGATATGAAGTCTGAGCAGTTTTTGCATTGGCTTCCCGTACCCACCGGACTGACTTTCTATGTCTCCGTTCCCCACGTCGCCGGAGATTATGTGCCGGTTACCGTGCCGTGGGCGAAGATTCGCGACCGGGTGGCTCCCGGCATGCAGACGATTCTTAGCCAGTAGGCGGACGCCGCGCGAAATCCGGTGCGTGTTCGGGCAGCGGCCCGATCGCCACCCCGTAGGCGGGAACTGCCTGTAGCCATGGGTATTTGGTGGCGGCGGACAACACCGATGCCACTCTGTTGCTGGGAGTGACGGTGGTGTTCGACCCCACTGCCGAGAACACTCGCCGGTGAACGGCGCGCTGCACCCGCTGGATCAGTGCGGTGGGGGCCCACCGGCGCAGCTGTACCTTGCGCAGGTCGGCGGTGGTCAGAGATCCGGTGCGTAGCGGCTCGGCAAGGATGCGGGCAGTCGCCACCGCGTCGGCGATCGCGAGGTTGATACCGACCCCGCCGACGGGAGACATGGCGTGGGCGGCATCGCCGATGAACAGTAGGCCTTCGCGATACCACTTGCGAAGTCTGTTGAGCTGTACATCAAGCAGTTTCACGTCATCCCAGGTGGTGATGGCATCGGTGCGGTCAGCCAGCCACGGCACCATTTCGGCGATTCGGTCGCGCAACACCTGCACGTCGCCGCTGCGCATCTGCGAGTCGGTGCCCTTTCCGATCAGATACCCGCACTGGAAATAGTCGCCACGATCGAGCATCACCATGAATCGGTTGGTACCCACCCGGGCGCGTGGTCCCTGAGGGTCGTCGGGATGCTTGGGAAGGCGGAACCACCAGACGTCGATGGGCACACCGAACTGCCGCGGCCGCATGCCCGCGGCGGCGCGCAGTACCGATCCGCGACCGTCGCAGGCCACTGTCAGGTCCGCCTTGAGCTGCCCGGTTTCTCCTGTAGCGGTGCGATATTCGACGCCGGTGATGCGGTCGCCGGCGCGCAGGAGCCCGGTCACCTCGGTGCTGCGGAGCAAGGTGAAGGTGGGCTCGGTGGCCGCGGCACTGGCCAGCATCTCCAGGAAGTCCCATTGGGGTGCCATCGCGATGTGTTTGTGCGGTCCCGGAAGTCGGTTGAGATCGCCCAGGCGATATGTCTGCTCCCCGAGGTCGACGGTGACTTGCTCGACCAAGTTGTGGGGCATGGCCGCGAATTTCGGGCCGAGCCCCAGTTCATCCAGCAGATTTAGTGTGCTGGCGTGCACCGTGTCTCCACGGAAGTCGCGCAGGAAATCGGGATGCTTCTCGAGCACCGTGACGTCGACTCCGCCGCGTGCGAGCAGCAGCGCCAGCATCATTCCGGCCGGTCCGCCGCCGGCGATAGCGCAGGTGGTGCTTTGCGAGGGTTCAGGTTTGGTCACGAGTTCTCCTCCACGCCACGATCAAAACTGCTGCCAACGCGAACACCGGTATCAACGAGACGATCCAACTCAGGGCCAGCGGTGGTCCCGGTTGGGGCAGCACCTCCAGATCAAGGATGCCCTGCCCGGGCCCCTGTGGTCCGGTGATATCGAAGATGAACTGGTGACGGCCTTCTTCCTGCAGTGCCCGGACATCCAGCCCCCAGACCTCCCGCTTGCGCGGATGGCGTGCCAGCCGTTCGGCATGCCCTTGCTTCCCGTCGGGCGACACAATGGTGAGCGTGCCCGATTTATCGGCGATCCCGCCGGCGGGGATGAACGTGAAGTCCAGTGATTGCATGGCGCGCAGCGGCCAGGTTGAGAACCCGACGGTCAGGGGATAGGGGCCGACGGTGACCTGTTCGGTGTGCACCACATTTACGGGTGCGTAGGCGTTGGCAGGGACGCTAAGGCCCAGGGACAGGCTGATGACTGTGATGAGTGACAACAGGATTCGAATGTGTCTCACGCGGCTACCCCCGCAGTCTCGGCATCGCTTCCGGGCACCCGCAACATCAGTGCGATGCGCTGCGCCAGAAATCCGGCGAGTGCGCCCAACACCAGTCCCGCCACGCCGACGGTGACGTAGTTGCTCGCGGTTTCGGTGCCCTGCCGATACAGCATTGCGCCCTGCAGCAGATAGCCCATGCCCGCCACCGAACCCAGGATCGCGCCGATGACGGTGGTCGGCCACCGCTGCCATTTCCGGTCCCCGGCCAGGTGCAGCATCCCGGCGGCGAGTACTGCGAAGATCGCGAGGAACATGGGCATCATTCCCGGGATTGTGGGTGGCCCGCCCCAGAGATCGTCGCGCAACGGCAACCCGACTGCCGCGGCGTATTCGTGTGCGGCCCAGGGAGAAAACCACCAGAAGATGGCTTGAATGGCACCCATGATCACCGCGACCCCGAGCGGCGCCAGCGTCGAGCGTACGACGCCCGCGATGAGCAGCAGCACGAGCGGAACGATGAACGCCGAGCCCAGCGAAATCGGGTTGAAATCGAACTTGAAGAGGAACAGCGCCGTGAACGGAATGGCAGTCATCGCCGCCACCAGTGAGGCTTGGGCCATCAAACCCACCACACCCCAACGGAATCGGCGTGCCGCCGCAAAGGTCACGATACTGCCGAGGTCGGTGACGGTTCCGGACACGAACAATGCGAAATGTGGGGGAGAGGCCAGGACGGCGTCGAACCCGTAGACCGTATGCCACCACAGATCCAACAGCCCGTACATGAGAAACGAGGCCGCGCCACAGCCGGAGAGCAGGAAGCCCAGGGGAGCGGTGAATCTGCCCCCGAACACCCGGATCGGTACGCCGCCCACCCAGCGGGGTACTTTCTCACCCACGCGCTGTGCGGCCGTGACCATCAAAACCATGACAAGGCTGGTGATTCCGCCGATCGCGCTACCCGAGTACAGGAACAGATGTGGCAGCGTGAAGAACGTATCGGGACCCACATCGTCGTGCCATTCGACATCCCAGGTGGTCCCCACCGCGCCTACCACGCTGCCCAGCAGCACGCCGTAGGCACCCAATGGCGCGTACTTCTCGATGACGGCGCGGGTGATCCGCGGCGTCTGTTCGGCGCCGGTGCCTGCGGTGCTCGTCTCGGCGTTCATGTCAACCTCCACTCACCCATAGTGGCATCGTCGTGCGTTCATCGGGATCGCCGGAGGGTGGCGTGACGGTCACGATGATGTCCCAGGGCCCCGCCATCGACAGCATCACCTGGTCGAACTTCGTGCGGCCCGATATCACCTCGCGCAGCGGCGGCATGGCGTGGCCCATCAGTGGCATCGCCAATTCAACTGATACCGATTGAGATTCGGGGTAACCGTCATCCTCTCTTTTGGTGATGGCGACTTCCAGAGCGGTCATCCCGACGCGGGGGTTATCCACCGTCACGGCGACGACATAGTGTTCGGTACCCGAGTGCAGCGTGACGGTCTCGGGGGCGCTGGGCCAGGCAATCCACGCCAGGCCCAGCACGGCAGCAACGATCAGCGCGAGCCCTGCCCACACCTGACGGGTCATGAGATGTCCAGTCGTACTGGGATCGTCAGCACCCGGTAGTCGCGCTGTGCCTGAATCCAGGCGAGGTATCGGCCGGGCTTGGGAAATGTAAAGGTGAACGGCACGTCCGGACCGAAGGCGGCCACTGTCTCGTCGGGTGGACTGTCACCGTTGAGCGGTGGTGCCCCCACCATGGGTGGCATCGCATCATCTTGAGTGGGCACATGACCGGTGCTGTGGTCCATGCCGGGCATGTCGGTGCCGCCATGCCCGCCCATGGAATGAGCGTGGGCCCATACCGCCGAATCCTGCACCGCTGTACCGAGTTCACCGGCGGGGACATCGCGCGGGATGGGGCCGGCGATCACCAGATGGCCGAGCATGCCCAGCCACGGTTGCAGAACGGGATCGGCCCCGATGGTCACCGAGAGCGTTGTCGGCCGTCCCGCACGCAGTCCGACGGCGCTCACGTGCACATGCTGCCCGTCGAGCATGCGCATACCGGGACCTTCGAATGGCGCCGGAGCCGTGGGTTTTCCGCCACGTGATGTCAGTCCACCCGGCAGGCGCACCGTCTGTACGCCACCGCCGCGCCGCACGAACTCTGCCGAGACCGCGTACCTGCCGGCCACCTCGGGTGACAACTGCACCGAATAGCGACCCGGTGCAACCCTTATCGGATGTAGGTGAGATAGCCGCCCATCCGGGGCCACCACCAGCAGATGGATCAACGCGCTGTCGTGGATGACAAGGTCATCGGTGGGCAGTCCGGTCGCGGTGTCGATCAGGGAGAAATCGATGTCCGTCGTGCGTCCCGAATCCACGTCTGGCCGTTCGGCGATGAGCATGGCCGAAGGCCGCGAGTAGTCGGTGACCGCGGGGCGGTCAAGGCGGTAGGGGTTGGCGGCGTTGTCGACAGTGGGATCGCGTTGCGGACCCGGCTCGGGCGGTGGCGGGGCGGACGTGGACAGCACCGCCGCAGTGATGGCGATCGCCAGGGCCGTCACGGTCGCGGTCACGGGCACCGCGATCCATATCCCGCGGCGCACCCGGGTCGCGACCACCAGCGAGACCACCAGCAGCAGTCCGGTGGCCGCCAGCCCCAGATAGGCCACCCGCTCGGATGGCGACATCGCCTGACCGACCAGGACCAACGGGATCCGGGCGGTGTGGACGCCGTCACTGATGGTGAGGTCGGTGGGCCCTGGGCGGTCCACGTCGAGAGTCGCGCCGTACGGGCCGGGTTTCTCACCGAGCACGACCAGCGCCGTTGCGGTGGGCACACCCGGCGCGGGCTGGTATTCATCGGTGCTGACGCCCGTGGGCACGAGCTGCACGCGCAGTGGACCGGCCGCGGTGCCCTGGTGAGCGATCAGATCGACATGTAGCGGGCCGGGAATGCTGGTCACCCGGCGGGCCACCACAGTGAGCTCGCGGTCACCCAGGCTCTGTGCGACCTGCACGTCCGCGCCCGCGACGGCGGAGTCCGCCGCCGCGATGTGGGCCCCGCTGAACAGTGCGGAGAATGCGAGCACCAAGAACAGGCACTTCGCGCGCAAATGACTCATCGGTATCCAGTCTGCCCTGCGCCGAAAGGCCCGCGGCATGGTCCGCCTAAACTGGCCCGCGTGAACAGCGACAGCGTGATCGGCCTCCTGAGTTGGTGGGACGGCGTGGAGCTGTGGCTCAGCGGACGCGGGTTCATCCTTCAAACAATCATCGTGATGCCGGTTGTGCTGGTGCTGGCTTACGCGATGGCCGTGGCCGGTGACAAGGTCTTGTTTCTGCTGCTCAGCCTGGCGAATCGGCTCGGTCGGTGGTACCAGGCCGCGCGTCGCCACGCCGTGGAAAATCGGGTAGCCCCGGCCACCCAGGCGGACCTCTCATGAGCGGCATGCCGCAGTCTCGTGTCACGTTGGCGCTGGTTGCGCTGGCGGTTCTGGTCATAGTCGCCTGGCTGTTGAGCCGGTAGTTACTGACTGTTGACGCAATAGTGCTTCTACCTGCCGATTCAGCCGTAAAGAAGGCATTAAGGGGCTCTGCTACGCTTCCGCTCATGCATTCCGCAGCCCGGGGTAACCGCGTGCGCCACATCCTGGCGCTCATTGCGGTCGGTACATGCGCGGTCGCAGACGTTCACTGTTGTCGCTAGACCCATCCCGTCCGCGGTTTGGTGTCGGTAGCGGCTAGTTTGAAGCCCACTGGCTGTTTCGCTGCCTTTCTGTCGTCACGGGATTCCATGAGATATCTGTCCCAGGTAATCGTCATCCCACGAAAGGTCCTCATGCTCAAGATCGCGAAGACGGTCGGTGCCCGCCGGTGGCACCACATCGGAGTACTTGCCACAGCGGCAACAGTTCTCGCCGCCTGCGGTGGGGGATCCAGTGACGTCGTCGGGGGCGAGTCGCATTCCGATGCCGACACCACCTTGACTCTCGTCGCCTATGCGGTGCCGGAGCCAGGCTGGAAGAAGATCATTCCGGCATTCGCGAACACCGCCGAGGGTAAGGGTGTAGCGGTCACTACTTCTTACGGTGCGTCCGGCGATCAGTCCAGGGCCGTGGTCGACGGTAAGCCGGCCGACATCGTCAACTTCTCGGTGGAGCCCGATGTGAGCCGCTTGGTCAAGGCGGGCAAGGTCTCCGAGGATTGGAATGCCGACGCCACCAAGGGTGTGCCGTTCGGCTCGGTCGTTTCTCTCGTGGTGCGCAAGGGCAACCCGAAGAACATCAAGGACTGGGATGACCTGCTTCAGCCTGGTATCACGGTCATCACGCCGAGCCCGTTGAGCTCGGGCTCGGCCAAGTGGAACCTGCTGGCTCCCTATGCTGCCAAGAGCAATGGCGGCCGCGACGAGCAGGCGGGCATCGACTACGTCAGCAAGCTCGTCGGCGAGCACATCAAGCAGCGTCCCGGTTCCGGGCGCGAGGCCACCGACGTCTTCCTGCAGGGCAGCGGTGACGTGTTGATCAGCTACGAGAACGAGGCCATCAACGTCGAACGTCAGGGCAAGGACGTCGAGCACGTCAACCCGCCGCAGACGTTCAAGATCGAGAACCCGGTCGCCGTGGTCAAGGGCAGCGCGCACCAGGACAAGGTGAACGCCCTGAAGAACTTCCTGTACACCCCGGAGGCGCAGAAGCTCTGGGCTGAGGCAGGTTTCCGCCCCGTAGATCCGGCCGTTACGGCAGAATTCGCCAAGGACTTCCCGACGCCTGAGAAGCTGTGGACCATCGCCGAGCTAGGTGGCTGGAAGACAGTTGACCCCGCGTTGTTCGACAAGGAAAACGGCAGCATCACCAAGATCTACAAGAAGGCCACCGGATGACAGCGACCGAACAATCGACGGAACCGGCCTCCGAGCCGAAATCGTCTGCCCGGCCCGACCGTAAAGTCGGTGCCGGGCAGACGGGGGGATTGTTGACTCGCCGCTACGGCAGCACCTCGCTGCGGGTCGGTGCGGCATCGATCTGGCTCAGCATCATCGTGCTGCTACCCCTGGCCGCAATTGTCTGGCAGTCGGCCGGTGGTGGATGGACCGCGTTCTGGAACGCGATCACCTCCAATGCCGCGGTGAGCTCGTTCAAGGTGACCCTGGGGGTCTCCTTCGGGGTGGCCGTCATCAACCTGTTCTTCGGGCTGTTGGTGGCCTGGGTGCTGACGCGTGACGACTTCCCTGGCAAGCGGCTGGTGGACGCCGTCATCGACTTGCCTTTCGCGTTGCCGACGATTGTGGCGAGTCTGGTGATGCTCGCGCTGTACGGCCCGGGCAGCCCCGTGGGCATCCACATCCAACACACCAAGTGGGGTATCGGGATTGCGCTGCTGTTCGTCACCCTGCCGTTCGTGGTGCGGTCTGTGCAGCCGGTCCTCTTGGAACTCGACCAGTCCGTCGAGGAGGCCGCCGCTTCTCTAGGGGCCGACAACTGGACGATCTTCCGCGCGGTGATCCTTCCGGCACTGCTCCCGTCGCTGTTATCGGGTGCGGGACTGGCATTTTCGCGCGCTATCGGCGAATACGGTTCGGTGGTGCTGATCGGCGGTGCGGTGCCCGGCGAGACGGAAGTGTCCTCGCAGTGGATCAGGACGCTCATCGAAAACGACGACCGCACCGGTGCCGCGGCGATCTCGATTGTGCTGCTGATCATTTCGTTTGTCGTGTTGTTTGTCCTACGCACCATTGGTTCGCGTGCGGCTAAGCGAGAGGAGCTGGCGCAGTGACGCCGTCACCGCTCGTCAAATATGTGGCCCGCTATGCGGCGCTGCTGTATATCGGCATCCTGGTGATCGTTCCGGTGGGCCTCATTTTGTGGCGCACGTTCGAGCCCGGAGTCGGTGCGTTCTTCGAGTCGATCGCCACCCCTGCCGCGATATCGGCTTTGCAGCTGTCGCTGCTGGTGGTCGCGATTGTGGTGCCGCTCAACGTCATCTTCGGCATTCCCACGGCGCTGGTTCTGGCGCGGAACAAGTTCCGCGGCAAGGCCGTGCTGCAGGCGATCATCGACCTTCCGTTCGCCGTCTCACCCGTGGTGGTGGGTGTCGCGCTGATCCTGTTGTGGGGATCGGCGGGCGTCTTCGGGTTTGTCGAGAACGATTTCGGACTCAAGGTCATCTTTGGGTTCCCGGGCATTGTGCTCGCCAGCATCTTCGTCACGATTCCGTTCATCATTCGTGAGGTCGAGCCGGTGCTGCATGAGCTGGGCACCGAGCAGGAAGAGGCCGCTGCCACGCTGGGAGCCACTGCGTGGCAGACGTTCTGGCGTATCACGTTGCCGTCGATTCGGTGGGGTTTGACCTACGGCATCGTGCTCACCATCGCGCGCACGCTCGGTGAGTACGGCGCCGTGATCATGGTGTCCTCGAACCTGCCGGGGACGTCGCAGACCCTGACCCTGCTCGTGTCCGATCGTCATCAGCGTGGTGCCGAGTACGGCGCCTACGCCATCTCGGCGCTACTGATGGCTGTTGCGGTGATCGTCCTGGTGGTCCAGGTCGTCATCGATGCGCGACGAGCAAAAGCCAATAGTGAATAGCAAGGAGCCACAGAATGACTGACGCGATTACCGTTCGCGGCGCGAACAAGCATTACGGCGACTTCGCCGCGCTGGACAACATCGACTTCGAGGTGCCGTCGGGTTCGCTGACCGCGCTGCTGGGGCCCAGTGGCTCGGGCAAGTCAACGTTGTTGCGGGCCATCGCCGGGCTGGACCAGCCCGATACCGGCACGATCACCATCAATGGGCGTGACGTCACCGGTGTGCCGCCGCAGCGGCGCGGCATCGGTTTCGTGTTCCAGCATTACGCCGCCTTCAAGCACCTGACCGTGCGTGAAAACGTCGGGTTCGGACTCAAGATCCGTAAGAGGCCGAAGGCCGAGATCAAGGAGAAGGTCGACAACCTGTTGGAAGTGGTGGGGCTGGCGGGTTTTCACACCCGCTACCCCAACCAGCTTTCCGGCGGCCAGCGCCAGCGCATGGCGCTGGCACGCGCACTGGCCGTCGACCCGGAGGTGCTGCTCCTGGACGAGCCGTTCGGCGCGCTCGACGCCAAGGTGCGCGAGGACCTGCGGGCCTGGCTGCGCCGGCTGCACGAGGAAGTACACGTCACGACGGTGCTGGTGACCCATGACCAGGCCGAGGCACTCGATGTCGCAGACCGGATCGCGGTGCTCAACAAGGGGCGTATCGAGCAGGTGGGTTCTCCTGACGACCTGTACGACCGTCCGGCGAACAGCTTCGTGATGTCCTTCCTGGGCCCGGTGGCCAAGCTGAACGGAATCCTGGTGCGCCCGCACGATATTCGTGTGGGGCGCAATGCCGACCTCTCCCGCGCCGCGGCGGAGGGCACCGGCGAGACCACCGGGGTGACGAAGGCGACGGTGGGACGCGTCGTGCACCTCGGTTTCGAGGTGCGGGTCGAGTTGACCAGTGCCGCGACCGGGGAACAGTTCACCGCGCAGATCACCCGCGGAGACGCCGAGGCACTCGGGTTGCACGAAGGCGACCAGGTGTATGTGCGCGTGACTCGCGTTCCCGATCTGGGCGATCTGGCCGAGGTCGCGTCCTAGGGCGTCGTCTCTGCTGCATTGTGAGGGCACCGGCAAGTGCCCGGCTGTATGCCGGTCTTTCCGCGGTGCGTGCCATCGTGCTGTGATGGCGGAAATTTTCGGCCGTTCACAGCTAATGTGGCCCACTACAACGGCTTTGTTCTTGTGGGAGCCGATCACTATCGATAGAGGTCTTCGATCTCTGACGCGTACTTGGCCGTTATATGCCGGCGCTTAAGTTTCATGGTGGGTGTCATCTCATCGCCGCCAGGTTCCCAGGTCCGCGGCAAAATCAGGTACTTCTTGACCTGCTCTGCACGAGACAATTTAGCGTTGGCCCTTTCGATCCCGGCCGCCATTTCCTTGGTGATAATGGGGTGGTGGCACAGGTTTTCCGTTGACGCGAGTGTCAAATCATGCTTCACAGCAAGCAATTTCAATTCTGCCTGATCGAGAGTTACGAGTGCGGTGATGTAGGGCCGCTGTTCACCGACCGCCATAACAGCTCCGGCGAGGTGGCATGCGGCGGCGATCGTGTTTTCGATCCGAGTTGGTGACATGTTTTTGCCGGATGAGTTGATGATCAGTTCCTTTTTGCGGTCGATGATGGTGACGAATCCGTCTGGATCGATTGTCGCGATGTCGCCGGTGTGGAACCAGCCGTCGGAATCTATTGCTTCCGAGGTTTTTTCGGGTTCACCACGGTATCCGCGCATGATCTGTTGTCCGCGTACGAGTAGTTCGCCGTCGTCGGCGAGACGGATTTCGGTGCTTGAGAGTGCTTGTCCGACGGTGCCGATCCGCATGTTGTTGGGTCGGTTGATGGTGACTATGGCGCTTGTCTCGGTCAATCCGTATGCCTCGCAGATGGGGATTCCCAGGCCCAGGATGAACGTGTGCGTTTCCGGTGGGATTGGTGCGGCGCCGGACGCTCCGAGTTGGACGGCGTCCAGGCCAAGCGTCATGCGTATCTTGGCCAATACAAGTCGATCGGCGAGAGCGTGCTGGACGCGCAACCATGGCGTCACAGGCCGCTGACTGGACCGGCGGCGTATTCGTTCCTGGCCGACTCGTAGCGCCCACGCGGTAAGCCTTCTTTTCGAGGGGCTCGGGTCTGCCACTAATTGGGACTCTAACGCCGACTTGATCTTTATCCAGATCCTTGGAACGCCCATAAAGATGGTGGGCCGAATCTCTCTGAGGGTTTCCAGTATTTGGCTGATGTCACTGACGGTCGTAATCTGCACTCCCAGCAGGAGGTTGGCATAGTGACCGACCCATCTGTTCGCGGCGTGCGCATCGGGCAGGTATGACACCGCTCGATCGTGTGGGCCGATCGGCGCTAGTTGCGTGAGGGCGTTGGCGTTGGTCATGAAGTTTTCGTGGCTTAGCTCAGCGCCCTTGGGAAGCCCGGTGGTGCCGGAGGTGTAGACGATAGTCAGAATGTCGGTCGCATTTACGGCTTGCCATGTCGCATCGAAGTCGAATGTGCTGTTCGGCGTGGCTTCTACCGATGACAGGCTGATCGTTTCATCGCCGTGACCGTCGACGCTGATGATGTGTTCGACCTTCCCCCCAATGCGCGTAGCGGCGAGTACGCGATCAACAAACTGTTCCTCGCAGATCACCACGCGGTTGCATGCGTTCTCGAAAAGATGCGCCAACACATCGGGCGGGTTGGTGTTGTACATCGAGAATGGAGTTGCGCCGGTATGGAGTACCGCGGTGTCGCAAAGGTGAAACTCGGGCCGGTTGGTGAGCATCAGCGCGACTGTGTCGCCCGCCGTTACACCAAGTGCGGCTAGGCCGGTCGCGATATGACGGACACGTTCTCCGTACTCACGCCAGGTGATGCTGACCTTGTTATGCGGGGTTCGGATCGCGACGCGATCCGAGTAAGCCTTCACGTTGTACTGAAACGCTTCGCACAGTGTGCGATGACCTACGTAAGTCGCGGCGTCAGCGGGCACGCCGGCGGCACCTGTGCAAGGGCGGTCGACATGACGGTGGCGGGCTGTCGATGACTGCATAAACAAGTTCCCCCAGATCCGACGAGTGGGCCATCTCTTCATCAGCGCGGCCCCCAAGGGGCGATGGCAACCGATGGAGTCGCCAATCTCAACTTCTGGAGGTGCTGTTTGTTCTTTGGTAGCAACAGTTTCGGCGTCGGACGCGAGGTGCTCATCGAGAATCTCCTAGACAAGATAGTCATATATACTTATAGTCAATATTATGACTATAAACCCCGCTTTGGAAGGACTTCTGACGTGACAACCGTTGATCGTTTCCGGGCCGCAGTTGAGGCTCGCGAGGTCTCGGCGCTGGAGCCTCTGTTCACCGAGGATGCACGGTTCTACAGCCCGATGAAGTTCTCCGCATTCGTTGGTCGGCCTGTGGTGCTCAAGGTTTTCGGCGTGCTGCTGACCCAGGTCTTTGAAGACTTTCGTTATGTAGGAGAACTTGCCGGAACCGCTGAGACCGCGGCAGGTGGCAGCGTCGAATCGCATGTGATGGTTTTCCGGGCGACTGTGGGCGACAAGCAAGTTCATGGCATCGACTTGATCCAACTCGACGAGATCGGGCTGATCCAGGAATTCACCGTGATGCTGCGCCCGCGCAGTGCGCTTGACACCGTTGCCAAGAAGGTCGCGGAGGGGTTGGTCGCAGAAGGGCTGCTGCCTGCGTCCGCGCTCGCATTCTGAAGGTATCGAGCGACCATCCCTGACGTCTTTAAACCTGCAAAAGTTCTGGAAAACAGCTCATCGCAATGTAATTCAGTATCTATCACTAACCAAGGAGTTGTACTATGCCAAACCTCGACGCCTACATTCCGAAAGGTGCTCTGTCACCTGATGCCGAACGTGCACTCATCGCAAGACTGACCGATATTGTGCTGCGGCACGAAGGGGCTGACCCGGCAAACCCGCTGGTGCGCTCGATCGCGTGGGTCTCGGTGCACCGCCCGGAAGAGGTCTACGTCGGTGGAGAGCCTGTGACGGGCGCCCCTCGCTATCGGTTTTACGCGGCCGCTCCAGAAGGGCAGTTCACCGACGATCGACGCAGAGCCATGGTCTCGGACATCACCACCGCGGTGCTTGATGCCGAGGAAGGTGAGCACCCGCGCGACCCCCAACGCGTATGGGTGCTCACGCCCGACATCAAAGAGGGGACATGGGGAGCAGCCGGCCAAATCGTCCGATTGGCTGACATCCTTACCTTCGCGGTCGGTGACCCAGAAGTAGGTCGCAAGCTTGCAAACAAAGCACTAGCCCGAAGCCGTACCGAGTCTGCAGCAGGCTAGCCCCGAGTAGGCCGAACTAGCTGAACCTCAACAGTTCTGAATCACAAGCCCGGAGCCGCCCGGTGCAGCGCCGCCAGAACGTGACGGCGCTGCACCGGGAGCAAGTTCGAACTCAATTCACGGCGATGCCGTAGCCGTTTGGCCAGTGGTAGCGCCGCGCACACCCAACCAAAATGAGGAATACATGAGTGTCACAACCGACAGCTCGGCAGCATCATCGCTAGTCGACCTACCTAACGAAATTGCCGAAGCACGTACCTGGGCACATGATTTTGCCGAAAAATACGTACGGCCGGTCGGAGCAGAATACGACGAGAAAGAAGAAACACCGTGGCCGGTCTTGCGTGAGGCGGCCGCCGCTGGCCTGTACTCGCCGGAGTTCGCGCTGCAGTCCCGCGACGATGCTACGGGCTTGCTGATGCCTGTTGTGGCTGAGGAGCTCTTCTGGGGCGACGGTGGGATCGGTCAAGCTCTCGTTGGTACATACTTACCGGTCTACGCCCTGTTCGGTGCCGCCACCGAAGAACAAATTCATGACTGGCTTCCGTCCTTTTTCGGAACCCCGTCCGAACCTGCCGTTGCGGCTTTATGCGCCAGCGAGCCCGGCGCCGGAAGTGACGCCGCCGCCATACGCACACGCGCGCAGTTCGATCAGCACACCGGTGAATGGGTGCTCAACGGGGTCAAGACCTGGGCCTCCAACGGTGGCATCGCCGGTGTGCACGTTGTGAACGCAGTGACCGATCCCGATCTCGGAGCCCGTGGCCACGCGCTCTTTTACATACCGCCCGGCACACCCGGGCTTCGTCAAGGACAGAAATTCCGTAAACATGGAATCCGGGCATCACACACCGCCGAGGTGCTGCTCGAAGATGTGCGGATCCCGGCTGACAATGTCCTGGGCGGCAAGGATCAACTTGAGGAGCGTCTGGCAGCCGTGCGGGAAGGCAGGCGAGTCCGAGTCCCAGCGGGCATGGCGATATTTGAACGGGCCCGGCCAGCCAACGGTGCTATGGCGATCGGAATTGCGCGCGCCGCTTACGAGCACGCACTTGAATACGCCACTGTACGTGAGCAATTCGGGCGGCCGATCATCGAAAACCAGGCCATCGCATTCATGCTGGCCGATATGGCGACCGATATCGACGCCGCACGCTTACTGGTCTGGCGCGCAGCCTCCATGGCCGCCCTCGAGCGCCCCTTTACCCGCGGAGAGGGCAGTATGGCAAAGCTACGCGCCAGCGAAGTGGCAGTGCGCACCACCGAACGGGCTATCCAAATCCTTGGCGGCAACGGATACACACGCGACTACCCCGTAGAACGATGGGCCCGAGACGCAAAGATCTTCACCATTTTCGAGGGCACCAGCGAGATCCAAAGGCTCATGATCAGCAGCGCCATCGCGAAACGGAGGATCCGATGAACGCCGGCCAGCGCTCACTTGCCGGCAAGACGGTGGTGGTCACCGGAGGCGGCCGCGGCATAGGCCGCATGATCACCGAAGGACTACTCCTACGGGGCGCCACCGTATACATCAGTAGCAGAAAAGGAGACGAACTACGCACAGCTGCAAAGGAACTGGAAGAGTACGGCGCGGTGCACGCCATACCCGCGGATCTCGGTACGGCCATAGGCGTCGGCAAACTCGCCTCCGAGCTTGGGGAGCGGGAGACCAAGGTGCACGCATTGATCAACAACGCTGGCGCCAATTGGGGTGCCCCGTTTCAGGATTTCCCAGCCGACGCATGGGATCGGGTGCTTTCGGTGAATCTCAAGGGCGTCTTTCTCCTGACCCAAGCCTTGGTCCCACTTCTCATGGCTGCGTCTACCGTTGACGATCCGGCCCGGGTGGTCAATATCGGCAGCATCGATGGGCTTCGTGCGCCGCAGCCTGGTATCACCAACTTTTCCTACAGTGCAAGCAAGGCGGGTGTGCACATGCTCACCCAACATCTAGCTGGAGAACTAGCTCCGGCGATTCTCGTCAATGCCGTCGCGCCGGGCCTATTCCCATCCAAGATGACAGCACCGCTGCTGGCATTTGGAGAAGATGCTATCGCCGCCCAGATTCCCTTGCGCAGAGTCGGCCGCTCATCAGATATCGCGGGGTTGGTGGGGTTTCTACTTGGTCCCGGCAGCACTTACATCGCCGGAGCGATCATCCCCATCGACGGCGGCGTCACTGCCCGACGGTGAACACACGGTCGGTCCAAGGCAGATATGAGAGTGGACACGAAATGGTCTATCGCTACGTAGCTCTAGGCGACAGTCTGTCGGAAGGAATCGGTGACACCCCATGGCCCGATGGGCGGGCCATGGGGTGGGCAGATCGCTTGGCACAAAAGATCGCAACCCACCGCGGCGAGATCCTTTATGCCAACCTCGCAGTCCGCGGCAAGCGCGCAGAACAGGTGCTTGCCGAACAGGTTGAATCGGCCCTAGCGCTCTGTCCAGACTTGGTAACTGTTACTGCAGGGGTCAACGACATACTGCGTCCAGGCGCCCGTCCAGACGCGGTGGTGGACGCCCTCGACCAGATCGTGCGCCGCCTCCGTGCGCGACACACACAAGTGCTCTTAGTCTGCGCGCCAGACCTTGGAGCACTGACCTTCCTGGGGAGTCTGATGTCGAGGCGCGTAACTGCATTGAATGCGGGAACCACTGCCATGGTTGATTCTTACGGCGTTTACGTACCCACGCTTCCCGCAGGCTCAGTATTCGAGGACCTCCGGGCGTGGTCACCAGATCGGCTGCATCTAAGTCCGCTGGGCCACGAGTGTCTCGCATGTTGCGCTGCGTCGAGTCTGTCAATCCCCGGGGATCAAGAATGGGCCCAGCCTCCGGCCGGACAAGCACCCAAGCGCGGAGCAGTCACTGAAATTCGCTGGGCAGCAACATATTTAGTGCCTTGGATCGGGCGTCGGATCCGCGGTGTGTCTTCCGGTGATGGCCGTGTGGCAAAACTGCCTGAGCTCAAGTATTTGCAGGCCAGATGATTATGTCGTTGGCTGCGAGATCACACGAAAGTACCCTCGCCGTATCCGGCCGCGGTTCGTACGTGCAGATCGACACTTCGGTTGTACTGGCAGGTCCAGATCGCTTCAGAACCCTTGATATGTTGATCCCTGAGGGAGGCCCTGATGGCATTGCGGCATGCCGTGCTCGCAGCACTACTTAACGGCGAACGAAGTGGCTACCAGCTAGCCAAAGCATTCGACATCGGTGTCTCAAATTTCTGGCAGACCGGCCCCCAGCAGCTATACCTCGAACTGAACAAGCTCGAAGAGCAAGGCCTGGTCACAGGACGACAAGTCATCCAGCAACAACGCCCAAACAAACGCATGTTCACTGTGACCGCCGCGGGAATTGATGAGCTTGAACAGTTCGCCACTGCGACATGTAAGCCCTCGTTCATCCGCGACGATCTGATGGTCATGGTGCAAGCAGCTGACTCGATCAGTCTGGACGCCGTGGTGCGACAACTCGAAGAACGCGCACAGATTGCTTCGGGCAAGGTTGCCGCGTATGACAGTCTGCTTCACGCTATGCGCGGCGAGCTCGACGAAGAATCATTCCTACAGCAAGCCACTCAAGTTGGCCCCTACCTCACATGCTTGCGGGGCCGAGCATTCGAGGCCGAAAACCACGCATGGTGTCAGCGCGCGACTGCGGTACTTCGTTCACGAGCATCAGGCCAACACACGTTGAAGACACGCGAAAGAACTCAACCAACCAAACGGGCAGACCGCGCGTAGGGCGTCCGTTCGACTACTGCAGCTGACGACCTTGAGAATGTGACGACCGTCGCGCGGCCTCGGGCATAGATGCTGATTGGCTTGAAAGTCAGGGGTATCGCAGTAACAACTCTGCGGCCACGGTGGCCCAACGCGAGGATCTAACGTCAGCCGAGCATTGGTCTGGAGTCGCTAACGGTTCAGTTGCGTTGCTCCATCGATTCCGATTTCGCGGACGGCGGGAGCGATCCAGCGCAGCAGGTAATCGCGAAGTTGTCTGCCGTTCCTAGCGGGCGTGCCTGGATCAACGAGAAACGACTGCAACGTACGCAGCATCAGTTCGCTAAGTTCGTCGAGAAGATCTTCTGTGTAACCGACTGCTGCCCAGTCGATATGGAACTTTTCGATAAGGGCGCGTCCGAAGGCCAGGGAGCGCGGCGCTGTGACGGCGGCTGCCCGATCTGGGTGAAAAACCAGAGCTAGATATTTGTGGCGTGGCAGTTGTTCGTATGTGTAAGCGATAGTTTCGACGATGATCTGGTCAGGGGCGTTGAGTTCCCGGACGTGTTCGGTCAGCCGATCGATGAATCCGGCGGTCGCTGATATCGCGGCCCCCATTACGAGGTCGTCCTGGGTGGGGAAGTATCGGTATACGGTGCGTCGAGTGATGCCTAGGTCGCGGGCGACCTCAGCAATAGTCGCATGGCCATGCCCATCGATGTTGCGTTTAGCCGCCGCGACGATCCGCTCGATGGCCTCGTCGTCGCTCGCCGGCATGTCACCGGACCAGCCGTGTCGTCGCATCCATCCATCTTGGCACGTAGACCGCACCCATCCCTTGACAACACATAATCGGCAATGTGTATCCTCTGAACTGCTCGGCTCCACTTCAGGCACGTAAGGCCCGGCGCGCCTTCGGTGGCTGGTCTCGGGCATTTTGTCCATGTCACTGCTGCCGATTCAGGCACAGGGCACAAGGAGGAGAGGTCAATGACGATTACAGATACCCACGAAGTGGCGAACCCCGATAGGCACGTCACTGTCCGCGGGCTACGTCACGCCACTGCGGGAACTACCGACATGGCTGCATCTGAATTACGGGTGCCGTTGCGCTACTACCGAGATCCCAAGCTTGCGGAGATCGAACAGTCTCAAATCCTGCGCCAAGTCCCATTATTGATCGCGCCGTCGGCGCAACTGCCGAGGCCAAACGATTATCTGGTCCGGACGATACTCGGGGATTCGCTGCTTGTTACCCGTGATGAAAACGGCTGTAGCCACGTGTTTTTGAACTACTGTCGGCATCGCGGCGCCATGCCGGCGTGTGGTTCGGGCAATGCCAAGCGGTTCGTGTGTCCATATCACGCCTGGACCTACCGCAACACCGGCGAGCTGTCGGTGATCCCCGGTAGGGAAGGCTTCGACGCGATCGAGAAATCGAAGTACGGGTTGGTGGAACTACCCGCTCAGGAGCGTCACGGTTTCATCTGGGCCGTGATGTCTGCGGGCGCTCCAATAGACGTGGACGCTCATTTGGGCAATCTCGGTACCGAACTCGAGGCGATGAACTACTCATCCTATGGCTATCACGTGCACCGCGATTTCGATTCCGCGGTGTCATGGCGATGTGCTTTGGAGGCGTTCGGTGAGGGCTACCACTTCCCATACGTTCATGGGAAAAGTGTTGTGGGAATGAATACTTGCCCCAACGTCGCACTATACGACGAGTACGGCTTACATCACCGGATCGGTTTCCCCTATTCATGGATCACGAACCTCAACACCGACCCGGGTTTGTCCTGGGACCCGCAGCTGAATGTCAGCTACGTGTACTGGATCTACCCCAACATCATCTTGGCCAACAGTCCTGTGGGAGTGGAGATTATCGACGTTCTACCCTCCGCGGACAACCCCATGCATTCCTCGGTACGGCACGCATGGATGGCCAAGGTCCCCGCAGCCACCGATGAAGACCGCGCCAATTATGACGCCCTCTACGAACTAGCGCACGCCGCATTCAAGGACGAAGACTTCGCGATGCTGCCCCAGTGCGGACAGGCGGTCCTTCACGCACAGCAAGACCACATGGTCATCGGCCGCAACGAAATGGGTGTACAGCACATGATCAAGCTGTTCGCCGAAAAGCTCGGTATCGCACTGCAGTAGTGATATCGAATGTCGGGCCGAGAGAAGGCGATGTTGTCGCTCATAAGCGGGTACGACCGAGCATGGTCGCCGAGCCGGGTTGGGTAAAGAAAATGGCCCCCGGTTCTCCGGGGGCCATTTTGTCTATCGCGCTCTAGTGCTCGTCGTAGTGATCGCCGTGCGGGGCGTGGCGGTGCCCGTCGTGGATGTAATCCACGTGGTCCTCGTGAGCAACTGCTTCGTGGCCGCAGTCAGGGCCGTGAACGTGGTCGGGGTGGTCGTGGGTCTTGTGCTCGGTGCTGGTCACGCATCCGACCCTACGTCAGACATGCGCATATAACAATGCGTTCGTCGGGATGCGGCGCGGACGTGCTGTGGGTTTTGTCAGTGCGTTACCGGGACCGGCGCTGCGACTGCCGATGCGTACCGGTGCACCACGACCTCGGCGACCAGCCGGTTAGAGCCCAGCGGTGCCGCCACGTGGATACCCGCGTCTGCGGCCTCGGCGCGCACCCGGTCCAGCAGCAGACCTGAGGACAGGAACCAGGGTGCGACAACGATTTCCGTGGCACCACGGGAACGCAGCGAGTCCGCGGCGTCGGCAAGGGTGCTCGATTCGCCGGTGGCGAAAACTGTCGTTGAGATCTCCCACTGCATAGCGAGCGAGCGGGTGCGGTCGTTGGCTGTGGAGTCCGAGGATCCGACCGCGGACAGAATCACACCGGGATTGTCGATGCCGAGCTCGACCACCCGACGCCGGGCCAGGCGTAACAGCCGGTCATCTGCCCCGAGCACAGGTGCTTGGGTGACTCGCAATCCCGGGGGTGCCGAAGACAGCACGGTCGGCAAGTCGATCCGGGCGTGGTAGGCGTCGGACAGCAGCAGTGGCACCACCACCACCACGTCACCGCTCAGATCGCGCAGTACGTCTACCAGGTTCGGCTCGGAGAGCTCCAGAAACGCGAGCCGGACTTCCAGATCCGGCCGGAGCAACCGCACCTGCGCTACCAATCGGCGCGCATTCTCCGCGAACCGCGGGTCGCGGCTCCCGTGCGCGACGGCAAGGAGCGTCGGATTACGCACGATTCAGTTCGACGGCGCGCAGGGCGTCGCCGACCAGTCCCGCCGCCAGCGTGTTGCCACTCGACGGATCGATCAGCAGGAAGCTCCCCGCGGTCCGGTCATCGACGTACTCGTCGACGCTGATCGCTTCCGCGAGGCGAATGCTGATCTGACCGATGTCGTTGAGCTCCAAGGATTCCGGTGCGGGATCGGCAGACAGGTTCTGCTCGTCGAAGCGTTCCACCAGCTCGCCGACGATCGCGGGAACGGTGCGGGTGCCGTGCTTGAGCAGCAGGCGCGCCCCGGCCTTCAGCGGCTTGTCGGCCAGCCAGCACACGGTGCCTTCGATCTCAGAAACCGGTTCGGGCACGTCGGGCGCAGCGATCAGATCGCCACGTGAGGCATCCACATCATCGGCCAGGATCAGCGTCACGCTGCGTCCAGCCTCGGCGACCTCGAGCGGCCCATCGGCGGTGTCGATGCCCGCCACCGTGGTGCGCTGTCCGGCGGGGGAGATAACCACCTCGTCACCCACCCGCACCGCGCCGGCGGCGACCTGCCCGGCGTAACCACGGTAGTCGGGGTACTCGGCGGTACGCGGCCGGATCACATACTGGACCGGGAAGCGCAGACCGACGGTGCTCGACTCCTCATGTGCCGGAATCGATTCCAGATGCTCGATGAGGGTTGGCCCGCTGTAGAAGCCGGTGCGCTCGCTGCGGGTGGCGATGTTGTCACCATGCAGTGCCGAGACCGGGATCTCCACGACGTTCTCGGGCTTCCAGCCCAGCGAGCTGGTCAGCTCGTTGAACTCGGCGCTGATCGCTTCGAAGATGCGGGCGCTGTCGGCCACCAGGTCGATCTTGTTGACCGCCAACACCAGCCGTGGTACCCCCAACAGCGCCAGCACCGCCGCGTGACGGCGGGTCTGCTCGATGACACCCTTGCGGGCGTCGACGAGAAGGATCACCAGCTGTGCGGTCGACGCCCCCGACACCGTGTTTCGGGTGTACTGCACGTGCCCGGGGGTATCGGCAAGGATGAACGAACGCTTCGGGGTGGCGAAGTACCGATACGCCACGTCGATGGTGATGCCCTGCTCACGCTCGGCGCGCAGGCCGTCGACAAGCAGCGAGAGATCGGGGGCATCAAGCCCGCGTGACTCGGAAGCCTTTGTGACGGCATCGAATTGGTCTATAAGCACCGACTTTGTGTCATACAGCAGCCGACCCACCAGAGTGGACTTACCGTCGTCAACACTGCCGGCGGTGGCGATGCGCAGAAGATCGCTCATGATCAGAAGTAGCCCTCTCGCTTGCGGTCTTCCATGGCCGCCTCGGACACTCGGTCGTCGCCGCGGGTCGCGCCGCGTTCGGTGATCCGCGATGCGGCCACCTCGGCGAGCACGGCATGGACGTCGGCGGCATCGGAGAGCACCGCGCCGGTGGTCGAGCCGTCGCCCACGGTGCGGTAACGCACCGAAAGTGTTTGCAGCTCTTCGCCGTCGCGCGGTCCACCCCACGGGCCGGGAGTCAGCAGCATGCCGTCGCGGTTGAACACCTCGCGCTCATGGGCGTAGTAGAGGTCGGCCAGCTGTACGTTTTCGCGCGCGATGTAGCGCCACACGTCCAACTCGGTCCAGTTGCTGATCGGGAACACCCGCACGTGCTCACCCGGGGCATGCCGGCCGTTGTAGAGGCTCCACAGCTCGGGACGTTGCTTCTTGGGATCCCACTGGCCGAACGCATTACGCAGACTGAAGATGCGCTCCTTGGCGCGCGAGCGCTCCTCGTCGCGACGTCCACCACCGAGCACCGCGTCGAACTTGTTGTCGGTGATGGCCTCGAGCAGCGGGATGGTCTGCAGCGGATTGCGGATTCCGTCGGGCCGCTCGGTCAGGCGCCCGTCGGCCAGGTAGTCCTCGACTTTCGCGACGACGAGGCGCAGGTTGTGGCGTTCGACGATCTCGTCGCGGAAGTCCAGCACCTCGGGCAGGTTGTGGCCGGTGTCGACGTGCAGCAGCGCGAAGGGAAGCGGTGCGGGCCAGAAGGCCTTGAGCGCGGTGTGCAACAGCACCGTCGAATCCTTGCCGCCGGAGAACAGCAGCACCGGGCGCTCGAACTCGCCGGCCACCTCACGAATGATGTGAATCGACTCGGATTCGAGGTCGGTCAGTGTTTCCGTCTGATTCAACACAGACTCCATTTCGGTCTCCGTCGTCGTCATGAGGCGTGCAGCCCACATTCTGTCTTGGCCAGGCCCTGCCAGCGGCCGCTGCGCGCGTCGGCGCCCAGTGCCGGTTTGGCCGTGCACGGGGCACAGCCGATCGACGGATAGCCCTCGTCCACAAGCGGATTCACCAGGGTGCCGTGCTCGTCGATGTACTTCTGCATGTCCTCGTCGGTCCATGCGGCGATCGCGTTGATCTTCACCAGCCCGAACGCCTCGTCGAAGCTGATCAGCGGTGCGTTGGCGCGAGTCGGGGCATCGACGCGGCGCAACCCGGTCACCCACGCGGAGTACCCGGAGAGCGACTTGCGCAGCGGCACAACCTTACGGAGGCGGCAGCATTCGCCGGGGTTGCTCGCGAACAGGTCCTTGCCCACCAACTCGTTCTGCTGCGCCACCGTCTGCTCGGGAGCCACATTGACGATGTGGATGTCGTACACCGATTCCACGGCATCGCGCGTGCCGATCGTCTCGGCGAAGTGGTATCCGGTGTCCAGGAACAAGACGTCGACGCCCGGACGCACTTGTACGGCAAGGTCGATGAGTACTGCGTCCTGCATGTTGGAGGCCACGACGTACTCGCCGCCGAAGTTCTCGTCGGTCCAGCGCAGCAGTTCCTCGGCAGAGGCATCCTGCAGTTCGGCAGCGCCGCGCTCGGCCAGCTCGCGCAGCTGGTCGAGGTTCTTCTGGCCCTCCAGCACGCTCATCGCAGATCCGCCTCCTCGGCCCGAACCGCCCACTGCGCGAAGCGCTCTCCGTCGGTGCGCTGCTTGACGAAGTTGCGGACCACCCGGTCGATGTAATCGCCGAGTTCGGTGCTGGTGACCTTGTGCTGACGCAGCTTGCGGCCGAATCCGCTGTCCAGGCCGAGGCTTCCGCCCAGGTGCACCTGGAAGCCCTCGACACTGTTGCCCTCGCCGTCATCGACCATCTGGCCTTTGAAGCCGATGTCTGCGACCTGCGAACGCGCGCACGAGTTGGGGCAGCCGTTGATGTTTATGGTGACCGGAGTATCCAGCTGCGCGTTGAGATCGTCCAACCGCTTGTCCAGCTCGGGCACCAGATCCTGTGCGCGCTTGCGGGTTTCGGTGAAAGACAGCTTGCAGAACTCAATACCGGTGCAAGCCATCAGATTCTTGCGCCAGTGCGACGGACGCGATGGCAACCCGAGTGCGTCCAGCGCGGCGGTGAGTTCCGCCAGGTTCTCATCGGGGACGTCGAGGATGATCAGCTTCTGGTACGGCGTGAACCTGACCCGGTTGGATCCCGCCTTCTCGGCGATATCGGCGACCGCCGACAAGATGGTGCCGGACACCCGGCCCGCGATGGGGGAGACACCAACGGCGTTGAGCCCGTTCTTGAGTCGCTGCACGCCGACGTGGTCGATGGGCCGCGGCGGCTGCACCGGGGCAGGCCCGTCGATGAGTGGGCGCTTCAGGTATTCGGTCTCGAGAACCTCGCGGAACTTCTCGACGCCCCAGTCCTTGACCAGGAACTTCAACCGGGCCTTGGCGCGCAGACGGCGGTAGCCGTAGTCACGGAAGATGCTGACGACGCCCTCCCACACGTCGGGCACCTCATCCAGTGGCACCCACACCCCGAGGCGCTGCGCCAGCATCGGGTTGGTCGACAGGCCGCCGCCCACCCACAAGTCCAGGCCCGGGCCGTGCTCGGGGTGCACCACGCCGATGAAGGCGACGTCGTTGATCTCGTGCACCACATCCTGCAGGCCGGAAATGGCCGTCTTGAACTTGCGGGGAAGGTTCGCGTACTCCTTCTTCCCGATGTAGCGGCGCACGATCTCGTCGATGGCCGGCGTCGGATCGAGCACCTCGTCCAGGGATTCACCGGCCAGCGGCGAGCCCAGGATCACGCGGGGGCAGTCGCCGCAGGCCTGCGTGGTGTGCAGACCGACCTCGTCGAGACGGCGCCAGATCTCCGGCATGTCCTCGACCCGGATCCAGTGGTACTGCACGTTCTCGCGGTCCGACAGATCGGCGGTGTCCCGCGCGTACGTCGTGGACAGATCACCCAGGGTGCGAAGCGCCTGAGTCGTCAGTGCGCCGCCGTCCGAACGCACCCGCAGCATGAAGTGATCGTCTTCGAGCATGTCGGTGTTCTCGTCACCGGTCCAGGAGCCGTCGAAACCCGGCTTGCGCTGGGTATACAGACCCCACCAGCGGAATCGGCCACGCAGGTCGGTCTTGTCGATGCTCTCGAAGCCCTTGTGGGCGTAGATGGTTTCGATGCGCTCCCGCACGTTCAGCGGGTGATCGTCCTTCTTGGCTTGCTCATTGGGGTTCAGCGGCTCGTGTTCTCCGAGTGCCCACTGGCCCTCGCTGCGCTGTGGCTTCGGGCGAGCGGGCCGGGTCTCGCTGGTGGTCATGGTGCTCCTCAGAAAGGCAGGCACAGTCGTGGGCGACACACCGGGGGCTGACCGGAGGCGCAAATCCTCACGACCGTTTGGGTGGCAGACGGGTAGGACTACGTCACTAAGGGAGACAACACGCGCTACAGACACGCTTCAGGTCGATGTGTCGCCGCGCGACAAGAGGGACCTGATGTGTGCTCACCCGGCCAATTGTGCCATGAGAAACTGACACCCCACACGACCGGGTCGTAATTCCGCTCATTGTGAGCAAAACCTCTATTGGGCTTGGGGGATTCCCGCTATTGACCGCGCAGATTTTTTCTGCCGTCGACCCTGGCACACACTGGACCGGTGAGACCCGAAACGATTGCCACCCTGCCGCCCCTGGTGCCGGCGCCGGGGCGCCCGTTGGGGATCTATGTGCATGTTCCGTTCTGCGCCACACGCTGCGGATACTGCGATTTCAACACCTACACCGCCGACGAACTCGGTGACGGCACCTCGCCCGCGGGCTGGCTTGAGGCGCTGCGTGCCGAGCTGGACCTGGCCGCGCGGACCCTGGACGGAAAACCACCGGTGGAAACCGTGTTCGTCGGGGGCGGGACGCCTTCGCTGTTGGGTGGTTCCGGGCTCGCCGAGGTGCTCGACGCCATCGGGGCCCACTTCACGTTGGTGCCGGGTGCCGAGGTCACTACCGAGGCCAACCCCGAATCGACTTCGCCGGCGTTCTTCGAGACGATTCGCTCCGCCGGATACACCCGGGTCTCGTTGGGCATGCAGTCCGCGGCCCCGCACGTGCTGGCGACGCTGGATCGCGTGCATGCGCCCGGCCGGGCGGTGGCGGCGGCGCGGGAGGCACGCGCGGCCGGTCTTGAGCACGTCAATCTCGACCTCATCTATGGCACTCCGGGCGAAACCGACGATGACTTGCGCCGGTCCATCGATGCGGTGCTCGACGCCGGGGTCGACCACGTGTCGGCGTATGCGCTGGTCGTCGAGGAGGGCACCGCGCTGGCGCGGCGTGTGCGGCGCGGCGAGCTGCCCAATCCCGATGAGGACGCCCTGGCCGATCGGTATCAGCTGCTGGACACCGCGCTGTCGCAGGCCGGGCTGAGTTGGTACGAGGTGTCCAACTGGGCACGCCCCGGCGGGCAGTGCCGTCATAACCTCGGATACTGGGCCGGCGGCGACTGGTGGGGTGCCGGGCCGGGTGCGCACGGACACGTCAACGGGGTGCGGTGGTGGAACGTCAAGCACCCCAACACCTATGCCAAGCAATTGGGGGCAGGGCAGCTCCCCGTCGGCGGGCACGAGATCCTCAGCCCGGCCGAACGGCATACCGAGGATGTGCTGCTGGCAGTCCGGCTGAACACGGGAATCGCCTTGGCAGACTTGACTGTTGAGGAACGTGGCCGCGTGCCTGCCGTGGTGTCCGGGGGACTGGCGCGGCTCGTGGATGATCGGCTGGTGCTCACCGATCAGGGGCGCCTGCTGGCCGACGGCGTGGTGCGCACCATCCTGGACTAGCGCCGGCTAAACGGAGCGCAGCTGGTCCATATCGAAAACCCTGGCGTGCAACACGACCCGATTACGCAGCGCGGCGCGCACCGCGCGATGCAGCCCGTCCTCCAGATAGGTGACGCCCTGCCATTTCACCGCGTGCGGAAACAGGTCTCCATAGAACGTGGAGTCCTCACTGAGCAGCCGGTCCAAGGCGAGCACCGTGGTGGTGGTGACGAGTTCATCGAGTCGGATCTGCCGGGGCGGGATGCGTGACCAATCTCTGGTCGATAGCCCGTGTTCTGGATAGGGCTTCCCCTCGCGGACACCTTTGAAGATCACCGCAAACCACTCCGTAATGATCCCGCCATAACACCTGAGGTTAGCGTGGACGGCCGTGGTGGAGGGTTGGGGCAGCCTGGCCCCGTAAAATGGGAGGCAAATCGCTGCTCCGAGGGAGGTGACCATGGCCAGTGCCGATGACAGACGCTTCGAGGTGCTGCGCGCCATCGTCGCCGACTACGTCACCACCAAAGAGCCGATCGGCTCCAAGGCCCTGGTCGACAGGCACGGACTAGGGGTTTCCAGCGCCACCGTCCGCAACGACATGGCGGTACTGGAGGCAGAGGGCTACATCGCGCAACCGCACACCAGTTCAGGACGCATTCCGACCGAAAAGGGCTACCGCGAATTCGTCAACCGGCTCGAGGACGTCAAACCGCTCTCGGGTGCCGAACGCAAGGCCATCCTGAACTTCCTGGAAGGCGGCGTCGACCTCGATGACGTGTTGCGCCGCGCGGTGCGGCTGCTGGCACAGATGACTCGTCAGGTTGCCGTGGTGCAGTACCCGACGCTGTCCTCGTCGAGCGTGCGTCATCTGGAAGTGGTGCTGCTGACCCCGGCCCGGCTGTTGTTGGTGGTCATCACCGACACCGGGCGCGTTGATCAGCGGATTGTCGAGCTGGGCGACGTGATCAACGACGAGCAGCTGGGCCGCCTCCGGGTGCTGCTGGGCGCGGCCCTGGACGGCAAGAAGTTGTCGGCGGCCTCGGTGGCCGTCGCCGAGCTGGCCGAACAGTCCGACGATGACCTGCGCAATCCCCTGACGCGTGCGGCGACGGTGCTGGTTGAAACGCTCGTCGAGCATCACGAGGAACGCCTGCTGCTCGGCGGCACCGCCAATCTGACCCGCAACGCGGGCGATTTCGGCGGTCAGCTGCGCACCGTGTTGGAGGCGCTCGAGGAGCAGGTGGTGGTGCTGCGCTTGCTCGCCGCACAGCAGGAGGCGGGCCGGGTCACCGTGCACATCGGTCACGAAACCGCTGCTGAGCAGATGATCGGGACCTCCGTCGTCTCCACCCCGTATGGTGCGGGCGGAGCGGTGTTCGGCGGTATGGGTGTGCTGGGGCCCACACGGATGGACTACCCGGGAACCATCGCGAACGTCGCGGCGGTTGCCATGTATATCGGCGAAGTGTTAGCCAATCGCTAGCAGTATGTGAACTAGACAGGACGTAACAGGCACAGTGGCGCGTGATTACTTCAGCATTCTTGGGGTCAGCAAGGGTGCCAGCGACAGCGAACTCAAGCGGGCGTACCGCAAGCTCGCCCGCGAGCTGCACCCCGACATCAACCCCGATGAGCAGGCACAGGCGCGGTTCAAGGAGGTCAGCGTCGCCTACGAGGTGCTGACCGATCCGGAGAAGCGGCGCATCGTCGACCTCGGTGGTGACCCGCTGGAGAACGGCGGCGGTGGCAACGGGTTCGGCGGTTTCGGTTCGGGCTTCGGTGGCCTGGGCGACGTCTTCGAGGCATTTTTCGGTGGTTCGGCCGGCGGATCACGCGGTCCGCGCGGACGGGTGCAGCCCGGGTCCGATTCGCTGCTGCGGATGCGCCTGGAACTCGTGGAATGCGCGACAGGCGTCAGCAAGCAGGTGACGGTCGACACCGCGATTCTGTGCGACGGATGCGCGGGCAAGGGCACCCACGGCGACTCGGCACCGAGCGCCTGCGAGACCTGTGGTGGCCGTGGCGAGGTGCAGACGGTGCAGCGGTCCCTGCTTGGCCAGGTGTTGACCTCGCGCCCCTGTCCGACTTGCCAGGGGGCCGGAGAGGTCATCACCGATCCGTGCCACAAGTGCGGTGGCGACGGCCGGGTGCGCGCGCGTCGCGAGATCACGGTCAAGATCCCGGCCGGTGTGGGCGACGGCATGCGGGTGCGGCTGGCCGCGCAGGGTGAGGTCGGCCCCGGCGGCGGGCCTGCTGGTGACCTGTACGTCGAGGTGCATGAGAAGCCCCATGACGTGTTCATTCGTGACGGGGACGACCTGCACTTCACGGTCCGCGTCCCGATGGTGGAGGCGGCGCTGGGTACCAGTGTGTCCGTCGACGCCATTCTCGACGGCGACACCACCATCAAGGTCGAGCCGGGCTCGCAGCCCGGATCGGTGGTGACGCTGCGCGGTAAGGGCATGCCTCATCTGCGCACCGGTGTGCGCGGCAATCTGCACGCCCACCTGGATGTGGTGGTGCCGACCCGGCTGGACTCCAAGGAGCGTGAGCTCTTGAAGGACTTCCGGACCCGCCACAAGGACGGCGCCGAGGTCGTGTGGGCCGAATCCGCATCCGGCGGGGTGTTCTCGCGGCTGCGCGAGGCGTTCACGGGCCGGTAATCGATGGCGGCAGCCACGATCTTCTACGTTGACCACGTCCCCGCCGCTGGTGAACGGGTAATCCTCGACGGCGATGAGGGACATCACGCGACGCGGGTGCTGCGCATGCGGGTCGGTGAGCCGGTCATGGTCTGCGATGGCGCGGGCGAGGTCGGTGACGGCGTGGTCGCCTCCGTTGAGCGCGCCACCCTGTCGATTGAGGTGACCGGGCGCTGGGCCGTGGTCGCGGCGACACCCAAAGTGACTGTGGTGCAGGCGCTTCCCAAATCCGATCGCTCCGATCTTGCCGTCGATCTGGCGGTGGAGGCGGGTGCCGACGAGATCGTCCCGTGGCAGGCACAGCGCTGTGTGTCGCGCTGGGACGCAAAGGCGGCGAAGGGGCAGCAGCGTTGGGAGGCGGTGGCCCGGGCGGCGTCACGCCAGTCCCGTCGGGCCTTCGTGCCGACGGTGTCGGAACTGCACTCGACGGCGCAGCTGGCCGAGCTGGTCCGGGCGCGGATCGCCGACGGTGCCGTGGTGCTGGTGCTGCATGAATCGGCGGATTCCGGGCTCAGTGCGCTGGGTGAGCGGCTGTCCACGTCGTCGTCGGTGGTCTTGATCGTGGGTCCCGAGGGCGGTGTCGCCGACGAGGAACTGGGGGTTTTGACCGATGCGGGCGCGGCTGCGGTGCGCCTGGGGCCGACGGTGTTGCGCACGTCCAGTGCCGCGGCCGTCGCGCTGGGCGCCCTCGGGGTGCTCACGGATCGGTGGGCGGCAGGTCCGCTTACGCACCGTTGAGCGCTAATCGCGTGGAGGCTGACGGTTGCCGGCGGTAAACTCGAGGCAACTCCACAACCCAAGAAAGCAGGCGACCGTAACCACGTGACGAGCCGAGAACAAGGTGCCGCTGCGCCGGCTTCGGAAGCACGCAGCAGCGTCGAGATTCCGAATGACCTCATCATGGGCCTGCTGGGTTCAGCCGATGAAAACCTGCGAGAGCTTGAGGACGTCCTTGCCGCCGATGTCCACGCCCGCGGAAACACCATCACCTTCACGGGCGAGCCTGCCGATATCGCGCTTGCCGAGCGGGTGATTTCCGAGCTGATCGTGATCGCCCGGCGGGGTCAGCAGCTCACGCCGTCGACCGTGCGGCACACCGTGGGGATGCTGACCGGCGATGGGGACGAGTCTCCCGCCGAGGTGCTGAGCCTGGACATCCTGTCGCGGCGCGGCAAGACGATCCGGCCAAAGACGTTGAACCAGAAGCGTTATGTGGACGCGATCGACGCCAACACGATCGTCTTCGGCATAGGCCCGGCCGGTACCGGTAAGACGTACCTGGCAATGGCGAAGGCGGTCAACGCCTTACAGAGCAAGCAGGTCACCCGCATCATCCTGACGCGGCCGGCCGTGGAGGCGGGCGAGCGGCTGGGGTTCCTGCCCGGCACACTGAGCGAGAAGATCGACCCGTACCTGCGGCCCCTGTACGACGCGCTGCACGACATGATGGATCCCGAGCTGATTCCCAAGCTGATGGATGCGGGGGTCATCGAGGTCGCGCCGCTGGCCTACATGCGCGGCCGGACCATCAACGACGCGTTCATCATTCTCGACGAGGCGCAGAACACCACCGCCGAGCAGATGAAGATGTTTCTCACCCGGCTGGGCTTCGGCTCCAAGATCGTGGTGACCGGTGACATCACTCAGGTCGATCTGCCGGGCAACGCCCGTTCCGGGCTGCGCGCGGCCATGGACATCCTCGACAACATCGAGGGAATTCATTTCTCGGAGTTGACCAGTGCCGATGTGGTGCGCCACCGGTTGGTCTCGGAGATCGTGGATGCCTACGCGCGGTTTGAGGACTCGGACTTGACGGGCAATCGCGCGCAGCGGCGCGCATCGGGGAACCGGAGCAGGCACCGATGAGCATTGAGGTCGTCAACGAGTCGGGTATCGACGTCGCCGAGGGCGAGTTGGTCAGCGTCGCACGGTTCGCCATCGCGGCAATGGATGTCCATCCGGCCGCTGAACTTTCGATGATGCTCGTCGATCTGGCGGCGATGGCCGACCTGCACATGCGGTGGATGGACCTGCCCGGCCCCACCGACGTGATGTCCTTCCCGATGGACGAACTGGAGCCCGGTGGACGTCCCGACGCGCCCGAGCCGGGTCCGTCGATGCTGGGCGATATCGTGCTGTGCCCCCAGTTCGCGGCCGAACAGGCTGAGGCGGCGGGACATTCGTTGGCGCACGAGCTGGCGCTGCTGACGGTGCACGGTGTGCTGCACCTGCTCGGCTACGACCATGCCGAGCCCGAGGAAGAGCGCGAGATGTTCGCGCTGCAGAACCAGCTGCTGCAGGATTGGTACGAGCAGCAGGCCCAGCTGTACCGAGATAGCCGTCTGCTCGACAAGTCGCGCAACTTCGACGAGTGATGTCTGGCATAGGGCTGCTGCTGGCGGCGATCGTGCTCGTCGGCCTGGGCGGGGCGTTCGCGGCCATCGACGCGGCCATCAATACGGTGTCCTCGGCGCGTGTCGACGAGCTGGTCCGTGAGGAACGGCCTGGCGCGGTGCGGCTTTCGGCGGTGATCCGGGAGCGTCCACGCTATGTGAACCTGGTGGTGTTGCTGCGCACCACCTGCGAGATCTTGTCGACGGTGTTCCTGGTCGGCTATCTCACCGCGCGGATGAGCCTTGGTGCGGCGTTGATGATTTCGGCGATTGTCATGGTGGTGACGAGTTTTGTGGCCATCGGGGTGGGGCCGCGCACGTTGGGGCGTCAGCATGCGTACTCGATCGCGCTGGGCGCCGCCGTCCCCCTGCAGGTGATTTCGGTGCTGCTGGGCCCGATTTCGCGGTTGCTGATTGTGCTCGGCAACGCGGTGACGCCCGGACGCGGTTTCCGCAACGGACCGTTCTCCTCCGAGATCGAGCTGCGCGAGGTGGTCGACATGGCGCAGCAGCGCGGCGTGGTGGCCGATGACGAACGCCGGATGATCCAGTCGGTGTTCGAGCTGGGCGATACGCCCGCCCGCGAGGTGATGGTGCCGCGCACCGAGATGGTGTGGATCGAATCCGACAAGACGGCTGGTCAAGCGACTTCTCTGGCGGTGCGCAGCGGGCATTCCCGCATTCCGGTGGTTGGGGAGAACGTGGACGACGTCGTCGGCGTGGTCTTCCTCAAAGATCTTGTCCAGCAGACGTACTACTCGGTGAACGGCGGGCGCGATGTCACCGTGGCGCAGGTGATGAGGCCTGCGGTGTTCATCCCGGACTCCAAGCCGCTGGATGCACTGCTGCGTGAGATGCAGCAGCACCGCAAGCACATGGCGCTGCTGGTCGACGAGTACGGGGCGATCGCCGGGCTGGTGACCATCGAGGACGTGCTGGAGGAGATCGTCGGGGAGATCGCCGACGAGTATGACCATGACGAGGTCGCCCCGGTGGAAGATCTGGACGACAAGGTGTTTCGTGTCTCCGCCAGACTGCCGATCGAGGACTTGGGGGAGCTGTACGACATCGAGTTCGACGAGGACCTGGACGTCGAGACGGTCGGCGGACTGCTGGCGCTCGAGCTGGGACGCGTTCCACTGCCGGGGTCAACGGCTGCCTCGCACGGACTTTTGTTACAGGCCGAGGGCGGTCCGGACACGCGCGGCCGGGTGCGCATCGGGACAATCCTGGTGCAACCCGACCCCGACAGCGGCACTGCGGCAGACGACGAGAAAACGGAGGAAAAAGATGACTGAGTTGGATGCAGAAGACAACAAGCTCGTCGTGCTGGCCCGTGGCGCGATGGGGCGTGCCGAAGCGAAGTCGGGAGCGGCGGTGCGTGACGGCGACGGCCGTACCTACGCCGGTGCGCCGGTGTCGCTTTCGGCGTTGTCGTTGACGGCGTTGCAGGCGGCGGTGGCGGCGGCGGTGTCCAGTGGGGCCTCGGTCATCGAGGCGGCGGTGCTGGTTGGCGGTTCACACGAGGATCCGGGCCTGGCTGCGGTGCGTGAGCTTTCGCCGTCGGCGACGGTCATCGTCACCGATCGCACCGGCGTACCTGCGGGGCAGCTGTGACCTCGCCGGAATTCCGTTCGGGTTTCGTCTGTTTCGTCGGCCGGCCCAATACCGGTAAGTCGACGTTGACCAATGCGCTGGTCGGCCAGAAGGTGGCCATCACGTCGAACCGGCCGCAGACCACCCGGCACACCATCCGCGGCATCGTGCACCGCGAGAACTTCCAGATCGTGCTCGTCGACACTCCCGGGCTGCATCGACCGCGCACGCTGCTCGGGCAACGGCTCAACGACCTTGTGCGCGATACGTATTCCGAGGTTGATGTGATCGGCCTGTGTATCCCGGCCGATGAGGGCATCGGGCCGGGGGACAAGTGGATCTACGAGCAGATCAAGCTTGTCGCACCGCGCACCACGCTGATCGCGATCGTCACCAAGATCGACAAGGTGAGCAAGGAGCGGGTGGCCGAGCAGCTGCTGTCGGTGTCGCAGCTCGTCGGGCCGGACGTCGACATCGTGCCGGTGTCCGCCGTCTCGGGCGCCCAAGTCGAGGTGCTGACAGAGGTTTTGGCGTCCAAGCTGCAGCCAGGGCCCGCGTTCTACCCCGACGGTGAACTGACCGATGAGCCCGAAGAGGTGCTCATGGCCGAGCTGATCCGCGAGGCGGCGCTCGAAGGTGTGCGCGATGAGCTGCCGCACTCGCTGGCAGTGGTGATCGACGAGGTGAACGAACGTGAGGGGCGGCCCGAGGGTTCGGAGCTGATCGACGTGCATGCGATTCTCTACGTCGAGCGGGACAGCCAAAAGGGCATCGTCATCGGTAAGGGCGGCACGCGGCTGCGTGAAGTCGGGACCAACGCGCGCAAGCAGATCGAAAAGCTGCTCGGCACCAAGGTTTTCCTGGATCTGCGGGTCAAGGTCGCCAAGAACTGGCAGCGCGACCCCAAGCAGCTCGGCAAGCTCGGCTTCTAGCGGCGGGGTCCTTTCCGCGCCCGCCCGTTTTGCGCTCTGCGCCGAGACCGAGGTTATGGCGGTTTCGTCTCGCACAAATTCACCACAACCTCGGTCTCGCGTACCTGTCAGAGGTGCATGGCATGGTCGCGACATGGGGAACCTGGTCACGGGGAGTACGGCCATTGCGTCTGGCCTGCTGACACGTCACGAGCTGCGCACCGGCTATCGACGCATTTATCGCAATGTCTATCTGCCCATCGGGGTGGAGCTCACCGCGACTATCCGTGCTGAGGCTGCCTTCTTGTGGTCCGACGGGAGCGCGGTGGTGTGTGGTGCCTCAGCTGCCGCCGTGCATGGCAATCCGTGGATATCGGCCGACCGTCCGGCCGAGCTGATTCGCGAATGGCGCAGTGCGCCCACGGGGATCATCGTGCATGCGGACACGCTGTGCTCCGGCGAGTCGAGGGTGCTCGGCGGGGTCCAGGTCACGACACACGCCAGGACGGTGTTCGATATCGGGCGCCGGGTGCACACCTCGCGTGCTGTCGAGTTGATCGACGTGCTTCTCCGTAACTGCTCGATGAGCGAGGTACGTGAGGTCGCTTCGCGGCATAGGGGCGCGCGGGGAATCCGGCGACTGATGAATGTGCTGTCGCTGGCAGACCCTGGCGCCGAATCTGTTCAGGAGACACGCTTGCGGATGTGCCTTGTCGGTGCGGGGTTACCGCGTCCGGAAACCCAGATCGAGCTGTGTGGTCCTGACGGGCGGACCATTCGTCTCGACATGGGCTGGCGGGAACAACGGGTGGCTGCCGAGTTCGACGGTGCGCAGCACTGGGGCGATTCTGTGCAGCATCGCCGCGATATCGAACGGCAAGAGACGATCGCTGCGATGGGCTGGCGGTTGGTGCGCGTTAGTCGGGACCAGCTCATCAATCAACCGTTGGCGGTCGTCCACCGAGTTCGCGCAGCCCTGAGCGCTGCGTCAAGAGCGGCCTAGCCGCCGAGACCGAGGTTTTGGCGAATTTGTGCGAGACGAAAC